>JAGZSF010000021.1 GCA_018381235.1 Collinsella sp. | reverse complement strand
TCATATGAGCGAAAGCCCGCCAGGGCGAGCAAGGTGCCCTGAAACGAGGCGGCATTGACCTTCTGGTCATGCCGCCGAAGTTGAAAGGCAGATTGCCGCCCTGGCGGGCTTGCAGCGTCAAGTGGTTACGGCGTTTGGTAAAACGCCGTAACTAAAACCCGTGGCGCTCCAGGAAGCGGAAGGCTAGGCGGATCCAGGGACGGACCGCCACCTGCTTGTCCTCGTTGTCGACCGCGGTGTTGGCGTTGCCGAGCGAAAGGCCGTGACCACCTTGGTCAAACACGTGCATCTCGCAAGGGACGCCCTCCTCTGCCATGCGTTGGGCAAACGGATAGACCTGCGCGATCGGCGCCGTCTTGTCGTCGGACACGCCCCACACAAAGGTCGGTGGCATCTGACGCGAAACATGCGTGGTGGGGCAGATGTCGGCCAGATGCTCGTCAGTTGCCTCGCCGCCCGTCACCATCGACAGGTAGTCGTTGAGCAAATCGCGCCCCGTCTTGCCGCCCGTCTTGGGCACACGCAAGTCAATGCGCGGATCGCGCGTCTGCATGTCGCGCACATAGGCAAAGTCGAGCAATGGATAGCCCAGCACCACGGCATCGGGACGAATGTCGTCCGGACGCGCCCCGGCAAGTGCCGCAAAGGGGCCGGTCTTCCACTGTGTTGCCAGCGAGGCGCAAATCATGCCGCACAAAGGCCTGGTAACCGTGATCCAAAAACGCAAACGCCACAGGATCCTGCTCATGCGGAGCGATATGCGTAAACGCACCTCCGCCACAGACAATCACCGCGGGGCGGCGGCCATTCGGTTTATCGGGCAACGGCTCGGCACCCAAATACGTAAACGTCGCCGGATAATCCTCGGTCGGCTCCTCGCCCCACAGCGCATGGTTCTCGACAATCATATGTGCTCCCTTCGCGCAAATTATGCGCCCTTGTTTTTCGCCTTCAAGCGTACCCCACTTGAACCCGTGGCGCAGAAACACTCCGGCAATAAGTTTCCCTTCAACTGATATATCACATAATCCCAGTTCAGAGGTACCGTTGAGCAGCGTAGAATAGGGGCGTTGACCAAGCCGCGAAACACATGTGAAACGTTTCCGGCAAACCAAACGCGCGATATGCGCCTATTTAAGTTGGAGGCAACTATGGGTCTGCTCGATTCGCTTAAGTCCACCTTCACCTCGACCGGCGAGGCGTCCGTTCCGCCCGCAGCAAGCTTCGCTACCCGCGAAGGCGTCATCTATGCCCCCGTCAACGGCGTGCTCGTCAACCTGAACGAGGTTCCCGACGAGACGATCGCCTCGGGCATGCTTGGCCAGGGCTATGGCATCGAGCCCATTACCGGCACCATCTATGCGCCCGCCAACGGCCGCATCGGTGCCACCACTGTCACCAACCACTCCATCGGCATGATCACCGAGGACGGCCTGCGCGTGTTCATCCATGTTGGCCTGGGCACCGTGGAAATGAACGGCAAGGGTTTTGCCCGCTTTGTCGAGATGGGTGATGTGGTCAAGGCAGGCCAGCCGCTCATCAGCTTCGACCGCGAGGCCATTAAGGCCGCTGGTCACGAGGACATCGTGACCGTCATCGTCTCCGAGCTCGATCGTCTTAAGAGCATCGACCATGTCGGCGAGTCTGGAACGCTTATCGGCGGCAACCCGCTCGTCAAGCTGGGCGACCCGCTGCTGGTTGCCAAGACCAAGTAGCCAGGCCCCACGCCACACAGCCAAAAGGCACCTCGTCAAGCGCCCGCGACCATTTGGCCGCGGGCGCTTTTCGTTTGAAAAACCATCCCGCCAATGCTTTATCTGTATAGCTCAAATGAGCCGAGCTGCTAGAATATCGAACTGTATGGATAACTATCATTCAACCGTTATGGGAGGATACGTGAACCGCACCAAAATCGCGCAGCTCTATGCCGATGCCGAGTCGCTCGGCGACCAAACCGTCACCGTCGCCGGCTGGGTCAAGTCCGTCCGCGACATGAAGAACTTTGGCTTTGTTACGCTCAACGACGGCAGCTGCTTCCGCGACCTGCAGGTCGTCATGAACCGCGAGGCACTCGACAACTACGACGAGATCGCCCATCAAAACGTCTCGGCCGCACTCATTTGCACCGGCACCGTCAAGCTGACCCCCGATGCGCCCCAGCCTTTCGAGCTTTCTGCCACTTCCATCGAGGTCGAGGGCACGAGCGCCCCGGATTACCCGCTGCAGAAGAAGCGCGCAACCGTCGAGTTCCTGCGCACCCAGCAGCACCTGCGCCCGCGCACCAACCTGTTCCGCGCCGTGTTCCGCATCCGCTCTGTCGCGGCTGCCGCCATCCACCGCTTCTTCCAGGAGCAGGGCTTTGTCTACGTCAACACCCCCATCATCACCACGAGTGACTGCGAAGGCGCCGGCGAGATGTTCCGCGTGACCACGCTCGACCCCAAAAATCCGCCCCTCACCGAGTCCGGCGAGGTCGACTGGAGCCAGGACTTCTTTGGCAAGCATGCAAGCCTCACCGTGTCCGGCCAGCTCAATGCCGAGAACTTTGCCATGGCCTTTGGCGACGTGTACACCTTTGGCCCCACCTTCCGCGCCGAAAACTCCAACACCACGCGCCACGCCGCCGAGTTTTGGATGATCGAGCCCGAGATGGCCTTCGCCGACCTCAACGACTACATGGACAACGCCGAGGCCATGCTCAAGTACGTCCTTAAGGACGTTATGGCCACCTGCCCCGACGAGCTCAATATGCTCAACAAGTTTGTGGACAAGGGTCTGCTCGAGCGCCTGGACCATGTCGCCAACTCCGACTTTGCCCGCGTTACCTACACCGAGGCCGTCGAGATCCTGGAGCAGGCCGTCGCCGCCGGTCACAAGTTTGACTATCCCGTGAGCTGGGGCATCGACCTGCAAACCGAGCACGAGCGTTTCCTGACCGAGGAACACTTTAAGCGACCGACTTTTGTGACCGACTACCCGGCCGAGATCAAGGCCTTCTACATGCGCATGAACGACGACGGCAAGACCGTCGCCGCCGCCGACTGCCTGGTGCCGGGCATCGGCGAGATCATCGGTGGCTCCCAGCGCGAGGAGCGCCTGGATCTGCTCGAGGCCCGCATCAAGGACCTGGGCATGAATCCCGAGCAGTACAAGTACTACCTTGACCTGCGCCGCTACGGTTCCTGCAAGCACGCCGGCTACGGTCTGGGCTTCGAGCGCTTGGTCATGTATCTGACCGGCGTGGGCAACATCCGCGACGTCCTGCCGCACCCGCGCACCGTGGGCAACGCCGACTTCTAATCGTCGGACGCTAGCTCGCGTCGCCACACGCCAACGCTCATCGCACAAGCGTCTCTCGACATCGGTCGAGAGACTCTTTTTTTCAACAGCATCCGTCAAGCTTTTGGCAAGTTTTTGGTCAGTTGAGTAGGGCTGTTGAAAACTCAACCCGCCGTTTGCCGACGACTACCGACCGCCCAGAGCGCCCTGCGCCCCTGGGAAAGCCCCGCGTCCTAGGCTCCATACCGTCGCCACCCAAAACGGAAAGGACGTGGGCACGATGACCGAAGCCGCTGTTGAAACCTACGACACCACGACGAGAGGCGCCGCCTCGATGGCAGCCTATCGCGCCGTTCGCATCCTGCAGCTCTTGAGCGAAAACACCGGCGAAGACAAGGCCATACTTTCCGATGAGCTGATCCGGCGCCTCTCCCATCCCGACGACCCCGCCCGCATGCCCATCTCGGCGGCGCGGCGCAGCATCTACACCGCCATCTCCGCGCTTCGCCATGCCGGATACGAAATTGAGTACAAACGCGGCGTGGGCTACAAACTTCTTACCCGCCCGCTCACCGATGAAGAGATCATCCGGCTCCACGGTATGGTCATGCGCAACCGCTCCACGCCTATCGCTATCCGCAAGAGCATGGCGCAGCACTTAGTTGCCATGGCGAGTGCCGACGTTCGCGGCTACCTCGATACACCCGAACCCGTTCCGAGCGCAGGCAGCAAGGCTACCAAGGCAACACGCACGCCCATCAAGCGCATCGACACGTGCGAGCTCGTCGAGCAGGCCATCGACCATGGAACCACGGTGAGTTTTGATATTTCGAGCGTCACGGCACGTGGCGAAACCGAAGTAGCACGGATGACACTCCGCCCCTTTGCCATCAGGCAGCGCGATGGCATCTCGTATTTGCTGGGAACGGTCTATGACGCCCGAGGTGCCGATGACACGCTGCGCACCGTAGAGATTGGCCGCATGAGAAACGTCACCACACGTCTCCTCGACGGCAAGAAGCTCTTCGCCGCCCTCGACGAGGAGGACGACGCCTCCTCCGCCGCATAAGACCCTCCGCCGCCCATTCGACTACCCGTACCGCCCATCCGATTCTGTATTAAAAACCCGCCAGGCTGTTGTAAAAATGGGCATCAGCGCTACTATAGTTCCACTTGCACTTTGTCCCAGTGCAGTGTTTCCAGCCATTTTTATACTGGGGGTAATGATATGAAGGACATCACCATCAGCCGCAGGAGCCTTCTGGTCTCCGCCGGCCTGCTCGCGCTCGCCCCGCTCGCCGGATGCGGCGGCAACTCTGGTTCCGGCTCTGCTGCCGCCGGTTCCGACTACACCATCGGCGTTCTGCAGCTCACCGAGCACTCCGCACTCGATGCCGCCAACGACGGCTTTGTCAAGGCCATCAAGGAGAGCGGCCTTAAGGTCAAGATTGACCAGAAGAACGCCCAGAACGACCAGTCCACGTGTAAGTCCATTGCCGACAAGTTTGTGGGCGACAACGTCAACCTGATTTATGCCATCGCCACACCCGCCGCGCAGGCTGCCGCCGGCGCCACGGCCGATATCCCCATCGTGGGCTGTGCCATCACCGACTACGCCGCCTCCGGCCTGGTACAGGACAACGACAAGCCGGGCACCAACGTCACGGGCGCTTCCGACCTCACCCCGGTCGCCGAGCAGCTCGAGATGATGCAGAAGGTCCTGCCCGACGTAAAGAAGGTCGGCCTACTCTACTGCACCGCCGAGTCCAACTCCGACGTCCAGATCAAGGCCGCCAAGAAAGAGCTCGACAAGCTGGGCCTCGAGTACACTGACTTCACCGTCTCGAGCTCCAACGAGATTCAGTCCGTCGTCGAGTCTGCCGTGGGCAAGGTCGACGCGCTGTACTCCCCCACCGACAACACCATCGCCGCGGGTGCCTCGCAGGTCGGCCAGATCTGCAAGGAGAACAAGCTCCCCTTCGTGACTGGCGAGGAGGGCATGTGCAAGGCCGGCGGCCTGTTCACCCTCTCCATCAACTACGAGGATCTGGGCTACGCCGCAGGCGAGATGGCCGTCAAGATCCTGAAGGGCGAAGCCAAGCCCGAGGACATGGCGATCAAGCACCTCTCAAGCAAAGACCTGGTCGTCGTCAAGAACGACGAGATGGCCGAGGCTCTGGGCATCGATCTTTCCGCTCTGGACGAGTAGCGCCATGCGCGGTAGCGCGTCTAGGGCACGCACTCGCGCCGTTGACGTGTTATTCAATATCTGAGCCACAGGGGCGAACGCCAAAGACCGGCGTTCGCCCTGCTTGTTTCGGATGAGTCAAAACATCCGGCCGCAGCTCTTTTATGCATTGTTACCGCTATCATGGTGACTCACGTGTCCACCCTATCCTAGGAGGTATGAAGCATGCTCATTGCATTGCAGGGCGCCGTTTCGCAGGGCGTCCTCTGGGGCATTATGGTGCTTGGCGTGTTTATCACGTTCCGCCTGCTCGACATTCCCGATATGACCTGCGACGGCAGCTTTGCCCTCGGCGGCTGCGTCTGCGCTGTGCTCATCGTCAATAACAACGTCGACCCGCTGCTCGCCGTGCTGGCCGGCATGTGCGCCGGCGCCATCGCGGGCGCCGTCACGGGCATTTTGACCACCGTCTTTGAGATTCCCGCGATCCTCGCCGGAATCCTCACCCAGATCAGCCTGTGGTCCATCAACCTGCGCATCATGGGCAAGTCCAATACGCCCATTCTTGCCAAGGGCACCGTGTTTTCGGCCGTCAGCAATATGACCGGTCTGCCGCAGTCCACCGTTGCCATCATCTTGGGCATCCTGCTCGCCGTGGCTATCGTTGCCATCCTGTATTGGTTCTTTGGCACCGAGATCGGCTCGGCGCTGCGCGCCACCGGCAACAACGAGTACATGATCCGCGCCCTGGGCGTTAACACCAACTCCACCAAGATGATCGCCCTCGTGCTCTCCAACGCCCTCATCGGGCTTTCGGGCGCGCTCATCTGCCAGAGCCAAAAGTACGCCGACATTGGTATGGGCACCGGTGCCATCGTTATCGGTCTTGCCGCCATTGTTATCGGTGAGGTGCTCGGCCGCCTGCTGCCCGGCGGTCTCACGCAGTTTAGCGTCCGTCTTGCCTCCGCCGTCTTTGGCTCCGTGGTGTACTTCCTTATCCGCGCCATCGTGCTGCAGTTGGGCATGGACGCCAACGACATGAAGCTGCTCTCCGCCGTGATCGTCGCCGTGGCCCTGTGCGTGCCCGTGGTTTGGGAGCGCTATAAGCTCCGCAGCTCCTACACGAAGGGGGATGAGGCAGATGCTTAAGCTCTCGCACGTCAAGAAGACCTTTAACAAGGGCACCGTCACCGAGAAGCGCGCGCTCACCGGCGTCGACCTCACCCTGAATGACGGCGATTTTGTAACCGTGATCGGCGGCAACGGCGCCGGCAAGTCCACGCTGCTCAACATGATCGCCGGCGTGTACCCGCTCGATTCGGGCGTTATTGAGCTCGATGGCACCGACATCTCGCGCCTGAGCGAGTCGCAGCGCGCCAAGTACCTGGGCCGCGTGTTTCAGGACCCCATGCGCGGTACCGCTGCCGACATGCAGATCGCCGAGAACCTGGCCCTCGCCAAGCGCCGCGGCCAGCGTCGCGGTCTTTCGTGGGGCGTCACCAAGGCCGAGAAGGACGAGTACGTTGAGCTGCTCAAGCGCCTGGACCTTGGTCTGGACACGCGTCTCAACGCCAAGGTCGGCCTGCTCTCGGGCGGCCAGCGCCAGGCACTCACCCTGCTGATGGCCACGCTCACCAGGCCGCGCCTGCTGCTGCTCGACGAGCACACCGCGGCCCTCGATCCCAAGACGGCCTCTAAGGTGCTTAACCTGACCGAGGAGATCGTCGACGAGAACCACCTGACCACGCTCATGGTCACGCACAACATGAACGACGCCATCCGTCTGGGCAACCGTCTGATCATGATGCACGAAGGCCACGTGATCTACGACGTGGCGGGCGATGAGAAGAAGTCGCTCACCGTAGCCGACCTGCTGCAGAAGTTCGAGGAGGTCTCGGGCGGCGAGCTCGCCAACGACCGCATGCTGCTAAGCTAAAACCTGCCAAAAAGGGACAGGTTTATTTTGGTAGGTTTTATATGCGCAAACGCCAAAACCGCCGCAAAGGGACAGAGGCCCTTGCGGCGGTTTTCGCATATTATGTCGATAATCCAGCGTCAGCAGGAACTACTGGTTAAGGACTAAGGAAACTGCCACGAGAAGCTCTCTTCCCCGTCTCGCCTTGACCGCCGCACTCCTTGCCGGCGTGCTCGCCGGCGCCCCAGCTTACGCCACCGCGGCCACCCCATCTCAAGTTATCGGCCCGTCCGATGTGATCGGACGGGCTTCTTGGTGGGTATCATGGTTGGACGATCATTAGGAGGTTTTCCCTACATGGAATTGTTTGAGCCGATTCTTCATTTCTTTGCACAACGATGGGTCCACAACATCATCTGGGCCGTCATCTTGGCGATAGGCACCGCCGTCGCCACCAAGGTCGTATCCAAGACCCTGCGTCACCTGCTCAATCGCGACGACAACCCGCTTCCGGCATCGAGCATCTTCATCAACATCGCACGCGCCGTCATCTGGATGATCGGCGGCAGCTTTATCCTCGACAACTGCTTTGGCATTAACGCAAACGCGCTCGTCGCCGCTCTTGGCGTCGGCGGCATCGCCATCTCGCTCGGCTTTCAGGACACGCTGTCAAACCTTATTGGCGGCATGCAGGTTACGTTTATGGGCATCATCAAGCCTGGCGACAATATCGAAGTCGGCGGCGTGTCGGGCGTGGTCCAGGACATCACCTGGCGCCACACGACCATCGAAGATGCCTGCGGGCAGACCATCATCGTCCCCAACTCCAACATCTCCAAGAACACGCTCGTGCATTTGATGCCCTTTGGGCGCGTGGCTGTGCCCGTTGCCGTAAAGGACACGTCCAAGTGGGCCTCGCTCGACGCGCTGGCAGACGAGCTGACCAGCGCCACCAAGGCCGCCGTGCTTCCCATCTCGGGCTTTGACAAGGAGCCGTATGTGCTCTTTAGCGAGATCGGCGACTTTGGCATTAAGGGCAAGATCATCTTTATCGTCAGCGACGACAGCACCACTTTCACCGCTGCCGACGCCTGCATCCGCGCCATCGCCCCCATCATTGCCTAAACCACCACAAAGGGGACAGGCACCTTTGTTGTGGTTTTCATTCGTGGTACCATGGTTCATATAGTTGTTTAAACGACTAAGGGAGCAACATCATGGAAGAGGCCTACCGTCAAGCACGCAAGCGCGGCGAGCAAGGACGTCGACGCGCCATTAGTCAAAGCGAGTATCCGTACCTCACGGACCTCGATAGCTTGGTTGCCCAGCTCCCCTTAGGCCAGCGAGAGAATGTCGGCCTGAGAGACATTCCGCTCGAAATGGTCGTCGGTACGGTTACCAAGGGCCGTCAGTCCGCCTTTTCATGCAACTTTATGCCCCTGCTGCCGTTTGGCACCGAGTTCGCCCGCAAGTGGTCCAACCTCTACGACATCCAGGTAACCGAGGGTTATCGCGACCCCATCATCGTCACCGAGTTCATGCATCGGTTCTATGTCCAGGAAGGCAACAAACGCGTCAGTGTCCTCAAATTCCTGGACGCTCCGACGGTTTCGGCCAAGGTCACCCGTCTCTACCCCGGCACATGGGATTCCGTCGAAAGCCGCCTGTACGGCGAGTTCTGCGCGTTTTGGCGCGTCTGCCCCCTATACGAGATCGAGTTCTCGCGTGAGGGAAGCTACGAGACGCTCGCCAAGATGCTCGGTCAGAACCTTATCGAAAAATGGCCGCAGAAAAAGGTCGACTACCTGCGCCACACCTTCCTGCTCTTTAAGCGCGCCTACCTTCGCGCAGGCGGCGACCACCTGGACATTACGCCCGCCGACGCCATGCTCGTCTACCTCAATGTGTACAACCAGGACCGCCTGCTGGATACGCCGACGGATATCGTCGTAAACCGCCTGTGCAAGATCTGGCGCGAGCTGGTTATTGCCGGCAAAAATGACGAGGACAAGGTCGATCTTGTCGAAGCACCGAGCGTCGACGAGGAGGAGACGCCCGCCAAGTCCACCTCTGGCGTGCTCAACTTCTTTATGGGCAAGACCGTCTACTCGACGGCCAACCCCCTGCGCATCGCCTTTATCCATGAGTTCCCCTGTGCGACGTCGAGCTGGGACAGCCTGCACGACCAAGGGCGTCAGTATCTCGATGAGCACTTTGGCGGTATCGTGCGCACCGAGGCGTTCGAGGACTGTCACGATCCGGATGTGTTCTACGCCGCCGTGGAAACGGCTGTCAAACATGGAGCAAACGTCATCTTCTCGACCTCGCACCGCCTGATGGAATACACGCTCAGGGCTGCCGTTGAGTATCCCCGGGTTCGGTTCCTCAACTGCTCTATCGGCCTTCCCCATCAAAGCGTCCGTTCGTACTTTGGCAAGATGTACGAGGCCAAGTTTCTGCTGGGCGCCCTTGCGGCCAGCATGGCGGACAACCACCGCATCGGTTACCACGCGTCGGTCTTCGCCTCGGGCGCACTCAGCGAGATCAACGCCTTTGCGATTGGCGCCTCGCTGCTCGACCCGCGCGCGCAGGTCATCCTCACCTGGGGCGATATTCCCGCCGGTGGTCTTGCCGAAGCCATGTGCCGCGAAGGCGTAAGCGTCATGACCGGCGCTGACATGTCAAAGTCACTCGAAGACCCAACGGCCTACGGGCTTCACCGCTTGGTCGACGGCAAAGTCACCGGCATCGCCATGCCCGTATGGAACTGGGGCCGTTACTACGAGCTCATCGTTCGCAGCCTTCTTCACGGCACGTGGGACGAGACCAGCGACGACAACCAAGTGCGCGCTGTCAACTACTGGTATGGCATGAGCTCCGGCGTTATCGACATCCGTTACGCTCCGGGCCTACCCTACCAAACGCGCAAACTCGTGCAGTTGCTCCGCAACGGCATTGTTGTGGGATCCATCAACCCCTTTGGCGGCGAGCTCCACAGCCAGAACGGCGTGGTACAGATCGAAGGCTTCCCTCCGCTGCCGAGCACGCAGATTGTCGAGATGAATTGGCTGGCGGACAACGTGGTAGGCACCATTCCGCAGCTCGACGATGAGCCGAAAGTCCCTGCCCTATGAAAATCCTTGCCATAGCCGATACCGAAGAACGATGCCTTTGGGAGTGCTTTCGCAAGGAACGCTTTGAGGGAGTCGACCTGATTTTGTCCGCCGGCGATCTGGACCCGGACTATCTTGAGTTTTTGGTTACGGTCATCAACAAACCGCTCATCTACGTGCGCGGCAATCACGATGACCGCTACGCACGTCATGCACCGGGTGGATGTATCTGCGTAGAGGACAGCGTGTACACGTACCGAGGGATTCGCATTGCGGGCCTTGGCGGGTCCATGCGTTATCGCGACGGCGCCAACATGTACACCGAACGCGAGATGTCCAAGCGCATGCGTAAGCTGTCGCGTAAGGTTAGGATGGTCGGCGGGTGCGACATTCTGCTTACCCATGCACCCGCCGCCGGTATGGGTGATCTGGACGATCTGCCGCATCGAGGATTCGAGTGTTTTAACACAGCACTCGAATCCTGGAATCCCGACTACATGGTGCACGGGCATGTGCACCAAAGCTACGGTTGCGATTTTCAGCGCGAGCGTCAGCATGTGTGTGGAACGACGATCATCAACGCCTGCGGCTATACGCAGTTTGAGCTCGACCAGACGCACTACCCCATCCGCGGCTGGCAGGCAGCTTGGCTCAACTCACAAACCATGCGCCGCGAGCTCAAACGCCACGAAGCCATCGAGTCTTCAACAGCCAGAACACCCTGGTAACCACCATAAAGGGGACACTGTCCCCTTTATGGTGCTTTTGACGCGATAGCAAGAAACCCGGTCCTGCACAAGGCAGAACCGGGTTTCTTTAGCAATGCTTGCTTTGCTCAGGCAGTAACTAAAAGTTACTCAGCCAGGAAGTCGCGCTGGACAGCGGGATCGACCTTGACGCCAGGGCCCATGGTGGAAGACACAGAGATGGACTTGACGTACTTGCCCTTAGCGGAAGAGGGCTTGACGCGCAGAATCTCGGTGTACAGGGCAGCGTAGTTCTCGACGAGCTGCTGCTCGGAGAAGGACTTCTTGCCCAGGGGCACGTGGCAGATGCCGTAGCGGTCGGCGCGATACTCAACGCGGCCGGCCTTGAGCTCGGAGACCATCTTGGCGACGTCCATGGTCACGGTGCCGAGCTTGGGGTTCGGCATGAGGCCACGGGGACCAAGGATCTTACCGATGCGGCCAACCTTGGCCATCATGTTCGGCGTAGCGATAGCGGCGTCGAAGTTGATCTCGCCCTTCTGGATCTGGGCGACGAGCTCGTCGGAACCGATGATGTCGGCGCCGGCAGCCTCGGCCTCGCGAGCCTTCTCGCCCTCCGCGAAGACGGCAACACGAACGGTCTTGCCGGTGCCGTGGGGCAGAGAGATGGAACCACGGATGTTCTGGTCAGCCTTACGAGTATCGATGCCCAGACGGAAGTGGGCCTCGACGGTCTCGTCGAACTTGGCGGTGTCGAGCTCCTTGATGAGCTTGGCAGCCTGAAGGGGGGTGTAGAGCGTGGCGCGGTCGATCTTCTCGGCAGCGGCGTTATAGCTCTTACCATGCTTAGCCATGTGCGTTACCTCCTGTGGTTAAACGGGCTTATGCCCTCCCACATCGTATCGTGTGCCCTATTGCACACATTTAACGGGCGCCCCGGTCGGAGCACCCGTCGTTACCATAAGAAATCGCTACTCAGCGATGGTGACGCCCATGGAACGGGCGGTACCGGCGATGATCTTCTTGGCGGCGTCAATGTCGTTGGCATTGAGGTCCGGCATCTTGATCTCGGCGATCTTGGTGAGCTGCTCCTGGGAGAGCTGACTAACCTTGTCGGCCTGGGGCTTAGCGGAACCAGACTTGAGGTTCAGCTCCTTCTTGATGAGGTGAGCCGCCGGCGGGGTCTTGGTGATGAAGGAGAAGGACTTATCCTCGTAGACAGAGATCTCAACGGGGATGATGTCGCCCTTCTTGTCCTGCGTCTCGGCGTTAAAGGCCTGGCAGAACTGCATGATGTTCACGCCAGCAGCGCCCAGGGCGGGGCCGACGGGAGGAGCGGGGTTAGCGGCACCAGCAGGAATCTGGAGCTTAATGACGTTGGCAACCTTCTTCTCAGCCATGGTCATTCCTTTCGAATCACGAGTGTGAAGTACTTGCTATATCGTAAGCACGCACGTGTTAGAAGCACTCCTGAGATGAGCAGTCACAGAAGAAGCACGCTCGCGCGAACGGACGAAAACTTAAGCGATGACAGCGACCTGGTTAAAGTCGAGCTCGACCGGCGTCTCGCGGCCAAAGATCATCAGCGTGACCTTGAGCTTGCCAGCCTCGGTGTTAACCTCGGAGACCTTGCCATCAAAGTCGGTAAGCGGGCCATCGGTGACGCGGACGGACGTGCCGACCTCAATATCAACCGAAGTGCGCTTGGGCGAATCGCCCTTACCGGGACGACGAGTCATCTTGTTGTACTCGTCGCGGGAAAGCGGAGCGGGCTTGCCGTTGCCGCCCAGGAAACCGGTGACGCCAGGCGTGTTACGAACGCACGTCCAAGCATCATCATCCATCTCCATGCGGACAAGGACATAACCCGGGAAAATCTTGGAATCCTTGGTCTCACGCTTGCCACCCTCTTTAATCTCGGTGACACGCTCCATAGGAATCTCGATATCAAAGATACGGTCCTGCATGCCCATAGTCTCGATTCGATGCTCGAGATCGGACTTAACACGGTTCTCGTATCCAGAGTAAGTGTGAACGACGTACCAACGCTTAGACATGGTTTAGCCCCTCAATCCAGAGAACAGAGCAAGAGCCTCGCCAAAGCCAGCATCGAGCAGAGCGATGACGACGCCGACGACGATCAGAGAAGCGCAAACGACGACCGAGTAGTTCACAAGCTCCTTCTTATCGGGCCACGTGACACGCTTCATCTCGGACTTGACCGAAGCGAAATACTTCTTGGTGCGGGCGAAGAAACCAGGCTTCTCGTTCTTCTTGGACTTCGCAGCCTTCTCGTTCTTCTTGGCAACGGCCTTCTTGGCCTCAACCTTGGAGTTGGCGGCAGCGTTGTTGGCAGGCGCCTGCTGCTGAGCCTTCTTCTTGTTCTTCTTGTTGGCCATTTGGGTTACCTCCGCGCAATGCGCTTATACATGAGTAAACCGTAAGCCCCCAATTGGGAGCTTACGGAATAATGACTGGCACGCCAGGAAGGACTCGAACCCTCAACACTCGGTTTTGGAGACCGATGCTCTACCAATTGAACTACTGGCGTATGTGACTAGAGACTAGCGAGTCTCTTTGTGCAGCGTGTGGTGACGGCACCAGGGGCAATACTTCTTGATCTCCATACGATCAGGCATGGTCGACTTGTTCTTGGTGGTCGTATAGTTGCGGCGCTTGCACTCAGTGCACGCAAGAGTAACTAGAGTACGCATGTATCCTGAACCTTTCATTTCCGCCCCGTACGGGCACGAGTTGTTACTTTATCAGCTCCACGTAAGTGCTGTCAATGAAAACCTCGAGTCAATTGGTTCTCGGTGGATCCATTCATATTTGGAACACATCAATGAAGTCATCGAGATCTAATCGACGGTGCATCCAGGACCATTGTCGATCCTCTCGACACCAGCAACGGCTCAATATCCATTGCAGAAAAGAACCCGGCACCCATATAAGTGCCGGGTTCTCTAAGTCAGCTATATCAAAGAGCTAATTTACTCAATGATCGTGGAGACGATGCCCGAACCGACGGTGTGGCCACCCTCGCGGATAGCGAAGCGCAGGCCCTCCTCCATGGCGATCGGGTGGATGAGGTCGCCCTCGATGGTGATGTGGTCACCAGGCATAGCCATCTCGGTGCCCTCGGGGAGCTTGACCGTACCGGTAACGTCGGTGGTACGGAAGTAGAACTGAGGACGATAACCATCGAAGAACGGGGTGTGACGGCCGCCCTCCTCCTTGGTCAGAACGTAGATCTCACCGGTGAACTTGGTGTGCGGGGTAACCGAACCGGGCTTGCAGAGAACCTGGCCGCGCTCGATGTCCTCGCGCTTGATGCCGCGGAGCAGCAGACCGACGTTGTCGCCAGCCTCGCAGAAGTCCATGGACTTACGGAACATCTCGATACCGGTAACGACGGTGTTCTGGGTATCCTTGATGCCGACGATCTCGACGGGCTCGTTGAGCTTGAGCTCACCGCGCTCGACACGGCCGGTAGCAACGGTACCACGGCCGGAGATGGTCATAACGTCCTCAACGGCCATCAGGAAGGGGAGGTCGTTGTTACGAGCAGGCGTCGGGATGTACTCGTCGACGGCCTTCATGAGCTCGCGGATAGCGTCCATCCACTTGGCGTCGCCCTCGAGAGCGCCCAGAGCGGAACCACGGATGACGGGAATGTCGTCGCCGGGGAAATCGTACTCGGAGAGGAGCTCACGGGTCTCCATCTCGACGAGGTCGATGAGCTCGTCATCGTCGACCATGTCGCACTTGTTCAGGAAGACGACGATGTAGGGAACGCCGACCTGACGGGCGAGCAGGATGTGCTCGCGGGTCTGAGCCATGGGGCCGTCGGTAGCGGCGATGACCAGGATAGCGCCGTCCATCTGAGCAGCACCGGAGATCATGTTCTTGACGTAGTCAGCGTGGCCCGGGCAGTCAACGTGAGCGTAGTGACGGGCAGCAGTCTCGTACTCGACGTGGGAGACCGAGATCGTAATGCCGCGCTCGCGCTCCTCGGGAGCCTTGTCGATGTTCTCGAACGCAGTGAAGTCAGCCTTGCAGCCCTCGGTCTCGGAGAGAACCTTGGTGATGGCAGCGGTCAGCGTGGTCTTGCCGTGGTCGACGTGACCAATGGTGCCGATGTTAACATGCGGCTTAGTGCGCTCAAACTTCTCTTTGGCCATAAAGCCCTCCTCTAAACAGGTCGTCCCCGGACGGGACTTTGCCTTTATACCATAGTGGCCTCTCAACATACTATTGAGAAGCCACCGTGTTACCTATGGTAGCGGTGACTGGATTCGAACCAGTGACGCCACGGGTATGAACCGTGTGCTCTAACCAACTGAGCTACACCGCCGGATGGAGCCTGCAACCAGACTTGAACTGGTGACCTCTTCGTTACCAACGAAGTGCTCTACCGACTGAGCTATACAGGCACTTGACGGGTGGGAGCTATAGGATTCGAACCTATGTAGGCAGAGCCAACGGGTTTACAGCCCGTCCCCATTAACCACTCGGGCAAACTCCCAATCGTTCAAGTATCCGCAGGTCCTTTGGTCTTTTGGACCGCCGCCCCCGCGACCGAAAAAGATAATACGATGCAACCTTGGGGGCTGTCAACGAAAACCTCTAGATACACGGTGCCGGGCGTATCTATATAGCTGTGACCTGCGGTTTTGTTGAGTTTGGATATGAAGGACGGTGGATTTGGCTACGCTTGTGACATTTCACGAGGGAACACTTTGTCACGGTGGAGTACATCTGCAGCATCGACCTTCGATACCGACCCTCTTGCACTATTACATAGGTCACGATCGTGCTTCCACGGCACGTTCAAGCGTGGATAATCTCCCGCTTTTAGCGCGGCTCTAAGCCCAAAGCGGAGATTATCCACGCTCATTCTCCAGACGGGAGAACTATAGAGCCGCTACTGCTCGGGCCAGACCAAAGTAGACCCATAGAGCGGCTCCCCCTTGGTGCAGGGGTAGCGACTCAAGTAACACGACGATAGCAAGTCGAAGAAATAGGTCATGGCGTATTTCGAATAAACGCCGAGTCGGTCAATTCCGTTTCCCGCATTACCAAGACGATATACACGGTCAAAAGACCTCGATTTGTCATCGTTGCTAAACGCAGTAATTAGAATCTTCCTGCCCGAACGGCAATCAAGATACTCACGCGCCTGGGACGCAAATAGCCCGGAGACCGATACGAGAATTATCAATGACTGCGAAGCGTCTCCCATGTTTTTCAATTCCGCGACGTTAGCCCCAGCAACTATGCGAACTATCTTGCCCGCATAAAACATTTCCTGCTGAAATCGTACGAGATTGGCGCTCACATTATTGGTGCACCAGATTTCAACGTTTTTATGGCCATCAATTTCGTCGGCAAGGTGCTTAATAGCGATATCGGACACGCCGCTTTCAACCTCAGCGAACATCTCGATCATGCGAACGTCGAGCTCTGCCCTGTACTCCTCGTAGCCAAATTCCTCCTCTCGATGGCTTAAGTCGCTTGGAAAGACTGATTGAGTAAATGATTCTTTCAAATCGCTAAGAGACTGGTAGCCCAATCGATTGCAGAAACGACGAACAGCGGAACGGGTCACGAATGCATCGCGGGTTATTGTGGCAACATTGATTTCGCTCGAACGCCTAATGTGAGCGATGAGATATCGAGCGATGGCGGCATCGTTTGACCCAAACTCGCTGTTGATGATGGAGCTAATGCGATTGAGCACATCGAAGTCATTGATATTCACGTGATCCCTCTTTCCGCTCTCCTCGAAATCATAGTTCATTTATTGAATCAAACAGCTTTGGTCGTTCTCCTATGATTCAAATCAGTTGACGTCATCTTAATCGTAATTCCGCCACACGTATCCACCGTGTTGAATGATGGAAAGGGGATTCATGGGCAACGTGAACAACATCCCGTTTCTCTGGGGTTCCGCCACGGCGTCTTATCAGTGCGAGGGTGCCTGGAACGAAGACGGCAAAGGCCTTGGCGAGTGGGATTTCTTTAACCACACAAGCAATAAGAACATCAACCATGTTGACGGTGATGTATCTTGCGACTTCTACCATCGCTATGAAGAAGATATCCGCATGATGAAAGAAGGCGGACAAAACACCTATCGCTTCTCTCTTTCATGGAGTCGAATCATCCCCACGGGTATCGGTGAAGTGAATGAAAAGGGTATCGATTGTTAGCGCCGGAATAATTTAGCCAAATATAGTCGGCCGAGATTGACCAATCCCGGCCGACCCATTTTAGCCAACACGCCCGCATCTATGACTTTCCT
>JAGZSF010000011.1 GCA_018381235.1 Collinsella sp. | reverse complement strand
TCATATGAGCGAAAGCCCGCCAGGGCGAGCAAGGTGCCCTGAAACGAGGCGGCATTGACCTTCTGGTCATGCCGCCGAAGTTGAAAGGCAGATTGCCGCTCTGGCGGGCTTGCAGCGTCGAGCCGTTGCGCGGTTTGGAAAACCGCGCAACTAGAGCTACATGACCATAACGTAGCGCGATCCCACGTAGTACTGCTTACCCATCAGGACCGGCTCGCCATTGGGGCCCGTGAAGCCGGCACGCAGGTTGAGCAGCGGATCGTGCGGAGCAATGCCCAGCTCGGCCGCCTGCTCGGTATTGGCACGAACGGCCTCGACCGTGCGGTAGCCAACCGAGACAATCGGCGTTCCGCCAACACGCTCGACCTCGGCAAAAATCGACTTGTCCTCAAGATCGGCCGTCAACAGCTCGCGGTAGGCATCAAACGGCACAAAGATGTTCTCCTCAAAGATGGGCTCGCCGTCGGCCGTACGCACGCGCTTGATATGCAGCAGCAGCGCATCCTTCTGCAGGCCAAAGAACTCCATCTCGTTTTGGCGCGCCGGAACGATCTGGCGATCGATCACGTGCGCACCGGCCTTCATGCCGTTGCCGGCACACAGCGCGGTAAACGTCTGCAGCGTCGAGGCGTGAAACTGACGGTTGATGTGCGGCGTGGAGACAAAGGTGCCACGGCCCTGCTGCTTAACCAGGTAGCCATCGGAGCACAGCTCCTCGACAGCGCGGCGCACCGTAATGCGGCTCACGTCGTACTGCTCGGCTAGCTCAAGCTCGGACGGAATACGTTCCTTGGGTGCATAAACACCTTTCTCGATCGCATCCTTGATTTCGTCGTAAATCTGCTGGTAAAGCGGTGCATTTTTGGGCGCAGGCATATCTAATCACTCTTATCGAAATATCGAAATAACTAATACGTATATAACGTCTAGTTTCATATTACCTCATAATGATAAAACGATACACCCTCCCTACCAAAAAGCGACAGCTTCATTTTGGTAGGTTTTATCTGGGCAAACGAGAGCCTCTCGAAAGCAACGGGGCTTTCGGGGGGCTCGTTCGGATGGGTTGCGCAGGACCGGCAAAATGCCAATACCCTACTTGCCGTCGTCCTGCTGCAGGCTGTCCTGTTCGCTGAGGCGCGCCTGCCTGCTGGCCATGCGTGCGGGCTTGTCGGGATCGGGAACGGCCGTGGGCATGGGCTCGTCGACATGACCACCCCACCAGCCGCCCACAAAGTTGAGCGTGTGGAACACATTGATCACGGCGCCGGGATCAACGTCGCACACCAGCTTGATAATGTCCTGACTCTCGTAGGTCGAGACAACGGTGTTCAGCAGGTACATCTTTTCGCGGCTATATCCGCCGACGACCTCGGCGCAGCTAATGCCGTGCTGAAAATGGTTTACGTAGGCAGTCATGACCTCGTCTGCCTTACGCGTCGTGATCTGCAGCGTCACGCGATCGTAGCGACGATAGAAACTGTCGATGGTCTTGGTCGAAATAAACTGGAACACGATGGAATACGCCGCCTTGTCCCAGCCAAACATAAAGCCAAAGATCGCCAGGATAAAGCAGTTGAAACCAAAGATGACGCCCCAGATGGTCTTGCCCGTGTGGTTGGAAACCCACAGCGCGATAAAGTCGGTGCCGCCGGTGGATGCGCCGGATTTAAGTGCGATGGCAGCGCCCAGACCCGAGACCACGCCGCCAAAAATGATGAGCATGATCTTGTCGCCCAAAAATGGAGCGAAGTGAAAGACGTTGAGGAACAGCGACGAGAGCACGACCTGCATCATCGAGAAGATGACGAAGCGCTTGCTAATGCCGCTCCAACATAGGAGCGCCACGGGGATGTTGAGCGCGAGCATGCCGAGCGAGATGTCGATATGAACGCCACCCAGCGAGGTAACGCGATCGAGCAGGACCGCGACGCCGGTAAGACCGCTCGGAAGCAGGTCGGCGGGCTGAATGAACGCCTGGATCAGAAATGTCTGGAGAACGGCGGAAATGGTGACCGCCACAGCAGTAATGGCGCGGCGGACGATGGTGAGGCGGCCGAGCACGAGCACTCGGTCCGTGAGCCGATCGATGGCGTTCGCCACGCAGGCTCCTTTCGAAGGCAGATGTAGTTGTGGGATATGTCCGCGATTGTAACATGGAGCGTGCGGGGACGCTTCAATTCACCCTCTCTCGACAACCAAAGCGGGACCAGCAACCCCACGACCAAAGGCCCAAATTACAAGTGAGTAGACTTTAAGCGACCTGCAGAGCACACCCAAAACCGCCACCCCTGTGACCTGCGGTTTTACTAGAGCAGATGCGCTTTGTGCTCGTCCTGCACCAAAAAGCCTACTCACTTAGTCCGAATCGAAGCCAAACGGATCCAAATAGATGACAAATAAAGCCAATCCGCGGCAAAAGACGCGTGAATCAGTGCTTCTCGCGGCGGATTGACGCTACAAAGCGGCCAAAATGTCGGTCAGATTATCGATAACGGCATCGGCTCGCGATTGATCGAGGTTGACACCCTCGTGCGGACGCAGCGCCAGGACGCGGGCGCCCGAGCGCTTGCCGGCCTCGATGCCCAAAGGCGAGTCCTCGATAACCAGGCACTCGGCAGGCTCCGCCCCCAGCGCCTCCATGGCACGCAGGTAAATCTCGGGGTCGGGCTTAAACGCACTGCACTCGTGACCGCTGATGGTGTAGTCCAGCACGTCGGCGATACCGGCAATCTCCACCAGCTCGTCGATCAACTCGCGATAGGACGAGCTCGCGATGGCACACTTCACGCCACGCTCGTGCAGCTCACGCATCACCGGCTCCGTCTGCTCGTTGAGCAGCTCGGCATACGGAACGGGATGGTCCGGGCTATAGACCTGCTTGTACTCCACGCGCAGACGCTCGCGCAGCTCAACATCGTCGGGCACCAGCGCCTCCCAAATGGCCGGCTCGTTAGACCCCGAAAGATCGGGGATCTCGTCAAAGTGAAAGCCCTTCTCTTCCATAAACGCCACGCGACGACGGTTGTAGAACCACTCGGTATCGACCAGCACGCCGTCCATGTCAAACAGCACTGCCTTGATCATACGCATCTCCTCCCACCTGCCAAAAAGGGACAGGTTTATTTTGGTAGGTTTTATCTGGGATTTGCGACGCGACAGACACGCCCTCCCCAGAGCAAAAAAGGGGACGGGGCGCAAACCCCATCCCCTCTCAATCAACCCGTAAGGTCTACTTACTTGTGATTAGTAGGAAAGCTTCCACATGTAGCGACGCATGGTCAGCGGGTGCTGACGGGCCTCGGCGATCTGGTTGCCGTACTCGCGCATAACGGCGAGGTGCAGCAGCGGGTTGAAGTAGGTGACGACGCTCGCGGGCACGGCGTCAGCCAGGCCGTAGTCCTTGGAGTCGATCAGAGCGACCTTGGCGCCCATGCGCTCAAGGAAGGTGAGGGCGCGGGCGTCCATCGGACGGGTAGCGCCATCGGACATGAAGAAGACGTAGGGCTTACCCTCGGTGGAAACCTCGAACGGGCCGTGGAAGTACTCGCCGGTGTTGTAGGCGGCGGCGTCGATCCACTGCATCTCGGTGAACAGGAAGGCGGCGTGAGAGTAAGCCATCTTCTCGGAGGCACCAGAGGCCATGAAGTAAATCATCTTGTCGTCCTTGAAGTCCTCAGCGAACTTCTTGGCGAGCTTCTTGCAGGACTGAGCAGCGTTCTCGCAGAGATCGAAGACGTTGGTGAGGCCGGTGATCATGTCGTCGTACTTGTCATAGCCCTCGGTCTGCTGAAGGATCTCGAGAGCAAGAGCGATGGCATAGCCGGGCTTCTCGCACTTGGCAGCGAAGTTGGCGTGGAAGCCGTGAACGATGACGTAGTCAGCGTCGACGGTCAGAGCGGAGCCAGCCTTGTTGGTGAGGGAGACGACCGGGCAGTTGTGCTTCTTGGCGGTCTTGTTGGCCTCGACGGTCTCGGGCGTGGAGCCACCGAGGGAGCAGGTGATCACGAAGGTGTGCTCGTTGACCCAGGAAGGCGTGTCGTAGTTGAACTCGTTAGCGGTGAAGATCTGAACGTTCAGCTTGTCCGTGTTGTTGGCCAGGAAGTACTTGGCGGGGTACAGGTCGGACATGGAAGCACCGCAGCCGACGAAGGCGACACTGTGGATCTCGTGGTTGGACAGGACGTCAGCGACGATCTGCTTAGGGAGGTTAAGGTCGATCTCGTACATCTGACACATTCCTTTCGATTTTTGCGGCGCCACATTGCCGGGCGCTCGCAGGGTTACCGTGGTTTGGACCGAGTCGCCGGCCCGTTGAGGATGTGACAAAAGGACTGCCCTTTGTCACGTATAGGGATGGAAGCCTGCCTGGGGTATGGGATGCCAGGCAGGCCCCCGGGGGAAAGCGGTTAGGCGCTTGGTCGCGACTAGGCCAGAATGCCGGCCGCGGAGAGGGCGATGCCGCCCACGATGGCGATCACGAGAAGCCAACCGGTGTTGACGTTCTTCTTGATGAGCCAGTACATAAGGCCGGTGAGGCCAAGGGAGATCATCTGGGGCATCATGCCGTCCAGGATGTCCTGGATAACGACGGTGCCCTCAGCGAACTGCAGCGGGGTGGTGGCGCCGATCAGCGTGGCGATCATGCCGCCCACGGACATAAGACCCACGATGCCGCAGACATACATGAGCTTCTCCATGAGGTCGCCGCCCTGAAGCTTGCTCAGGTACTCGTGGCCGCCCTGATAGCCCATCTTGGCTGCGAACCAAGTGATCAGCACAGAGGGGACGATGGAGATGAGCATGGCCAGGATCGGGCCCATGATGGAGCCCTGCTGAGCCAGCTGAACGCCCAGGCCAAAGGCGATAACGCGGATGGTGCCCTGGAAGAAGGAGTCACCGATGCCGGAAAGCGGACCCATGAGGGAGGTCTTGACCGCGTTGATCGAATCGGGATCGAAGTTCTCGGGATCCTTGGCGTACTCCTCCTCCATGGAGGCGGTGAGGCCCAGGATAAAGGCGCTCGTCTGCGGGGTGCAGTTGTAGAACGCCATGTGACGGTGGTAAGCCTCTTTCTTAGCAGCGAGCTGCTTGGGGTCGGACTCGTCCGGATAGAGGCGATCGAGCGTGGGAACCATGCCGTAGAGGAAGCCCATGTTCATCTGACGCTCGTAGTTCCAAGAGGCCTGGATGGCCCAGGAGCGCCAGAAGAACTGGCTGACCTTCTTGTTCAGGGACACGTCCTTGGTTGCGGTTGCCATAGTGTGTTCCTCCTTAGTCTTCGTCGTCTTCGAGCGGATCGTAGTCGGAATCGACACCGGCGGCTGCATGGGAACCGTTGAACTTGAAGCCCATGAAGACGACAGCCAGGCACACACCGATCAGAGCGACCGCGATGACGGACAGGTTGAGGTAAGCGGCGAGCAGGAAACCGATGAACAGGAACGGAGTCATACCCTTCTTGATCATCATGGTGAGCAGCAGGGCCAAGCCGTAGGCGGTCATGATCTTGGTCGAAACGTTAAGACCAGTGGACAGCCACTCGGGAACCATGTTGACGATGGCCTGAACCAGGTCGGTGCCAACAAAAACGGCGAGGAAGATCGGCAGGAAGTACATGACGGCGTACAGACCGGAGCCGGCGCAGATGTGCATACGGTAGGCGGTCTTGAACTTTCCGTTATCGATCGCGCTATCTGCCACATGGGTGAGGGCGGCGATGATGGAACGGAACACGATGCCGAGAAGCTGACCCAGGACGGCGACCGGGATGGCGATCGTCATGGCGGTCTCGGCGGAAGCATCGGTCAGGCACGCAAAGGCAGCGGCCACGATGCCGCCCAGGACCATATCGGGCGGAACGGCGGCGCCGACCTGCACCAGGCCCATGGACACGAGCTCGACGGCGGCACCGACGGCAAGGCCGGTGGGCACATCGCCCAGCAGCAGACCGACGAGCGTAGCGCCAACGAGGGGCTGCTCGAAGTTAAGACGACCGAGCAGGCGGGAGTCCCACATGCAGAACACGCCGACGAGGCCGACGAGCACCGCACTGATGAACGTATTCATACCCTTCTCCTTTCAGTCAGGCAAAAGCCTGGTTGATTACAGCTTGGCGTCGATGTCGACGCTCTGATACGTAGGGGTCTGCTGAACATAGAGCTTGATGCCCATGTCGAGCAGCTGATTGACGTCGGCCTTCTGGGTGGCGTCGAGAAAGACGGAGCTGTCCTTGCCGCCGACCTGATCGGCACCGTCGTGGTTGGCGGTGGCGCCCAGGTTGATGGCGTCGAGCTTGTAGCCCTGGCAGAACTGCAGCATCTCGGCAGTGTTGCCAAAGACGAACATGACGCGCTCGCCGAGGGTGTTGAGCTTGTCCATCTTGGCGAGGGCACGCTCGACGGTGAAGACGTTCAGGCGCACGCCCTGGGGCTTGGCCAGCTTAAGAGCGCCCTTCTTGATGTCATCGTTGGCGGCGGCGTTGTCGACGACGATGATGCGCTCGGCCTGAACCTTGGTGGTCCAGGTAAAGACGACCTGGCCGTGCAGCAGACGGTAATCAAGACGTGCGAGGACGATCTTGGCGGGACCGGAGCTGTGACGGGACGCCTTGGCCTTCTTGGCGGGAGCCGCGGCAGCCTCGACCGGTGCGTTGGGGTTGGTCAGACCGGTGCGGGCCTCGTTGATGAGGGCTGCGAGCTCGGCACCCTTGACGGGGACGGGGCTCATAGCGAGCGTGAGCGCCAGCGGGATGTTGAAACCGCTGACAACCGTGAACTTCGTGCCGTTCTTGGAAAGCTCGACCATGCTGTTGTTGACCGAGCTGCCGAGCATATCGGTCAGCACATAGACGGTGTCGTCCGCGTTGAACGTGGCGATCATGGCGTCCACCTTATCGGTGATGGGCTCCTTGTCGTCACGAGCAAGCGACACGACGTGGACGTTCGACACGTCGCCGAGAACCATCTCGAGCGTGTCTTTGGCGCCTGCGGCCAGGCCGCCATGAGATGCGAGAATGATCTGATTCATCTTGCCTCCTCCTTTTCGTTATGGTCATTATAACGTCTTATACGTTGCTTATATTGCTAATTAGTATAAAGACCGTTCGCGGGTGAAAATCGACCGTTGACGGGTTTAACGTATTTGAAACGTTGGGGCTGGGTAGGCCGCGCTGGCTGGATAACCCGAGGTCAGACCCTGCGCGCAATCCTCTATCGCACAAAGTACCAGGGGCTTTCCTGCACGGTGGGCTCCAGCGCGATGCCGGTGCGCTCCTTAAACAGATCCATGTCCTGCGATTTCTCCGTCCACCACGCGTTGGGCTTAAAGGTCATGCTCTCAACAACATGACCGACAAACACACTGTTGCGCAGCTTGGAGAAGTCGGTGTTCATGATCAGGATGGACGCGAGCACCAGCACGATGCCCAGGACCTTGATCGCGCCGGCGGGCTCAGCGTAGATGCCAATGCCCACCAGTACGGTGACGACCGTCTCGAAAGACATTACGACGGGAACTTTCGACGTCTCGAGCCCCATGGACAGACCCTGCATATATAAGATGTAAGCCACGGCTGTGGGGATGAGTCCAAAGCCAAGGAACAGCAGCAGCAGCTGTGGCGACATTGCCGCGGCGACATCCGGCCACGGAGCCGCGATAGCCGCCATAACCGCACCGCCAAAAACAAAGCCCCAAAACGTGACAGCCAGCGGGTGGACTGTCTTGGTTGCTATCCGGCTAAACACCGCGAGCGACGCACCGCAAAGGCCTGCAATCACGCCCGACGTGACGCCCCAAACCGAAAAATGAAAACCGGAAAGGTCGCCATTGGTCACTGCAAGCACGCAGCCAACGATGTTAAAGACAATGGCGACGAGCTTGTTGGGGGTCACGTCCTCGCGATAAAGCACGCGGCCGAGCACGACGCCAAACACCGGCGAGGTATAGAGCAGCACCGAGGCCGTGGACATGCCCACCTCGCCCATGCACTCGTAATAGCAGGTGTTGGCGGCGGCCAGGCCGACAATACCGACAAGCGCGCAGGGAACAAGCTCTTTAGGGCTTGCCTTGAACAGTGCCAGCGGACCCTGAGCCACGGTAGACCCCTCACCCGGACGGCAGCCCATAAACATCAGGACCGGCGCCAAGATAAGCGCTCCGACCAACAAGCGAAAGGCAGCCATGCTCTGGGACGAAACGCCCATGGCCGAGATGCCGTTTACAAAGATTCCGATGCTGCCCCACATAAGCGCGGCGATCAGCACCAGCACATAGCCCAGATTGCTCTTCTTCAACGCAGCCTCCTCGGTATTGTTTCCAATATGTTTCGTACTACGTTATAGTCGTTATATACATTTTTCAAGACACAAATCGCCGAACGGAAAAATCTGCTTCCCCACATACTCATTGGGGACGTTCCCAAATGACTAGTCATTTAAGAACGTCCCCAACGTCTAAGGCACCGCTGGTTGAGCATAAGTCAGCGAGCGGGCCGCATTTGAGGCAAGGTGGCGTGAAACGAAAGGGCGCTGACCTTCTGGTCGCGCCTTTGAAATTGAACGGCAGATTGGCCAAATGCCGGGTGCGCAGCGTCGGCCGGTCCGCCGTTCGGTAGAACGGCGGAACCAATATCCCCTAGTAATCCAGCTTCCACATGTAGCGTCGCGTCATGTAGTCCTTGTGGGTGACGGCAGAGAGCGCGCGCATGTACACGTTGTTGAGGATCGGGGCAAAGATCAGGTGGTTGAAGTACTCGCTCACGCTGTCCTTGATGTCGTTGAGGCCGAGCTCCTTGGCGTCGAGCTGATAGACGCGCTCGCCACCGTACTGGTTGACGAAGCGGATGCCGCGCTCGTCGTTGCAGCGGCTGCGGCCGACGCTGATGAGCTGGAACAGCGAGGTGCGCTTGTCCAGGATCTCGAAGGGGCCGTGGAAGAAGTCGCAGGTGTTGATGGTGCAAGAGTCGATCTGCAGCATCTCCTGCACGTTGCAGATGCTAAAGACGTAGGCGGCACCAAAGAGCGGGCCCTGGGCCATGACGTTGATGCAGGGCTTATCGGCGTTCTGCTCGGCCCACTTGGCAGCGAGCGGACGGGTGTACTCGACGGCCTTGCGATAGATGGGGTCGACCAAGTCGAAGGCGGCCATGGCGGTCTCGTACTCGGCATAGCCCTCGGTCTGCTGCGTGAGCTCCATAGCGATCATGGTCACGACGGCGGAGTTGGTGCGGCCCATGCAGGACTCATCGACGGCCAGGCTGTCGTACTGGATCTTGTAGTCGCAGACCTCGGTGAGACCGGACTCGTCAACATAGACGGCGATGGTGCTGGCGCCGTGATCCTTGGCGACCTGGGCGGCAACGATGGTCTCCTTGGTGCCGCGCATGGACACGACGACGGCCAGGGTGTTCTCGTTGACGTAGGCCGGGGTGGCGTGCACGAACTCGTTGCTGGTGTAGCTGGAGCTCACGACCTGCGTGGCCTCGTGCTCCATAAAGTACTGGGCAGGATAGTTGCCGCCGTTGGATCCGCCAGCGCCAATCCACACGACGCGCTTGATGCCGCCCTTGTCTGCCTTGTCAGCCAAAACCTGGGAGACGACATCCTTAACCTGTTCCTGAGTAGTCATCGTGCATCAGCCTTTCTTCTCGTTTGATGCTCTCGATGGCATACAAGTTACATACATGTTTTGGTTATGTCGACTAGTTGTATGCTATATTTATCTTAGAAATTTTGCTGGTAAGGTTTTCGGTAGCTCGATACCAGCGGTTTTATTGTTGTGTTGAATACATGCTTGCTTAGATAGGCATACAAGTTAGATATAGGCTGATCGCATGAACGCTTCATCTAAAAAGAAACTGAGCCAATACGAGCGCTTGGCGGGTACGCTTCGCGACCGCATCGCCGCCGGCATCTACGCACGCGGAGACAAGCTGCCGTCCGAGATGGAGCTCATGGACGAATCGGGGCTGTCGCGCAGCACCGTGCGCCACGCCCTTAAGGTGCTCGTTGATGAGGGCCTGGTGCGCACCGAGCGCGGGCGTGGCGCCTTTGTGGCCGACACGCCCGCGCTCCACGAGAACAACCTAGTGTTTTCGAGCTATACCAAGCAGGTCGAAGGCCAGGGCATGAAGCCCACCACGCGCACCGTGGACTCGGGCTTTGCCAAGGCGGCCGGCAGCATAGCTAAGTTCTTTGACGCCGCCGTGGGCAGCAAGCTCGTCAAACTTGTCCGCCTGCGCTACCTGGACGACGCGCCGCTGTGCCTGGAGACCACCTACCTGCCGCCAAGCTTCGAGACGCTCATCGATCGCGATATTAACGGTTCACTCTACGCCACGCTACGACAGGAGTTCCATCGCGCGCCGGCACAGGGGCATAAGACCTTTGAGGTGTGCTACGCCTCGCAAAACGAAGCGTTTTTGCTCAACGTCGAGCGCGGGCAGGCGCTGATCCTGATCACCGACTACGTCTACGACACCGACGGCCGCCCGCTCCACGTCTCCAAGCGCATCCAGCGCACCGACCGCGCCAAATACACCGAACCCATCGGCTAACCAACACCAAAACCACCACAAAGGGGACAGGCACCTTCGTGGTAGTCTTTAAGGTTAACGCGCCAAAAACGACCGAGTTTTGAGAGAAACCACCACGAAGGTGCCTGTCCCCATTGTGGTGGTTTTAGGCGAGAAGGTCGGGAAACCAGATTGGTTTGGGTTGGTTGGGTGTGCGCTCGGCCAGGACCAGCTCCATCCAGCACATGTCGTACCAGCGGCCGAACTTTTGGGCGCAACGGTCGAAGGCGCCCACCAGGCGATATCCCATATGGGCATGGAAATCCTGGCTGTTGTGCGTCAGGTACTCGTCGTCCTTGTCGTGCGGCACGGCAATGAGCGCGCACATGTTGGTGATGCCCATCGCGACCAGGCATTGCTTGAGCGCGTCGTGCAGCTTGCGGCCCAGCCCGCCATGGCGCACGTCGCGCGCCAGGTAGATCGATGTCTCGACCGACCAGTCGTATGCCTCGCGGCTGTTAAGCGGACTCACATAGGCATAGCCTACCGGACGCCCGTCCAGCTCCATCACCAGATACGGATAGCGCTTGAGCGTACGCTCGATGCGCCCGGCGAACTCCTCAACGCTCGGCACCTCGTATTCGCAGGTAATCGCCGTCTGGCGCACATACGGCTCATAGATGGCAAGCAACGCCGGCGCATCATTGGGCGTCGCCAGGCGAATCGTCGGCTCGAACATCTCGGTCATACAACCCTTCTCCCCAAAAGCAAAGGCCGCCCTGCGCCAAGCTCAGGCGCAGGGCGGCCCCTTGTCATTACATCAGGCTACAGGACAGCCGCCAACGCGTCGATATCCTCCTGCGTCGTGGCCCAGCTGGTGCAAAAACGCACCACCGTGTGGGTATCGTCGTACTTTTCCCAGTACTCGATCGCCGCATGCTCGCGAATGCGGGCCATGTCCTCGTTGGGCAGAATCACAAACTGCTGGTTTGTGGGCGTCTCCAAGAAGAACCGGTAGCCGTGCTCGTGCAGCACGCGACGAAGCGCCTGCGCGGTTTCGATCGCCTGGCGACCAATCTCAAAATACAGGCCGTCGGTAAAGAGCGCCTCAAACTGCACGCCCGTGAGGCGGCCCTTGGCCAACAGCGCGCCGTGCTGCTTAATACGCGGAATGGGATGCGCCGGGGCGTGCATGCCGCAAAACACCACGGCCTCGCCGCACAGAGCGCCGCACTTGGTGCCGCCGATGTAGAACACGTCACACAGCTGCGCCAGCTCGGGCAGGGTAATGTCGCACTCATCGGCCGCCAGCGCATAGGCCAGGCGGGCGCCATCCACAAACAGCGGAATCTGGCGCTTCTGGCACACTGCGTGAATCGCCGCAAGCTCGGCCTTGGAGTACAGCGTGCCGTACTCGGTCGATAGACTCACGTACACGGCACCCGGAAACACCGTGTGCTCGTAGCTCTCGTTTTCGTAGAATACCTGGATATAGTTCTCGAGGTCCTCGGCGTGCATCTTGCCCTCATAGCCGGGGATGGTGAGCACCTTGTGGCCGCCAAACTCGATGGCGCCCGCCTCGTGGCAGGCGACGTGGCCGGTCTCGGCAGCAACGACGCCCTCGTACGGCGCGAGCAGCATGTCGATCACCGTCGCGTTGGCCTGCGTGCCGCCCACCAGAAAAAACACGTCGGCATCGGGGGCCTGGCAGGCCTCGCGGATAAGCTGCTTGGCACGCTCGGTGTGCGCATCGGTACCGTATCCGGACTGCGGCTCCATATTGGTGTCGACGAGCGCCTGCAGCACCGCCGGATGTGCGCCGTGGGAATAGTCGTTGTTAAACGCGAGCATGGCAATCCTCTCTAGCCGGGCACGAGCCCGATGATTCAAACGGGGCTATTGTACGCCGTTGGGATAGGCAATGCGCGCGGCAAGGCACTCAAGCGCCAGCACCAGGGCAAAGCCGCAGCTCACGTCGCTCAAAAAATGCGCTCCGATCACGATGCGGCCAAAGGCGACGAGCGCCGCGACCACAACCGCCGCCCAAAAGACCACGCGACGGCGCGACGGTTTTTCCTTAAAGGCCGCCGCGGGAAGCCCAGCGAGCATAAGGCCGATCGCCGCGTGCGCCGTATGTCCGCTCGCAAACGACTTGAAGCCGTCCTTGATCACGCCGGCGGCAATAAAGGCCCACTTGTCGGGGTTACCGATCACCCACCACGGCTGAAAATCGAGCCCCGGCGTCACCTCGATCACGCGCATGCGCGGGCGCGACCACAGCGGCTTGACGATCACGTTGAGGATAATGGCCTGAACGACCCACACGGCAAGTACCATCAACGCCCAGCGCGTGAGCTCGTCGGGCGCGGTGTCACGCGTAAGGCGGTAGGCGATGAGGTTGGCTGCGATGACCAGTACAAACGTCAGTACCAACTGAACCGCGATGAGCTTGCCACCAACCCGCAGCGATCCAATGATCTCGTAGCCGACCAGGCCCACGTTGACGAGGATGCCGAGCACGGCAAGCCACTTGCTCGTCTTGGAATCGGGGCGTGCCGAGCGCACGAGCATAATGCCCGCGATGCTCGCCGTCAGCTCGAACGGCAGCTCGCCGGCCGCCTCGACAAAGCGACCGTACATGCTGCCGATGTTGAACAGCGCACTCGAGATCTGATAATCAAAGAAGCTGCCCACGCCCAGACAAAGGCACAGGACGGCCGCGATAATAGCGACATCTTTCTTATAGATGTATCCGAACATGCTTTCCTTTCGATGGGGCTGGAATCAACCTGCGAGGTGGCGGGGCAAAGAACAACTGGTAGCTATGCCCCGCCACGCCCCTACTTGTTAGTCATCGTCGCTCGTGCCTAATTGCTGCAGCAGCATGAGTGCCGCGGCCACGGGGCCGGTGCCGTCGCTGGCGTCGAGACCGCGACCCAGGCCGCTGCCCGCGCCGGCACCCGCCTTGTAGGGCACCGACAGTTTGCGGCTCTTGGGAAAGTTCACCGCGCCGTAGCGGGTCTTAAGCTCAAAGGCCACCTTCTTGGGAACGTCAACCCCCAGGAAGGTAATGCGTCCACCGCTGAGCGTGACGCTCTCGAGCCCCAAGCGCTCGCCGCGAATGCGGATGCGAGCGCGGTTGAACAAGTTAAGCCCCGCCAACGGCAGCTCACCGTGCGCGGCCTCGGTCTCCTCCTGCACCTCGTCGATACTCTCCAGGTCCTCGGCCGCCGCGAGCTTGCGGTACACGAGCACGCGCTGGTCCACCGCCGGCATGTACTCCTCGGACAAAAAGTAGTCGGCCGGCAGGTTGATGCCCACGCTCGCCGCCTCCACGCCGGCATCGTCATCGCCGCGCGCCTCGGCCACGGCCTGTCCCAGCATCTGCGTAAACAGGTCAAAGCCCACGCTCGACAGGTTACCGTGCTGCTCGGCGCCCATAAGCGAACCGGCGCCGCGGATCTCCAGGTCGCGCATGGCGATGCGCATGCCGCTGCCCAGGTCCTGGAACTCGGAAAGCGCGGTCAGGCGTGCCGTGGCCTCCTCGGTGAGCGGCAGCTCGCCGGGGAACATAAAGTACGCGTATGCCTGCGTGGCCGAGCGGCCCACGCGGCCCTTAAGCTGGTAGAGCTGTGCCAGACCCAGACGCTGCGAGTCCTCAATGATGAGCGTGTTGGCCGTTGCGTTGTCGATGCCGCTCTCCACGATGGTCGTGGCGATAAGCACGTCGATCTTCTTGGTCGCGAACTCGATCATCACGTCCTCGACCTCGCGCGGGCTCATCTTGCCGTGCGCCACGCCCACGCGCGCCTCGGGCGCGGCCTCGTGCACGCGCGCCACGGCATCGTCGATGGTCTTGACGCGGTTGGACACGTAATACACCTGACCGCCGCGACCCACCTCCAGGCGAATCGCCGCGCTCACCACGTCGGGGTCGTACTCCCCCACGTGCACGATCACGGGACGACGCCCAGTCGGCGGCGTGGTGATCAGGCTCATGTCGCGCACGCCGCTCGTGGCCATCTGCATGGTTCGCGGAATAGGCGTTGCCGAAAGCGTGAGCACGTCGATTTGCTCGCGCAGGTTTTTGAGCTGCTCCTTGTGCTGCACACCAAAGCGCTGCTCTTCGTCGATGATCACCATACCCAGGTTCTTGGGGTTCACGTCGGCCGAAAGCAGACGGTGCGTGCCGATGAGCACATCAATCGTGCCCTCGGCAAACGCCTTGAGCGCGCGCTTTTGCTGCGCCGGCGTGCGGAAGCGGCTGAGTACCTCGACCTCCAAGCCAAACGGGGCAAAACGCTCAAAGAATGTCTCGTAGTGCTGTTGGGCCAGAATGGTCGTGGGGCAGAGCACCATGACCTGGCGGCCGGAGTCCACGCACTTAAAGGCTGCGCGCAGGGCGACCTCGGTCTTGCCGAAACCCACGTCGCCGCACAGCAGGCGGTCCATGGGTTTGGGCGCCTCCATGTCTGCCTTGATGTCGGCGATAGCCTCCAGCTGGTCGCGTGTCTCGTCGTAGGGGAAGCTCTCCTCCATCTCGATCTGCTCGGGCGTGTCGGGCGGGCAGGCGATACCGGTAATCGACGAGCGGCGTGTATACAGGTCGACCAGGTCAAACGCCAGCTTTTTGGCATTCTTGCGCGCCTTGTTGGTAGCCCGCGTCCAGTCGGCGGTGTTGAGCCTGGTCAGGCGCGGCTTGTCGCCGTCGGGGCCAACATAGCGCGTGATGCGGTCGACCTGCTCGAGCGGCACGTAGAGCTTGTCGCCGTCGGCATATTCCAGCAAAAAGTAGTCGCGCTCCTTGCCGCCCACTTCCTGGCGCGCGATCTCGCTAAAGAGCGCGATGCCGTGAGTGGCGTGCACCACGTAGTCGCCCGGCTTAAACGGAAACGTGATCTGCGTAATGTCCACCTTGCGGCGGCTGCGCGCGCGGTTGGCATCCATACGGGCGTTGAGGTCGGCGATCGAGAACACGGCCAGGTTGGCATCGGGCACCACCACGCCCTGCGGCAGGGCGGCATCGACAAAGGTCACGCGTCCGCGCGAGATAGTGGGCACGGCAGCACCGGCGGCAGCCTGGGCCGCGCCCGCCTCGAGCGAGCGGGCGTTGAGCGCGTCAGCCTTACGCTCGCGAATTGCAGCATGGGCATCCTGACGGGCAGCACGATCGGCAGAATCTGCCGCCGCCACGCGCACGCGCTCGCCAATGACGCCGGCGTTTTCGGGCGCGGCCGTCAGCGATTCCTCAAAGGTAATGCCCTCGTCGCCAAAGGTGAGCTCCATCGACTCGCGCGCGCCGCGGTCGGGAATGGCAAACACGCAGGCATAGCGCTTGCCCACGACTTCCTGAACGCGCGTCATAAAACGGTTGTCCGAGCCTGCGATAGCAGGCTGCTCAATCTTGAGCTCGGCCGTCACCGCACCGCCGGCACGGATGAGGCTTACGTAGTTCAAGCGCTGCTGGGCACCAAAATCGAGCTGTTGAGCGCGCACGTACAGACCATCCAGGCGGTCAATCCCTGCCTCGCCGGCACGCGCCTCGATATCCTCGTAGGCGCGCAGGCAGTCGTCGAACAGCGAGCGCGGCTCGGACAGAACCACGAGCGCCTTGCCGCTCACGTGCGCCAACGGGCTTACGGTCTGGCCGTACATCACCGGCAAAAAGCGGTCGAGCTCGGGCGTGACGATGCGCGCATCCACCATCTCGAGCAGCGCCGCCAGTTTGCTGTCATCCTGGCTGGCGCGATAGAGCGCCACATGCATGTTGTGGACGGCCTCGTCGGTGAGTGCCAGTTCGCGGCAGGGAAAGATTTCGATGCTGTCCTCGTTGCCGATGGTCTGCCCCGTGGAGCTCACCATGCGGCGGATGCGGTCAATCTCGTCGCCGAAGAACTCGATGCGCACGGGTGCCTTTTCCTGTGCGGGGAACACCTCGACGGTGTCGCCGTGAACGCGAAACAAGCCGGGCGCATCGGCGGCGCCGGCATTGGTGTAGCCCATGCCCACCAAGCGCTGCGGCACCTCGTCAAAGGGAATCTCCTCGCCCACCGCAAAAGTAGTGGACTCCCAGTAGCGGCTCTCGACCGGCGGCACGCAGCGCAGCAGCGCGCGAGCCGAGGCGACCATGATGCAGTTGTCCCCGCGCACGATGCGCCCCAGAGCCTCGCAGCGCTGCGCCACCACGGCGTCGTCCGGCGCCTGCTCGCGCCACGGATAGTCCTTGCGCTCAGGAAAACGACACACGTGCGCCAGGCCCACGTAGGCGGCAAGGCTACGCGCGGCGCGATCGGCCGCATCCTCGCCGCTCACGATATAGACCGTCGGGCGCGGACGGCGCGCAAACTGGGCGGCCGCCATAAGCGTGCGGCCCGACTGCGACACAGCCAGCGTCACGTCCTCGCCGGCATCGAGTCCGGCCTCGACGGTCTGCAGCGCCTCGGCAGTGTAGAGCTGCGCGGCTATACGGTGAATGAGCATGCTGTTCCTCCGGCATTGCAACGCCAAAAGCCCGCCGGGGCAAGCTCGGCGGGTCGTACGTCAAATACATTGTCTGTCATGGTAGCGCATGGAGAGGACTCCGGCTCAAGGGCAGACCCAGCCCCGCAAAAAACGCCAGACGAAGATGTGTTCCGCCCTACCCCGCCACGCGCACGCTGGGGCACAAATCTGCCAGCGGACACTCGTCACACTTGGGTTTGCGGGCGTCGCAGATCTCGCGACCGAAGGTGATCCACTGATGGTTGACCGACTCCCAATACTCGTGCGGCAAAATCTTGAGCAGATCCTGCTCGGTCTTGAGCGGCTCCTTGGCATGCGTCTTGGGACTCAGCATCAGGCGGTGCGCAATGCGGTTGACGTGCGTGTCCACCGCAATGCCTTCCACGATGCCATACCCCACGTTGAGCACGATGTTCGCCGTCTTGCGTCCCACGCCCGGCAGCTTCACGAGTTCCTTCATGTCGGCCGGCACCTCGCCGCCATAGTCGGCGACGATCATCTGCGCGGCCTCGACGGCATGTTTGGCTTTGCTCTTGTAGAAGCCGAGTGACTTGATGGTGTCTGCCACGTCAGCCACGCTCGCCCCGGCCATGGCCTCGGGCGTGGGCCACTGGGCAAACAGCTTCGGCGTCACCTTGTTGACCTGCGCGTCGGTCGTTTGCGCCGAGAGCAACACCGCGATCAGCAGGCGGAAGGGATTCTCGTGGTCCAAAAAGCACTCGACCGGGCCATAGCGACGGTTGAGGCGCTCACACACCTCAACGGCGCGCTCGCGTTTGGCGGCATTGGTCTCGCGTGGCATAACGACTCCTCGGCTCAACGGCACAATAAACTTATGGGCACAATTGTCCCACGTCCGAGTCGCTTACGCCTCCAAGAATGCGCCGGTCTGACGGCTCCACAGGCTCGCGTACTCGCCACCCGCCTCGACGAGCTGCGCATGCGTGCCGTCCTCGACGATCTCGCCATCGGCCAGCACCACAATGCGGTCGAGCGCCGCCACGGTAGACAGGCGGTGCGCCACCACAATGGAGGTACGTCCACGCATCAGGTTTTCGAGCGCCTCCTGCACCAGCGCCTCGGACTCGCTGTCGAGGGCAGAGGTCGCCTCGTCGAGCACCAGAATCGGCGCGTCGGTTAGGATGGCACGGGCGATGGCCACGCGCTGACGCTGGCCGCCCGAGAGCTTGACGCCGCGCTCGCCCACCATGGTGTCAAAGCCACGAGGCAAGCGGTCGATAAACTCCAGGGCGTTGGCCAGGCGCGCGGCCTCGCGAATCTGCTCATCAGTGGCGTCGGGACGACCGTAGGCAATGTTTTCGCGAATGGAGCGGTGGAACAGCAGCGCCTCCTGCGGCACGTAGGCAACCTGGCGGCGCAGGCTCTGCTGCGTACAGCGCGAGACATCCTGGCCGTCCACGAGCACGCGGCCGCCCTGAACATCGTCCAGGCGCAGCAGCAGCTTGGTGAGCGTCGTCTTACCCGAACCCGATTTGCCCACCAGGCCCACGCGCTGGCCTGCCGCCACATGAAGTGTCAGGTTATCGAACACGCTCTCGCCCGCCGCAGCGTCACGGTACGCAAAACTCAGGTGCTCAAAATCAATCGCGCCCTCGGTCACTTTGAGCTCAGGGGCGTCCGGGTCGTCTGCCACCAAACGTGGCTCGTCCAGCACGCGCGTCATCTCGGCCGCATCGCCCAAAGCGCGGTTGATGCGCTGCATCATGGAGCTTACGTAGTTCAGGCGCATGGTGAGGTTATAGGTGTAGGTAAAGATCATGACGAGCGAGCCGGCCGAGATGCCAAACCACGCGTTGCCGCCCGCCACGAACACACTCACCACGGCCATGGTGATGACGATAAGGCCCGAGGTCGTAAAGTTGCGCTGCATCATGGCGTGCATCGAGACCGTTTCGGCGTCGCGCGCGGCACGATCGGCGGCGTCGAACAGATCGCGCTCAAAGTCCTCGCGCCCACAGGTCTTGACGGCCAGGATATTCGTGACCGCGTCGGAGAGCACGCCCGAGAGCTTGTTCTGCGCGGCGGACGTCGCGGCCGAAAGCGGCATGATGCGCTTGTACATAAGCCAGACAAACGCAATGTAGACGACCATGATGCACACCAGGATCACGGTAAACGTCGGTACCACCGGGGCGAGTGCGGCCACGGTGCAGACGACCGAGGTGATGGTGGGGATGAGCGAATACACCGTCACGTCGACCAGACCCGTGTAGCCGCTCATAAAACGGCTTGTCTGGCTCACAAGCGATCCGCCAAAGCGGCTGGTATGGAATGTCATGGATTGGTTGGAGAGCGTGTCGAAGCATAGACGCGCCAGGTGATAGTTGCCTGCGATCTCGAGCTTGTAGACGGTGTAGTCCTGTAGCTTGGAGAGGATCTGACCCACCAGATTAACGAGTACGAGCGCCAGGATATAGGGGCCGAAGACCTCAAACACCTGGTCACCCGCCACGGGACCGGCTTGAACGCGGTCGACAATGAGGGCCATCACATAGGTATTGGCAAACGTCAGCAAAAAGATGTAGCCCGCCGACGAGAACACCGAGAGAAAGACAATCAGCGGCTGCGTGCGCGTGACACCCCAAAACCGCTGCAGCGTGCGGCGCACGGTGGAGCGGCTGAGCGGGCTGGTGCTTCTCTGAGACATGGGCTTCCTTTCGCGTCTGATAGGGCGAAACGCCATTGTTGCACATTGGAACACACTCCAGACAAGTGCGATACGAAAAGCGGTGGGGCGCCCGCGTTTGCGCCGGCGCCCCACCGTCTTGTTGCAATTAGCCTTCGTCTTCTTGGTCTGTGAGAAGGTCCGCGGACGTGAGTCCCAAGATCTCATCGGCTTGGTCGACGTCTTCCAGTGCGTCGATGTCCTTGAGCTTGCGCTCCATGACGTTGGTGCGCGTGGTGATGATGCCCTCGACCGTTTTGCCCGCGGTCTCGATCTGCTGCTGGGCGCGGCGCAGCGCCTTTTGATAGCGCGGCAGCTCGGCCTTGACGGCGGAGAGCACGCGCAGCACGTCGTCGGTACGTTTTTGCAACTTAAACGTCTGATAGCTCATCTGCAGACTGTTGAGGATGGCCGCCATGGTGCTGGGACCGGCAACGTTGACGTGATAGTCGCGGCCCAGGGTCTCGATAAGCCCGGGGCGGCTGACGACCTCGGCGTACAGTCCCTCAAACGGAACGAACAGAATGCCAAAGTTGGTGGTCGCGGGCACGCTCAGGTACTTCTCGCAAATGTCCTTTGCCTCGCGCTTGACCATGGTGTCGAGCGTCTTGCGCGCAGCCGCCACGGCCTCCGCATCACCCGACTCCTGCGCGTCGAGCAAGTGCTCGTACGCGTCGCCCGGAAACTTGGAGTCAATCGGCAGCAGCACGGGGTCGCCCTCGTCCACCGGCAGCTTGACGGCAAACTCAACGCGCTCCGAGGCGCCGGGCTTGGTGGCGACGTTTTCCAGATACTGGTCGGGTGTAAGAATGTCCGCCAGAATTGCACCCAGCTGCACCTCGCCCAAAATACCACGCGCCTTCACGTTGCCCAGCACGCGCTTAAGGTCGCCCACGCCGGTGGCGATGGACTGCATGTCGCCCAGGCCCTTGTACACGGCCTCGAGCTGGTCGCTCACCTGCTTAAACGATGCCGACAGGCGATCGTTGAGCGTGCGGGAGAGTTTCTCGTCCACCGTCGCGCGCATCTGATCGAGTTGCACGTTGTTGTCTTTGCGGATAGCACCCAGCTGGGCATCGACCGTCTCGCGCACCTTGTCCAGGCGGTGCTCGATGCCCTCGCGGTTGGCACCGAGCTGTTGGGCCGTCTCGCGGCGAAGGTCATCCATCCGGTCACCAGCTTGCGAAAACTCACGTGCGATGGTCAGGTAACGTTGCTGCTCCACGGCCGCATCTGTCGTCTGCTGCTGCGCGATGGCGTTGGCCGTGCGGCGAGTTTCGGCCAGCGCGACGTTCAGGGCATCGAGCGCGTTGTTGGCCTGCTCGAGTGCTGCCAGCGTTTCCGCGCTACTGTCGCCACGCTCCCGCAACTCGGCACGCAGGCTATTGAGCTGGAGGGCGCAAGCCACAGCAACCCCCACCGCCACCAAGGCGATCACAACAAGCACGATATCAATAGCAGACATAGACTCCGCCCAACAAACTCAATCGGTCATCAATCAAAACCGCGATCAATCTTACCCCGCCACACACACCGGGCGCCCGGCCCCTTCTTGGGCGCCCCTCTCCTCCGCATATTCCATAATGCGGCGCGCCGTTTTCCTGCTCACCTTTGAGTCATCGCCGGCCAAGTATGCGTATACGTTTCCTTTATTCAGGCGCAGAGCACGGCAGAGGCCATAGCGCGTTACACCCGATTCCTCCAATGCTTTCAGCGTTTTCTTTCTCATCAGGGCGTTCACCCTTCTATCGGCCGCCGGCTTTTCCTTCACCGCTCTATACGCACGCCAAACGTTGGCATAACGATTAGGGAGCTCACTTTTGGCGCATAGAGACGCCATGCTACCCGCTTGGCCGTACAAGAATAAAACGTCTCGGTAATCCTGTTCCATCCACGAGCCCTCGGATAAACCCAAAACGTATTCGGCTTTTCCTTGCGCTAAAGCGAGCAAAAACAGAGGCTCCGCCACGCGCGGCGCATCCGTCGTCGCCTGCTCAACCAATTTTCTAAAACTCAGCGACTGCTGTCCGGATAGCTCTCGGCAATAGCCTTTTAAGAATCCCTCAAAGGTCAGATTCAACCGAGCACCTCCTTTCTGTATTGCCTGTATGCACAGACCATCTCTTGATAGCTTCGCTCCGAAGGCGACGACGCCAGTGCTTCTCCCTCGTCGAATATAAGCCGTTCGAGCAGACCCCAATCAAGTTGGTCGACGAATGCCTGACTATGAAGATCGATGATGTCGTTCGGACGGTAGACATAGAGCTTCATTACCGCCAGGTCCTCCAAGGATGGCGTAAAGTACCTGATAAAACGCGCCCCAATATCCAAGGGAATCAAACGGTCTTCGTAATTGAATGGCATCTGATTACAATATGCCACCGCCATACCATTCACCTCGGGGTATCGAGCTATGATCTCGCGGAGACACCTGTCTGCCTCAAACACATCAATGTCATGTGTAACCGACCGATTCGTCACATCGTTTAGCATGAAGGCGCTTCCTCCCACCAATACAACGCTCGGTCTATCGTCTCTTGGACCTATTTCCAGCTCCGCCTCTTCGTCAATGCCCAACAGAGTCTGCTCTAAATCCTGCTTATACATATCAAATCCTATTATTATTCATCTTCAATAATACTATTCAGTCGCACGATAGGGCCCGTAAGATGCAAGGATTCCACTCGTGGCGATAATCCTTGCATCCAAGAAGACCAATGGCGGCAAACGTCAGCCTTCCCAACCGACCTGGAAGGTTGTTATGGCATCGCCTAGGCGCTGGCCGAGGGCTGACAGATGTTGGAGCACCTCGTTGGGCGATGCGCCGTTGAAGATGCACGTGAGGGCATACGACGCCAGAAAGATGGCCGCAAGCCCTAACGGGATGAGCACGATCATCGCCAATGTGCGCAGGCGCTGGCCCACACGGCGACGACGCGCACGACGCTTGTCGAACGCGAGCTCCTGCGCATATGAATCTTGCTGTACGGAATAGGCCTCTGGCGCCGATTCACACCCGGGCACAGCTGCAGGTACAGCAGCGGGCACGACATTTTGCGCAAAGGGCTGGGCTGCCGCCCCTTGCATTTGCATCTCCATGAGTCGTTGCTGCTGACGCAGCATGCGCTTAGCTTGTTGCTGTGGAGTCTCAAGAAACAGGTCCATGTTGGCCTCCAAAGTCGGAGAATTCGACGCTTACGACCAGCATCCCGCACCGCCATGACCGCGACAACGCAATCGCCGGCAATAGCCACAAAGTTTCTTTTGCTCAAAAGCTGTCGAAAAGCTCAACAACTCCCCTACCAGCACTTTCTCTGAGCTTTTTTCGCCAGCAATCTTTTGGCCTTCCACCCTTACGCCAACTGACCAAAATCTAACCAAAAGCTTGACGGAAATTGTGGAGACCGGGACCCCATACAAAAACGTGCCGCCCCAAAAGGGGCGGCACGCAAACTTCTTATCTGCTTTTCTGTAACGAGCATGCAACGACCCAACGCCGGGGCGCAGGGCGGGGAAACCTTTGCCTCGCGCGACCCTGCGAAGCCGTGAGCGAGAGGGAAAGGTTTCCCCGCCCTGCGCCCCGTGGTCGGTGAGGACCGACTACATGCCCGCGAGACCGCGGGCAGCGGTGGCGCACAGAAACGCCAAGGCTAGAATCACGAGCGAGCCCGCAATATCGGCCACCACGCCCGCAAAGCGACGCTCAAACAACCAGCTCTCAAAGTGCGGGGCGACGTTGCGCCAAACACGCCACAGCAAGATGCCCATACCGATGACGCCCGGGATATTGAGCAGTAGGATCTCGGAGCACAAAAGACCGATCAGGTTGCCGGCGGCAAAGCCCGCATCGCCCTCGCAGTATTTGCGATAAATCATGTACAGCATGTACGCCACAAACGGCTGCAGGCACGCAGAGATAAACGTAACTACCATCGAGGGATCCTGCGAAAAGACCTCGGTGAGTTTATCGACGCTCGTGGCGTCCTTCGAAGCCAAGAACAAACCGATAACCACAAGGGGCACCACGCCCAAAATTACCTCGACCAGAGTAAACAACTTGGCAGTCAAATCCTCACTAGCCGAATTCAAATGAGGCGCCCACTCAAGATGAGCATGCGCCCCAACCTTCTTGTCCTTCTCGACACGATCGGCCTTTTTACCCTCGGCAACCCGACGATCAGGATCCTTGCGAGTTCCCGCCGCAGCAACCCGAGCCCGAGACTTCTTACCCATACAAAAACACCCCATCAGGTAGTAGATAAACTAAAAGCCGCTACCCAGTGTACCTCCTAAACAACGGCGCCGCCCCAACCCGGAGCAAGCCCCGTCAACCAAATGGCCGCAACCCAATCCCTATACAAAACGTGCCGCCCCTATCGGGGCGGCACGCAAACTTCTTATCAGCTTTTCAGTAACGAGCACGCGACGACCCAAAGCGGGCCGGGAGGGCCGGACTACCTTCCCTCAACGCGACCCTGCGAAGCCGTGAGCGAGGAGGGAAGGTAATCCGGCCCTCCCGGCCCAGCTCACGCTAGCGCCACACGCTAGTAGTTCACCACCTGCTCCTCAAAGTACGCCTTCGGGTGGTTGCACACCGGGCACACCTCGGGCGCCTCGGCACCAACGTGCAGGTGCCCGCAGTTCAGGCACTTCCACACCTTCACGCCCTCACGCTCAAACACCTCGCCCGACTCGATACGCTCGACGAGTTTGTTGTAGCGCTCCTCGTGGGCCTTCTCGACGGCGGCGACACCACGGAACTTCTCGGCGATCTCGGCAAAGCCCTCCTCCTCGGCGGTCTTGGCGAACTCGTCGTACATCGTGGTCCACTCGTAGTTCTCGCCCGCGGCGGCGTCGCGCAGGTTGTCCAGAGTGCCCGGAACGGCGCCGTCGTGCAGATACTTAAACCACAGCTTGGCGTGCTCGGACTCGTTGCCCGCCGTCTCGGCAAAGATATTCGAAATCTGAACGTAGCCATCCTTCTTGGCCTTAGATGCGTAGTAGCGATACTTGGTGTGTGCCTGGGACTCACCGGCAAAAGCGGTCTCGAGGTTCTTCTTGGTTTGGGAATTCTCAAAATCCATAGGTGTACTTCCCTTCAACACGTGCCGCCCATAGGCTTTGAGCGACCTTGTCTTTAGGATGCCCTCAAGCCGCGAATTTAAACCTTACAATCCCGTTCTTCAGATTTGAGCGGGCTACACACTCAACCAACGATCGTCCTCGGCTCGGCAAAAGCCCTCGCGCTCCAGGTCAGCTAGAATGCCCGCGATCAAGTCGCACTCGACCGGCCCGCGACCGGCTGCCGCTTCCATCTCGTTAACGCCCACCACGGCATCAGCAAGCGTAATCCCCGCCGGCTGCCCATCGCGCGCTGCCAACAACATACGCACGATATGCGCGCGCTTTTGGCGGCGCGAGCCCTCAAACTTGGACTGACGACTATAGCCCGCCGACCGCCTGGACGGATTGGGCAGTGTCTTTTTAAGATACGCGCCGTAATCCAGCAATGCGTAATACCACGCGCGCGGCGTGTCGGCATCGTCTTGAGGCGCGGCAAAGGGCGCGATCTCGTCCGCCGCCGCACCGGGGGCCGCCGGACAGGCAGCTTGGATCAGCGGCACCAGTTCGCGATCGGGAACGGCCGGCACATCGGGAAAGAAATGATGCAAAAAGACCGTGCGCACATTGGTCTCCAAATACACGCCCGGAAGATCAAACGCAAACGAACGGATGCCCTGCGCCGTTGCCGGGCCAATGCCGGGCAGAGCGACCAAGTCACGCGTCTCGCGCGGAAACTCCCCATCCCAGTCCTCTACAACGCACTGTGCAGCCCTGTGAAGCGCCAAGGCGCGGCGATTATAGCCCATCCCCTGCCACGCATCCAAGACATCGGAAGGGACAGCCTGAGCGAGCGCCTGAACAGTCGGAAAGCGATCGAGCCACGCCGGCATACGCGTCTCCACGCGCGGCACCTGTGTTTGCTGCAACATAACCTCAGAAAGCCAAATGATGTACGGATCGCGTGTACGGCGCCACGGAAGGTCGCGATAACGCAGGACCCCTTCCGAACGAATCATCGAACGAAAGGGGTCCTGAATCATGGCTATGCTCCTTATGCGGCGCTATTCCTCCCGGTAAGCGCACGCGCAGGTGGCGTACTCGGGAAACGCTTCGCGGTCGGCGAACTTGGGATCGACGGCCGGGAACTGGCGGTGAGCGACGATGTCGCCGAGCGAAACGGAATCGAGGTAGTCGCGCATCAACGCCTGGGCTCCGGCCCACAGGGGATGATAGCAGCACGCGCCCATGCGCGCACAGTCACCATCGGGCGCGGTGCAATCGTTCATAACCATAGGACCCTGAACGGCCTCGACGACCTGGCGGATAGTGACGTCGTCCGGACTGACCTTGAGACGCATGCCACCGTGGACGCCACGCAGGCTCTCCACAATACCGGCCTGGACCAAACCGTGCTGAATCGAGCGGGCAAACGAATACGGGACATTGACCTCTTCGGCAGCGGTGCGAACAGAAAGCAAACACTCCGGATCCTCAGCAAGCATCGCCAGCATTCGAAGGGCGTAATCAGTCTTCCTCGATATGTCCATTTTTCCCCTTTCAAGGAATACGAACAGCTCGAACGAGCTCCGGGGCCGAGCTTGTGTCGAGACGCTAAATGACCGCCAGGACATCCAAATGGTAAATCGGATATCCACTGAGTGCCGCGCTTGGAGCGAAATGCATCAGATGCGGCGCACAGTGCAATTTAGAATAACCTAACCCCCTATCTCGTAGAACAGGTGTTGCGCAACAAAGCTGTTGTTCAGACAGATATACTTATTAGATTTTACTTGCGTTCCCGAAGGCGCGGGGATTCTGGGCGAAGATGCACCAGGGCGATCGTTCTATCGAAACAAAGTGCATCAAACGCAAAAAGCCACGTCCGAAGACGTGGCTTTAATTGCGTTGGCGGGAAGTACGGGGCTCGAACCCGCGACCTCCGACGTGACAGGCCGGCGCTCTAACCAAACTGAGCTAACTCCCCAGGCAGTCGTTCGCGTTTGTTTCCGCTCGCGTGCGCTGCGGGGATTAGTATACACAGAAGTCTGTCCGGCGCGCAACAACTTTTTTTAAAAAATTTTTCGGTCCCTCCGGGAGGGTCTCCGGGGCCGGCTGGCGCGGGTTAAGTTTGCTGCTCTACAGTCCTGCGCAAGACGGAAAGCACATTAAGTGCTTTCCTTTGCGTGCGGAACTCGCGACAAACTTAACCCGCGCCAGCCGGCCCCGGAGACCCTCCCTGCCGTCACTTTGTTCGAGCCGTTGTTGTTGCTCGCCGCTTCGCGGCTCGGCGGCCCCGTTCTCCGCGGCGGGGTTGTCTAAGGTTCTTGTTGAACTTCCGCCTTTGGCTCAAATGGAAACGGGGGACGCATCTGCATCCCCCGTTTTTGTTGCGGTTAGTCTAGGTCAATAAACTTGGTGCTTAGGATCTTGCCGTCTTTGACGAGCATTCTGGCCATGGTGGGGCCTCGGGTGCCTCTGGGGTAGCTGGCGCTGCCCGGGTTGAGGACTAAACAACGGCCCACTTGGGCTTCTTTGGTTACGTGGGTGTGACCATTGATGGCTACGTCTACGGATCCCACCGGAAGGTCTTCGCGGTAGTGGGCTACGGCGAATTTGAGGCCTTCGTAGGTAAAGAGCGCAAGACGGTCTACATCGGGACCGTAGTCGCGGTAGTAATCGTTGTTGCCCAGTACGGCCCGCACGGGGGCGATGGTGCATAGGTGCTCGTAGTCCATCTCTGACGTGAGATCGCCGGCGTGGATGATCAGGTCTGCGCCCTCAAGCTCATCCAAGAGCGCAGGCGATAAATAGCCGTGGGTGTCCGAGATGATGTCGATGCGCTTGGCGCTTGCGCTGTTCATGGGATCCCTTCCGCAAAAAACGATTCGGCAGATACATACAAAAAAGCCCCACGGCTCCGCAGACGATGGGTCTACAGGGCTGCGGGGCCAGTGTGCTAGAGACTCAGAGCCTTCTTGAGCGGCACGACGCGGCGGCGCGAAACCGGCACGCGTTCGTCGACGCCCGTAATGCCCAGCTGGATGGCGCCCGAGGGCACCGTCTCGACGTCCGTAACGCACGCCAAGTTGACGATATAGCGGCGGTGAACACGGAAGAAGCCAAAGTCGCAGAGCTTGGCCTCAAACTGCGCCAGCGAGGTCGTCGACAAAAAGCGATCATCGACGGTATAGATGCAGGAGTAATCGTCCTTGGCCATGATAAAGCGAATGTCGTCCACGGGAATGAGCACCTTGCGGCCGCCCTTTTCCACCGGGATACGCTCGATGGTCACCTTGCTGTCCGTAACCGGCTTGGCGCGTTGCATGACCTTCTCGATCGCGCGATCCAAGCGAGCTTCCTCGACCGGCTTCATCAGATAATCGACGGCATCCACGTCGAATGCCTCGACCGCATGGTCACTATACGCAGTCACAAACACGATCGCCGGCGGATTCTTAAGCTTATGCAGCGCCTCGGCAAGCTGCAGACCAGAAGCACCGGGCATCGAGATATCGAGAAATACGACATCGACGCGGCTTTCCATCAACATCTCAATGGCGGAGCGGACGCTCGACGCCTCAGTGATCGTGCCGATCTTGCCCGTCTGCTCGAGCAAGAAGCGAAGTTCCGAACGGGCCGGGGCCTCATCATCCACAATCATCGCACGCAGCATAGGGATTAAACCTTTCGTCAACAAACTACGCTGGGCATCCGCCGCTTGGCGTTGAGCCCATAGCCTTTTATTTTACTCTTGAATGTCAAAGATGCTCTCTGACAAATCAAGATGCAGGAGCACTTTGGTGCCCTTGCCCGGCGCCGATTCGACGCGCGTATAAGAGTGCGGTCCATAAAAGCGATGGATGCGCTCAGAAATATTGTGCATGGCCACGCCGGCGCCGCCGCCTTGCGGGGAACTGGCATCGGGGCGGGCGGAGCGCTCATCAAACAGCCTGGCGGCGGTACCCTCGTCCATGCCCACGCCGTTGTCGGCCACGGCAATCAGGATTGCGTCGTCGCCGTCTTGATGGACGGTCACATCGATCTGCAGGGCATCGCCATCGCCCATGCCATGCCGCACGGCGTTCTCGACGATGGGCTGGATTACAAAGGCCGGGACCAATGTGTCCTCGACATCCTCGGAGACATCGAAGGTCGCCAGCACGCGGTCCTCGCCAAAGCGCGCCTTCTCAAACGTCAGGTAGCGCTTGGTCTGGGCAACCTCGCGCGAGACCGGGATAAGCGACCCCGAGTTGTCGAGCGTGGCGCGATAGAACGAGGAAAACTCGCGCAGCAGCTCGCGGGCACGCAGCGGGTCGGTACGCGTAAACGACGCGATGGTGTTGAGCGTGTTGAACAGAAAGTGCGGGTTGATCTGCGCCTGCAGGGCACGCACCTCGGCACGGGCCGTCAGTTCCTTTTGCACCTCGAGCTCGTGGATGGCGAGCTGCGTGGACAGGATCTCGGCAAAACCCGAGGCGAGCGCATACTGGGTACGGTCGACGGCACGCGGGGTCTTGTAGTAGAACTTGAGCGTGCCGACGGTGCGGTCGCCCACCTTGATGGGCGCGATGATGCCGGCGGGAACATGGTTGTGCGAGCCATCCGAACCCACCACGTCCACCACGCGGTTGAACGACTGCACGATGCCGTGCTCAATGACGTAGCGCGTGGCAAGCGTATGGATGGGCGAATCGGGCAGCAGCTTTTCCTCGAACTCGCCCGCGCAGGCCAGCACGTTGCTCTCATCGGTGATGGCAACGGTCATGGCACGTGTCTCGGGCAGAATACGCCGGCACACCAAAAGCGCCGATTCCTGCGTCAGGCCGCCCTTAATGTCCTCGAGCATGGCCGAGGCAACCGAGAGCGTCTCCTCGGTGTACTGGGAGCGTACCGAATCGGGGTTGAGCGTCAAATAGATAAAGATGCACAGGAAGATACACAGCAGCGCACAGGCGATCACCGTGGCAATCGGCTCAATGCCAGTCGCCAGGGCAAAGATAAAGTACACCAACACGCAAACGGCGCAGACAACGGCGATGATGCGAAAGATTGAAATTGAATTATCGCGCTGGGCGCGGCGGTCGATCATTCAGCCCCCTCCAGGATGCTAATCAGTTGTGCGTCGCGCCAAAGTTCATCCATGATCTTGGGCCAGAAACTCTGAAAACGCAGGTAGCTTGCGGCGTTTTGGCGGGCATAGGTCTTGGCCTCGTCAATACCATGACGCCAGATGCGCAGATACCCCTCGTGCTCGCGGGTAAACATGCTGCGAACCATGGCGGTCTTGCGCACGCGGTCGTCGAGCTCGCGCGAGATCCACGGACCCGGATAGGGCATGAGTGATGCGGCCGTAACCGGAATGAGCTCCTTTTGGTGCGCAGCGAACGTCAGCTTGGCCCGCTCGTAGTACCAACGGTACACGTCCTGCATAAAGCGCGGCGAGCGCTTCTCGGACTCGGGCGGCAGGTGGCGCACGGTCCACTCGTTATCGAACCACACGTCATAGCCGAACATGCGCATGTTAAACAGGTAGTCCAGATCCTCGCCGCGGGTGATAAACGGGTCGAAGGCCACGCGCGTAAAGGCGCGGGCGTGCAGGGCCATCAGGCCGCCGCACACGTAATTGGAACGCGAGATGCGGGTGCCCGAGAGCGCCTTTTTCATCCAGCGATTGAACTCGATACGCTTGGTCCACCAGCGATGGCAAATGCCCACTTTGTCCGTGGGAGCCAGCGGCGACCCGTCGCGATCGTAAAAGTATCCGCTCTTGACTAAAATCGGCAGGCCCTGACGCGTCTGTTGGCCCAGTGCATAGGTCGCACGCTTCATAAAGTCGGCATCGATGACGGTCTCGTCGTCATCCAAAAACACAACCGCGTCGTGCCCCAGCACCGCAGCGCAGGCAAGACCCATGTTGCGGATGGCGCCGTAGCCGCGCAGGCTCACGCACTCGCCCGAGCCTTTGGGCGCAATCTGCGCCACGCGGTCGGCAACACGCGAAGCCTGAGTATTGGTAACGATGGTGACCTTAAGTGTGGGATGAGCATTAACGATTTCGTGCACGCGATGGGATACGTCGGCCGTGGCAGAAACCGGACAGACCACCAAGAGAATGATGCGCGGAATGTCGTGCACCTGTTCGAGCGAAGTCAGGCAGCGATCGAGTTCCGGGTTGGCGGCATTGAGCGACGTCGAGTGATCGTAGGTGCCGGGAGCGTTTGCTTGGGTATCATCGCCCGCCCAATATGTTGGGATCACAACCGTGGCGTTCATACCTTTACCCTCCTTGCAACACAAAAACGGGACGCCGCCAAACACAGGCGGCGCCCCGCGACCTAGCTGATTCCATCATACCCACTTGGGCTAAACATTGTTCGGAAGTCAGAATGATTTATGCGGCCACTTCCAAAAGAGTACTGCAGATAGGCACAATTGCTGTACTGAGCCCGGTTGCCTTACGCCGCCGCCTGAGCCATGCGGGACAGACGGACCAGCAGCACAAAGCCAACAACCAGCAGAACGCCAATAGAAAGGACGCCCAGCGACGGGTTGCCGGTCAGCGAGGTGACAACCGACACCAGGAAGGTGCCCATAACGCTTGCGTAACGGCCAAAGATATCGAAGAAGCCGTAGTACTCGTTGGACTTTTCCTTGGGGATGATGCGGCCAAAATAGCTGCGGCTCAGCGCCTGCACGCCGCCTTGGAACAGGCCGACCAAAATGGCGAGCACCCAGAACTCAAAGGCGGTCTTTAAGAAAAACGCGGCAAAGAGCACGATGCCCATATAGGCGGCGACGGCCACCAAGATCATATTGAGTGTGCCCACGCGACCGGCGAGCTTGCCGTAGATGATGGCGGACGGGAAGGCCACAAACTGCGTAACGAGCAGAGCCAGCACCAGTTGGGTCGAGTCGATGCCCAGAGCCGATCCGTAGCTTGTTGCCATGGAAATGACCGTGTGCACACCGTCGATGTAGAAGAAGAACGCGATCATGTAGACCAGCACGGTCTTGTTGTGGGCGATCTCGCGCATGGTGTGTCCGACCTCGGAGAACACGCCGCCCACGATGTGGCCGATGGTGTCCCGGGGACCGCGCTCGCGACCGTACTTTTGCTTATAGGTGCGAATGAGCGGCAGGGTAAAGATGAGCCACCAGGCACCGGTGATGACAAACGACAGACGCGTTGCCAGCATGGTGGGGACGCCAAGAGCGGGGCCACCCATGATAAGCGCCAGGCAGATGATGAACGGCACGGTGGAACCGATGTAGCCCCAGGCATAGCCCGAGCTGGACACGGCGTCCATGCGCTCGTCGGTGGTAATGTCGGGCAGCATAGCGTCGTAGAACGTCATGGAAGAGTTAAGGCCGATGGTGCACAGCACGTACACGGTCAAAAATGCCATGGCGGACATTGGGATAGCCTGCGCCAGGCAAAGAACCAGGCCCGTGAGGAAGAAGCCCAAGAAGAACTTGATCTTGTTGCCGGCGTAATCGGCAAGCGCGCCCAGAATGGGCATGAGCATGGCAATGACCAGCGAGGCAATCGTCTGCGCGTTGCCCCAGGCGACCACCAGGTCTGCCGAGGAAGCACCGGTATTGATGGCGTTAAAGTAGATGGGCACCACCGAGGTATTGAGCAGCACGAGGGCCGAGTTGCCCACATCGTACATAACCCAGTTACGCTCGAGCTTGGTGTATTTCATGGACAGGGCCCCTTCGTATTCGCCCGATATGCAGTTAGTTCATCGTACCCCAATTGTCCAGAGGCGCCGGTAAGGATTCGGCAAAGGGGCACGCACGAGCCCTACTCCTCGCGGTCGAACTCTTCGTCGGCGCCGAGCACGCGACCGCTGTAATTGACGTGGTTGGTCACGGCTTCCATATCGCCGGTCTCGATAAAGCGGGCGACGGTGAGCTCGTAATCGAGCAGTGCGCGGTCAAAGACCTCGGGGAAGCTCTCGGTCGAGACTTCATCGGTAAAGGGGCTCTTCCATGCCAAGTGGCCCAGATTGCCGGTACGCTCGGGCAGCTCGGTCGTCACGCGGTGCGCAAGGCCGTCGAGCAGCGAATAATCGTGCACCAAGCCCTCGAGCAGGGCAATCGCGCGCGTCTTGGCCGAACCGGCGGGCTCGATAGTGCGGTAGAGCAGCTGCATGTCGGCTACGGCGCCGCCGTACTCTCCCACCGGGATATCGATGCCGTACACGCGTCCGGCAACATAGCTCATCAGCACACCGGCAACGCGATTGATGCGGTCGGTAGTGACGATCTCGCCCGCCGGCGGGTAATCGTCAACCGTAGCGCCATCGCGTTTAAGCTGCAGCATCAGCACGTCCAGGTCGCTTTCGAGCACGGCATGAACTTGACTGCCCGAAGCCTCGAGCTCGGGATCGGACTCGACAATGCCAAACTGCTGCTCGTAGACAAAGGGGTGGGCATTGCGATCGAGCACATAGTGCGACAGCAGGCCCAGCGCAAAGGCACGACCCAGATTGGCATCGCGCGGCTGCAGGTGCGACACGCCGTCGCGCAGGCACGAGAACTGGCGCGACATGCGCGAGCGATGCATGACCTGAGCAAGTGACATACAGTCGGAAATGCGCGGCGTGAGCATGTGGAAGAAAAACGGGTCGGGACCTTGGTTTCCCAGGATAAAGGCGATGCGCTCCTCGTCGGACGTGATAACGCCCTGCGGAAGACGGTCGATGCTTTCCTCGCCAAACAGATGATGCGTAATGAGCGCGGGCATAATAATCCTTTCGATTTCATTCGATGCAATCCATTATGCCCACCGCACAGTCATGCCAAACCTGTAACGGCAAACGATGGCACACCGACCCTTACGCAAGCCCCAAGTGCGATTTGACCTCGGCAGCGCGACGGCGGGACACGGGCACCGTCGAGGTTACGCGATCGAGCCTGAGCTCCATCAGGCCCGTGGAGCCGATCTCGACATTGTGCACGTCTTCCAAATTAACCAGATAGCTGCGGTGGACACGGATAAAGCCCTCGGAGGCCAGGCGCCGCTCGAGCGATGAAATCGACTCATTGATCAGATATGTTCCCTCGGCGCAGACGGCATTGCAAAAATCGGCGCGCGCCTCAAAGTAGCAGACATCCGCCACGGGAATGAACACCTTTTTGCCCCCGCGATCCACCGTCAGGCGCAAAGGCTGACGCGGAGCATGGACGACACGGCGAGCGCCCAGGGCAGTCTCGATCTTGTCGAGCGCCTTTGACAGGCGGGCATCCTCGACCGGTTTGACGATGTAATCGACCGCATCGAGGTTATAGGCATCGGCCGCATACTCGGCAAATGCCGTCACAAACACCACGACCGGCGGCGTCTTTAGGTTCTGCAACGTCTCGGCAAGCTCAATTCCCGAGCGACCGGGCATGGTAATGTCTAAAAACAGCACGTCGGGCTTGTTCGACAGAATCGACTCCACGGCTTCGGTGACATTGCCCGCCTCGGCAATCTGACCCACACGCGTATCCTTTTCCAACAGATAGCGTAGCTCAGCCCTAATTGGAGGCTCGTCATCAACCACCAAGATGTTCCAGCCTTCGGACATATGCGCTTCCCCTCTTTTTCTCTCAATCCAACCGCGTGCTACACCGTCAACGGCGCCGGCTCATGTGGCTCGCCGTTCAACTCAACGATGACCTGCGTTCCCACGCCCTCCTGGGACTTCACGCGCATGCCGGAATCTTCTCCGTAAAAGAAATGGATGCGCTGAAGCACGTTGAAGAGCGCCAGGCCGCAACCTCGCTTGACGGAGCCGTCGGCGGTAATGCTCTCGGGTTCCTCTCGGCGATGCTGCTCAAACAGATGCGCGCAGACTTCTTCGCTCATTCCGATGCCGTCGTCTTCGACGATGATCTCCAAGCCGTCATCGGTCTCAAAAGCCCTAACACGAATGGAAAGCGGCTCGATCTCGCGCTGCGCATGCTTGATGCAGTTTTCGAGCAGCGGCTGCAAGATAAACGGCGGTACCAGGCTGTCGCGCACCTCAAAGTCGATGTCGACCGATACGCGCAGACGGCCGTCGCCATACCGGGCCTGCATAAGATTGATATAACGAGTGCCCTGTTCCACCTCGTGCTCGAGCGTGGTGAGCGTATCGGAGTCAGAAAGCGTCTGACGATAGTAGTTGGAAAAGTCGATCAGCAGCGATCGCGCCTTGTCGGGCTCGGTTCGAACGAGCGACACGATCGTGCTAATGGTATTGAATAGAAAATGCGGGTCGACCTGCGACTGCAGGGCGCGAAGCTCAACGCGGGCTGTGAGCTCGTCCTGGCGCTCGAGCTCAAAGCTGGCGAGCTGCGTGGAAATGAGGTCGGCAAAACCCGAGGCAAGGGCCGTCTGGCGCATATCGATGCTGCTCAGGCGAGGGTAATACAGCTCGAGTGTGCCCACGCAATGCCCGCGCACGGTAAGCGGCGCGACGATGCCGGCGCGCAGGCGGGGAAAATAGCCGCCCGTCTCATTGGAGGTGTCACGCGAAAACACGCTCTGCTCGCCCGTCTCAATCACACTGAGCGTGGTCTTGAGCACGACCGGGGTGCCGGCGGGGCACTTTGCCGAGTCCTCGCCCCAGCTTGCCAACACCTGCTTGCCGTCGGTAAAGCAGATGGCAGAGGCGATGGTCTCGGACAGGATGATTTTAGAGGCGCCCAGGGCCGCTTCGGGCGTAAGGCCGCGCGACGTGTAGACGAATATTTTTGATGCGATGGCGAGCGTACGGTCGGTTGCGCTCGATGTGAGGTCGTCGGGGACCACAAAGACATACGAGAAAAAGAAGCACAGCATGACCATGCCGGCAATAACGACAACGCCCGGAACGGGATTGGGATTATCGGTTAAATCCCAGATAAGCAGCAAGATAAGCGCCGGAACGACAATACCGAGCAGGATGGCCTGGACCACATGCTGGGCCGTGCGAAAGACCTTGGTAGAGTTGTAGCTCTTGCCCAGAATCAGCCTGTTTAAATCCACCGTCATCCCCTTTTTTCTATCGCACCCATAGCAATAAAGAGGGCCGCAAGCGACCCTCTCCATTGCATTATGCAATCAAAAACTGTGTTTTACATCCAGCCATCGACAAACGGTATCTTAGGCGCTGTATTTGTTGGCCTCGCCAAAGGTGCCAGCCTCGACGATCCAGCCATCCTTCATGATGACGTCCATGTTGTCGGTGTTGAGCACGTGGATGTCGGCGGCGACGTCACCGTTGACGACCAGCAGGTCGGCGCACTTGCCGGCCTCGATGGAACCGGTCTCGTCCTCGATGTGGCACATCTTGGCGCCGTTGAGGGTGGCGCAGGTGATGGTCTCGACCGGGGTGAAGCCGATCTTGTCGACGAACTCGTACATCTCTTCGATGGAGCAGGTGCCGTACGGGGTGACGAAGGAGAAGGAGTCGGAGCCGATCGTCATGACAACGCCGCGCTTCTTGGCCTCGCGCAGGCAGTCGTAGTTGCGCTGCAGCTCCTTCTCGACCAGGGTGCCCTCGTACTTGTCGTGCAGCTCGGGGACGTAGACGGGCGGATAGGTGGCGTACCAGGTGGGCAGGAAGGCGATCGTCGGGGTGAAGAAGGTGCCCTGCTCGGCCATGAGGTCCATGGTGCGCTCATCGATATCGAAACCGTGAATCAGCTGTTCGCAGCCAAAGCGAACGGAATCGTAGGCAGCGGCGTGGTTGTTGTAGCAGTGGCTCCACACGGGGATGCCGACCATCTTTGCCTCATCGACCACGGCCTGGATCTCCTCGGAGCAGTAGTGCTGGTCGCGACCGGAGTCCCAGCGCCAGATGCCGCCACCGGTAGCCCAGATCTTGATGGCATCGGGGTTCTCGCGCAGGCGACGACGGACGGCCTTGCGCAGATCCCAAGGACCGTCGACCTGGTCGCCCCAGGGATGGGATTCCTTGTTGAGCTCCTGGGTGCAGTGGTGGGAGTCACCGTGGCCGGCAACGCGGCAGAAACCGAGGCCGGTGGCCAGAACGCGCGGGCCCTTAAAGACGCCCTTGTCGATGCAGTCACGGATCTGGATACCAAAGCGACCGATCTCGCAGACGGTGGTGAGGCCATGGGTGAGGCAGTCGTAGGCCTGCTTGACGGCGACGGCCTGCTTCTCGAGGAGCGGCTGCATGACCCAATCGGTGTCATCGTCGGTCAGGTTGCCCGAGAAGTGCAGGTGGGTGTCGATCAGGCCGGGAAGGACGGTCTTGCCGGCGGCGTCGATGACCTCAACGCCCTCGGGAAGGTCCTGCATAGCGCCGGCGTACTCGATCTTGCCGTTGTCGTCGACGAGAACGAGGGAGTTCTCGACCGGCTCGGCACCGGTACCGTCGATGAGCTTGCCGCCAACGATTGCATACTTAGTGGACATGGTTCCTCCTTATGGATCCATATAGTGGGCGAGGCCGTGTTGGGTTAAGGCCTCACAAAGCTACCCAAGTGGTGCCGGGTTCGGTGCGCGGGAGAGAGGATTCCGCGCACCCGATCCGCCCCGGCTAGGCGTTACTTTTTGCGGGAATTGGTGAAAGCCATGAGGGCCAGTCCAATAGCCAACCAACCGATCACGATGCTCCACTCCACCATGTTGAGGGAGGCGGGAGAGAACGGAATCACGAGCAGGCCGATGATGATGGCGCAGGCAGCGATAGCGAGGCTGATGCCAAACTTGCCGCCGGGCACCTCGTAGGGACGAGGCAGGTCGGGCTCGGTGAAGCGCATGCGCAGGCAGGCGAGGGCGACCATGCCGCAGGAGAAGATGAAGGCGAGAGCCGACACGTTGGTCAGAGGGATGAGCATGTTCTTGCCCAGGAACGGACCGATGACGGTGATGACGCCCAGAACGACGCAGGCGAGCTTGGGAGCGCCGGACTTGGGGTCGACCTCGGCGAACTTCTCGGGCAGCTGGCCCTTGCGGCCCATGGCAAGCATGATGCGGCTCGTGGCGCCGTAGAAGGAGTTCATCGGGCCCATGGGTCCAAGCGTGGCGATGACGAGCATGGCCAGGTACAGAAGCATGTTGATGCCCTTGAGGCAGGCAAGCGCGGGAACCGGGCTCTTAACAAACTCATGCCAGTCGAGAATGGTGCCGAACGAGTAGATGCAGACCATGTAGAAGCCGCCGGCGGCCAGCAGAGCCAGGGAGATGATCTTGCCGAACTTGTTCCAGTTGAGGCCCTCGGCTGCTTCCTCGGCCTGCTGAGGAATGGTGTCGAAACCGGCGTAGAAGAACGGGGTCAGAACCAGGACCGACACGATGCCGGCGAACAGGCTGGTGCCCTCGGTAGCGGCCTTACCGCCGCCAGCGCCGGTGACCTGGGAGAACACGGGCATGGCGTTGTCCGGCGAGCCGGTGAACAGCGAGACGCCCATGGCGAGCAGCATGCCGCAGAGCAGAGCCTTGGTCAGGAAGGCCTGGAGCTTGGCGGCCGAGCTGGCACCGCGGAAGTTGAGGAAGATGACGTAGGCTGCGAAGCCGAGCGCGATCAGCGTCGGGAACAGGTAAACGTCGGCGCCCAGGATGGTGTAGAGCTTAACGGCGCGCAGCCACTCAAGACCGGGCAGGCTGCCGAACATCTCGGACACGAGGGTCGAAATGGCGATGGCCTCCCACGGGCACAGGATGCCGTTGCCCAGGGCCAAAAGCCAACCGGTGATGTAGCTCAGCGTACGGCCAAAGCTACGATCGACATACTCGACGATGCCGCCCGAGATGGGGATAGCAGCCGTGAGCTCACCGAAAACAGCTCCGACGGGCACGAGGAAGATTGCACCCAAGAGGAATGCGATCATAGCGGGAACGGGACCGCCGCCCACGACCATCCAGTCGCCGACCTGCAGAACCCAACCGGTACCGATGATGGCACCGAAACCGATGGTGAAGAAGTTCCAGAGCGAAAGCGTTTTCTTCATGCCGCCGTTATCCTCGACTGCAACTTCTGCGTTCTTGTCCGCCATTGTTCCCCTCCTTTCCTTTTTGACGCCCCTTGACGTCACCCCTTGCGCGGTCTGTTTTGCCGCGCTCTTTTATTTCGTGGCTTTAAGATACGGCCTTGGCGCAGCAGCTCCGCTTGTAGCTCGACCGAAGGCAGAACTGCAAAACGAGCGGCACCGTTTTTGGGACGAACGGCGGGAGACGTCATTCGTCTTGGACGCTTTCATCTTGTCTGCTTTTGAATACCTGTTGCCGTGGCGCTTGGCGCGCGGCGCGGCAACGTTCATACCATTTGTCAGGCTTTTGGCGCACATGCCCATGTGTCGTGCATCTTTTTATGTAGGATAGACAAGTTACACATGAGGCAAGGTGATTCGAATGGCATACGGATACAATGACGGCGACCAACGGCCACAAAGCGTGCGCCTTGCCGGCCGCACCACGCCAACGCCCAGAAGCACCTCCGACAACGACAACCCGCAGCGCCCCCAAGAGCAGCCCGGGGCTTCTTCGCGGCAACAAAGCCGTACCGCGCAGCAGTCAGACCGCGTGAGTACGAGCACACGCCAACGCCAGACCGACACATCGCAGCCACGCCGCTACGATCGCCGTAAGACCGACTACTACGTTAAGCGCTCCTTTTCGCGACCTCAACGCGATCGCGGCAATTCCGCCCCTCACCCCGCGTCGCACGCCACAAGCCACGCGCTTCCGGCCCGCCGCCTACGCCTTACGCTTTGCTCCATCGCCGCCTGCCTCGTCTTTGTGTTTTTGGGATCCTGTATCTCCCACGGATCAGCCGGTCTTGAGCCCACTGCCGAAGACAAGCTGCTTAAAGCTCCCGTCGCACCCGGTTACTCCTTTGCGTTCTCGACCCCACGCTCGCAATGGCAGGCCGGCACCATGCCCCACATCTACCAAATTGACCCCGCATGGTCGGAGCTGCCCTATGCCGGTGACACTATTCGAGAAAACGCTTGCGGTCCCACTTGCCTCACCATGGTCTATATCTTTAAGACCGGCCACACCGATAAGACGCCGGTCGATGTATGCGCACTGGCCGAAGCCGGCAACTACGCCCCCACTGGTGCCACCGAGTGGTCGTTTATGACAGGCGGCGCGTGGCAGCTGGGGCTCAACGGAACACAGCTCTATAACGATCGCGAATCGATTACCCAAGCACTTCGCTCGGGTGCGCCCGTCATCGCCGCAGTGCGCCCCGGTACGTTTACCAACGTAGGCCACTACATCGTGCTCTACGGCATCGACGATGCCAACCAGGTTGGCGTCTACGACCCCAACTCGGCCAGCCGCAGCGCCCGCCGCTGGGGCGTAGTAGAGGTCCTCAACGAAGTCGAAGCCATGTGGGCCTACTACTAGTCATTGAGGACAGACTTAAATGAGTGGTCATTGGGGACGCTCTTGTTTGACTAGTCATTTAAGAACGTCCCCAATGACTAGGTGAATAGCAAAAGCCCCGCAGTCGGAGCGGACTGCGGGGCTCATGAAGAGAGGCTAGTTTGTGGGCGCTTTGCCTGGCGCCCACGAGAGAGACAACAGAGTAGAGACTACTCGTGAATGCGGGTACCGGAGAGGCCAGCCATGGTCTCGGCGGCCTTGTCCAGGGCGCCGATGATGCAGGTGCGGCCCTTGCGGGAACGCGCGAACTTGATGGCAGCGCGAACCTTGGGCTCCATGGAACCCTTGCCGAACTGACCCTCGTCGGCCAGGCGCTCGGCCTCGTCGGCGGTGATGTCCTCGAGCTCCTCCTGGTTGGGCTTGCCAAAGTTGATGGCGACATGCTCAACGGCGGTCAGCAGGAACAGGACGTCGGCGTCGCAGTCCTCGGCCAGCAGCTCGCCGCCCAGGTCCTTGTCGATGACGGCGGGAACGCCCTTGTAGCAGCCCTTGTTCTCGTAGTCGCGGACGACGGGGATGCCGCCGCCACCGCAGGCGATGACGATGAACTCGTTGTCGAGCAGGTTGAGGATGGAGTCAGCCTCGACGATCTTCTTGGGATCGGGGGAAGCGACGACGCGACGCCAGCCGCGGCCGGAATCCTCGACGAAGACCTTGGAGGGGTCCTCGGCCATGAACTCCTTGGCCTGCTCCTCGGTGTAGAAGGGGCCGATCGGCTTGGTCGGGTTCTTGAACGCGGGATCGTCCGGGTCGCACTCGATCTGGGTGACGACGGTTGCGGCGTGCCAGCGCTTATAGCGCTTGTGCATCTCGCGGCCAATGCCCTGCTGCAGGTGATAGCCGATGTAGCCCTGGGACATGGCGCCGCACTCGGGCAGCGGCATCTCGGGAGTGCCGATGGCGTCGTGGGCGGCGGCGAAGGCGTTCTGGATCATGCCGACCTGCGGGCCGTTGCCGTGGGTGATGATGATCTCGTTGCCCTGCTCGATCAGGCCGAGAAGAGCGTGAGCGGTGTTGCTCACGGCCTCGATCTGCTCAACGGGGTTGTTGCCGAGGGCGTTGCCGCCAAGGGCGACGACGATACGATCGGGCTTGCCAAGAGGCTTAGACATTGCTGGAATCCTTTCTGTAAAAGGCCTACAACCCATTAATAACCTGCGTCCGTGCGATACGCGAGTTTATTAAGGTTTATATTCTCTTTATCGCTCATTTTATTCATTTTGAAAATAGCGGAACGGTGAACGGTCGTTTTTGTCCGCTCAGCGTACAGAACTCCAGCTCAGACATATCTACGTAATTTACGTGCGACTTTATTTAAATGAAGCGAGGATTATGTCGGATTATGCAAACTACATCTCTGCTAAACACAAAACGGACAGCGCAATATCTTACTCGCGCTATACGAGATTCTATGCACTTATAAGTCGAGTATGCACCCCTGCAAAAACAAGGGGCTTTTCATCCAGCAAAAGGAATAAAGAAGCGCTCCGAAAAGGCGGCAACAGCCAAGTCCCCCATCCATCCCCAAAGTGGCGCGAGGTTTCGCGGCAAAGCCGCGAAACAGCGAAAGGGACGGAATACCCGGCCAACTACGTCCTTCATCCGCCCACACAATCCAAGGACGTAGTCGTAGCAGGATCTGAGGGCTGACCTTCGCGGACACTCCGCAGGACGAAAGAACCCCCGCCGCACATAGTGCGCAGCGGGGGTTCTTTCATGTCCGAGGACGTCCGCGAAGGTCAGCCCTCAGATCCTGCGGTGGGAGACCTAGGCCTCGTTATACACCGTTTTGAGCTTCAGCAGGTGCTGATAGCGGTCCATAGCAGCCTGCTCATTCTCCTTGAAGAGCTCCTCGGCGCGCTCGGGGAAGGAACGCGTCAGCGAAGCGTAACGGGCCTCGTTCATCAGGAACTCCTGATAACCGCCCGCGGGCTCCTTGGAATCGAGCGAGAACTTCTTGCCGGCAGCAGCCTCGGGGTTGAAGCGGAAGAGGTTCCAGTAACCGCACTCGACAGCCTTCTTCATCTCGGCCTGGCAGTTCTGCATGCCGCCCTTCTTGATGGAGTGCATCTCGCAGGGGCTGTAGCCGATGATGAGGGACGGGCCGTCGTAGGCCTCGGCCTCGTGGATGGCCTTGAGGGTCTGAGCCGGGTTGGCGCCCATGGCAACCTGCGCCACGTAGACGTAGCCATAGCTCATGGCAATCTCGGCCAGGGACTTCTTCTTGGTCACCTTACCGGCAGCGGCGAACTGAGCGACCTGGCCCAGGTTCGAGGCCTTAGAGGCCTGACCACCGGTGTTGGAGTAAACCTCGGTGTCGAAAACGAAGACGTTGACGTTGTGGCCGGAAGCCAGGACGTGGTCCAGGCCACCGAAGCCGATGTCGTAGGCCCAGCCGTCGCCGCCGAAGATCCAGAAGGACTTCTTGGTGAGGTAAGCCTTGTCGGCGAGGATCGCCTTGGAAGCGTCACAGCCGCACTTCTCGAGCTCGGCAACGTAGGCAGCGGCAGCGGTCTTGGAGGCCTCGGCGTCGTTGACGGAGTCGATCCAAGCCTGACCGGCAGCCTTGAGCTCATCGGACGGACCATCGGCAGCGATGATGTCCTGGGTAGCGGCGATCAGCTTGTGCTGAACGGCCTCGTAACCGACGGCCATGCCCAGACCGTGCTCGGCATTGTCCTCGAACAGGGAGTTGTTCCACGCCGGGCCGTGACCGTCCTTGTCCTTGCAGTAAGGAGCGGTGGCAGCGGGGTTGCCCCAAATGGAGGAGCAGCCGGTGGCGTTGGAGATGAACATGCGGTCGCCGGCGACCTGGGTCACCAGACGTGCATAGGCGGTCTCGGCGCAACCGGCGCAGGAGCCGGAGAACTCCAGGTAGGGCTGCTTAAACTGGCTGCCCTTGACGTTGGCCGCGATGAGCTCCTTCTTCTCGGAGACGTTCTCGACCATGTAGTCCCAAACGGGCTGCTGGTCCATCTCCTGCTCGGTGGGAACCATCTCGAGGGCGCCCTTGGGGCAGACCTTGACGCAGTTGGTGCAGCCCATGCAGTCGAGCGGGGACACGGCCATGGTGAACTTCATGCCCTTGGCCTTGGGGCCCATGGCGTCGAGCGTGCGGGTAGCCTCGGGCGCGGCGGCAGCCTCGTCCTCGGTCATCGCGAACGGACGGATGGTGGCATGCGGGCACACATAGGCGCACTGGTTGCACTGGATGCACTTGGTCTCGTCCCAGTGGGGAACGACGACGGCGACGCCGCGCTTCTCGTATGCGGAGGCGCCCAGCTCAAACTGGCCGTCGGCGCAACCGACGAAAGCGGAGACAGGCAGGCTGTCGCCATCCATGCGATCGATGGGCTCGAGCAGGTTCTTGACCTGCTGGGCGATAGCGGACTTGGTCTCCTCGGAGAGCTCGACGGGGGCGGCGTCCTCGGCGGTAGCCCAGTCGGCCGGAACCTCGAACTTACGGAAAGCGGTAGCGCCGGCATCGATGGCCTTGTGGTTGGCGTCGACGATGGCCTGGCCCTTCTTCATGTAGGACTTGGTAGCCGCGTCCTTCATGTACTGCAGGGCGTCCTCGGCGGGCAGGACCTTGGCCAGCGCGAAGAAGGCGGACTGGAGCACCGTGTTGGTGCGCTTGCCCATGCCGACCTTGGCGGCCAGGTCGATAGCGTCGATCAGGTAGACGTTGACGTTGTTGTTCGCGATGTAGCGCTTGGCCACGGCGGGCATGTGCTCGGCGAACTCCTCGTCGCTCCACTGGCAGTTGACCAGGAAGGTGCCGCCCGGCTTGACGTCGCGGACCATCTTGAAGCCCTTAACGATGTAGCTGGGGTTGTGGCAAGCGACAAAATCGGCCTTGGTCACGTAGTACGGCGAACGGATCGGGGAATCACCAAAGCGCAGGTGCGAGACGGTGACGCCGCCGGTCTTCTTGGAGTCGTACTGGAAGTAGGCCTGGACGTACTTGTCGGTGTGGTCGCCGATGATCTTGATCGAGTTCTTGTTGGCGCCGACGGTACCGTCGCCACCCAGACCCCAGAACTTGCACTCGATGGTGCCGGGGGCTGCGGTGTTGGGCGCATCCTCGGCCTCGGGCAGGCTCAGGTTGGTCACGTCATCGACGATGCCGATGGTGAACTCGCGCTTGGGCTCGTCCTTCTTAAGCTCCTCGAAGACAGCGAACGCGGACGCGGGAGGCGTGTCCTTGCTGCCCAGGCCGTAACGGCCGCCGACGACCTTGATGCCCGTCTTGCCGGCCTCGTAGAGAGCGGAGACGACGTCCTGGTAGAGCGGCTCGCCGATGGAACCCGGCTCCTTGGTGCGGTCCATGACGGCAATCTTCTGGACGGTCTCGGGGAGAACGTCGACGAAGTGCTTGATGGAGAACGGACGGAACAGGCGAACCTTGACCAGGCCGACCTTCTCGCCGTGAGCGTTGAGGTAGTCGATGACTTCCTCGAGCACGTCGCAGAAGGAGCCCATGCACACGACGACACGATCGGCATCGGGGGCGCCGTAGTAGTTGAACAGGCCGTAATCGGTGCCGAGCTTCTCGTTAATCTTCTTCATGTAGCCCTCTACGACGGCAGGGAGCTCGTCGTAGACCTTGTTGCAGGCCTCGCGGTTCTGGAAGAAGATGTCGCCGTTCTCGTGGCTGCCGCGGGTGTGCGGGTGCTCAGGGTTGAGCGCGTGATCGCGGAAAGCCTGGACGGCGTCCATGTCGCACATCTCGGCAAGATCCTTGTAGTCCCACATGGCGACCTTCTGGATCTCGTGGCTGGTGCGGAAGCCGTCGAAGAAGTTAAGGAACGGAGTCTTACCCTCGATGGCGGCAAGGTGAGCCACCGGCGAGAGGTCCATGACCTCCTGGACATTGCCCTCGGCGAGCATGGCGAAGCCGGTCTGGCGGCAGGCCATGACGTCGGAGTGATCACCGAAGATGTTCAGGGCGTGGGAAGCGACGCAACGCGCGGAGACGTGGAAGACGCCCGGGAGCTGCTCGCCCGCGATCTTGTACATGTTCGGGATCATCAGGAGCAGGCCCTGGGAAGCCGTGTAGGTGGTGGTCAGAGCACCGGCGCCCAGCGAACCGTGAACGGTACCGGCTGCACCTGCCTCGGACTCCATCTCGACGACCTTGACCGGGGTGCCAAAGATGTTCTTGCGACCCTGGGCCGCCCACTGGTCGACATGGTCGGCCATCGGGCTGGACGGCGTGATGGGATAAATTCCCGCTACCTCGGTGTACGCATACGAAACATATGCGGCCGCCTCGTTGCCGTCCATAGACTTAAACTTACGCGCCATATACCCCTCTCCTCTCATATAGGTATACAGGCCCCGGCGATCGCCGGGATGTTGGCGTGATGGGATTTTCGCTGTTGCTTCCAATCATCTGGCAGGCAGACTGAGCAGCAGGTACATGGCGTGGAGAGAAGGCATGCCGAGGCGCGGGGCGGTTAATGCGCTCCACAGGCCCAGCTACCCGTCTTGCACATGGCCGAGCGCCGCAAAGGCCGCATGCCGGATGCCCCCGGGCACGCCCCGGCGATGGGAAGCGCCCGCAACGGAAATCCGCATGCGGGCTTATTGTACCCCGCCGCCAAGCCATATTTCGGCAAATATAGGCGGGCGGTAAAGGTTTACCCCGGGTGACTATCACACGGCCGATGTCAGCGAACGCAATCCCCGGGGACAACGCAGCAGCTGCGGTGAAATAGGAACTGTTTTTGCCGGCCGTAGCCTTAAACAGCCCCTATTTCACCGCAACTTATTTAGGAGATGAGTCAGAGGGCGCCGAGGAGGATGGCGTAGGTTGTGGATTCTCCGAGCTTGAGCTCGTCACCGGGGTTGAGCCGGGCGGAGCGGCCGGGCTCGACCTGGGTGCAGACGTTCGTCGCGCCGTTTACCACCACGGTTCCGTTGGTGGACGACAGGTCCTCAACGTACCAGACATTTTGGTCATCGCACCACACGTGGGCATGGCGAGCCGAAACGTCATCGCCCACATCGGTGATGCCGCCCTCCCCCGTTGCCAGCGCGCCGATCTCGACGCCTTCCTCACTCGGCTGAATCCAGCGCGGGACGCTCACCGCGTAGCCGTTTTGCACGCGCAGCAGTCCCAGCGGATGCGCCGGCGCGACCTCGTGCTCGCCCGACTTGGAACCAAGGCGGGCGTGAGAGCAAACGGCATAGGGAACGAATCTTGCGGATGTACTCCTCGACGTCAGGCAGGTAAGCCCCACGAAGTCACCGGGGAGGCCCAAGCGGCCCGGCACCACTTCCAGATTCTGACCAGGGCGAGTCGTTCGCCGGTGGCTGAAGGCTCGCTCCCACCCAAAAGGGGAGATTCGCGTTGTTCCCCAATCGCTCTCGCATCTTTCATTTTGCTCGAGGTGGGCTATAAAAACTTTCCTGGTGAAAGGCGGCGATTGGTTTCCTTTCTTTCTAGAGGAGCGCGCCTGTAATCTGTTTTCATCCTAAATCAAGTTGAGATCGGACCTTCCAGAGGCAAGTCGACTCAAACTGCGAGGCTCCATGTTGGAATAAAGAGCGCTGTCGAAGTGCCAACAACACAAAGCTTGCCAGTCTCAAATAGAACCTTTTGGGAGTCCGATTGGGCCGCACACCGAATCCCCGCTGGTGGTTTTTTATAGCTGCGTAACAATAAACAAGGTTAGTGCCAGTCCAGCATGAAATTGAGGAACGTATGCATTTTTTTCTCAGTAAGTGATCGTCGTTACTGCTTCGATGAGGTCACTCGCAATTGCTTTCAGGTTGACCAAGCATCAGAAGATGCGCTTCGCATATTTGAAGCATCGGGAAGAACGGTCAACTCGAAGTTGCTAACAAAGTCACTTGCTGCGAAAGGCTACGACCAAACGACCATAGCAGAACTTGAAGACGACATTGATGAGTATCAACGATTGTCTGAGCGGACTTTCTTAACAAAAGACACGCCTCGAAAACTTAGATCCATCGAACTCCACGTTTCACATGCATGCAACCTTGGTTGTAGTTACTGTTTTGCCGGTAAAGGAGATTATGGAACGTCTCCTCTGCTGATGACAGACGAGATAGCCTTCAAGGCGGTCGACTACCTCGTCGCAAGTTCATCGGAAAACGAAACGCTTGCAATCGTCTTTTTTGGTGGGGAACCCATGATTAACGAGCCGCTGATATGGAAAACGGTCGACTATTCAAAAAGAATATACCCCAATAGAAACTTTACCTATTCTATTACGACCAACGGAACGCTTTTGAATGACACTGCTGTGAATTCTTTCAAGGAGCACGGGTTTTCTGTTCTGATTAGTCTCGATGGTACAGGATGCAAGCACGATGCATCGCGCCCGTACAAGACGGGAGGCGGCTCTTTCTCCGATATCGACAAAAACGTTCGTCGTTTTTCCGAGTCGTTCCCCTTCGGCGCAAGAGCGACCTTAACAAATAATAACTGTAACCTTGTTGAAGACTATCTTCAGTTTAAAGAGATGGGCTTCAGAAGGATTTACTTCTCGCCCGTGAGCTCATTCGATGAGAATATCAAACTCGACGAACACTCATTAAACAAAATCAGGGCGGGCCTAATAGATTTGGCGGATCAATATCTCAAACAGATTGATCAAGGGGAAAAGCCCTTGTTTAGAACATTGAAAACTGCAGTTGATTTGATTATGAGCAACAGGATCGCCTTTGTCGGATGCGGGGCTGGCAGGCGTTTTATTTCCGTGACTCCCGAAGGGGACGTATACCCCTGTCACAGGTTTGTCGGGATGATGCGATTCAAAATGGGCAACATCGTCACCGGAATTGACGAAACTAGGTATATTGAAAACTGGAGTCAGGGTGTCGAAAAAAGAATTGACTGTACGGACTGTTGGGCTCGGTCTTTCTGTGGTGGGGGCTGTAGCTGGGAGGCTGCAGACGAGCACGGCTACTTGCCCAAGAGTCTACACCCTGCATCATGTGAATATAGAAAAATGTGCTACGAGATGGCTTTTGACCTTATTTCCCGCCACTCATCTTCGCAGGAGAAAAATCAACGAGAAGCTACTGTATCGGAATAAGCGGTTCAGCGCATTGCTGTCACCATTGTGGAGGTGTTCGTTCTTCTGATTACCGTCTGCGAAGCTTATTGCTACGTTCGCCGAAACCATTCTAGAAATATGGTGAACTAGACATCTTGGTTTGTTATACACAATATTAAGGTTTTTCTGCACTCAAAGGGAGGTAGTCGTGAAGCATATTCATCCGATTAATCCAGGAAGTGGCGACGAGGCAGGCGTGAAGCCGATGTCTTTTGACTGCCTCTTGGGCATTACTGACATCTGTACTGTTTATGATAAAGCAGATGGCTGTGGTGCATACGATTACTGCGACTATGACATGGATGGCGGCAGCATCTGCGTTGTAGATCACTGTGGCATTGATCAAACGTAGTCTCTAATTGGATTAAGGTGAGGAGCTGTTATGAAGCATATCCATCCTGTTGGTTCAAATGAACATCCTCCCGTTGAGCCTTGTTGTCTTGGAGTTGATATATGCAATTTTTACGACATCGCCGAGTGCCCTGTTGCGGATTGGTGCTATGTCGATAAAGAATCAAGCTGTGTTTTGCCAGCAGATTGGTGCGATCCAGTTGACGAGTAGTTTTTGTGTCTAGGAACTATTTGGTCCAATTCAAAATAAGATGGGGACAAATACCAAAATCTCGTGTCTGGGAGGAGTTATGCCATTATTGCAAGGTCTCGTTGGATTAACCTTTATACTTGCTTTATATCTGGCACCTTTTTTATTGTTATTCTTCATTATCCGACTCTTTCTTCGGAAAAAATAGGAGTATCACGCAAACATTAGCGTAGCTTTCTTCCAATATGAGCCGAGCATTGGCAAGTGGAATAAGAAGCCCGACCGTTCGTCACATGAAAGTGATCGGACGGGCCTCTCAATTTAACCCGGGCCGCCACCCATAGCGGCTTTCCGGGCGTATTTTCGGTGCAAAGCAATCGTCAGTTTAATCCTATGCGTCGATACCGCATTTCATTTGTTCGGCCCGTATTCTACGGCCTTGTAACCCTCGCACTCTCCGGCAAACGGATTGAACACGAAGGCAGAGATGATGTGTGCGTGGACATCGAGGCTGCTGTAGGCAACATACTGGGGCATGGACCCCCGCTGCGCGTGGCATGCGGCCCGGCATATTCATTGCCGTCCAACCCCGTGTAGTTGCAGCAAAGGGTGGAACCTCAATGCTCAGCTCATGTTGTCCGTGGGACACGAGAATTGTAAGTACACTTTGGTGTGATTCTCACGATGATACTGAGCCACCTGGAATAAGATACGTCGCGACAACACTTCGCTTCACCTCTGTCTCGACAAGACAACGTAGACTAAAGTTTCCTTTAGTAAGAGAATGAGAACTATATCTGAAAGCGTTGCGATGGCGTGAAGGCACCGAGTCCGAACCGACTGAATGCTACGTGCATCTGCATCGCTTTTTTGTTATCTCTGTCAGTTGGGTAGCACTACACTTGTCAGCATTTACCCTGGTACATGCTGCCTAAATCCACTACCCCTTCTACCGCGCCGACCATCTCGTCATCGTGAGAGACAATGATGATCAGCTGGCTTTGCTTGTTGCGCTTAACATAGGCCGCAAGCTCGGCGCGGCTTACAGCGTCTAACCCAGTCGTGGGCTCGTCGAGCACCAAAACTGACGACTTGCGTGAAAGCGCCGACCATAAGTACACGCGGCGCAACTCACCGCCCGAAAGCGCGGAGCAACGTTTCCCGAGCAACTCCTTCACGCTGTTTTCCAGCGAAGGTAGGTCATCTACACCCCGGTGATAGGGAGAAAAGGGCGTGTCGAAATACTCTAACAGCTCTTTCACCGTTTCGTCCGGCGCGAAGCACGACTGTGGGCAGCACGATATCTCTCTCGCACGTATGTAATCCAAGTCGCATTCTTCGATTGGCACACCGTTGTATTTTACTTTGCCTTTCGATGAATATAGCCCGAGCATCAAGTAAAGAAGCGATGTCTTGCCCCTTCCGTTCTCCCCAACTATGCAATATGTACCAGGACCGGAAAACTTGAAAGAAAACCCGCCGAGGACCCCTCGGACAGATCCGTCTGGAAGGGCAACCGAGAATTCCAAATCAGATACCGAAATGTCATTTATTCCATCAAGTTTCGCCAAATCGGTCCGATTCCACCCCGATCTCGCCTTTTCCCTCGTCGCGATAGCCGTCCTATCCCATGATGCTTTGGCGTCCTGATAGGATTTGAACAATGACATCATACTTTTCAAAGTCTTAAAGAGAACCGCGAAGTATGTACCGATGATAGTGTACTCGCCTATTGACATAGTTCCGTTAATGATTCGTACTCCGGAAACAACAAGTATCACCGCTTGAAACAACGCTGCGAAAAGACCATCGAGCGATGTCAGAGAATATGATAGCTTTCCGGAGCGCAAAACTTTGGGAAAATAGCTCTTAAACCCAGCGTCGAGCGCTTGTTCGCTCTTGCCGTACGAAGATGCCAGTTGAATGTTGAGAATCTGATTAAGCTGCGATGCAATTGCGGCGTAAAAGGCGCTGTCCGCCTCTTTCTTCTCATACGTGACCCTATACAAAAGTTTCCTCAACCCAGTAATTACACAGAAATACACGATGAGGAGAATGATGGAAAACACCGCGAGAGTTGAATCAATTGACCATATGATAAGCAATACGATGGGAATAGCTACAATGGACAGCGGCGCACTGATGAAATTCGCCAAAACGAAGGATGAGACCACGCTGGAGTCGGAAATAATCCGTTGCGTTGTATAGGCTGGATCGATGGTCCGACTCACCAAGTAATCGTCTCTTTCAAAACGCAAGACGGCCTCCCTGAGAGGATCAAAGGAAAGTCTCGTGCTTATGCGAATGGAAAGTGTTCCTGCAAAATAAGTAAAGAGGGTGGAGAAAACTCCTATTGACGCAACCAGGAGTGCGAAGAGTGCGGCGTCTCTTTCGCTGCGGTTACCGAGAAGAAAATCTAAAAATTTTCCGTTCACGTATGGCATGGCATAGGAGAGAGCGGTTCCAATCACCGTGATAGCAATGAAGACGAAAGCCCCTTTTGCTCTGATGAACCTCGAGAGAACGCATCGAATCAAGGAAGGCCCCAATCTACCCGCCACAAAACATCAATCACTGATACCTTACACCTCAACACAACAGGAGCGAAGATTTGCCAATGAGACTGCTTTAAGATTGCCTTGGGCCAATACGGTCTCAAGCTCTTCCTACAAGAGAGTCGGAATCGGACATCTCCTCCGACGAATCTGGCAATCGGGCGATTGAAATATCTTTTTCAACCGCCCGATTGCCACAATAGATTGGAGCGTCCGCCCGCAAACGACCTCGTTTTACACCCACCAAATCCTTTGCCTTTTGTCGCCTAGACTAGAAAAATCGCTCATAATAACGCAACCAGCCTGCTCGCTTGAAGAAACCTAAGCCCGTAATGTAGATGTGCAAACTTCCGGACGCCTTGCGCGGCATAGCGCGTATAAACTTCGTCAACCGCCTCAGAAATACCTGAGTATCGCGCCAGGGCAAAAGCATACGACGTCGCCGCCATACCCCGTACCCATTCGGAACGCGGACTAATTGAATAGCTGCACAGTATCATCATACATGCATCTAGATCTGATTCCCCAAGTAGCCGACGTATTGATGCGAGCATCGTGGGTCGCCCCTACGCCATCGTCGTCACCCCTATTAGCAGTATTTAGTGTTTTCCTCTAAATGCGTATCGCCACCCTTAAGAATATGAAGTGTTATATCCAGACCCGATTGTCCCCCATCCCCAACGAAGGGATAAGGAATCTCATCCGGAATCGGCAGTAACGGAGGATTCACAACGACAAGCGAAAAACATGAGTCATCTCACAGAGGGGAGTAAAGGCTCCCCTCAAGCACCTTAGTTTCGTCATCCAAAGAGTTGATGGCAGTGTTCTTCTTACAAAGGTCGACAACAAAAGGGTTGATTTCTACAGATGTTACATCCATGCCACAGTTGGTAAGTATCAGGCCCTGTATTCTGGGGCCAGAACACAAATCGAGAGCCTTCCGTGCGCTCTGCGGTGTAAGGCGCCAATCTCAGCAAATCTGTCCCACAATACTGCGCTGAAGAACAAGACGGAACCCCTGAGCCAAACTCCCCTATACCTTTTTAAGGCTAAGACAGGCAAGTTCACGCACCCGGCATATTCCAGAATAACATCCTATTGTTTTAGATGCTCTACAAGCATGAACAGCCGCGAATCGGAAAGATCTTCTAGTTTCGCCCCGACTGACCGCCAAGGGCCAAAATGGCCTCTCCATCCCCAGGCGACCGGCTCTGGCGCGCAGAGAAGTGTCCCCAAGTGCCGGCAGAAAAGGAACGTCCCTAACTGCCGGCTAGAGGGCACCGAAGAGAATGGCGTAGGTAGTGGATTCGCCGAGCTTGAGCTCGTCGCCGGGATTGAATTGGGCGGAACGGCCGGGCTCGACCTGAATGCAGACGCGCGTGGCCCCGTTTACCACCACGGTTCCGTTGGTGGACGACAAGTCCTCGACGTGCCAGATATTTTGAGCATCGCACCAGATATGGGCATGGCGGGCCGAGACATCGTCGCCAACGTCGGTAATATCGCCCTCACCAGTGGCCAGCGCGCCAATCTCAACACCCTGCTCACTCGGCTGAATCCAGCGCGGGGCGCTCACGACAAAACTGTTTTGTACGCGCAGCAAGCCCAAGGGGTGCGCCGGGGCGGGTTCGCGTTCACCCGCGGTCATCGACATGCCAAGCGAACGCGGCGTGGAGGTGCCTCCGCCACAGGTCGCGTGTGCGTAGTCGATGGCATAGTTCACCGAGGACCGCACATCCGCCGAACAACCGACGGCGACAAACAGCACCAGCACGGCCTCGGCGCGCTCGGCGGGCATGAGTTCCGCCGCCTGGGACAGGCGATCGAGCGCGTTGCGATAGAGATTCGTGTCCTGGTGGCACTCTTCGAGCGCGCGTACCATCGGTTCACCTGCAGGACCGCACACCATATTGATCACAGCCGTGGAGTCCATGGGATTGCGCTGGCGCAGGGCCAGTTGCGACATAATACGCGCAGCCGAGGTACCGTATTCGGCAAAGTAGCGCTGCTGAAGCGTGCCGACCGGCGCGCGAACGATAAAGCGGGAAACCCAAGAGCGATCGGCGGCTCGGCTCTGCGGGCTGCGGCCGTCGGCGAGCGGACGGGACGAAAGCACCAAGCCGCACAGCTCGATATGGCTCAGGTGCGCTGCGCGCTTAAAGATGTCAAACATTGCCCCGCACGGGGTGAGCTCAGCTTGAGAAGCCATGGCTTAGCCCTCCTTGGTCGCAGAGATGGTGTCGGATACTTCGGCCGGCCCGCCAAAGGCGCGGGCAGCCGCGGCTCCGCCGGCAAGCGGCATCGCCATGGAAATTTTCGCACGTCGTGCTGACACGACGGGAAGCTCAAAGGCAAACCCCATCGCCAGCAAAAACCACGTGAGCGCATAGGTTGCAATTATGGCGGCCACCAGGCCACCCGCCACGGCATGCTGGGAAAACACGGCGCATGCGAGTGCGGCCAGCGCCGGAACCTCGCAGGCGGAAAGGGCCAACACACCCTGCAGGAATCCCACACGACGGTCGCGCGCCAAGGCCCCGGCAGCGATGCCCACCATGCCCGGCAGCGCCAACGCCAGTGCGGCGATAATGGCCGGCAGCTTCCCGGACCACATAAGCGGTCCCACGACGAGCGTCACATGGGCGCCCGACGCCAACAGCGCCGCTGATACCACGACCACAGTCCAAAGCACGCCGCTTGCCGCCGTCGCACCAACCATCGCCGCACGCCGGGCTGTGTGCCCCGATGCCTCCATCGGGCACGGCATGAGCGGCTCGGCGCGAAGCGAGCGGGCGACATTTTGCGCATAGTGGTCGCAAAATGCCGAGAGCGCCGCCTCCACCGCAGCCGGCTCGGGACGATCTTCCTGATGGCAGGACAGGCAGGCCATCACCACATCGAACAGCTGAGCGTCGACAAACGCCAGCGCATCGCGCAGATCCTCGGAATTTGGATCGAGCCCCAGCTGCTGAGCCTGTTCGGCCGCGGCAAGTGCCACATCGGGCTCGCGTCGCAGCAGTTGCGTCAAGTCGCAGCCGGGCGCGTGGGCGCCGACGGGATAGTCGGGCAGCGTATCCATCTTGAGGCGATAAGGGCTGGCGATATCGCGCGTCTTTTTGCGCGAGCCCGAAGTACCCGATGCACCCGGCGCTACTTCGTACGGCGCGACACCGGCAATGAGCTCGTAGACCGTGCTCGCCGCCGCATAGACATCGATCGCCGGCGACATACGAAGCACGCGCAGGTCGGGGATATCGTCGGTGAGCATCTCGGGCGGGGCGTAGGCCACCGTCGCGCGGCGCAACGTGGCATAGCGCTCGGTAAACGACGCCTTGCCGCCGGTGCCGGCCACCGCAGAGGCGGGCTCGAGCGCCAGCGACGAGCCAAAGTCGATCAAGCACAGGTCGAAGGTGCCTTCGGCAAGCTGTCGGTCGAGCGGCAGGCGCGCCGTGCGCACCATAATATTAGCGGGCGAGATATCGCGATGGACGAACCCCTCGCCTACCAAGCTCATGCGGCAGAGCAGATCGAACAGGTCGCGACCCAGGCGCGCCGCCACGAGCGGCGACAGACGCCCGGCATCGTCCACGGCAAGGCGCGGGCGCAGGCGAGCGAGCGTCTCGCCCTCGACCCACTCCATGACAATCGCGGGCACGCCGTCGACCTCGCCCCACCCGTATAATCGGGGAAAGCCCTTAAGGCCCGAAAGGGCACGATGACATTCATATTCCTCGCGAAACGCCGCCTTGAACTTGACGACCAGCGCCTCGTGGGCGACATCGTCATCAAATTCGTCGCGCGTTGGCAAGATGAGCTGCTTGAGCGCTACGGCCTCGCCCTGCGCGTTGACGGCACGCGTCACACGGCCGATACCGCCGCGACGCATGGTGGCGTCATCGGCAAACAGCATCGTAAAACGGCGCAGGTAGGCGGGAAGCTCGTCCGTGCCCAGGGCGACGGCCGGTTCAAACCCGTCGACGCGCGCCAGGCGCAGGCCCACCATGGGATCACGGTTGAGCGGCTGGGCTGCCGTAGAAGCGAGGTCGTTCGTCATAGGGCGATCGCCGCCACATTGGTGTTGAAGCTGTTGAGCGCGACGTCGTCGTCGCCATAGTGCCCAACCCATTGACACAGGTTGGTATAGCAGCCCCACAGATTGGCATACTGCCGATACCACTTAGATTTGGTCGAGAACCTTTGTCGACCGAACTCGGCACGGATGACAAACATATCGTTGGCCAGGGTGTCGCACGGTCCGGTATCGCCCGTAGCGTTATAGGTCGAAACCACGCTGTTGGCGCGGGCGACATAGCCATCGAGCATGTTGTATTTGGTCACAAGCCAACTGTGGATACTCTCTTCCTCGGCAGCCGAGAGACCACCCGAGCCCGTGTCGCCGCCGGCACCGCCGTCCGTCGAGCCACCGCTCGAAGATCCACCGCCAGAGGCGGAGCCACCGCCCGAGCTCGACGAACCGGTGCCAGAACCGGACCCGTCCGAGCCGCCGGGCTTACCCATCTGCTGCGTATCCTGCTCCTTCTGCTGCTCTGCCTTGTTAACGACAGAAGCCACGCTGTTATTGGAAAGCTTCGTAATGACCTTGGTGTTGGTGAGCACGATGGTCTTGCCGTTTGCCAGCGTAACCTCGTTGTCCGCTGTTTCGGGACCGTCCGCATCGTCGCCACCGAACACAACGTGCGAGACCACGCTCGCCCACGTATATCCGGTTGTCGTTCCCAAGTCGCTTTTGGCCTTGCGCCCAATATGCAGCTCACGCGCAGCATGCGCCTGCACCATGGACGGCACCGTCATGCCATAAGCCGAAACACCGGCTATGACCAGCACGAGCGAGCAAGACAGCAGCACGCACGCCCGAGGCGCCAGGCCCAGCCGGCGTCGCATGCGCACCGCGGCGCCACGCTTTGTCTGAGTGCCCCCGGGCCGCATGCGTTCTCCTCCAACAAAAACACGCCGCTTAAAAGCGGCGCATTCTTTCATATTCACATTTGAGTGTATCAGCGAACCCAAAAGGTTGCGCAACGAATGGGCAAATACGAGGTGTGAGCGGACCCATCCACGCGATAAGCGGATGAAAAGCAGGTTTGTTGCACAACAAATGAATGAACGCGTGCCCAATTATGAGTGCCCCGTGCGGCAGGCCGACGGGACATGCCATGGAGCTGACGCCGCCTAGATCGCGCGGCGGGCCTCGATAGCGCGGCCAAGCGTAAGCTCGTCGGCATACTCCAAGTCGCCGCCCACGGGAAGGCCGCTCGCAAGACGCGATACCTCAACGCCCAATGGCTTGATGGTGCGAGCAAGGTAGCTCGCCGTGGTCTCGCCTTCAATGTTGGGGTTGGTGGCAATGATGACCTCGTGGATGTCCTCGTGGCCCAGGCGCGCCAGCAGCTCGCGGATATGCAGCTGCTCGGGACCGATCTTGTCCATGGGGCTGATCACGCCGCCCAGCACATGGTACAGGCCATGGTAGCTGCCCGTGCGCTCGATTGCCTGGACGTCGCGCGGCTCGCCCACCACGCAAATGCGAGTGGTATCGCGCATCGGATCCTGGCAGATGGAGCACTCGTCGGCCGTGGCGTAGTTAAAGCAACGGCTGCAAAAGTGGACCTCCTGCTTAACCTCCAGGATGGCCTCGGCCAGGCGGCGGGCCTCCTCGGCATCGGCCTCGAGCAGGTAATAGGCTATGCGCTGGGCCGACTTGGGACCAATGCCCGGCAGACGACCCAGCTCATCGAGCAGTTTTTGCAGACTGTGATTCGCGCTCATATATATGTGTGTCTTAGAACGGCATGCCCGGGATGTTGAGGCCGCCGGTGATGGCGCCCATCTGCTTGTTGGCGAGCTCGTTGACGCCGCGAACGGCCTCGTTAACAGCAGCCATGATCATGTCCTGCAGCATATCGACATCCTCGGGATCGAGGGCATCGGGGTCGATGGTGAGGTTGACGAGCTCCATCTCGCCGTTAACGGTCACCTTGACCATGCCGCCGCCGGCAGAGGCGTCGACGGTCTGGGACTTGAGGTTCTCCTGCGCGGCGGCAAGCTGCTCCTGCATCTTGCGAGCCTGCTTCATCATCTGCTGCATGTTCATACCGGCCATGATGGCTCCTTTGCGTGCGGCCGCGCAACGAGCTGCAAGGGCAGCCGGGGCGCGGCGGGACTTTCAAACTCAAAAATCGTACCACGGCGCGAGGCCAGCAAGCGGGGCGGTCACGCTACCTCAGTCGATATACATGTCCTGAGTGCAGACCGCACCCAATGATTATGCAAAGTTGCATAATTCGCATCTGCATAAGATTGAAAGCTAAATCTTGTAGAGCCGGAATCCGACATGTAATGCGTACCACTAAATGGCTAAATGCCAAGCCACCACTCGAGGTGGCGCTCATGACGGTGGGGTATAATTTGATTGCCATAGATAGCAATTTGGAGGTACCCCATGAATGCCCCCGACGCGCTCCAAAACATCCGCTCAAAACACCCCGCTGCATATTTTGTTCTCTATCTCTTTGTCGGCTGGGCATTGTTGGTTGCCATCACCCATGCTATATCCTTTGGAGCAGAACTGCTAATAGCCAGCTCGGGCCAGCCCGTCGTCAAATGGGAAGCGACCGATGAGTGCACCGACGGAACCCGAACCGTTTACTACAACAGCCCATCCCTCTACCAAGAGTTCAAGGTCAAGATAAAGAACTCCAAGATTGTCGATGCCGAACTAGGCGTTTTCTCGACAATCGGAGCAACCGTCAGCGCCGAGCAAGTCGAGTACACGGACAGCCATGCAACGTATCGTATCGACCTCAGCATCCTAGGCCGACCGTCACGTACCTGTCTACTCGAATGCGATATACGCGGCACCACATTACACATGTCCGAAATACAGATGCGCCCGGACAAAGAGTTCTCTTCTTGAGCAGTATGCCCGCCCGCGCAGCTACTCCACCGGCTTGAAGATGGTGGCCTGGCCGAAGACGCTGCGGATGAGGGCTTTGGCCTCGTCCTCGGTCTGCGGGATGCTCGGGGCTGCGCCCTGATGGCCGAAGGGGCTGCCCGCGCCTGGGTTGGACTCCCAAGGGGCAGCGGGGGCGTCCTCCTCTTTGGGGGCAGCTGCAGCGGGCTTGGGCGCGGACGCCGCACCCGGCACGTCGAACGGCGGCAGATCGTCCCCGCCGGCATCGGCAGCAAAACCGCCGACCATGGCATCGTCGTAGGGAACCTGCTCGGATTCCCACGGAGCGGACTGCGCAGACGGCTGAGCCTTGGGAGCGGCAGAGCGCTCGGGCGCACGGGGCGCTGGCTCGGTCGGGAGCTTGCCCGTGGCAGGAGCGCCGGCAGGGTTGTCGGAGCGCAGCCAGGGGGCCTTAGCCAGGTCGGATGACTTAGACGCAGGCGCGGCGGCGGGCTTGGGCGCGGGAGCCGGAGCAGCAGATTTGGGCGTGGCGGGCTTAGGCGCCGACGGGGTCGGTGCCATCACCGGCGTCGCTTGCTGCTGCGGAGCGCTGGCGCTCGAGGATGCAGGGGCCGCCGAGGACACGGGTTGCGGGTCCGCAGATACCGCAGCCCGTGCAGATGGAGAATGCTCCTCATGTTGAGGAGCCGGCGTGCCACCCCCATCCAGGACATAGTCGACGGTACGACGACCGAAGACCGCACTGACTGTCGGCAGAACCACCGACTGTGTGTCGGCGCGACCGAGCATCTTGATAGCAAAGGTCGAGCCCGCGGGGAACGAAACCGTGAGCTTGGAGCCGTCGTCGGCCGTGGCGCGGGCGTTGAGCAGCAGGCCTGCGTAGGAAGCCTGACGAGCCTTGACGCGCTCGACGACCTCGGCCCATTTGCGCTGGAGCTCGCCGGCGTCCTCGACCGCGGGGGTCTCGGCAGCACCGGCGGCGGCAACCTCAGCGGCGTTGTTGGGCTTGGACACCGGCACGGTCGATGCAGCAGGCACGGGAGCCGGAGCCGCAACGGGCTGAGGTGCAGGCGTTACAGGCTTGGGCGCGGGAGCCGGAGCCGCGGACTTGGGTGCAGGCTGGGCAGCCGGAACAGCAGCGCCGCGGTCCCAAGGCATGCCGCCCTGGCGCGCAGACGCAGCGGCGGGCACGGCAGATGCCACAGGAGCGGCAGCTCGGGCACCCGAGATCAGTGTCGGCTGTTGCATCGCCGCAGGTGCAGCCGCGACAACCGCAGGCGCGGCACCTGCAGCAGCCACGCTCGCCGGCACCGCGGCGTTGGCGACCATGACCTCCAAGCGCGCCACGCGCTCGGCCAGGGCCTCGATGGTCAGATCGGCCTCGGGACGTGCCAGGCGCGTGCAGGCGATCTCGAGCACCAGGCGCACGTCACTCGCGCCCCTCATCTCCAGCGCGGCATCGTCGAGCACCGTCAGCACGCGGGCCAGACGGTCGGCCGGATGCTCGCCAAAGGCAGCAGCCTCGGCAGCAAGCGCCTCGGCCTGCTCGGCCCCGCCCTCAAACAGCTCGGCACGGGCACCGGCAACGCAGGCCACATACACGTCACGCACATGCGCCACCAGGTCGCGCGTCAGCTCAAGCAGGTCATTGCCCTCCTCGACCTGTGCGCGAATGAGCCCATAGAGCTCAGCAATATCACGCTCGGCGATGGCGCGCGCAAACTCGCCCAGAATCTGGTCCGAAACTTCGCCCAAAAGCGAGCGGGCATCGTCCGCGTGCACGGTACCGTTGCCGAAGACGCTCAGCTGCTCCAGCGTGGAGAGCGCGTCGCGCATGCCGCCCTTGGCATGACGCGCCACGATAGCCAGCGCCTCGTCGTCGTAATCGAAGCCCTCCTGCTCGCACACGTAGGACAGACGATGCTCAATATCCTCGTTGCCGATGCGATGAAAATCGAAGCGCTGGCAGCGCGAGAGGATGGTCTCCAAAATCTTTTGCGGGTCGGTGGTGCACAGCACAAAGATCACGTGCGCCGGCGGCTCCTCGAGCGTCTTGAGCAGCGCGTTGAACGCCGCCGTCGTGAGCATGTGAACCTCGTCGATGATATAGATCTTGTACTTGCCGCGCACCGGGGCAAAGTTGACGGAGTTGATGATCTCCTCGCGCACATTGTCCACGCCCGTGCGGCTTGCGGCATCGAGCTCGTAGACATCGGGGTGGTTGCCCTCGGCGATGAGCTCGCACTCCTCACAGGTGCCGTCGGGCATGCAGCCGCTTGCGCCCTCGGCGCGCGCCGCCTCGGCGTTGCGGCACAGCAGCGCCTTGGCAAGGATGCGCGCCATGGTGGTCTTGCCCGTGCCGCGCGGTCCGCAGAACAGGTACGCGTGGGACAGGCGTCCCTCGGTGATGGCGTGCTCGAGCGTCGAGACGATATGCTGCTGGCCCACCACGGAGTCGAAGGTGAGCGGGCGATACTTTCGGTACAACGATTCCATGGGTGCTCCCCCGGGTATACTGAGTCTTGTTGCCGCGACGGCCATGCGGTCGCACGGCATACTTCACTCATAATAACCCGTACGGCGAGCCCGCCGCGATAGGAGTCCAAAGAGCATGGCAGACGCAGAGAGCAACCTCGTTCCCTCCGAAGCAGCCGACCAGGTCGAGGTCGCGCTCGAGAAGCAGGCCGCAGCCGACGACGGCATCCTGTACCTCAACGAGTACCAGTACGAAAACGACCTGGTCACCGACTTCGCCCGCCTGGTCGCCTCACCCAGGCGTCGCGGCTCGCTGTATGTCGCCGCGGCAATTGCCGCGCTGCTCGGCATTGGCATGCTGGTGGCCGGCGGCAACTGGATCAAGTTTGGCGTCGTCCTGATCGTATTCGGCGCCTTTTTGGCCTGGTGGAGCAAAAACCTGCACCACACCCTCGCCCGCGACTTTATCGATGCCGTCGAGGCCGACGAGTCCATGGGTGGCCGCTATCGCCGCGTCGCCGCCAACGAGGACGGCCTGATGGTTTGGGGCAAGAGCGGCAAGTCGCAGTTCTTCCCGTTTGAAAAGCTCGACCACGTGCTCGACGGCGAGCGCATCTTTGTAGCCATGTTCGCCGACCAGGGCGTGACGATCCCTAAGGACACCTTTGTGCGTGGTGATGCCGAGCAGTTTGGCTCCTTCCTCAAGACGCGCATCAACAAAAAGCTGCGCATCGAGACCAAACGCAAAAAGATGAAGGCCGAAAAGGCCGCTGCCAAGGCCAAGCAGGAAAGCGAGCCTAAGAATGCAAAGGCCAAACAGCGCAAGCAGAAGAAGAACAAGAAGAAGCGCTAAGGCCAAGTCAGATAGGCCACCTCGCCCCGCTACCTTCACCATGCACCCGAGCGTGCTACACTAGCAGTATCTATGCCACCGCGAACGGCTCGGCTCCGCGCCCGCCGCTCGCAAACGAACTTTAAACGCACGAGGGTTGGCCATGCCGCTTTTCTCGCAACATACCGCCCGGTTCTCGCCGGACGTTCCCTTGGAGGGCACCAGCTCTCGCGAGCTGCTCAAGCGGTTCCAGCCGCTCGAGACGCTTGCGACCGGCGGTTTTGGCTCCATCGAGATTTGCCGCGACACGCACCTGCGCCGTCGCGTCGCCATTAAGCGCATCCCCCTTATCAACGGCGCCGGCATGCCCGCCAGCGACATCATGGATGTCCTGCGCGAGGCACACACCGCCGCCATGCTTCAACATCCCAATATCGTGCAGGTTATCGACTTTACGCACGATACCGCCTATGCCTACCTCGTCATGGAATATGTCGACGGCATGTCGCTCGCCGACTTTTTGCATCGCGTGGACGGCCATTCGCTCACCTTTGACGAGGCCGCGGCAATTGCCGACGCGCTGGGCCAGGCGCTCACCTTCGCCCATAGCAACGGCGTGCTCCACCTGGATATTAAGCCCGCCAACGTGCTCATCGACCACTCGGGCAACGTAAAGCTCACCGACTTTGGCATGGCGCGACTGTCGTCTGCCGGCGGCTTTGGCGGCTCGCGCGGCGGCACCATCGGCTACATGCCACCCGAGCAGCTCGATATCGAGACCGGCACAGTCGACGAGCGCGCCGATGTCTTTGCCCTCGCCTGCGTGATCTACGAGGGCCTGTGCGGCAGCGCCCCCTTTATGGCCGCCACGCCCGGCGACTCGCTCGGCCGTATCATCGGCGGTGCCACCTACCCCAGCGAGCTCATCCCGCACTTTCCCCCGGGAGCCGAGGCTGCGCTCATGAGCGCCCTCTCCCCCATGCCGCAAGACCGCCCCAACAGCATCGAGGCATTTTGCGACCAGCTGCTCGCCGGCTTGGGCAGCGTGCGCGAGGGCCGTCGCAGCCTGGAGCAGATGGTGGGCGAGCTGTCGGATGACGAGCGCGCGGCAGACGATATCGAATCGTTACCCTATGAGGACGACACCATTGAGGTCGACCCCGCACTCGGCTGGGCCGGCACGCGCTGGAGCCACGCGCGCGATTACACCATGCGCGCCATCTCGGCGCTAACGTGCGGTGCCTTTAGCTTTTTGATCATGCAGACGGCTGGCGTCGCGGCGCTTCCCGGACTTATCGCCGCGGCCATCGCGATTGGGGCGGCCGCCGGCCTGGCCCCGCAAATTGGCTCGGCTATCTCGGCCGTGGGCTTTTTGGTACTTATGGCCAACACCACCATGCAGGCGCAGGGCATCCTGTCGATGCTGCCTGTCGCGGTGCTCTTTGCCGCCACCATGTCCGGTTGGTGGATCGCCTGGGGCCGCACCGAGGCCGCCGCGAGCGCCGCGCTCACCTGCGCGGTGGCACTTGGCTGTCTAACGGGCGACGCCCTCCTTGCCGCCGGGGTCGCCGCCGGCATCGCTGCCTTTTGGCTCGGCCCGGCAAGCGCCGCGGCCGCCACGGGGATGGGCGCACTTTTTGGCCGCCTGGCTACGGTTGCGCTTTCCGCCGGAGGCGTACTGGGGCTCGGCAATGTTGCCGCGGCACTGGGAGACATGCTCTTCTGGGCTGCCGTCGTGCTCGTCGCGGCGACAGCTGCACTGACATCTCTGCTGCTCAACGCCCATGCCAAGCGTGCCGAGCAGGGCTCGAACCTGACTGCAATCGCCGCCATCGCCGGCTGCGGAATAGGCTCCGCGGCGGCACTCTGTCTTGCACACCATATGGAAATTGCCAGCCTTGCGGCCGCGGTCGTCGTCAAGGCGGCGGTTGCGGGAACCCTATCCTCTATAATTGTTGGGATATGCCTATATTTGCTCGGATACCAAAGAACCTATACGGAGAGTGATCTTTCGTGAACTTCCTGAACATCTTCGAGGACCACGTGGCCGGCATCTTCGGTGCCACCCGTGCCCCGTTCTCCTTTAAGAAGCTTGCCAAGCAGGCCGCTCGCGACATGGAGGATCAGACTCTGGTGATCAACGGCGTCAACACCGCGCCGGCGCTCTATACCATCCTGATCGCCGCCGACGACGATCCCATGCTCGCCCCGTTCTACCCCGAGCTTTCGCGCGAAGTCCGCGAGTTTGTGAAGGCACAGGCCGAAAAGCGCCGCTATGTGTTTGTCGGTGAACCCCTCGTTCGCTTTATGATCGACCCGCAGCTGCGTGCCGGTAAGTTCTCGGTCTTTGCCGAGAACGTCGACGCCCCCACGCTCGGTCGTCTGTACGAGGAAGAGCGCGCCTACCAGAATGGCCTGGGGCAGAACAACTCGGCCGCAAGCCGCGCCGCCAGCGCTCCCCGCGCCGGCAAGCAGCAATTCGCCGCTCCGCAGCAGCAGCACCCCGCCGCCATGCCCCAGCAGCCGACGCCCCGTGCCACCGCTCCCGACCCGCTCGCCGTGGCCGATCCCTTTGCGCTCAGCGTCCCCGACCCCGCCGTCGCGCCCATCCCCGTGCCGCAGACCGTCTCTCGTGACGCCCTCGCCGGTATGGGCGGAGCCGCCGCGACCGGCGCCGCCGTGGGCCTTGGCGCCGCGGCCGGTATTGCCTCCAACATGGCGAGCACCCGCGCCCCGCAGCGCCCGCTCGCCCAGCTCGTCGACGTCGTGAGCGGCGAGAGCCACAGCATCACTTCCGCGCAGGTGACCATCGGTCGCGAGCGTTCGGTTTCGGACATCGCCCTGCGCGACCCCAACGTGTCGCGCCGCCACGCCCAGCTCACCTTTACCGGTTCGGACTGGTCGATCGAGGACCTCAATTCCACCAACGGCACGCTCGTCAACAACCGCCGCATCACGCGCTGCCCGCTGCGCAACGGCGACCTGCTGACGTTTGGCCTGAGCACCTTTGAATTTAGGGGATAGTCGCTTATGAACATCGATATCGTCCTTTTTGCAGGTCGCATCGTCCTGGTCGCCCTGCTCTACATCTTCCTGTTCGCCGTCATGAAAACCGGCGTGGGACTCGTACGCGGCCAGCGCCGCGACTCCGCTATCTGGACGATCGATGTGGACAAGGGTCCGCGCGGCATCCGTGGCATCCATGTAGATATGCTCGGCCCCGTCATCGTGGGCCGCTCGCCGTCCTCGGACATCTGCATCAACGAACCGTTTGTCTCGGCCTCGCACGCACGCTTTTCGCTGCAGGGCCCGGCACTCATCATCGAAGACCTCAACTCGCTGAACGGCACGCTCGTTAACGGCCGTCAGCTGGTGGAGCCCGCAACGCTGCGCGAGGGTGATGAGGTCCAGATTGGCGACGTGGTCATGAAGGTGAACCGTCGATGATCGACGAGGAGAACAAGTCCGCAACCATGCCCGAGACGCCAACTGCCCCCGCAGCTGCGCCGGCTCATGCCGCTCCGGCGCGCCCTGCGACCGTGGAGCCCGAGGACACCGTGTTCTCCCTGCCTCTTTCGCATGTAACTCAAGAATATCCGGCGCTCGTCGATGACGAGGACGCCGACACCGAGCAGCTCGACGCCCCCATCGGCGCGCACGCTGCCGAGCAGCCCGCGGAACCGGAGGCAACGCCCGCACCGGCTCACTTTGCCGAGCCCGTCGCCGAGGCGATTAACGAGAGCGCTGCCGTGTTTGCAGCGCCCGAGCTTGCCGCGCCGGTATTCCCCGTCGCCCCGGCAAGCGAGGCGGCACCCGCATCTGCAACGCCTACCGAAGTCGAGCAGCCCGTTGCCGCGCCCGCCGCAGCTCCCGAGCCCTCCGCTCAACCCCAGAGCACGCCCGCGCCGTCGCACTTTGCGACGCCCGAGCCGACGGCTGTCGAGCCGCAGCAGGACGGCGATCCCGCCGACCGCGTAACCGAAGATCTCAACCTTCCGGACGTCTCCGACGCCGAGTCGGGAGACGATGCCGACACCGTCTCCCCCGGCGACACCGCCGAGATCGATGTCGCGGCCGTGGAGGCAAAGCTCAAAGATCCCGGCTCGACCATGAGCTTTGAGCCGCTGACCGACGAGCGCATCGAGACCGACTCGACCTACGACGCCGGCACCACCACGCAGCTTATGTGGGGCGCCCGCTCCGACGTCGGATGCGTACGCCCGCACAACGAGGACTCCTATCTGGTGCAGTCGCCGCTCTTTTGCGTGTGCGACGGCATGGGAGGACACGCCGCCGGCGAGGTGGCATCCTCCATCGCCGTCGAGACCATCGCCAAGACGGCGCCGCAGTCCGCCGACGCCGCGCGCCTGGCCGCAGCCGTCGAGGCCGCCAACGCCGCCGTGATCGAGGCCGCCCTCAACGGCCTGGGCAAACCCGGCATGGGATGCACAGCCACCTGCGCCTACATCGAAAACGACACGCTCGCCATCGCCCACGTGGGCGACTCGCGCGCCTACCTGCTCCACGAGGGTACGCTCATCCGCGTGACCCGCGACCACTCCTACGTGGAGGAGCTCGTGGATGCCGGCGAGATTACGGCCGACGAGGCCCGCGTCCACCCCAACCGCTCGGTCATCACCCGCGCGCTGGGCTCGGATCCCGCCATGTATGCCGACCACTTTACCCTGCACATCGAGGAAGGCGACCGCCTAATTCTGTGCTCCGACGGTCTTTCGAGCATGATTCCCGATAGCGATATCGAGAACATCGCTACGCAGTCCTCGAGCGCACAGATCTGTGTCGACAACTTGGTGGACGCGGCGCTCGCCGCCGGCGGCCACGACAATGTGACCGTGGTGGTCGTCGACCTGGTCGACGACGGCGTCATGCGCGAGGCTAAACGCGTACGACGCCGCAATGTCACCATCGCCACCGTCTTGGCCCTTGTCTTTGTGCTGGTAGCAGGCATCTGGGCATACACGGGCGTCACCGGCTCCTATTACTTGGGAACCTACCACGGCAATGTCGCCGTCTGGCGCGGTCTGCCCGGCAAGACGCTCGGGGTCGAGCTCCACTGGCTCGAGAGCGAAACCAGCATCAAGCTGTCCGACCTGCCCGAAGACACGCAAAACCGCCTGAAGGCAGGCATTCCGCAAACGAGTGTCGACGATGCGCAGGACACCATTTCCAAGTACCGCCATCAGATTGACGAGGAGCAGACCCGTCAGGTGATTGACGCGCAAACGATTCGCGACAACACCAATCAGGAATCCACCTCCGAGTCAGATTCCGAGAAAACCGCCGAACAGTCAGCCGAGGCCGAAGCCTCCGATAAGAATTAGAAAGGGAGTGCCGCTTATGAGTCGCCGCAACACCGAACTGCTCTTGCTCATCGCCTCGGCGTTCCCCGTCATCCTGCTCTATGCGATGTACGTGCTCACCGCGGGTGCCACGATTTCCTTTGAGACGCTCGCCGTGCCGATCGGCCTGTTCGCCGCCTTCGCCGCGGCGCATATCGCCGTGCGTATCCTGGCGCCCGGCGCCGACCCCGCCATCCTGCCCATCGTCTTTGTGCTCTCGGGCATCGGCATCACATTCGTAACGCGCCTGGCCCCCGACCTCGCCATCTCGCAGCTCATCATCTTGTTTGTCTCGGTGGCGCTCATGGTGGGAACGCTCGCACTGGTCAAGAACCTCGACGTGGTCATGCGCTACAAGTACACCTTTGGCATTATCGGCATCATCCTGCTGATGCTGCCGATCTTTATCGGCACCACGATCTCAGGCTCCAAGCTGTGGATTCGCATCGCGGGCTTCACCATCCAGCCCGGCGAGTTCGCCAAAGTCTTCATCGTCCTGTTCCTGGCAGGCTATCTGGCCGAGAACCGCGAGCTGCTCTCCATCTCCAACCGCAAGATCTTGGGCCTCAAGATTCCGCGCTTCCGCCTGCTGCTGCCGCTGTTTGCCGTGTGGGGCGTGTGCCTGCTCATCGTTGTCTTCGAACGCGACCTGGGCTCGGCCGTCCTGTTCTACACCATCTTTTTGCTGATGCTCTATGTTGCCACGGGACGCTTTTCGTACGTCATCATCGGCCTTGCGCTGCTGGCCGTTGGAGCCGTGGGCGCCTACAAGTTCCTGTCGCACGTGCAAGTGCGCTTTCAGGTCTGGGTCGATCCGTTTAAGGATGCCCAGGGCCAGGGCTACCAGATCGTACAGTCACTTTACTCGCTGGCTGACGGCGGTCTGGTTGGCGTCGGCATCGGCAACGGCATGGCAAACAACATCCCCGTCGTCGAGTCCGACTTTATCTTCTCGGCCATCGGCGAGGAAATGGGGCTTTTGGGCGGCGGCGCCGTGCTCATCCTGTTTATGCTTTTTGCCGTGCGTGGCCTCACCACAGCCGCCCGCGCCAAGTCCGACCTTGCCGCCTTTAGCGCAACCGGCCTTACGGCGGCCATCAGTTTCCAGGCATTCTTAATCGTTGGCGGCGTAACCCGCCTGATCCCGCTGACCGGCGTCACCCTGCCCTTTATGAGCCAGGGCGGTTCCTCGCTGCTGGCGAGCTTTATCATCGTCGCACTGCTGCTGCGCGCCGGCGACGAGGCAACCGGACGCGAAGCCGAGCTCACCGGCACCGGCACCATGGCCGCCATCACCGATGACCAGGTCGCATCCGCCTCTGCCCCGACCGGTACGCGTTTTGCCAACGTGCCTTCCTACAGCCACGGCAACCACTCCGCGGGTTCTCGCATGCGTCGTCGCCTGCTCGACACGCCTGAGTCTGGCGTGCTCGGCCGCGTGGCACTTGCCAACCGTCTGACTCGTGCCGTGCTTGCCTTCACGGCGCTGTTCGCCATCCTTATCGGCAACCTCACCTATGTCCAGGTCATCAAGGCGAAGGACTATCAGGACATGCCGACCAACAACCACACCATCGCCCGCTCCAAGTACATCCAGCGTGGCTCCATCATCACGTCCGACGGCGTGACACTAGCTGAGTCGCTGCAACAGGAGGACGGCACCTACGCCCGTTCCTACCCCAACGGCAACATGGCCGCGCACGTGGTGGGCTACGTGAGCCAGCAATACGGCACCGCCGGCATCGAGAGCGTCATGAACGATACGCTCACCGGCTCCAAGGATTACTCCAGCTGGAACAACGCCATTGCGTCGCTCGCGGGGCAGACCCAGCCGGGCAATACCGCCAAGCTCACTATCGACTCGCGCATCCAGACGGCTGCCGAGCAGGCGCTCAAAGGCTTTAAGGGCGCTGTGGTGGTCATGGATCCGCGCACCGGTGCGGTCCTTGCGTGCGCGAGCTCGCCCACCTATGACAACACCAACATCGATGCCCTAATGCAGTCGGGCGGTGGCGAGGACGGCTCCATGTACGACCGCGCCATGGACGCGCTCTACACCCCGGGCTCGACCTTTAAGGTCGTCACACTCTCCGCGGCGCTCGAAACCGGCACCGCCAGCCTTACCAGCACGTACCAGGCGCCCGGCTCCATGGACATCGGCAACGCGCCGGTCACCAACTATGCCAACGAGAGCTACGGCACCATCAGCCTGCAGCAGGCCTTTGCCGTGTCGTCCAACGTCGTCTTTGGCCAGGTGGCAAACGAGGTCGGTGCCAGCTCGCTCGTCCAGTTTGCCAACGCCTTTGGCTACGGTCAAAAGCTCGGTCAGGATCTGACCACCGCGGCCTCCATCATGGCCGACCCGTCGCTTATGACCGAGTGGGAAACCGCTTGGGCAGGCGCCGGCCAGCCCGTCGGCATGGACCACACGCCTGGCCCGCAGACCACCGTTATGCAGAATTGCGTGATCGCTGCCGCTATCGCCAACAGCGGCGTGGTCATGGACCCGTTCTTTGTGTCCCAGATACTCGCCCCGGACGGGACCGTGGTTAAGACCACGCAGTCCCGCTCGCTGGGCCAGGCTGTCAGCTCTGCCACCGCCGATCAGGTCAAGCAGGCCATGCTCGCCGTCGTCCAGTCCGGTACCGGCACCGATGCCCAGATTCCGGGCGTCAAGGTTGCCGGCAAGACCGGTTCGGCCGAGATCGGCGGCACCAACGTCAACTCTATGTTTGTTGGCTTTGCACCTTATGATTCACCCACGGTTGCCATCTCGGTGGCCCTGGAGGATTACGACAAACACGACGTCAAGGCGGCCAAGATTGCCGGCATCGTCCTGACCGCGGCGCTCGCCGCACAGGGAGCGTGATGCCCGTGATCAAAGCGGATGCTTGGGGCACGCCGCAGCCGATGAGCTAGCGGCAACGCGCCACACGGCCCCAGCGGCCACACATTTGGTACTACACACATCGTTGAGCGAATAGTTATGTTAGGAGCAGGAATGGAACAGAGGGTCCTCGGGGGAAGATACCTCCTCAAGGATAAGGTGGGAACGGGCGGCATGGCGACCGTCTTCCGTGCACAGGATCAGGTCCTCGACCGCACGGTTGCCGTCAAGATCATGCTGCCGCAGTATGCCGGCGACGCCACCTTCGCCGCCCGCTTTAAGCAGGAGGCCCAGGCAGCTGCCGGCCTGTCCTCCCCCTATATCGTGGGCGTCTACGACTGGGGCAAGGACGGCGACACCTATTACATCGTCATGGAGTACCTGCGCGGTACCGACCTTAAGAGCGGCATCAAGAGCCACGGCGCCCTCGATCCCAAGAAGGTCGCGCAGATCGGCTCGCAGATCAGCTCCGCGCTTTCGGTTGCACACAAGCACGAGATCATCCACCGCGACATTAAGCCGCAAAACATCATGGTGCTGCCTGACGGCAACATCAAGGTAATGGATTTTGGCATCGCACGCGCCAAGAACAGCCACCTCACGCAGGATAACAACGTGCTGGGCACCGCCCACTATGTAAGCCCCGAGCAGACCCGCGGCCAGGACCTCGGCCCCACCTCGGATATCTACTCGCTGGGTGTCGTCATGTACGAGTGTGCCACCGGCCGCGTACCCTTTGACGGCGACGACGCCATCTCGGTCGCGCTCAAGCAGGTCAACGAGCTCCCCATCCCGCCGAGCCAGATCAACTCCGGCGTCGATGCCGACCTGGAGCGCATCATCCTCAAGTGCATGGAGAAGGACCCGGCAAACCGCTTCCAGACGGCCGACGAGCTGCGCCAGGTGCTCAACAGCTACCTGTCCGGCCGTGCCGTCAACGTCTCGGAGCCCACGCGTATCATCGGTGCCGCCGGCGACCTGGGTGCCACCAAGACCCGCGAGCTTTCCGACTCAACGCGCGCTATGGTTCGTCCCGTCTCGGGCGTGAGCGGTCAGAACACCGCCCGTAGCGCTGTCTCGGGCTCCACGGGCTCCTACGAGGTCGAGAAGCCTAAGTCCAACAAGAACAAGATTATCGCCGCCGTGATTGCCGCCGTCGCCGTGATTGGCGTTGTAGTGGCCTTTGCCACGGGCATGTTCAGTGGCGAACAGGTCACGGTGCCCGACGTGCTGGGCAAGGACCAGGAAACCGCTATTGAGCTGATCAAGGAAGCCGGCCTTGAGGTTGGCACCGTCGACCAGAGCTACAACGACGATGTCGACGAGGGAAAGGTCGCCGAGCAGACCCCCAACGGCAACACCAAGAAGGCCAAGGGCACGAGGGTGAACCTGGTAGTCTCCAAGGGCCCTAAGCCCTCCGAGAAGGTTGAGGTTCCGCAGCTCGTCGGCCTGACCAAGGACCAGGCCGAGGCCGCACTGGCAAGCGTGGGCCTGAAGGGCAGCGCTTCGGAGGAAGCCAATGAGGCCGAAGAAGGCCAGGTCTTTGAGCAGAGCACTGTTGCCGGCAAGGAGGCCGAGAAGGGCACGACCATCTCGTACAAGGTCTCCAGCGGCCCGGACACCACCTCGGTGCCCGATCTGACCGACATGACCGAGGCCCAGGCGCGCAACGCTCTCGACATGGCTGGCTTTGGCGTCGACGTGAGCTACCAGGAAAACGACTCGGTTACCGAGGGTACCGTAATTAGCTGGAACCCCAGCGGCAAGCAGAAGCCCGGTGCCACGATCACCGTCGTCATCGCCAAGAAGTCCGGCAAGGCCAGCGTCCCGGGCAACCTGTACGGCAAGAGCATCTCCGCCGCCGTCACCGCGCTCAACAACGCCGGGTTCTACAACATCGCATTCTGCGATCAGAACGGCAACCCCGTGAGTGGCAACGAGAATGCCACCGTTACGGGCGTCTCCCCCACCGGCAAGCAGTCCACCGACAGCACGATTACGCTGACGGTTTCTATCTCCGGCTCCGGCGACGACTCCGAGTCTAGCAACTAACGTCGATCGCTTGTTGCTCCGAGCGGTTTAGACCGCAAACACATTCGCTCAGAAGCGCCCGCTTGCTCCCCCAGCAAGCGGGCGCTTTGTGTGTCTCAGTAGACATCTGGTGATTTGATTTGGAAAATGTGGACGGACCCGCAGCCGGACGGGTAGAATGTTTCTAGAAAACGACGCATCCCGCGTAAGTGTTAAGGAGCGCGGGCGGCCTAGTTTTCTAACGTGTTAAACGGCCGGGCTGCAACCCCGGCCGTTTTTATTTGCGCTTGCGGCGCAAACGCCGAGAACCGTCCGCACCGCGCGTGCGCCTACGGACCTTAAACCGAACCTCATACGAATCAAGAAACGCAATGATGAACGTGCCGACCGTCGCAAGGGCGGCGAGCGCGTTAAGGAATTTCAGCAATTGGGGACCTCCGATCAAGTCTTCGGCCGCCCGCGCACGGGATGCGTCGCACACACGATTCTAACCGATGCAGCCCTGATGATGCGGGCGACGGGAAGGGTGGCGCGGGCGGAGCTAGACGAAATGCGACCCATATTGGTGACGCGGGCGTCGACGGCCCGAATCCGGCCCTTAGACCAGAAGAGCCCGGCACCATAGCGGTACCGGGCTCGGTCAATCTCTGGTGCCCCCGGGCGGATTCGAACCGTCGACACCCGCTTTAGGAGAGCGGTGCTCTATCCCCTGAGCTACGGAGGCATGCTGCACTAGTGTAGCAGATTTGCACTATCGTCACGGGGTAGTCATTGGGGACGTTCTTTAATGACTAGTCGTTTAAGAACGTCCCCAACGACTACCCAGCGACTAGTTGCCTTTGTGGAAGAGGTTTTTGATAACGGAGGGGATGCTCTTGGCGCCCTTGGTCGTTACGTCGATAAAGTCGGGCGAACGCACGAGTCTATCCTCGTCCACGTACTTGCGCACAGCGCGCAGCGTCTCTTTGTCGTCGCGCGTCGAAAACGTAAAGTGACCGTTGTCCTTGGTGAAGATGGCAAAACGCGTGATCTTCTTGGTGCCGCGTAAAACCTCGGCGGCAATATAGTCGACCTCGTCCCACGGGATTTGAATATAATCCTCGGGATTGCGCTCGTTGTAATACTCGAACGCCTTATTGCCCACCATCACGTTACCGTGGCTGGTAAGCCCCATCAGGCAGGTTGCCGGCGTTGCCAGATCGACCGTGCTGTTCTGAGATTGCGCCATGCGCGCCTCGCCCTCCAAATAAAACAATCGGACCGCATCCAGTGTACCCACCGGGTGCGGTCCGTTTCAATGGCTCAAAAGCCCTTGCCTAGCAATTCTCGGTCTTAAGCCGAAGCGTGCTTACATGAAGCCGCAGAAGCGACCGATGATGCCGACGGCGAAGAGAGCCAGGATGATGACGATCGGGCTGACCTTCTTCTTGAGGAGCTTGCAGACCAGCAGGGTCAGGCACACGGCGGCAAGGCCGGGGATGAGCTGATCGAGGTTGGCCTGAAGCGTGGTGACCTTCATCTGATCAAGGGCGGTAGCACCGACGGAGTTGTACATCGTCAGCGCTTCCTTGATACCCTCGGAACCGGAGGGCAGGCTAGCCCAGTCGATAAAGGCGCCAGCAGACTGCTTGACCGTGGAAACGATCGGGGTGAAGGAAATGGACACCCAGCGCTCGACCAGGGCGCCGATGATGAACATACCCAGGATGGAAGCGCCCTCGGTGACCTTGCCCATCAGACCACCGGAGAGGTCCTTGGCGATGGAGGAGCCGACCTTGTAGCCAAACTCCTGCGTGTACCACAGGAAAGCGTAACGGATGATGTTCCACGCGAAGAAGAACAGCAGCGGACCGACGATGCTGCCGGACATGGCCAGGGAAGCGCCCAGAGCGCCCAGAATCGGGCGAAGGGTGAACCAGAAGACGGGGTCGCCGACGCCGGCGAGCGGGCCCATCATACCGACCTTGACGCCCTGAATGGCGACGTCGTCAATCGGGGCACCGTTGGCGCGCTCCTCCTCGAGAGCGAGGGTAACGCCAATGACGGGGGCGGAAACATAGGGGTGGGTGTTATAGAACTCCAGGTGGCGCTTAAGAGCGGCAATCTGGTCATCCTTGCTGGTGTAGAGCTTCTTGATCGCAGGGATCATTGCGAAGCACCAGCCGCCGTTCTGCATACGCTCGTAGTTCCACGAGCCCTGAAGGAACTGATGACGGAAGCAAACCTTCTTGCGGTCAGCCTTGGTGAGCTGAATCTTGTTCTCTGCCATATGTATCACTCCCCTCCTACTCGTAATCGTTCAGAATGTCGCCGAGCGGGTCGCCGGAGCCACCGCCCATGCCGCCACCCTGCTTGGCCAGATCCTTAAGGCCAAGGTAGATGAGGGCAAGGGAGATGCCGATGAGACCAAGGGCGATCAGCGTGAGCTGAGGGATGGCAGCAAGGACAAAGCCGAGGACGAAGAACGGCCAGGTCTCCTTGGTGGCCATCATGTTGATGACCATGGCGTAACCGACGGAAGCGACCATGCCGCCGCCGACAGCCATGCCGCCGGACAGCCAGTCGGGCATAGCGTTAAGCGCGTTGGTAACGGCCTCGGCCGGGATGACGCACAGAAGCACTGCCGGGATGGCGATACGAAGGCCCTGCATGAGGATGGCAGCATACTGCCAGCGCTCGATGCCGGAGAAGTCGCCCTTCTCGGCGCAACCGTCCATGGCGTGAGCGATAGCGGTAGCAATGGTACGGCAGATCATGGTCAGGAACAGACCAGCGACCGACAGCGGGACGGCGACGGCGATAGCGGTGGTAACGGCCTTGGCCGAATCGGTGGCGCCACCGTTGAGGGCGAGCACCATGATGATCGAAGAAGCGACCGAGGCCAGAGCGGCGTCAGGCGCGACAGCGGCGCCGACGTTAGCCCAGCCAAGGGCCATCATCTGGAGCGAACCGCCCAGGAGGATGCCCTCCTGAAGGTGACCGGTTACGAGACCGATAAGCGTGCATGCCACGAGCGGCTGATGGAACTGGAACTCATCCAGAATGCCTTCCATACCGGCAAGCAACGCGACAATCGCAACAAGCAGAATAGTGATTGCAGACATGTATCGGACCCTCCTTTACTATGCTTGAGCGGCCAGTTCGGCCTTAGCTTTCTTCAACATGGCGTCGAGATCCTCGGAGGAATCCGAAGGAACCTTGCGGACCTCGAACTTGACGCCCTTGGCCTTGAGGGCCTCGAGAGTCTTGACGTCGTCATCGCCCATAGCGACGGCATTGGTGACGACGACCTTGCCCTTGGAGTGAGCCATGGAACCGATGTTGACTTCCTTGATGTCGACGCCGGCCTCGATGGCCTTGAGCAGATCCTGCGGGTTCTCAAAGAGCAGCATGGCCTTGGTGTCACCAAAGCGCGTGTCCTTGACGACCTCGGCCATCTTCTTGATGGGCACGACGTTGGCATGGACTCCCGGAGGAGCAGCCTGCTCGATCATGGTCTTACGGAGCTCGTCGTGAGCAACGCCGTCGGAAACCACGATGATGCGGTTGGGGTTGATCTGCTTGGTCCACGTGGTGGCCACCTGACCATGAAGCAGACGGGTGTCGATACGGACGTGGGCGATCTTGATGTGCCCATCGCCGATGACCGTTCCCGGAGGGATGGCGCCTGCAGGAGCAGCGGCGGCCGCAGCCGGCTTCTTCTCCTCGGGCTCCAGAGACTCGGGCTTGACACGCACGCCAGCCTTAGCCTCAGTCACGAGATGTTTTGCGATCGCATGTGCAGTGTTCTTTGCGTCAAAGCGCTGCGAATATGCCTCGATGAGCATAGGCAGGTTGACACCGGTGACGATAGCCCAGGAATCGTGGCCCTCGATGAGCCCGCTGATCTGGTTGAACGGCGTGCCGCCCCACAGATCAACGAGGAAGAGCACCTGCTCCTGGTCTTCGAAGGAAGCGATTGCTTCCTCGACCTTGGCACGGAAGTCGTCGGGGCCCATGCTCGGCTCGAGCGAGACCACGGCAACAGACGGCTGATCGCCAAAAACCATCGAGCCCGTCTGCTTGATTCCAGCTGCCAAGTCCCCGTGGCTAGCAAGAACAATACTTACCATCACATAACCTCCTTTTTGTCTACGTATTTCCTACACGACATGAAAGGAGTATAGCTGTTTGGTTTGTGGAATTATAGCTAAATCCGCAAAAGGTTGGATTATTTGTTTAAACGTCAAGGTTTGTTACAAGTTGATTACGTTACTGCTTTTTGACTCATTACACGACAAGGCGTCGCTCATCAAGCCAAGCATTTTACAGATACAAGCAGGCTGTTCATTAATATCGATTTTAGGCAAGCGCGAATGCGCTTGTACTGCCGCTATTTTGTTTAAACAGACATGGCTTGACTATTTTCGTGACTTATGGTCTATGAAACCACTCAAAATAGTTGCGGTGGAATAGTTCTTGTTTAAGAGCCAGAAGGCTGAATTTAGGAACTATTTCACCGCAACTTATAGGGGATCCTAGACGATGTGGAGTGGGTTGGCGGCGTCGACGGCATCGGGCGCGTCGGAAGGGCCGTCGGGGGCAGCGCCTGCCGGATCCTCTTCGGGGGTCTCGATCTGTTTGATCATTACCTCTTGGCCCTGCAGCAAATAGGTCTCGCCGCTACCGCAATGGGGACAGGTCTTGCCGTGCTCGACCGTCGCGTAGTCGCGGCCGCACGCCTCGCAATGTGTCACGGCCTCGACGGGCTCCACGATAAGCTCCGCGCCCTGCGCGATAGGCTTTTTATCTGCTGCCCAGCGCCAAGCGTCGAGCAGCAAGTCGGGAACGACGCCCGAGACCTCGCCCAACAGCAACGTTACGCTCGAAACGCGACGCACGCCATGAGCGCGCGCCACATTCTCGACATCGCGAATGATGTGATACACGATTCCGAGCTCGTGCACTTTTAATTCCTTCCGTCATTCCCGTTATGGCTGCTTACTTGGACCAAACTTAATCTTGATGGCGCGCTTGAGCGCATACTTGCCGAGGCTCGGGAGCTTTTGCTCGTATTTGACCATCGTTGAGCACTCGGGGCGGTCGCGATCCAGATGGATGGCGTCGAACGCGCACTTGGTGGTGCACAGGCCGCAGCCGATGCACTTGTTAGGGTCGACGATCGAGGCGCCGCAGCCCAGGCAGCGGGCGGTCTCGGCGCGCACCTGCTCCTCGGTAAAGGTCTCAACATACTCGCTAAACGGCGCAGCCTTCTCGCGTTCGCGGTCCACATGCGCAACCTCGCGGCTCGCGTTGTCGTAGCTCTCGAGCACAACGTCGTCGCGGTCGAGCGCGGTGTAGCGGCGCTGATTGCGGCCGATGGTGAGCGTGGAGCCCGGCTGCACAAAGCGATGGATGGACACCGCGGCCTCGTGGCCGGCGGCGATAGCGTCGATGGCAAAGCTGGGGCCGGTGTAGACGTCGCCGCCCACAAAGATGTCGGGTTCGGCGGTCTGGTAAGTCTGGGGATCGGCAAGAGCACCCTGGCCGCGGCCGAGCTCCACCTTGGAGCCAGCCAGCAGGTCGCCCCACACAATGGACTGGCCAATCGACATGACGACACGGTCGGCATCGACACGGCGCAGATCGCTCTCGTCGTACTCGGGCGCAAAACGGCCCTCGTCGTCAAAGACACGCGTGCAGCGCTTGAAGGTGATACCGCACACATGACCGGCCTCGTCTAGGTGAACCTCCTTGGGGCCCCAGCCGCAACTGATGTGGGCGCCGTCCTCAACAGCCTCGCGACGCTCCTCCTCGCTAGCGGGCATCTGGGCCTCGCTCTCCAGGCAGAACATCTCAACGTGCTCGGAACCCAAACGGCAGGCGTTGCGCGCGACGTCGATAGCCACGTTGCCGCCGCCCACCACGATGGTGCGGCCGGGCAGCGCATCGATCTTGCCACTGTTGACCTCACGCAAAAAGTCAACGGCCACGGTCACGTCCTCGGCATCCTCACCCGGAATACCGGCGAGGCGGCCGCCCTGGCAGCCGATGGCAACATAAAAGGCCTTAAAGCCCTGCTCGCGCAGCTCGTCGAGCGTCACGTCGCGACCGACTTCCACGCCATAGCGGAACTCGGCACCCATCAGGCGAATGATCTCGACCTCGGCCTCGATAACATCCTTCTGCAGCTTAAAGCTGGGAATGCCATAGGTGAGCATGCCGCCCGGGCGCTCGTTCTTCTCGAACACGACGGGCTTGTAGCCCTTCTCGGCCAGATAGAAGGCACAGGACAGACCGGCCGGGCCGGCACCGATGATGGCGATCTTCTGATCGAAGCCGCCGGCACGCGTCGGGGTCACCACGGGTGGGACATAGCGGGTCGCGGCATCAAGATCGCGCTGGGCGATGAACTTCTTGACCTCGTCGATAGCCACGGCGGCGTCCACACGGCCGCGGGTGCAAGCATCCTCACAGCGGCGGTTGCACACGCGGCCGCAGATAGCGGGCAGCGGGTTCTCGCGCTTGATGAGCGCCAGCGCCTCGTCATAGCGGCCCTGTGCCGCAAGCTTCAGATAGCCCTGAACGGCAACGTGCGCGGGGCAAGCCGTCTTGCAGGGCGCGGTGCCGGACTCGTGCGTCTCGATACGGTTATCGTTGCGGTAGTTGGGCGACCACTTGGTGTGGTCCCACTTGGTGGCATCGGGCAGCTCCTGGCGCGGATACTCGGGCACCTGTCCGCCGGCCTTTTTGCTGCAGAGCTTCTGGCCGAGCTTGGCGGCGCCGGCCGGGCACACTTCAACGCAGCGACCGCAGGCCACACACTTGTCCTTCTCGACCTTGGCGACATAGGCCGAGCGCGAAAGATTGGGCGTGTTGAACAGCTGCGAGGTGCGCAGGGCGTAGCACACGTTGACGTTGCAGTTGCAGATGGCGAAGATCTTGTTCTCGCCGTCGATATTGGTGATCTGGTGCACAAAGCCGTTGTCCTCAGCCTGGCGCAAAATGTCGTAGACCTCCTCGCGCGTCACATAGTGGCCGCGGTCGGTCTCGACCACGTAGTCGGCCATATCGCCCACGGCAATGCACCAGTCGGCGGGGTCGTCGGCGCAACCCTCGCCCATCACGCGACGGCTCGCGCGGCAGCTGCAGGTGCTGGCGGCATACTTACCCTCGTATTTGTCGAGCCAATGCTCGATATGCTCGATCGGCACCGAGGTGCTCGCGGCGTCGATGGCCTTCTCGACTGGAATGACGTGCATGCCGATACCGGCGCCTCCGGGCGGCACCATCGGCGTGGCCTTGGACAGCGGTCCCTTGGACGCCTGCTCAAAGAACTTGGCGTAGACCGGGTGCTCTTCGAGCTGGCTCACGCGCATGTTGAGGAACTCGGCGGAACCCGGTACCAGCATGGGCAGCACCCACTGCTTGGCGCGCTCGGGATTTTCCCAGTTGTACTCGAGCAGACCCGTGTAGCTCATGTCGTCGAGCATCTTCTCGATCTGAGCCTCGGGCATGCCGGTGAGCTTGACCATCTCGGGCAGCGTGTAGGGACGGCGCATCTTCATCTTGCAGAGTACCTCGGCCTGCTCGTCAGTTGCGGCCTCGGCAAACGACCAGTACTCGTAGCCCAGCAGCTCGTCGCGATGCAGCAGGCGGTTAGTGCAGTGCTCGCACAGTTTGACGATGGCCTCGCGCGGATGCTCCGGCAGCGGCGGCACAAACTCCGCACCGATATCGGGCTCGGTGTAGCTAATCCCCGGTCCGTTGAGAATCATAGTCGTCCCTTCTCTTGCCGCAGCCTGGCAGGCACGCAGCGCCCCTCCTTTTACGGGCTCGACATGCCCCCACGCCGTTCACTCGTTATTGTTGACATTGTGTCAAAAACAGTATTGACGAACCGTCAACAATATTCAAGACTGTTAGGCGAACGGTCAGGCTCAAACGGATGAAAGGCGGCAAGCACATGAGCAGTAACGCAGCGAACACCTCTGTGGCCGACGCCGTCCCCGCGCCCGACAGCACGGCAAAGCGCTTGACGGGCGACGAACGCCGTCGCGAGATCCTCGATGCCGTGCGCACCGTAAGCTCCGAGCTGGGCGTGTCCCACCTATCGGTATCGGCCGTGACCAAGCGAGCCGGCTGCACGCGCTCGCTGTTCTACCACTACTTCGCCGACATGGACGCCGCCGTCACCGCCGTCATGGACGAGGCAATCGACGGTTTTATCTCCGAGCTCGAGCAGTGGAATGCCAACCGCACCGTCGGCGATATCGAGGGCGCACTCGACACCGTCGCCCCGCTCTTTAAGCGCCTGGTCGCCAGCGGCCACGAGCTGCCGAGTACGCTCACCTCCAGCAGCGGTGCGCTCTACGGCGGCTTTCTGCACAACGTGGTCCAACGCGTGGCGCAGTATATCTGCGACACCACCGTGGTGGATTTTGTCGCCCATCATGAGCTACGCATCGACCATGTCTACGAGACGTTCTACACCCTCATCATGGGTCTTTTGATGTATATCCGCACGCACCCCGATGTGCCCGACGAGACGGTCAAGGAAATCATCGCCTCGACGCTCCACATCGAGGGCTATACCGCCAAGTATCCGGAGCGCAAGCCCCAGAACTGACGACATTTGGCCAAACTGCCCGCGATCAGAAGAGGGGCCGCGGGCGTGTGAAAGGAGAGCAGCATGCTGTTCGATGTTTGGGGTAGCGATACCCTTATCCACTGGGCCGGCTGGGCCATGGTCTTTATTGGCCTGATCGTGCTCAACGAGGTCGGCCGCCGCACCAAGCTGGGCGCGGCAATCATCTTTGGCGTGGCTCCGCTGGCCATGACCATCTACTGCATCGCCATCGCCGTCGGCGTCTCGCAGGGTGCCGAGTGGGCGCTCACCAACCCCACCCATGTGTACCAGAACAGCTGGTTCCACTACGCCAAGGTATACGCGGCGCTGGCCGGTTGCTGGGGCTTCATCGCCATTAAGTATCAGTGGGGCAAGATCGGCAAGGCGCATTGGTTCCGCGCGTGGCCGTTTGTGATCGTCGCCATCAACATCTTGATCGCCGTCGTGTCCGACTTCGAGAGCGCCTATCACTTCTTTGTCCTGGGCCAGTCCACTTGGGTCACCTCCGAAGGTGCTACGCAGCTGGCCGGCTGGAACAACGTGTTCAACGGCATCGCCGGTCTCATCAACATCTTCTGCATGACCGGTTGGTGGAGCGTCTACGCCTCCGAGGACAAGACCGATATGCTGTGGCCCGACATGACCTGGGTCTACATCATCGCCTACGATATCTGGAACTTCTGCTACACCTACAACTGCCTGCCCACCCACTCCTGGTTCTGCGGCTTTGCGCTGCTGCTGGCCCCCACCGTGGCGGCCTTTATCTGGAACAAGGGCGGCTGGATCCAGAACCGTGCCTTTACCCTGGCCATTTGGTGCATGTTTGCCCAGGTGTTCCCCTACTTCCAGGAGGAGTCCATCTTTGTGACGCACTCCACGCTCGACGCTGGCGCCGCCACCGCGGTCTCGATTGTCGCGCTGATCGCCAACATCGCCGCCATCATCTACATCGCCTACCGCGCCAAGAAGCTCGGCCGCAACCCCTACAAGCAGGATGTCTTTGAGGGCACCAGCGATTGGGAGAAGGCCACCGCTCGCCGCGCCAAGGTCGATTACGCGCACGCCGAGTAACGTGCCTGGCGCAAACATCGCTTGAGCGCGAAGCAGCATAGCCGGCTCCGCGCAATGCAACGTATTGCAGAGCCCCCGGAATGTGATTCGTTCGCGTTCCGGGGGCCTTTTGCTGCCGCGAGGATGCGGCCGAACGATGTGCTCAGGTTAAATCGGATCTTATATTTCGCACGCGCTTTATATGGCTCCATTTTTGGGTACAGTGTTGAGCCGATATTGCATTGGGGGATATATGAGCGATGAGACGATGGGCCGCGAGGATGCGGCCCAAGATGCAGAAGCGTGTGCCGAGGCCCTGGAGAGCCTAGACCAGATCGCGCTGGCCGAGATTGCGTTTGACGATTCGAGCGTTGATATGCAGGATGAGCCGAATATCGAGGCGCAGCCCGATGATCAGAATGCAGAAGACGGTGGTGCCGCGCCCACCGAAGACGAAGCGGGGCACGAAGAATCCGAAAGCGAGGCCGACGACCAGCCCGAATCCGACACGAGCGAGGAAACCATCTTGCTCGACAGCTTGCCGGCCGAAGATTCGCTGACCCGCGAACTCCCCGGCCTGGGCTCTGCGCCGGCCGTGGACGAGACCATCGCCATGGGCGATATTCCCCTGCCGTCTGTTCCCTCGGCGCGCGAAGCCGAAGACCGCCATCGCAAGATGACGCCCAAGCGCCGCAATCTGATGGTGGCAGGCGTTGTAGCCGTCGCGCTCGTTGCCGGCGGCGCGGGCTATGCCGCCTGGAACGGATATCAGCAAGAACAGGCTGCCGTTGTCGCCGCCAATGCGCACACGATGATGTCGGTGCAGATTGGCGTGCGCGCCGCGGGGCTCAATTGCTCAACTGGCTCCAAGATTCCCATGCAGGTGAATGGTCAGGATTCCGACGGTTCTTCCGTGAGCGAGACGCTCTATGTAGACGAACACGGTCGCGGCATTAAGCTGCTGCCCGGCGATTACACGCTCTCCATCGCCGCCTCCCCCATCGCGGCCGACGGCACTATCTATACCGTTCCGACCACCAAGGCGCAGATCACGGTGAAGGCCGACGGCCAGGATTTGCGCGACCAGGCCACTTTTAAGCTCAAGGTGCCTTCGGCCGACACGGTGACCGACGACCAGATCGATGCTGCCGCCAAGTATGCCGAGGAAGGCGGCGCGAGCTCTGCCGCTGCCGCCAAGATACTTCAGCAGGCCGCAATCACGCGCCGCGATGCCGCCGCCAACGCCGTGAGCGCAAGCAAGGCGCAGTCCGCCCGCGATGCCGACGCTCGGCACAAGGCGACGAATCTGTATCAGCTCGATATTCCGGTTGAGTGGTACGGCAAGGTCGCGACCTGGCAAAACGGCAGCACGCTGTGCATTTATCTAGACGGCGACACCAACACGCCGCTCGTGACCCTTGTCGCGGTGCGCGACGGCGAGACTTTTACGCCCGATGACGGCGATACGGTTTTGGGCACGGTCAGTCTGGGCAACGGCTACACCGTCTACGTCAGCGGGCCCGTCTATCCATATGTGATTCCGCAGACCATCAACGGTCGTACGCAGGATCCCGTGTCGACCTACCCCATGGATACGGCGATTGAACTCGTGGAGCTCACGACCGGCAACCGCTACACGTACAGCCAGATTAAGAACGACCTGGTCGGCAAAGACGGCAAGGCCGACGCCGCGACCAAACTCGAGACCGACTACCTCGCCCAGATTCTCCTGCCAAGCATCAAGGCCCAGGACTAGCCGGGCGCATCATGGTGCTCCCCAACCGTGATGAAGGGGCCAGGAGGTCCTGGCCCCACAGATCCGTAGATGGTTAGGCAAGGAGCCACTTCCATGCGGGAACAACGTGTACCACACCGTGCTCGCATGGAATATCGGCCTGCTCATCCATGGTAACGATTGCCGACTCGCCAAGATCGAACTGGGCCATCGAGGCATCAAGCGCGGCAATTTCGCGCTCGCGCGTTTTCTCACTTGCCATATCCACACTCACCTGAATCAGGCTATAAGCCCGCATGAGAAGTGCGTCCCCAGCCACAAAGTCCACCTCATGGTTTTTGCTCTTCTCTTTGATCAGCAAGCGGCAGACCGATCCGACCCTCACCGCGGGAGTCCTTCTTCTTAGCGCGTTGAACACTGCGGTCTCGAGCCTCTGGCCCTGGTCCAATGCCGATGCGGGAGAGAATGCTCCAAACATCGCAGGATCGACAGCGTAGACCTTAGACGCAGACCGCATGTTATTTGCCAGTGAACGCGTGAACTCCGGCACGGAGAACAGCAGGTAGGCATCCTCATAATACTCAAGTAAGTCGCTGAGCGAATTACGACTGACGGGTATCTGCCTGCTCTTGAACTCGTTGTACACTTTGTTCACCGACAGCTCTCGTCCCGAAGATGCCATACACCGCGTCAGGAACAGAGATGCCAGGCGAGGGTTCTTGACGTCGTAACGTTCAACGACGTCCATAGCGACCGTTCGCGAAGCATATTCCTGTAGCAGCTGAATCGCGTCTGCGGGCGTCTGCTCAAGCGTCGCGATGAATCCCCCTCGTTCAAGATATCCGATCAGATGATGTCGAAGCAGCGCTGCATCGCTTGGGGAAAAGGTCGCATCTGGCTCGAAAACGTTCCCCGTCTTATATCGAACGTATTCCGAAAAACTCAACGGAAAAAGCTCCCGTATAAGAGAACGACCCCTGAACTCGCTCTTAAGCTCTGAGGACAGCATCTTGGAAGAAGATCCCGTCACATAGACGGTCGCTTTCTCCGTATCGACTACACGCCGCAGAAACGCACCCCATTCGGGAATTTCCTGGATCTCGTCAAAGAAAATGTAAGCGCCCTCGGTTCGAGCAACAGGATACAGCGCATAGAACGTGTCGAGCACGTCCGCCAGCAGCGATGGCTCATACGGGCGCAAGCGCTCATCCTCAAAATTGAAGTAAAGCATCCGGTCAAGCTCGACGCCCCGGCTCTGAAGCCGCCGCATCTCCTGATACAGGCGATACGTCTTTCCACAACGGCGGGCCCCCACAACCACATTTACGATGTTGTCACGCTTTGGCTCCTGTGGGTTTTCCAGATCAAGGTCTCGCTCAAAGACCTGCGGAACCCCCTGCTGTTCAAAGTCCTTTATTTTCTGGGCGATCAAGTCGTTGAATGCCATGATTCTCCAATCTTGCTCTCTAGCTAATCAAAATTATACTGATTCTTGATTAGCTAGAGAGCAAGATTGTGTGTAGTTTGATTAGCACTTAAGCAAGTTTTATCACCGTTATTGCTCCGAAGGATATCGAGTGGCTAAGAGGACAACCGAGCTCGAATGCGACTCCCCGAGCAGCCAATTTGGCAGTCAATTTGGGACGGGGCTTTTTTGACTACCCTCCCCCTGCAGAAAAATCCCTAACGCAGTTGCGGTGAAATGGGGACTGTTTTTGCTGGTCAAACCGCAAAACAGTCCCTATTTCACCGCAACTTATTGGTGGCCTTTTTGGTGGCACTCAGCGCCAGGGATCGGCTTCGAACATCGGCTCGCGCTCGGGGCGGCGATCGCTGTAGGGATCGTAGCCGTCGTCGTCCTCGTTCTCGGCACGGATGTAGGGGTCGCGCGGCTTGGGCGCCGGTTTGGGAGAAGCCTTCGGTGCGACCGGCGCGGCGGGCGCTGCCTCAGCAACCGGTGCGTGCGTCTTGTTCTCGTCTTTCATCTGCATATCTCCTTGCCATGTGCTCATGCTCAACATCATCGATTGTCGCACGAAAAAGGGCGGCGGACCCGATTGGATCCGCCGCCCTTGGCGTTTTGCGATGAGGTGCGGTTAAAGCCGGCCCCATAATTTACTCTGCGTCGGGGACCTCGTAGGTGGCCGCCGGCGTGTTGTCGCACACGACGGTAAAGCCACCGTCCTTGTCGACATCGACCGTCACCTGATCGCCCTCGCGCACCGTGCCGTCGATGATAGCGGCGGCGATGGCATCCACGACCTCGCGCTGAACCAGACGCTTGAGCGGACGGGCGCCAAAGACCGGGTCCAGGCCGCCCACGGCGAGCATCTGCTTGGCCGCCGGGGTGATGGCAAGCGTCATGCGCTCCTTGGCCAGACGCGCGCGGACGTCGGCGAGCTGGATGTCGACGATCTTCTCGATCTGCGCCATACCGAGCGGATGGAACACCACGATATCGTCGATACGGTTGAGGAACTCGGGGCGGAAGGTCTGAGCCATGGCCGCGTCGACCTGATGGCGCATCTCCTCCTCGTCCTTGCCGGAAAGCTCGGCGATAGCCTTGGAGCCCACGTTAGACGTCATGATGATGATCGTGTTCTTGAAGGACACCTGACGACCCTGGCCATCGGTCAGACGGCCGTCGTCGAGCACCTGCAACAGCACGTTGAAGACATCAGGATGAGCCTTCTCCATCTCGTCGAGCAAGATTACGGAGTACGGGCGACGGCGCACGGCCTCGGTGAGCTGGCCGCCCTCGTCGTAGCCCACGTATCCCGGGGGCGCACCGATCAGACGCTGGACGCTGAACTTCTCCATGTATTCGGACATGTCGATACGCACGAGCGCGCGCTCGTCATCGAACAGGCACTCGGCCAGCGCCTTGGCGAGCTCGGTCTTGCCCACGCCGGTGGGACCCAGGAAGAAGAAGCTTCCGATGGGCTTGTCCGGATCGGAGAGGCCCGCACGGCTGCGGCGCACAGCTGCGGCGACGGCGGAGACGGCCTCGTCCTGGCCGATGACGCGCTTATGCAGCTCGCCCTCCAAGCCCTTGAGCTTGTCGAGTTCGCCCTGCATCATCTTGGACACGGGCACGCCGGTCCAGGCGCTCACGACCTCGGCGATCTCATCGGAGGTCACCTGTTCGTTGAGGCCCTCGCCGTCCTGCTGCTTTTGCGCCTCGAGCGCGGCCTCGAAATCCTGAATCTGCTGCTGCAGGCCCGGAATCACGGAGTAGCGCAGCTCGGACGCACGACCCAAATCGCCATTGCGCGTCGCGCGCTCCTCTTCGCTCTTGGCCTCGTCGAGCTGCCCCTTGAGCTCTTGCACGTGGTCGATGGCGTTCTTCTGGTTGAGCCAGCCGGCCTTTTGCACGTTAAGCTTTTCCTGGACCTCGGCAATCTCCTGGCGCAGGGCCTCCAGACGCTCCTTGGAGGCGTCATCGGTCTCTTTCATGAGCGCCTGTTCCTCGATCTGCAGCTGGGTGAGCTGACGCGTGGTGGCGTCGATCTCGACCGGCATGCTGTCGAGTTCCATGCGCAGGCGGCTCGCGGCCTCATCGACCAGGTCGATGGCCTTGTCGGGCAGGAAGCGGTCGGCGATGTAGCGATCGGAGAGGTCGGCGGCGGCCACGAGCGCGCTATCGGTGATGTGCACGCCGTGGAAGATCTCGTACTTCTCCTTGAGACCACGCAGGATCGAGATGGTGTCCTCGACGGTAGGCTCGCTCACCATAACGGTCTGGAAACGACGCGCGAGCGCCGCATCCTTCTCGATGTACTTGCGGTATTCGTCGAGCGTGGTCGCGCCGATCGCGTGCAGGTCGCCACGGGCGAGCGCCGGCTTGAGGATGTTGCCGGCGTCCATAGAACCCTCGGTGGCACCCGCGCCCACGATAGTGTGGAGCTCATCGATGAACAGGATGACCTTGCCCTCGGACTTCTGCACCTCCTTGAGCACGGCCTTTAAGCGGTCCTCGAACTCGCCGCGGTACTTGGCGCCGGCGACCAGCGCGCTCATGTCGAGCTCGATAAGGTCGCGGTCGCGCAGGGTGCTCGGCACGTCGCCGGCCACGATACGCTGGGCGATGCCCTCGACGATGGCCGTCTTGCCGACGCCCGGCTCGCCGATGAGCACAGGGTTATTCTTGGTGCGGCGGGACAGGACCTGAATGGTACGGCGGATCTCGTCGGTACGGCCGATGACCGGGTCGAGCTTGCCGGCGCGGGCGAGGTCACAGATGTTGCGACCGTACTGCTCCAGCGCCTCAAACTGGGTTTTGTCCTCGGCAGATGTCACGCGGTCATCGCCACGCAGCTCCTCGTAGACCTGCTCGATGCGCTCCTTGGTCACGCCGGCGTCGCGCAGCACGCGGCCCGCCTCGCCCTTGTCCTCGGCAAGTGCCATGAGCAGATGCTCGGTCACCACAAAGCTGTCGCCCATCTTGGTGGCCTTCTTCTCGGCCTTTTCGATGACGCGGACGAGCTCGTTGGAAAGACCCATCTGCTGGCCCTCGCCGGAAACCTTGGGCGCATGGTCGATGGCATCCTGCGTGGAGCGTGCGAGCTGGGCCGGGTCGGCGCCGATGCGCTCGATGATCACGGAGATGTTGCGCTCGCCGGCACCGAGCAGGGCAGACAGCAGATGAATCGGCTCCACCGCGCCAGCCTGCGCGTCGGCAGCCGTGCTCATGGCGGTCTGCAACGCCTCGCGCGACGTCATTGCTAGCTTATCGATTCTCATGGAATCACCTCTCTTGGGGCGGCCGCCCTACGGGGCGGCTTCACGTTGTTCGAGAAGTATTGTTGCCAGCTTTGCGCGATCTTATACACAAATCTAAGTCTCTATATATAAGATTTTCTGAGTGATTGATGGATAGGGTACTGAAATGTCAGCCCGCCGCTGCCCAGGCGCACTCCCGTCTCGATCTGTAACATCTAGCAGCCATTTTTGATCCTAGATATTACAGATCGAGAGAAAATGACCAGCGGCAACCGTTTGTCTCAATCTGTAACATCTACTCGGCAAATTAGGGTCTAACTGTTACAGATCGAGACAAACCAAGAACCACCACAAAGGGGACAGGCACCTTCGTGGTGGTCCAACAAAGAAACCGCCCCAATAAAAAGAGGCGGTATCAAGCCCAGTCAACGTTTGGCGATCCCCAGACCCAACGAGAACGCAGTGATGGAATCGAGAACCGACAATAGCCCGTTCGCACAGATAGAGGCAGAGATTCAAGGTCAGAGTCCGGCTTAAACGGCTTAGTTATCGCACGCCACATTGTTCTCGTCGTCCTCCCTATCGTATTTATAGTGCTTATAGTGAAAATAGTGAGTTTAGTGAGAAGAGTATCGCTCAAAACTCGTGGACTCGATTATTGACCTCTCGCCCAGAATGAGTGGGGCAAATATTCCTATTAGAGGTCAAATCGAAGCCCAATAGGGCCTTTTCGCCCCGTCATTTCGATCGATCGCTTTCTTTTGAATATTGTCGTAAGCTGGTATCACCTATCTTAATGAATGCATGCTGTTTGCGAGGTACCCGCCGTGAAACGCTCCACCTATATCGGCCTGCTCGTCTTAGCGTTTGCGATTACCGCAGTCGGCGTAGGAATTATCTATCTCGCATTTCTCCCCGCCTCTGCGACGCAGGCGGCGCTTGAGACCGTAAGCTACCCCATCGAAATCCTCACCGATATCGTCAAACCCGATTCAATCACCGTCGATTTCGACGGTACGCCCGCAGCGCTTGGGGTCAGTAGCTATCCCCGAATCGAACTTGGAGCCACGCGCTATACCCAAGATGAGCAGCTTATCGGCAAGGCAACCAGTTTACTCAAAGGCAAGACGTTTAAGCGATGGTACGGCGCCGCAATATATCGAGCCAAGAAAGGCCAAATGAATGGCGGGTATTATTCGACCCTTGAACTCGATGCGGCAAACGGGAGCAGATTGTGCAACGTCTCATACGACCCCGGCTACGTGGACAATGAAGGACCGGGGGTCTATATCTCGGATGGCAACGTAATCTACGTCATGGAGGGCGACCAGACGGCAGTCGTCGATTTTATGGATCGGTGTACCGAGGATGCCTACGAACAAACCTGCGAGCCCGATCCGCAGGCAGCGCGCAACAGTGGCTCGGCACGCACTTGGCTATTTGACGATGAAATAACCTGGACCCCATCGAAATAAGGACCCGCCGGGCAGGCACCTTTGTGGTGGTCCCAGTCAATTATTAGCGTCCCTCAAGACCCAACGAGAACGCAGAAATGTAGCCCGGGGCTTATCCTTTCCCGAACGCGACCCTCGCGAAGCGCGTGAGCGGGCGGGAAAGGGTAAGCCCCGGGCGGACAATTAAGTGCGTTACTCGGCAGCGGCCTTGAACTTGTTGTAGTTGATCAGGCAGCCAGCCTTGACGATGGCACGCTCCTCTGCCGTCATATCGGCAATGTAGAGCTCAATCTGCTCGACCGCACCATCGGCGCGCACCACGTAGGCGACGATGCCCTTCAGGTCGCCATCGAGCGCGGCGCGGATACCCGGCACAAAGACGTAATCGCCCACCTCAAAGTTGGGCTCGGCCTCCATCTGGAAGGGCACCATACCCCAGTTCATCACGTTGGAGCGATAGCGCTTGGTGGCGTACTCGTGGACGATGTTGGCCAGACCGCCAATTACGCGCTGGCAGCTCGCAGCCTGCTCGCGGGCAGAACCGTCACCGGGCTTCTTGGCATAGAGCATGGAGCCGTACTCAGTCGCCTTGGCATCGGCAGCGACACCCGCGCCGGCCAGCGCCTCAAACACGCCGGCAAGCTCGGCATCGAGTGCGGCCAAGTCGCCCGCGGACTCGCCAGCCACGCGGCGCTTCTCCACGGCGTCGACCTCCTTGGAACGGCCCACGTAGGCCGGGTCGCGGCGGCTCAGCGTAAACTCAGCCAAGCCCAGCGGGTTGGAGCGGAAGGAGCTCGTCTCGCCCGAAGGAATGAGCTCGTCGGTCGTGGTGACCGGGTCCATGATCTTGGAGCACACCTTGAGCAGGATATCGTCGCCGAGGGGCTCCATCGCGGGCCACGGCTTAATGTTGGGACCCTCAACCAGTTCATCGGCAGGCTCCGCCTTGCCAAAGCCCCAGTACACGCGCTTTTTGTACGGCGCGTCGTCAAAGGTGTACTCGCAGGCCTCGTCCCAAGTCTCCTCGGGCAGGTCGGTCGCTGGCGTCAGGATGCCGCCGTTGGCAGCCGTCGCCGCAATGGAGCGGGCGTCCATCAGGGCCACGGCGCTCAGCTGGCCATTACCCGGCTTGGAACCCTCGCGGTTGGGGAAGTTGCGCGTGGTGTGGCGGATGGACAGGCCGTTGTTGGCAGGCGTGTCGCCGGCACCAAAGCACGGGCCGCAGAATGCCGTGCGCACGATCGCGCCGGCCTCCATAAGGTCGTAGATGTAGCCGCGACGTGTAAGCTCGAGCGCCACGGGCTGGCTCGTGGGATAGACCGACAGCGAAAACTCGCCGCAGCCGGTGTTGGCGCCCTTAAGCACGCGGGCAGCCTGGACCACGGAGTCGTAGTTGCCGCCCGAGCAGCCGGCGATAACGCCCTGCTGCACGTGCAGCTTGCCGTCGACGATCTTGTCGAGCAGGCTAAAGTGCGTCTTACCCTCGCCGATCTTGGCGGCCTCGAGCTCGACCTCATGCAGGATGTCCTCGAGGTTCTCGTTGAGCTCGTCAATCTCAAAGCCGTTAGAAGGATGGAACGGCAGCGCGATCATGGGCTTGACGCTCGACAGGTCGACCTCGACGCAGCCGTCATAGTAGGCAACATCGGCGGGCTTGAGCTCGCGGTAGTCGTCGCCGCGACCGTGCATGGCCAAAAACGCGCGCGTGTCCTCATCGGTGGCCCAGATGCTCGACAGGCAGGTGGTCTCGGTGGTCATGACGTCGACGCCGTTGCGGTAGTCGGTCGTCATGCTCGCGATGCCGGGGCCCACGAACTCCATTACCTTGTTCTTGACGTAGCCCTTGGCAAAGACGGCGCGGATGATGGCGAGCGCCACATCGTGCGGGCCGACGCCGGGGCGCGGGGCGCCCGTGAGGTAGATGGCGACGACGCCGGGATAGGCAACGTCGTAGGTGTCGCGCAGCAGCTGCTTGGCCAGCTCGCCGCCGCCCTCGCCCACGGCCATGGTACCCAGGGCGCCGTAGCGGGTGTGCGAGTCGGAGCCCAGAATCATCTTGCCGCAACCGGCAAAGTTCTCACGCATAAAGGAGTGGATGACAGCGATATGCGGCGGGACGAAGATGCCGCCGTACTTTTTGGCAGCCGAGAGGCCAAAGACGTGGTCGTCCTCGTTGATGGTGCCGCCCACGGCACACAGCGAGTTATGGCAGTTGGTGAGCACGTAAGGCAGCGGGAACTGCTCCATGCCCGAGGCGCGCGCCGTCTGGATGATGCCGACAAAGGTGATGTCGTGGCTCGCCATGGCATCGAAGCGAATCTTGAGCGCCTCGGGATCTCCGGACGTATTGTGTGCCTGGAGGATCGAATACGCGATGGTGCCGCGCTTGGCATCCTCGGGTGTCTGCGTAATGCCGCGCTCAGCGGCCTCGGCCTCAGGCACAACCTCGCTGCCGTTACGCAGGTAGATGCCGTCCTCGTACAGCTTGACCATACTGTCTCCCACTCTGCCCAAAAGATTTGGGCGCATAGCATACATTCGTTCAATATCGTGCCATAGAACGGTTGCGAGCGGGTTACGAATCTACACGTTCACTTTATCTCGGTAAAGCATAGGACGAGCCCGGTGCAGGACCGGCGGATTTGGGAGCGAACAAGTTGGCATGAAAAAGGCAAGGCATAGACCTTCTGGTCATGCCTTGCCTTTTGAATGACAAATTGTCGCTCTGGGCGGCGCGCAGCGTCGGCCCGTTACGCGGGTTGGTAAACCCGCGTAACTACAAATCCCCGCCGGCGCCCAGCAGCTTGCGCATGACCTGTTCGGGGTTAACTGAGCCGTCGCGCGGGGCCAGAGCGGTAATCTTCTTCTGCATCTTGTACTCGTGCAGCTCGTCCTCGAGCTGGCGCACGCGAGCACGGAGCTTTTCGTTCTCGCGCTCGCGCTCCTCGGCACGCTCCTTCATATCGAGGATACGCACCACACCGGCGAGGTTGATGCCCTCGTCGGTCAGCTGGTTGATGAGCTCCAGGCGCTCGATATCGGCACGCGAATACAGACGCGTGTTGCCGCCCGAGCGCTGGGGGTTCACCAGGCCCTTGGACTCGTAGACGCGCAGAGTCTGCGGATGCATGCCGGTCAGCTCGGCCGCCACGCTGATCATGTACAGCGGTTTGTTCCTATTGTCCTCGGCCATGCTACCTGACCCCTTTCCGTCTCGTTATCGTCCATCATAAGCCCGCGGGCGCGGGTGTGCGCCACGACCGCCCTAGTACGTCGCCTTGTAACGGTTGACCTTCTCGCGATAATCGCGCGTGTCGGCCTCGCGCAGCTTGGTCATGGCATCGCACTCGTCATCAGACAGGTTCGTGGGAACCTGCACCTTGATCTCGACGAGCAGCGCGCCCGTACGGCCACGGTGTTTAACGTCGGGCGCGCCCATCTCCTTAAAGCGGAACTTCTTGCCCGTCTGGGTACCCGCGGGCACTTTCAAACGGACCGTCGCGCCGCCGGGCGTGGGCACGTCCACCGTGCAGCCGAGCGCCGCCTCGTAGACCGAGACCGGTACCTCCATGGTCACATCGGCGCCTTTGCGCTTAAACAGCGGGTGCTCCTCCACATGCGTGGTCACGACCAGGTCGCCGCGCTCGCCGCCGGCAACGCCATACTCGCCGCGACGCTTGTAGCGTAGCTTGCCGCCGTCGACCGCGCCCGCGGGCACCGAGACCGTAATGGTCTGCTGCTCGCCTGTCGAGGGAATGCGATAGGTGACCTTGTGCGTCACGCCGCGAAACGCGTCCTCGGCGGTCACATCGACGGTCAGCGACAGGTCGCCGCCCTTGCGAGCGCGGCTGCGACCCGCGCCGGCACCGGCAGCGCCCGCAGCACCGGCAAAGCCCGAGCCCCAATCGCTGCCCCAGGCGCCGTTGCCGCTAAAGATGCTGTCGAAGATGTCGCCCCAACCGCTGGCACCCGCGCCGGCACCGTAGCCGCCGCCATACGCGCCACCTGCGCCCGGCATGCCGCCAAACATGAGCATCTGGTCGTACTCTTTGCGCTTCTTCTCGTCCGAAAGCGTCTCGTAGGCCTCGCTGATCTCCTTGAACTTGGCCTCGTCGCCGCCGGCATCGGGGTGATATTTTTGCGCGAGCTTGCGAAACGCGCTCTTGATCTCTTTGTCGGAGGCGCTCTTGGATACGCCCAGGATGTCATAGAAGGTTTTGCCTGCAGCCATCGTAGCTCCTCTCCTGTTTCATCCGCTGCCCTGCGGGCGGCGGCTCATGCTTTCATATGGCACTAGGCCAGAAAGGGCCCCGGGTGTTGCCCCGGGGCCCTTCTCAATTACTCCTCGGTGCTCTCGGCCGTATCGGCCGCAGCATCCTCGGGCGCCGCTTCGGGCTCCGGTGCGGGGCGCTTCTCGCCACCGTAGGTCACCGTCACCATCGCGGAACGCAGAATGCGGTCCGCCATGCGGTAGCCCTTCTGATACACGTCGTTGACGGTCTCGTCGTACTGCGATGCGTCCTCGACGCGGCCCACGGCCTGGTGCTCGAGCGGATCGAACGCCTCGCCCTTGGGGTCGATGGGCTCAACGCCCTCGTGCGCAAACACATCGAGCAGCTTGGCATGCACCGCGTCGACGCCGTCGACGAACTGCTTAAAGTCGTCGGCAAGCTCCTGGCTGCGGGCATGGTCGATCGCACGCTCGATATCGTCGACCACCGGCAGCAGCGCGGTGACGAGCTTCTCGGTCGCGCGGTCGCGCTCGGCGATACGCTCATTGGCGGTGCGGCGACGGAAGTTCTCCCAGTCGGCCTGCAGACGGGCGGTGCGCTCGGTGGCGTCCTTTGCCTTGTCCTCGGCGGCCTTCTGGGCCTCTGCCGCAGCATCGAGCTCGTTGCGCACGTCGGCAAGCTCTTTCTGAGCCTGCTCGAACTTGAGCCTAAAGTCGTTGTCGGCGGCTTCCTCACCGGCGCGGATAGCAGCTTCCACCATCTCGTCCTCGGTCATCGTCGCCTCCTTGTTGGAATCCTCTACCTGGTTCTCGACAGCCTCGGCGGTCGCGGCCTCGTTGGCCTCGGTATCGTCGACGGCCTCTACGGGAATCTTCACGTCCTTCTCCTCAGAGTCAACGGGGGCGGCGCCAGCGGCAGCCGCCTCCGTGCGAGCTTTACGGGCGGACATGATTACTTGTCCTCGTCGTCCACAACCTCGTAGTCGGCGTCGACGACGTCATCGTCGGCAGGCTGGGCGCCGGCGGCACCGTCGGTCTGCTGCTGAGCGTCGGCGTAGACAACCTGAGCCAGCTCGTAGGCCACGGACTGCAGGGACTCGCCAGCGGCCTTGATGGCCTCGACGTCAGAGCCCTCGAGCGCCTTCTTGGCGTCGGCAATAGCGGCCTCGGCCTTGGACTTCACGTCGGCGGAAACCTTGTCGCCCAGCTCGTTGAGGGTCTGCTCGGTGGAGTAGCACAGGCTGTCGGTCTGGTTGCGGACCTCGACCTCTTCCTTCTGCTTCTTGTCCTCCTCGGCATGAGCCTCGGCGTCCTTGACCATGCGATCGACTTCGTCGTCGGAAAGCGCGGTGGAGCCGGAGATGGTGATCTGCTGCTCCTTGCCGGTGCCCTTGTCCTTAGCGGAGACCTTGACGATGCCGTTGGCGTCGATGTCGAAGGTGACCTCGATCTGCGGCACGCCGCGGCGGGCAGCCGGGATACCGGTCAGCTGGAACTTACCGAGCGACTTGTTGTCGCGGGCAAGCTCGCGCTCGCCCTGGAGCACGTTGATCTCGACGCTGGTCTGGTTGTCGGCAGCGGTGGAGTAAACCTCGGTCTTGGAGGTCGGGATCGTGGTGTTGCGGTCGATCATCTTGGTCATGATGCCGCCCATGGTCTCGACGCCCAGCGACAGCGGGGTAACGTCGAGCAGCAGGATGCCCTCGACGTCGCCGGTGAGCACGCCGCCCTGGACGGCAGCGCCGTCGGCAACGACCTCGTCGGGGTTCACGGACATGTTGGGCTGCTTGCCGGTCATGGTCTTGACGAGCTCCTGAACGGCGGGCATACGGGTGGAGCCGCCGACGAGGATGACCTCGGTCAGATCGGAGAGCTTAAGCTTGGCGTCGCGCAGGGCATTGGTGACAGGCTGCTTGCAGCGCTCGAGCAGGTCGCGGGTGATCTTCTCGAACTCGGCGCGGGTCAGCGTGTAGTTGAGGTGCAGCGGGCCAGACTGGTTCATAGTAATGAACGGCAGGTTGATGGTGGTCTGCTGGGCGGCGGAGAGCTCCTTCTTGGCGTTCTCGGCGGCCTCCTTCAGACGCTGCAGGGCCATGGGGTCCTGACGCAGGTCGACACCGTTCTCCTGCTGGAACTTATCGGCCATCCAGTCGATGACGCGCTGATCCCAGTCGTCGCCGCCCAGGTGGTTGTCGCCCGAGGTGGACAGAACCTCAAACACGCCGTCGGCGAGGTCGAGGATGGAGACGTCGAAGGTGCCGCCGCCCAGGTCGAAGACAAGGATGCGCTGGTCGGTGCCCTGCTTGTCCAGGCCATAGGCCAAAGCAGCAGCGGTCGGCTCGTTGACGATGCGCTTGACGTTGAGGCCGGCGATCTTACCGGCGTCCTTGGTGGCCTGACGCTGGGCGTCGTTGAAGTAGGCCGGGACGGTGATGACGGCGTCGGTGACGGTCTCGCCCAGATACTTCTCGGCGTCGGCCTTCATCTTTGCGAGCGTCATGGCGCTCACCTGCTCGGCGGTGTAGTCCTTGCCCTCGATGTCGACGACGGCACGGCCACCCTGGCCCTCCTTGACCTCATACGGCACGGTCTTGATCTCGGAGGTACACTCGGAGTACTTGCGGCCCATGAAGCGCTTAATGGAAAACACGGTGTTCTTGGGGTTGGTGACAGCCTGGTTCTTAGCGGCCTTACCCACGACGCGGTCGCCATCGGCACGGAAGCCCACGACGGACGGGGTGGTGCGGTCGCCCTCGGCGTTCACGATAATGGTCGGAGAACCGCCCTCGAGGACGGCCATAGCGGAGTTGGTAGTACCAAGATCGATACCAAGAATCTTACTCATTAGAAATTCCCTCTCTCTTGTGCGTTCGCGCCGCCTCGACGGTCTGTCGCGCGGCGCTTCGGCTTGTCTTTCAGGATGTAGTGTATCCCCTTATGGGTCGGAATATACAAAATCTAAGTCAATTCATATAAGATTTCTTATTGTCGAGAGTTTAGGTTCTTAAATGAGCAGGTAGATGCGTTGTTGGAGTTCTCGGCACATCTATTGAGATCTATGTAGAGATGGCTGAGGTTTGGGTCCGAGGGTACCTGGGGCTGCCTTGCGGAAAGCTCGTCCCGGTTTGAGCGTGGATTCCGGGCCGCGGTTTCCGTCTGAAGGCTCAACCGGAAACCGTATCCCGTTTTGAGAGCTGATACCGGGTCGCAGTTTCCGCTAGCGAGCCCAACCGGAAACTGCAACCCGGTTTTCGGCCAAATAACGGGATGCCCTTTCCGCAGGCGCGCTCAATTGCTCAATATTTCAAGTCACCTTTAGCTAACATTTGCGCAGTTCAACGGCCCCACCTGCGCGTTTTTTAGTAAACCTTGGCATACTCGGCGAACGGTATGAAGATGCCGGCCAGAGGGTATTGCAAACGGTCGCTCCCGTGGTATGTTTTTGCCCGAATCAAACCGGCGCGCATCGCCTGTAGCGTCGGTCAACAGAGAGGAAACTACCATGGCTCATCCCGTAATTGATGCCGACGAGTGCATCGCTTGTGGCGTTTGCGTCGACTCCTGCCCCGCTGGCGTTCTGGAGCTCCAGGACGTCGCTACCGTCGCTGACGAGGACTCCTGCGTCGCCTGTGGCGCTTGCCAGGACGCTTGCCCCGCTGGCGCGATCACCGAGATCGTCGAGGAGTAACAACTCCCCACTTGCACACTCAAAAGTACACCGTGCACAAAAAAGGAGGCCTCCGCATCGCCGCGGAGGCCTCCTTTTGCTTATGTGCTAGGACAAATCGTCCTCGTAGGGCATCAGGTCTGCCAGATAGCCTTTTTCCTTGAGCATGGTCTCGATCTCGTCGAGGGTTTGCTCGTCCTCCGCCGCGATGCGATGGAAGTGATAGCCGCTCGTCACCGTTAGTAGTGGAAAGCTCTTGCCGCTCTCGATATCGTGCAGGTAGCGCTCAACATCGCGACGATTGCGGATGTCCAGGTCGGCCGTGATCTTACCGTACACGCGGTGATTGACGATCACGTTGAGCACGGCGCCTCCGGCGTCGACGATACTCGTAAGCTCATCGCCTGCTTGCTCCACGCCGTGGCGAACCTTGACCAAGCGCGTGGGCACAGCGGGGCTGCTGGGGGCCTCCTGCAGCACGTAGCCGCGATTGGTCGCCACGATATCGTGCCCATCGGCGCGCAGCAGGGCGATGTCTTGCACGACAATCTGGCGGCTCACACCCACCTCACGAGCAAGTGCGCTGCCGGAGACGGGGCCCTTGGCTCGCTCGAGCACGCCCATGATGGCACGGCGACGCTCGCGGGCGTCCATTATTTACCGTCCAGCAGACGCAGGTGCTTAAGCGAGAGGTCGAGGATCGGCGCAGAGTGCGTCAGGGCGCCCGAGCTAATATAGTCGACACCCAGATCGGCCAGGGCGCGAATGTTGTCGGCGTCCACGTTGCCCGAACACTCGGTCTTGGCGCGACCGGCGATAAGCTCAATCGCGGCAGCCATGTCGTCGTGGGTCATGTTGTCGAGCATGATGATATCGGCGCCGGCCTCCACAGCCTCGCGCACCATGTCCAGGCTCTCACACTCGATCTCGACCGTCGTGGTAAACGATGCATGGGCGCGCGCCATCTCGATCGCACGCGTCACGCCACCGGCGGCATCGATGTGGTTGTCCTTGAGCATGACAGCCGTCGACAGGTTATAGCGGTGGTTGCTGCCACCGCCGATCTCGACTGCGGCCTTCTCGAAGACACGCATGCCCGGTGTGGTCTTGCGCGTATCGACAAGCACGGTCTTGGTGCCCTCGAGCGCAGCCGCCATCCGATGCGTGTAAGTAGCGATGCCGCTCATGCGCTGCAGGTAGTTGAGCGCCACGCGCTCGCCCGAAAGCAACACGCGCGCGTCGCCGCGCACCTGCCCCACGTGGTCACCGGCGTGGACCTCGTCACCGTCGGCAACATCAAACAGCACCGAGCTCTGCGAATCCAGCAGCTCAAAGGTGCGAGCGAACACATCCAGGCCCGCGATGATGCCATCGGCCTTGGCGATAAGCTCCACCGTGGCGGGGCGCGCCGTGGGGCACACGCTCGCCGTGCTCACGTCCTCAAAGGTAATGTCCTCGCGCAGAGCCTGCAGAATCAGATCATCGACGACGAGCTTCATGGTAATTGGATTCATGTTCTACTCCTCCACGGCCTGCGTGCCGGCGGCACGGGCCAAATCATCGATTGCCAGGATGTCGGCGCTCAGGACGCGATGACGGCCATCGAGCGCGGGATCGCCCGCCTGCTCCACGACCAGCGACTCGCCGGTACGCATGTACCACGCGGCGCGACGACCCCAGACCAGCGCCTCGAGCAGGCTGTTTGATGCAAGGCGGTTCTTGCCGTGAACGCCGTTGCAAGCCGTCTCGCCCGCGGCGTAGAGCTCGGGCATCGAGGTGCGGCCGTCCTTATCGACCCATACGCCGCCCATAAAGTAGTGCTGCGTGGGCGTAACGGGGATGGGCTCGTCCAAGATGTCGCGGCCGTCCTCCAGGCAGCGCGCGCGAATGTTGGCAAAGTGCCCGGTCACCACATCGCGCTCGACGGGGGCAAAACTCAGCCACTCGTGCTCGGTACCGTCCTGCTTCATCTGCTCGCGAATAGCGGCAGCGACCACATCACGCGGCTGAAGCTCGTCGGTAAAGCGCTCGCCGGCGGCGTTGAGCAAAATCGCGCCCTCGCCGCGGCAGCTCTCGCTGATCAGGAAGGTGCGGCCCGGCTGCGGCGAGAACAGTCCCGTGGGGTGGATCTGCACGTAGTCCAGGTGCTCCATCTTAATGCCATGCTCCTGAGCGATGTAGCAGGCATCGCCCGTGAGCTGCGGATAGTTAGTCGAGTGGTCGTATACGCCACCGATGCCGCCCGTCGCCCACAGCGTGTGGCGGGCATGGATCTTAAACGGCTCGCCGGCATGCACGCCCTCGGCAGCATTTGCCAGCTCGTCGGCGGGACGAACCGAGTTGTCCTCGTCCACGGAAACGGCGACGACACCGGCACACACCGTGGCGCCGTCACGCTCGCCCGTCAGGATGTCGGTCATGGCCACGTGCTCCAAAATCTGCACGTTATCCAGCTTGCGAACGGCCTGGAGCAGCTTGGTCGTAATCTCCTTGCCCGTAATGTCGGCATGGAAGGCAATGCGCGGACGGCTGTGCGCGCCCTCGCGGGTAAAGTCGAGGTCGCCATCGGCCTTGCGCTCAAAATCCACGCCCATCGCTAGCAGGTCGTTGATGACCGAGCGGCTCGAGCGGATCATGATGTCGACGCTCTCGCGGCGGTTCTCGTAATGGCCGGCGTGCATGGTGTCCTCAAAGAAGGCATCGTAGTCTGAGCCCTCGGGCAGCACGCAGATGCCGCCCTGCGCGAGCATCGAATCGCACTCGTCGACCGCGCCCTTGGAGAGCATGATCACGCGCGTGCTCGTCGGCAGGTTGAGAGCCGCGTACAGGCCCGCCACGCCGCAGCCGGCAATGACGACGTCGCACTCCATGTCGGGGTATTGTTTGGTTTCCACAGGAATCCTCTCCCTTGTAATGCGACATAAGGGACTGTTCCTCATGTCGCATCGTTTTAGCGCGCCGCGTACTCGAGCATGCGGTCGAGCGTGAGTTTGGCCTGGTCGGCGGCCTCGTCCGACACACCGATCTGCACCTCGCCCTCGCCCGTCTCCAGGCAGCGCACGAGCTTTTCGAGCGTGATGAGATCCATGTTGACGCAGGTGGGCTGCACCGCGGGGAAGTAGAACTTCTTGCCGGTGCCCTGGCAGCGGCGCTCGAGCTCGTAGAGCACGCCGCGGACCGTCACGATAATGAACTCGCTCGCGTCGGACTCCTCGGAATACTTGATGATGCCGGCGGTGGAGCCGATGTAGTCGGCCTCGGCCAGGACGTCGGCCTTGCACTCGGGATGCGCCAGCACGAGCGCGTCGGGATGGGCCTCCGTCGCGTCGACGATCTGCTCGACGGTGATGATGTGGTGGCGCGGGCAGTAGCCCTTGTTGAGGATGACGTGCTTTTGCGGCACCTGCTCGGCTACGAAGCGACCGAGGTTTTGGTCGGGAATGAACAGGACATGCTGCTGCGGCAGCTCGGACACAATCTTGACGGCGTTGGAGCTGGTGACACACACATCACTCCAGCTCTTGATCTCGACCGTGGAGTTGACGTAGCACACCACGGCAAGGTCGTCACCGTACTCGGCGCGGGCGGCGTCGACCGTCTCGCGCTTGACCATGTGAGCCATGGGGCAGTCCGCGCCCGGCTCGGGCAGCAGCACGGTCTTAGTGGGATTGAGCAGCTTGGCGCTCTCGCCCATAAACTCCACGCCACACAGCACGATGGTCCTCTGTGGCAGGCTCTTGGCGAGCTTGGCCAGGTAGAAGCTATCGCCGACGTAATCAGCCACGGCCTGCACCTCGGGCGCCACGTAATAGTGCGCTAGGATCACCGCGTCACGTTGGGTTTTTAGTTGCTGAATGGCCTCGACGAGCTCTGCGGGCACCAGTGCCGCGCGCTCCGTTGCCGTCGTTGCCGATGCTAGGCCGGCCGCGATATCGCGTGCGAGCTCCGACGCATCCATGTTCGCGCTCTGTGCCATCAAGGCCCCTCTCTTTTGGCGAATCTTGGGGCTTTAGTATGACACCTAGGTTTACAGCTGACAAGACAGCTGTAAACCTAGGTGTAAAGTTGAAATAAAGATTCAATCATGTGGCAGGTCCATTTTCGAACTGGCAAGCTGAGGATAGCCGAGCTCTCGATAGCGCAGGAGGCATCTTTCGCCACCGCAATACCGCTCGGCGCGAGTTGCGCGACGTGGGGCGCAAATGGGACACGCCTCCGCGAGCGGTCCGCACCCAATGTGGCAAAATCGAACTACTAAGGGGGCCGAATGCTCAAGATTATTGCCTGCGACGACGACGTCGCTTTTCTAGATAGACTGCACCGGATGATCGACCGTTGGTCGACCGAGACGGGCACGGCGGTCGATGTTGCGCTCGTCACGCGCGGCGAGGACCTGCTGGCGCGCCATGCCGCGTCGCGCGCCGACATCATCCTGCTCGACATGATCATGCCGCTCGTCAACGGCATGGACACCGCGCGCGAATTACGCCAGGCCGATACCGCCGTGCGCCTGGTGTTTCTCACCTCATCGCCCGAGTTTGCACTGGAGTCCTACGAGGTCCGCGCCTTCGACTATCTGCTCAAGCCCGTGGCCTACGAACGCCTGGCGCAACTGCTCGACGAGCTTTCGAGCATGCGCCCGGCAGCGACCGACGAACTCGTCATCAAAACGTCCTTTGGCTACCACGCCCTGCGCCTGTCCGACATCGAATATGCCGAGGCGCGCAACAAGCACGTGGTCTTCCACCTGCGCGACGGACGCGATATCGAGGCACTCGAGTCATTCCGCAGCGTCGAAGACCGTTTGGCGCAAAATGCCACCTTCTTTAAATGCCACCGCAGCTACCAGGTCAACCTGCGCAATATCGATCACTTTGACCGCACGGACATCGTCATGCGCTCCGGCGCGTGCATCCCGCTTTCGCGCAGCTGCAAGCAGGGATTCCAAGACGCCTACTTTGCGGTGCGCTTTGAGGGCGGGAGGCGCTGATGGTCTCCACGGTCGAAATGATCCTTTGGGCAATCCACCACGCCACGACGCTGCTCTTTGGCGTCTTTGCCTCGGCGGCGCTGTGCGGCGTCGGGCTCAATCGACGCCATGCGCTCGAGCTGGTGGTCGTTACCATTCTGACCGGCACCGCCTTCTCAATCGCCAATGTTGTTGGCGGCGAGCTATTTGCCCGACAGGTTTATCCACTTGCCGTGCACCTGCCGCTTATCGTCTACCTGTGTGCGCGCTACCGCCTGAGCCCGCTGCTTGCCGCGCTCGGCATTACGAGTGCTTATCTGAGCTGCCAGTTCAGCAATTGGATGGGCATCGCCGCCTTTGCCGCAACCGATTCGCAGATCGCGTACTATCTGGCGCGTATCGCGACCACACTGGCCGTCTTTGCCGTCCTGTTGCATTGGGCCGGCGACATCGGTCCGCGCTTGGCGATTAAAAGCACCACCGAGCTGGGCATCCTTTTAATCCTGCCGCTCGTCTATTACGTCTTTGACTATGCCACCAACGTCTACACCACGCTGTTCCACTCGGGCTCGGTGGTGACGGTTGAGTTTTTGGCATTTGCGCTCTGTGCCTTCTATCTTATGTTTCTTGCCGTTTACCTGCGCGAATACGAAGAAAAGGAAACCGCCGAGCGAGAGCGCTGGATGCTCGAAACCCGCGACAGCGCCGCCATTAAAGAGCTCGAGGCCTGGCGTCAATCTGGGCGCGAGCTGTCGATTCTTCGCCACGATATGCGCCACTTCCTACGCGGCCTGGCCGCTTTAATTGAGGAGGGCCACACCGACGAGGCGCTCAAACGCATCGACGAACTCTGCGAAGCCGGCGACCGCACCGCCGTACGCCGCTTCTGCGCCAACGAGACCGTAAACATCGCGCTTTCGTCATTTAACTCGGATATCAATAGAAACGGCATTATCGCTAACCTGCGCGCCGCCGTACCCGAAACCGTCCACGTAGGTGACGCCGACCTGTTTAGCGTGCTCTCAAATGCCTTGGAAAACGCTATCACCGCCGCAAGCACCGCACCCCAAGGAAAGCGCTTCGTCGACTTTGACCTGCGATTAGAGGACGGCCAGCTGCTGCTGTTAGTTTCCAACACGTTTGACCGCGCGCCGCGCATGGTCGACGGCATGCCCGTGACCCGGCATGCGGGCCACGGCTTTGGCACCAAGAGCATCAAACTTGCCGTGGAGCGCATGAACGGCAACTGTCAGTTCCGCATTAACGGCGATCGGTTTGAGCTGCGCGCTGTGATGTAGGGACGCGATAAGCCGGCGCCGCGCTCGACCCGTCAGGGCCGCCTTACCGGCTCCGGTCCGCTACAGCGGAGCGGCCGCCGGGGTCAGCTGCTTGATGTATGCCCACATGCGCTGCTTGGCGGCTTTGTCAGTGAGCGCCGCCTCAAAACCGTCGAGCGCGAGCACGCGGCGACCCTGCACATGGGCGACCAAGCCGGGCTTGAGCATGGCGGTGTCGAAGTCATCGATCGCCACGAGCATATCGGCGTAGGTCTCGCGCATGGCGTCAGCCGCGTTGTTGTCGAGCAGCAGCACTGCCTCGGGGTCCAAAGCCTCAAGCGCCTCGCGGAACAGCTCGCACGGCAGAGTCTCGCCCACCGCGACCGCTCCGTCACCCACGCCGGCGACGCTTGCCAGCACGCAAAAATCCTCGGGCGCGTAGCCGATGGCCCCAAGCGCCTTTCGCAACGCCGTGCCATCCGGGCCGGCGGCAAGCTCGCCACCCGAACGCTCGGCCTCGTCCAAATCGCCTTTGACCAGCACGATCGGCGAGCACGCGTTGCCCACGATACGCACGCCACGGACCGCGAGCGATGTGAGCTCCTGCTCGGTCGCCTGGGCGATGGCTTCTTTTTTCTGGCTTTGTGACGTGGACATGCGCTCTCCAATCGTTTGCGTGTCCACCATTATATAAAAGAGCCGCCCACGAGTGGTTGCTTTGCGGGCGGCTGGGTATAAGCACGGTCGCACTGAGTTTTACGCGGCTGAGCCGCGTCACATTATGGAGGTCACCATGGCTGACATTAAGCAGATTACCCCCGAGAATTTCGATTCCATCGTTAACGACAGTCTACCCGTGCTGGTCGATTTTTGGGCACCGTGGTGCGGGCCCTGTCGATCCCTCTCGCCCATCGTTGACGAGGTTGCCGATGAGCTGGCGGGCAAGCTTGCCGTTGCCAAATGCAACGTCGACGACAACCAGGACCTGGCCATGAAGTATGGCGTCATGAGCATCCCCACGCTGATTGTGTTTAAGAACGGCGAGGAGATTGACCGCTCGGTTGGCGCTCTACCCAAGGCGAGGCTGCAGGCGCTGCTGGAGAAGCACCTGTAATACGCTTGTTACTTACCCGCCGTCTATGAGCGCTTTTGCACCGCTCGCCGGACTTCTGGATGCACCGAGTGCAACCACGGATAGTATGGTAATCACAAACAGCCCCCAGTGAACGGGTGCGGGTCGCACAGACTCGTACCCGTTTTCTTATGCAGCTGCGCGCAGAGCGGGCGTAGTAAAATCTGAACCACTGAACTGCCCCATACAAAAGGAGATTTTCCATGCATGATGTTGGAATGAACATGAGCCAGCTTGCCATGAGCGTCAAACAGGTCGACGACACCATCGAGCTCGCTCATGAGTGGAGCCATCAGCTGCTGCATGCGACCGAGAATTTTGACATGGAGCGCATCGGCGCCAAGCTCGAGGCAGCCATGGCCGCGCTGCACGAGGCCCATGACGCACTCGAGGGCTACGAAGAGGCCATCGAGGCCGACCACAACTCCGTCGGATCCGTGAAGCTGGTGTAAAGTGGCCGAACACGAGCATGGCAGCGGGTACGAGCACGAGCATCCGCACGGGGCGGACGGTGATGCGGGCTGCCACTGTAGTGGCTCCGGCTCCGAGCTGGTCCGCTTTTCGGTTACCGCACCGGACGACCTGCTGCGCCGTTTTGACGAGCTGATCGCACGCCGCGGCGACGTGGCCAACCGCTCCGAGGCCGTGCGCGACCTGATTCGCGCCTCAATCGCCAAGGAGCAGATGCGCACGCCCGATGAGCATGTTATCGGGTCGCTCACCATGATCTACGACCACCATACCGGCGACCTGACGCGCCGTCTGGACGAAGTGCAGCACGACTACACCGACGAGATTGTATCGACCATGCACGTGCATCTGGATCACCACAACTGCTTGGAGATTCTGGCGCTCAAGGGTCGCGGCGAGCGCGTCTACGAACTAGCCGACCGCCTGCTGGGCCTGCGCGGCGTTAAGCACGGCGAGCTCACGTGCGCCGCCACCAAGCAGAGCCTGGGGCTGTAACAGCACACATTTCAACGAAGGAGGGTCGCATGCGGCATGCGCATATCCATGTAACGGGCATTGTGCAGGGCGTCGGCATGCGACCGTTTGTGTATCGCGAGGCCATGGCGCATGGCATTTGCGGATGGGTGCTCAATGCGGGCGACGGTGTGCATATCGAGGCGCACGCTCCGGCCGATGCGCTCGATGCTTTTGTTGCCGCGCTTTCTGAGCATGCGCCTGCGGCAGCCCGCGTAGAGTATGTCGAGGTTGTGGACCTGGCAGCCAACGGTTGGGATACCGCCAATGAGCAGGGCTTTCGCATCGTAGCGTCGCAGGATCAGACCGCGCACACGACGCTCGTCTCGCCCGATATCGCTACCTGTGACGATTGCCTGCGCGAGTTGTTCGATCCCGCCGACCGACGCTATCACTACCCCTTTATCAACTGCACTAACTGCGGCCCACGCTTTACCATCATCCGATCGCTGCCTTATGACCGAGCGGCCACATCGATGGACCGTTTCCCCATGTGCCCCGCCTGCGCCGCAGAGTATGCCGATCCACTCGACCGTCGCTTTCACGCACAGCCCGATGCCTGCTTTGATTGCGGGCCGCATATTACGTGGCGCGAAGCGGGCGTGGGCGATGAGCCGGGCGAAGCCGCCGCGTCGCTGGCCGTCGGCACCACACGCGAAGCCAGCGACGCCATTATCGAGCGCTGCGTTGAGCTGCTGGCCAGCGGTAGCATCGTCGCCATCAAGGGCCTGGGCGGATTCCATCTATCCTGTGACGCTGCCAACGAGCAGGCGGTGGCCGAGCTGCGCCGTCGCAAGCGTCGCAGCAATAAGCCGCTTGCCGTCATGGTGCGCAGTCTTGCCGATGCCGGGCGCCTGTGCCATATCGATGACGCTGAGCGCGAGCTTCTCGCCGGCAGTATCCGCCCCATTGTGCTGCTGCGCCGGCGTGCTGTTTGCGGGAGCGACGGCTCCCCCGACGCCCTCGCGCTCGCGCCGTCCGTCGCGCACGACCTGCCCGAGCTTGGCGTTATGCTCCCCTACACCCCGCTTCAGCATCTGTTGCTTGCCGCGGCAGAAGCCCGCGGTATGTACGCGCTCGTCATGACCAGCGGAAACCTGAGCGAAGAACCCATCGAGACCGACGACGACCTTGCCTGGGAACACCTCGTTGCCGCCGGCATCGCCGACGCGTTGCTCGGTAACGACCGCGCGATCCTCTCGCGCTACGACGACTCCGTGGTACGCGTGGTCGACGGCATCGTTATGCCCGTGCGCCGCGCTCGCGGATATGCACCCCAGCCGCTGCCGTTGCCGGCGCTCGACGGCGCTCCGTCCTGCGTGCTCGCCTGCGGGCCACAACAAAAGGCCACGATTGCGCTCACGCGTGAAGGGACGAACGGCGAGGCAACCTGTTTTGTGTCGCAGCATATCGGCGATGTTGAAAACGGCGAGACCTTCGATGCCTGGAACGCCGCGCACACGCGCTTGGAAGATCTCTTTGACTTGGCGCCCGCCGCCTTGGCCTGCGATTTACACCCCAGCTATCTATCGGGCCAGTGGGCGCGCGAGCAGGCGCGAAAATGCAATCTGCCGCTCGTCGAGGTGCAGCACCATCATGCGCATGTCGCGAGCGTAATGGCCGAGGCCATCGCCGCGGGCCAGCTTACAACCGACGCGCGCGTCCTTGGCATCGCCTTTGACGGCACCGGCGCCGGCACCGATGGGACCATTTGGGGCGGCGAGTTTCTTGTTGCCAGCCTTGGCGGCTTTGAGCGCGCCGCGCATTTGCGCACCTGGGCGCTCCCCGGTGGGGCGGCCTCCGTGCGCGACGCCCGCCGCAACGCCTTTGCCCTGCTCAGTGAGCTCGGCCTGCTCGAGCACCCAGGTGCCGCTCGGCTTTTAGACAGCCTCAACGAGCAAACGCGCAACGTGACAGCCACCATGATCGAGCGCGGCATCAACAGCCCGCGTACCAGCAGCATGGGGCGTCTCTTTGATGCCGCGGCAGCAATTCTGGGCATCTGCGACAAGGCAACCTACGAGGGCGAACCCGCCATCGAGCTTGAGGCCGCCGCCTGGCGCGCGCTCGACAACGAAATCGCCCATTTTCCCGACGACAACGCCGGCTATTTCGCATCTGGCCCATCGTGGCTGGACGGCCCCTATGTTCTGGACCAGAAAGCACTCTTTGAGGCACTTTTGGGAGGAATTGAAGCCGGAGCGTCCGCCGACAGGCTCGCACTCGACTTCCATGTCGCCATCGCGCGCTCTTCGGCACGAATCGCACGCGAAATCTGCGCGCGCGAAGGCATCGATACCGTCGCGCTCTCGGGCGGCGTGTTCATGAACCGACTTTTGCTCCAGCTCCTCACCCGCGAGCTCAAAAGCATGGGTCTCACTGTCTTGATTCCCCAAACCGTGCCCGTTAACGACGGCTGCATCGCCTACGGTCAGGCGGCAGTCGCAAGCGCTCGTCTTGCGCAGATTGCATCGCAGTAGGCTGTTCGGCCAGCCCGCAAGCCGCCGTCTCACAGGTGTAGCGCGTTTGCCCGCAGCGCCCGCGAGCGCTACCATCAACTGATGGATTATTAAGCGCCCATCCAGCGCAAAGCGTATAAAAGGGGAACAATATGTGCCTTGCCGTTCCCGGCAAAGTAGTCAAACGCGACGACGACCTCAAGGCCACCGTCGACATGATGGGCATCGAGCGCCCCGTGTCGCTGCGACTCGTGCCGACGGCGCAGGTTGGCGACTATATTCTCGTACACGCCGGCTTTGGCATCCAGATTGTCGACGAGCAGGAAGCACAGGAAACGCTCGAGCTTGTTAATGCCATGTCCGAGCTGGTCGAAGAAGACCAGCTGACCACCGACCCGGCGGAGGCTTACTAGTGGCGCCCGAGCAGCCGGCGCGCTCCGGTATCGATTTCTCGGCATTCCGCGATCCCAAGCTGGCTCGCGAGCTCATCGAGCGCATTCATGAGCTTGTCGGCGACCGCACCATCAACCTTATGGAAGTCTGCGGCACGCATACCGTGAGCATCGGGCGCTATGGCTTTCGCTCCATTATGCCGGCCGGGCTCAAGCTGCTGAGCGGCCCGGGCTGCCCCGTCTGCGTCACCGCCAACCGCGACATCGACCACGCAATCGCGCTCGCCAACATAGACGGCGCCATCATCACCACCTTTGGCGACATGATGCGCGTGCCCGGATCATCCACCTCGCTCGCTGCGCAAAAGGCGGCTGGGCGCGATATCCGCATCGTCTATTCCCCGCTCGACGCGCTCGACATTGCCGAGCAAAACCCTGATCGCCCGGTCATTTTTATGGGCGTGGGCTTTGAGACTACGACGCCCACCATCGCCGCCGCCATCTTGGAGGCCGAGGCGCGCGGGCTTTTGAACTTCTCGGTCTATTGCGCCCACAAGACCACGCCGCCGGCGTTGCGCGCCATCGCCAACGACCCCGAGACCACCATCGACGGCTTTATCCTGCCGGGCCACGTCGCCACCATCACGGGCTTGGCGCCCTTTAGCTTTTTGGTCGACGAATTCAATACCCCGGGCGTGGTCACGGGATTTGAACCGGTCGATATCCTGCAGGGCATCTGCATGCTGGTCCAGATGGTTGTCGAGGACAGGCCGGCGATTGACAACGCCTACCGCCGTGGCGTCAACGCAGACGGCAATCCCGTGGCGCGCCAGCTGGTCGAGCAGGTGTTTGAACCATGCGACACCACGTGGCGCGGGCTGGGGCCGATTGCGGCTTCGGGACTCGCCATTCGTCCCGAATTCTCGCGCTTTGATGCCCGTACCCGCTTTGATGTGCCCGTTGAGGCGACAGTCGAGCCGCGCGGGTGCCGCTGCGGCGACGTGCTGCGCGGGGCCATTACGCCGAGCGACTGCCCGCTCTTTGGCCGCACCTGCACGCCCGAGCACCCCGTCGGCCCGTGCATGGTGAGCTCCGAGGGCAGCTGCGCGGCGTACTACCGCTACCGCAACTAGCCCGGACACACCCGCACACCGGCACCACCCACGATTGGAGTTTTCGATATGTCCCATAGCGTTACCGACAGCACCGTCCTGCTGGGCCACGGCTCCGGCGGCCAGATGATGAAACGCGTCATCGATGAGGTCTTTTTGGATGCCTTTGGGTCGCCCGAGCTGCTCGAAGGCAACGACGCCGGCGTCGCCACGCTGCCCGCGAGCGGGCGCATCGCCATGTCGACCGACAGCTTTGTAGTCTCGCCGCAGTTCTTCCCCGGTGGCAACATCGGCCGCCTCGCCGTGTGCGGAACCGTCAACGACGTCGCGACCTCGGGTGCCAACGTGCGCTACCTATCGTGCGGCTTCATCCTCGAAGAGGGCTATCCCATGGATAAGCTCCACCAGATTGTGCAGACGATGGCCGAAACGGCGCACGAAGCGGGCGTGTCCATAATCACGGGCGACACTAAGGTGGTCGAGCGCGGCGGGGCAGACGGCGTCTATATCAATACCGCCGGTGTGGGCGAGGTACCCGCGGGCGTGGCGCTCAGTGGCGCAAACTGCCGGCCCGGCGACGTCATCCTGGTGTCGGGCACACTGGGCGACCACGGCATCGCCATCATGAGTCAGCGCGAGGGTCTGGCGTTTTCGAGCACCATCGAAAGCGACGCCGCGCCGCTCAACCACCTGATTGCCGATGTGCTTTCCGCAGCACCCGGCACGCGTTGCTTTCGCGACCCCACGCGCGGTGGCCTGGCGTCCACACTCAACGAGTTTGCCCAGGCCAGCGGTGTTGCCATGGAGGTCGACGAAGATGCCGTGCCCGTGCGTCCCGACGTGCAGGCCGCCTGCGAAATGCTCGGCTACGATGTGCTGCAGGTGGCAAACGAGGGCAAGATGGTCGCCGTGGTGCCGGCCGAGCAAGCCGATGCGGCGCTGAGCGCCATGCGCGCCGCCCGCTACGGCGAGAACGCCGCCATCATCGGTCGCGTGTTGCCACTTGCCGAGGGCTCCCGTCCCGCCGTGCGTGTGCGCACCGGCTGGGGCTCGACCCGCATCCTCGACATGCTCGTGGGAGAGCAGCTGCCGAGAATTTGCTAGGGCGGAATTGCACGGCTGGCGCGATGCGGCTTGATATCCCTGGAGATGTTCAGATTCCAAGCACGCCCAACGCGGAAGCCCAGTATTATGAGGTGCGTTTTGAAACCCAATGACGGGAGCTTTCATGGCAGCAGCTTTTTCCCATGTGATCTTTGACCTGGACGGCACCCTCCTCAACACGCTCGAGGACTTGGCGGCCGCCGGCAACCATACCTGCGAGACGCACGGCTGGCCCACGTTTGCCGTCGACGAGTACCGCTACAAGGTGGGAAACGGCATGCTCAAGCTGGTTGAACGCTTTATGCCTGCCGAGTATGCGGGCGACGGCCGTATGTTTGAGCAGACGCTTGCCGAGTTTAGGGCTTACTACGGCGAGCACAAGGAGGACCACACCGCTCCCTATGCCGGCACAATCGAGATGCTCGACCGCCTGCGCGCCGCGGGTGTGCAGCTTGCCGTGCTCACTAACAAGGACCATGTCTCGGCGGCTCCGCTTATCGAGAAGTATTTTGGTCCCGAGCGCTTTGCGCTGGTGCAGGGCCGTGTCGATGCGTTTCCGCCCAAGCCCGAAGCGCCCGTCACGCTGCATGTGATGGAAGAGCTGGGCGCCGACCCGGCAACCACGCTCTATGTGGGCGATTCCAATGTCGATATCCTGACCGGTCACAACGCCGGCCTTAAGAGCGCGGGCGTCAGCTGGGGCTTCCGCGGCCGCGCGGAGCTGGAAGCCGCCGGCGCCGACTACGTAGTGGACACCCAGGCAGAGCTCGCGGCGCTGGTACTGGACGAGTAGCGAGCAGCGTCGAGCAGTTGCGGCGTTTGGTAAAACGCCGCAACGAACTACCGCGTAACCCCCTAGCTCATCATCGCATTCATCATCTCGGTGGTCGCGGAATCGTCGGCAGACCACTCGTTATCCTCGTTGGCGGAATACTTAAAGGTGACCTTGGTGTCCTTGGTCTTAGCGGCCTTGGTCACGTCGACCATCACCTGGCCGGCCATCTTGTACAGGTCGTCCTCGGAAGGCGCCGTATCGAGTGCGGCGACCTTCTCCTGATACTGGGTAGCGAAATCTTCGACAATCTTATTCATGGACTTGCAGGTGATGGTGACCTCGGCAGTCGCGGTGCCCTTGTCCTCGTCGACCGTCACGTCGCCGATCTTGTAATCAAAACCCTCGAGATAGCTCTTAGCGTACTCCTTTGGATCGATGCCCAGTTGCTCAAACTCGTCGCCCGAAGCCTCTTCCAGGCCGGAGAGGAAGTCATCGCCGCCGTTCTTGATCTCGTCAAACTGACTCGTAAGGTCGTTGGTGATGAGCTCCTCCACCGAAGGCCCTCCGCAGCCGGAAAGCAAAACCACGCACGCGACCAGGGCGGCCATCAGAGGCGCAAGCAGCAGCTTCTTTTTCATGACATTCCTCCAAACAAGCGGCGCCGCGTTCCCTGCGCAGCGCACGTCGTAACAGCAAGTCCATATTAGCGGCCCGGCCCAACCCCCTGCGTCGCAAAAGCGCAGGCGGCTCAATTTGACGAACGAATGGCCCGTAAAGCAAGCCCCTTGCAATAAAATGCACCTGTTTAGCCTATTAAAAAAGGGTGGCCGGACAACCCGACCACCCTTGCGCATCTTCTGGATGCCGCAGACTACTTGCGGACGACCTTAACGATGGCGTCACCGGCGGCGACGGCAGACTCGGCCTCGACGGCGAGCTCGACGTCAGCGAACTCGGCGGTGTTGGACACGGCCACGACGACGCAGTCCTTGTAACCGGCGGCAGCGATCTTGGCGCGGTCGATCTTGAGTATGGGCTGACCAGCTTTGACAACGTCGTCGGCCTTGACGAAGCCCTCGAAGCCATCACCGTTCATGTTGACGGTATCGACGCCAACGTGCACCAGAACCTCGATGCCGCTATCGGACTGCAGGCCCACGGCGTGACCCATGGTGACGGTCACCTTGCCGTCGCAGGGAGCGTAGACCAGGTCGTCCTCGGGCCACACAGCGCAGCCCTTGCCCAGAACCTCGCCACCAAAGACGGGATCGGGCACGTCGGCCATCTTGATGACCTTGCCCTTGACAGGCGAGCACAGCACGTCGGCGCCAGCAGAAGCAGAGATGGAGGCCGGAGCAGCAGCTGCCGCGGGCTCAGCCTTCTTCTTAAACATGTCAAACAGACCCATATGTTTTCTCCTCTTGATTAAGCGCAACGTTATGCGCATGCCTATGGTGATTATAGTGCCAAATGATCAAATTGCTAAGGTGAGGGCTCGAATCGCAAGCCCTTCCCGGTAGCGCTCGTGGGATGAGTATCTCCTTTGCATCGCGGGTCGATAAGCCGAGTATCGCCTGCAGGTTATGGAGCGCATGGAAGGGCTCTACCAGACCACGCCGGCCGAAACGCAGGAGCTGCTCGACCCCACGCAGCTTGACCACGCCGCCAAGCTCATCGCGAACGCCCGACAGGTCGACATCTACACGGGCTCGCACAACCTCTATCCAGCAGGAATGTTCCGCGACCGCCTGCTCTCCGCCGGCAAAAGCGCAACGTGCCACGACGGCGCTGAGGCCCAGGTGCGTACGGCGCTCGCCTCGGGTCCCGACCATGCGGCAATCGTCATCTCCTACGGCGGCCTTGCCCCCAACCTCAAGGACATCTTGCCGATTCTCAGCAGCCAGCATGTCCCGGTCATCGTCATCGGCACGCCTTATTGCGCTCGCATTCACCCTGGCTTTGCCGCCTACCTCACGGTGAGTGACCACGAGAGTATGACGCATCGCATCACGCAGTTCGCCAGCCACATCGCCGTGCAATACGTGCTCGATTCGCTCTACAGCAGCTACTTCGCCAAAGACTACGCCCGCTGCTCCGAATTCCTGGAGCGCTCGTTTCCCTACACCCGTCTGCCCGGGCTCAAGTAGCGACGAGCGTGGATTTTCGGACGCATATCTAACGAGCGTGGATAATCTCCCACTTTGAGCCCGCACACAGGCCAAAACCGGGAGATTATCCACGCTCGTGTTGAATGCTCCGTTTTCCTCTGCGCCCGAGGGACCACTCGACCACCTTGCACCAAAGCAATAACGACTTCTCATCATTAGATTGTTTACATCAATTCTAATAACTATTTAATCCTTAAACTCGTTATTAGAATTGATATGATTAGCCTAATAACGAGTTTCCGGCACTAAAGATATGGAGGGCGCGATGCAAATCGAGGAGAACGGCCAGGGAACGCTCCGCAATAATCTATCGGGGAAATTGGCTTACTATTCGTTTTTTCCAACGCCCTTGCAATCATTGAGGCAGCTAAACCTCACCGAGGAAACCTATCGCACGCTTTCCGCATGCTCACGAATGCTTGGAGAGCTTGAAGGCATGCTCTACTTTGTTCCCAACGCCGACATGTATCTGACAATGTACGTGCGCAAAGAAGCACTCCTTTCTTCGCAAATTGAGGGAACCCAGTGCACGTTTGACGACCTACTTAGTCCATCGCAAACACAACTCCATCATAAAGATGTCGCAGACGTCGTGAATTACGTCCGTGCTGTCGACCGCGGCGTAGAACTGCTCAAAAAGATGCCCTTGTGCACGAGACTTCTTAGGCAAGTTCATGCGGTCCTGCTGGACGGAGTGCGCGGAACGGAGAAGAATCCAGGCGAGCTGCGCTCCTCACAAAACTGGATTGGCCCCTCAGGCTGCACCATTGCAACCGCATCGTTTGTCCCTCCAAACATTGAAGATTTGAGCAACACGCTCCAGGACCTCGAACGCTTTATCAATGAGCCTCAAGTCGAAATGGATCCGATTGTGCGGGCGGCGCTCGTCCATTACCAATTTGAAACTGCCCATCCATTCCTAGACGGAAACGGTCGCCTGGGCAGGCTTCTCATTACACTTATGCTCATCAATGATGGCGTTCTTCATTCTTGCTTGTTCTATCCATCGTTCCAGTTCAAGAAAAATCGAAGCGAGTACTACCGGCAACTCACATCCGTAAGGGAGAGAGGCACTTACGAGGAATGGATAGAGTTTTTCTGCAACAGTCTTCTCGAGAGTGCGAAGGACTCGGTAGGGTCTTTAAAAAACCTTGTTGACCTCCATAACCGTTCCACAGCAACCATTACCGAAAATCTCGGAAGGACTGCTGCAAACGGGCAAAGGCTGTTGGGCATTCTTGAAGAGCACCCCATCGTCGACACCGCATTCATCGCTGCCCAACTCGATATCGGCAGGAGTACCGCGAGCTCGCTCGTCAAATCATTTGAAGAATTGGGTATCCTCCGTCCTCTCGACGAGTCAAGACAGAGATACCGGCAGTACGGGTATGAAGAGTATCTTTCGATTCTCAGGGAAGACGCCGAGCCGATTAGATAGGCATCGCAGCCCAGGCAAATTAAAGCGAGCGTGGATAATCTCCCACTTTGAGCCCGCACACAGGCCAAAACTGGGAGATTATCCACGTTCATTCCTGGCTAGTCATTTAAGAACGTCCCCAATGACTACTCCGGCATCGCCGATGTTTCGGCAACGACAGCGAACGGGCCGCATTCGGAGCAAGACGACGCCGCAGGTAGAGAACGGACAGCGAGCGGGCCGCATTTGAGACAAGGTGACGTGAAACGAAAGGGTGCTGACCTTCTGGTCGCGCCCTTGAAGTTGAACGTCAGATTGTCCAAATGCGGCCCGCGCAGCGTCGAGCCGTTACACGGGTTGGTAAACCCGCGTAACTACCTACTCCCGTGCTCCGTACTGCTCGTAGTAGGCGTCGATGGCGGTCTTAAGCTCGTCATCGATGACGACCTTGCCGTCGATCTCGTGGTTGTAGAGGGTCTCGACGACCTCGGCCATGGAGACGATGCTCGCGACGGGGAAACCGTACTTTGCCTCGATCTCCTTCTGCGCGGTGGTCACGCCACCCTTGCCGACCTCCATGCGGTTGAGGGACACGATCAGGCCCTTAATCTCGACATCGGCAGCAGCCTTAACCTTGGGATAGGTCTCGTCGATGGACTTGCCGCTGGTGGTGACGTCCTCGACCATGACCACACGGTCACCGTCCTTGGGCTCATAACCCAGCAGGTTGCCCTTATCGGCACCGTGGTCCTTGGCCTCCTTGCGGTCGCAGCAGTACTTGACCTCCTTGCCGTACAGCTCGTGGTAGGCAATGGCGGTCACGACGGCCAGCGGAATACCCTTGTAGGCCGGCCCAAACAGCACATCAAAGTCGTCGCCAAAGTTATCGTGGATGGCCTGGGCGTAATACTCGCCCAGCTTCTTGAGCTGATAGCCCGTCACGTAAGCGCCGGCGTTCATAAAAAACGGGGACTGACGGCCGCTCTTGAGCGTAAAGCTGCCGAACTTAAGAACGTCGGACTCAACCATGAACTTGATGAACTCTTGCTTGTAAGCCTCCATGCGGGCTCCTCTCGTAATTGCGTACGTGCTCTTCAGTTTAGCGCAGGCGAGGCGTCGATGTGGGCGTGCTTTGGAGCCACGGCATTCTGTAAAGGCTTTGTCAGGGAGAATGGTTTTCCGAACAATGGGGTTGACATAGCAAACCCCCTCATCAAGAATACGGGCGGATTAAAAAGGGGTACGAGATACCCAAAGCGCGCTGCGCTCAGCCTTTAGGAGGTGTGCCATGGAAGGCAGTCCTAGTCGAAAAACCTGCATGTCGCCCTCGGCACGCCGCGAGGACTCCGCACACGCATAAACGCCACCGGCAGATCGCCAAAACCACCACAAAGGCGCGCTGCACCCTTTGTGGGCTCAAGAGCTTGACGTGAGCGACATCTAGGTTTTTTGAAGCAAATACGACACATACGCTAACTCCCTTCAACAAGGAGGACCCTATGCTGATGCTCAAAACCGTCACGGTACTCGAAGCCATCTCCAAGCGCCGCCGCACGGCGCGCCCTGCCGCTCATACCGGCCTGTCCAAGAACACCATATTCGCCGCCACCCATAGTGCCGAGGACGCCCTCGCACTGCTTGACGCCACGGCAAACGGCCTCACCGTCGAGCAGGCAACTGAGCGCCTGAACGCCGTCGGCCCCAACACCATCGAGGCAACGACCAAAACGCTCGCCCGCCGCATCGCCGACGCGTTCATCGATCCCTTCGCCGGCATCCTCGCCGCGCTCGCGCTGGTCTCGCTCTACATCGACGTGCTCGCCGTACCCAAGCCGCAGCGCGACCCCTCCACGGTCATCGTCATCGGCATCATGCTGCTGGTATCGGGCGGCATGAAGTTTATCCAGGAAGCCCGTAGCGGCAATGCGGCAGAGGCCCTCAAGGACCTGGTCTCCAACACTTGCACCGCCCTGCGCGACGGCGAGCGCATCGAGATTCCCTTCGACGAGCTCGTCCCCGGCGATGTGATCCGCCTCTCTGCCGGCGATATGGTTCCAGCCGATGCCCGCATCATCACCGCGCGCGACCTGTTTGTCATCGAATCCGCACTCACCGGCGAGAGCGAGGCCGTCGAGAAGACCGCTGCCATCACCGTCGTCGAGGGCGCCGACGGCTCCGCGCTGCCGCTCTCTGCCTGCAAGAACATCGTCTTTACCGGCACCTCCGTGCAAAACGGCGCTGCCATGGCGCTTGTCGTTGCCACCGGTTCGGACACCTACCTGGGCGGCATCGCCAAGATGCTCAACGGGCGCGGCGAGAAGAGCGCGTTTGACCGCGGCGTCTCGAGCGTCTCCATGTTGCTCGTACGCCTCATGCTCGCTATGGCGCCGGCCGTCTTTGCCATCAACGCCGCCACCAAGGGCAACGTCATCGACGCGCTGCTGTTCGCCACGAGCGTAGCCGTGGGCATTACGCCGCAGATGCTCCCCGTCATCGTGACCACGAGCCTGTCGCAGGGCGCCAAGGACCTCGCCCGTCGCCAGGTTATCGTCAAGGAGCTGCCGGCGATTCAAAACCTGGGCGCCATGGACGTCCTGTGCTGCGACAAGACCGGCACCCTCACCGAAGACCGCATCGTGCTCGAGCGCTACCTCAACACCGATGGCAACGAGGACGCGCGCGTGCTGCGCCATGCGTTTTTGAACAGCTTCTTCCAGACCGGCCTCAAAAATCTTATCGACCTGGCCGTAATCGACCGTGCCGATGTGACACCCTCGACCGTCGCACCCGATTCCATGCTGGGCCAGAGCCTGCGCGACCGCTACACCAAGGTCGACGAGGTTCCCTTCGATTTCTCGCGCCGTCGCCTGAGCGTAGTTGTCTCCGACGCCCAAGGCAAAACCCAGATGGTTACCAAGGGAGCTGCCGAGGAAATGCTCGAGATCTGCTCCTTTGTCGAGATCGATGGCATCGCTCAGCCGCTCACCGACGAGAAGCTCGCCCAGATTCGCAAGCAGATCGCCGGACTTAACGCCGAGGGCCTACGCGTAATTGCCGTGGCGCAGAAGACCAATCCGCGCTGCGTGGGCGAGTTTGGCATCGCCGACGAGTGCGACATGGTGCTGATGGGCTTTTTGGCCTTCCTCGATCCGCCCAAAGCAAGTGCCGCGGGCGCCGTCGCCACCCTCGAGGCCAAGGGCGTGGCGGTCAAGGTCCTAACCGGCGACAACGACCGCGTCGCCGCCACCGTCTGCGAGCAGATTGGTATCGATGCGAGCAACGTCTTGCTCGGCTCCGAGATCGATGCGCTCGATGACGCCGAACTTGCCAAGCGCGCCGAGAAAACCCACCTCTTCGCCAAGCTCTCGCCGCTGCAGAAGGCGCGCCTGGTACGTGTCATGCGCGAGATGCTCGGCCACACCGTGGGCTTTATGGGCGACGGCATCAACGACGCCGCCGCCATGCGTGCGAGCGATTGCGGCATCTCGGTCGATTCGGCCGTCGATATTGCCAAGGAATCCGCCGATATCATCTTGCTTCAGAAGGACCTGGGCGTGCTCGAGCGCGGCATCATCGAAGGCCGCCGCACTTACGGCAACCTGCTCAAGTACCTCAAGGCCACGGTGAGCTCCAACTTTGGCAATGTGCTGTCCGTGACCGTCGCGAGCCTGTTCTTGCCGTTTTTGCCCATGAGCGCCCTGCAGCTGGTACTGCTGTCGCTGGTCTACGAGATCGTGTGCATCGCACTGCCGTGGGACACCGTCGATGACGCCTGGACTGCCCGCCCGCGTGCCTGGGACGCCGCGTCCATCAAGGGCTTTATGCTCGAGCTGGGCCCCGTGAGCTCGCTGTTTGACATCGTGACCTTCGCCGCGCTCTTCTTTGTCGTGTGCCCCGCCGCCGTGGACGCAAGCTGGTCCGAGCTTGCCGCTGCGGGCGACGTCACGGGTATGGCGACCTTTGCTGCGCTCTTCCAGAGCGGCTGGTTTGTCGAGTCCATGTGGTCGCAGACACTCGTGGTCCACATGTTGCGCTCCCCGCATCTGCCGAGCCCGCGCGACCACGCCGCGCCCGCATTGTGCGTTCTTACCGTGCTGGGCCTGGCGCTCGTCACCTGGCTGCCGGCAAGCCCCATCGCCGATGCGCTCGGCCTCATGGCACTGCCCGCGAGCTTTTTCGCGCTGCTCGTCGGCATCGTCACCGCCTACATCGCGCTCACTCAGCTGGCAAAGCGCCGCTACATTGCACGCCACGGCGAGCTGCTGTAGCAAGCAGACGGAAAACACCCTGCCAGTTGCCGTTGCCACTACCACAGCTGCCAACGCCGCTGCCGTTGCCTCTGCCGCCGCCGCAGTCTATCCCCCCAGCAGTTGCGGTGGAATAGTTCCTGTTTAAAGCCCCGTGACTTTAATTTAGGGACTATTCCACCGCAACTTATTGGAGGATTAGCTAGTCCTTGGGCGTCCAGGACCAGAAGAAGTTGATAAGGGCCACACGCGAGGCGGTATCGGTCTTCTTGTTGATTGAGGAAATGTGGCGATAGAGCGTGGAGCGCGAAAGGAAGAGCGTTGTGGCGATGTCCTGAACGCTCTGGTCCGAAGCGACCAAGACCTCAAGAATATCGCGCTCGCGCTCTGTAAGCCCAAAGGTGGCGACGAAAGCATCGAGGCGTTCATCGGACGTGAGCTCCGCTGCCTCCACGGGCTCGGGGTCGAAGCATGTGGGCGCAAGATCCCCACCAAGATCGTCGGTGGCAAGCGGCAGGCCATCCTGCATCACGGCATCATCGGCTCGTTGCCCCAACTGCCCCAGCAGCGTAATCGCAATGCCCACAAACATCACGAGCGCCGCACCGACCGCAGCCAGCACGTTTTGACTCGAGATAATCGCCACCGCCGGCGCCGTCACGAGCATCGAGCACACGTTGTTGACGACGCGACCCATGCACGGCCAAAAATATGACCAGCGCGCATAGAGCGAGACGACGGCATATTTTGTGGTAAAGAACACCACGAAAAAGCCCGAGCCCAGATAAAAAATGATCGTGGCAGCGAGCTCGTTGCCACCATTGCCGTCGACGATGAGCACAAAGAACGAAAGCGTGGACAGTATGGCGGCACATGTCATGCCGATATTCATATACGAGCGGCCGTGCAGGTCAAATAGTGCGCCAGCGACCAACGAGCTCACGACAAGCAGCAGGCGCGGCCAATCGCCCAAATCGACGGCTCCGACAGCATGCAAGGTCGTGAAGCCCGCGTTGAGAGCGGCGAATACGCTGGAAAGATACGCCGTCGCCACGGTCAGGCGAACTACGGCGCGACGGAATGCCGCCTTTGCCTCGGGATCGTCATGCCACTTGGCGCCATATTCCAGAGCATCTACCGAAAGCCCGGCAGCACTGGGTTCAAAGTTGGGGTCGGACTCGTCGCGCAGCTTGGCGCGTCGGGCACCGTGGAGCAACGCCACCTGCGCGATCGCACAGACGACCAGAACAGCCTGCTGAGGAATACCGACAGGCATCACCATGTGGTTGATCACCTGTACCAGAACGCCCATGGCATAGGAAAGTGCGGCGGCGCGCGCCAGGCAGGGCGTCTGCGCAAAACGCCGCGCAAGATTGGCATGGGCGGTCGATCCGCAATAGCCCAGGGCGCAGCACGCCACCAGGCCGCCGGCAATTACTACCTCAAACCGCACTGCCGTAATCATCAGCAGCAACGCCGATACCAACAGCACGCCTGTAATATCGCTCGTCGCATCGATCGTCTGGGGAAGGCGATAGTACAGAAATGGGCGCACGAAAAAGCCAATCACGCTCGCGCCGACAACGATGCTCTCGTAGATGACGACCTCACTCGATGGCACGAACTCGGCCATGCGCACATCAAAGAGATACTCGCACGCCAAAAACGTGAAGAAGAACAGCGCCAGGCATATAATCTCCCGAATGCCCCGACGCAAATATGCGGTTGTGTCTCCCATGCCCCTCATGGTTAACCCCCCAGCCGCTCAATTGTCTGGAAATCTATTTTAATAAAGAACCAGTCTCAATATCGAAGCCAGGCTCGAAATGTTGCCAATTCGACCCCAGCCGTCCACATCACGCCGCGATTTTGAGCCGCATGGACCAGAAGGGACGCGCGCGATCTCTAGCTCGGCCAGGAGTGTCTCCAACTACCACTCATTTAAGTACGTCCCCAATGAGTGGCCGAAGAGTGTCCCCCGCGACTAGTCGTTTGAGAACGTCCCCAACGACTAGTCAAAAATGGGCCATGTGTCCCAGTTGTGGAGACTCCTTGAGCCGTCTGGGTATCGCGAAGAATCGCACACTCCCCCATCATCAAAAGTGACACACGCTACCTGTTGATGGGAGGCAGCCATGGGCTTCTTTGACAAGATGTTCGAGAAGAAAGAGTGCGCGATTTGCGGTACCGAGCTGGGACTTCTAGGTAAGACAAAAATCAATGAAGGCTACCTGTGCAAAGAGTGCGCCGGCAAGCTCTCCCCCTACTTTCACGGCTATCGCTCCAGCACCGCGGACGATATCCGTGAGCAACTCGCTTACCGCGAGGCCAACGCCGAGCGCCTGGCGTCGTTCAACCCCACGCGCACGCTTTCTGCCGGGCGCACCAACATCATGCTCGATGAGGACGCGGGCCTGCTGATCATCACCTCGCAGAGCCGCTGGCGCGACGCCAATCCCGACATCATCGAGTTCTCGCAGGTACTCGGCTGCGATATGGATATCGACGAGCATCGCACCGAAATCTATCGCGAGACCAAGGACGGCGAGCGCGAGAGCTACAACCCGCCGCGCTACGACCTGGATTACGACTTTAATCTGACCATCCACGTCAACACGCCGTACTTTACCGAGATCAACCTGCGCGTGAACGACTCCACCATCGATCAGCGCGGTTCCATCGAATACCGCGAGGCCAAGCGCCAGGCAACCGAGGTCCGCGACGCGCTGGTGCAGCTGCGCCAGGAGACGCGCGACAGCGTCGTGGCCGCCAAGGCCCCCAAGACCGCGGTGACCTGCCCCTTCTGCGGAGCCACCACCATTCCCGATGCCAGTGGGCGCTGCGAATACTGCGGCGGCGCCATCGGCGCATAGCCTCCGGCACGGAAAGGACCGATCATGGCCTTCGAGAGCGTTAACTATCAGTGCCCTGCCTGCGGTGGTCCCCTGCATTTTGCCAGCGCCGAGCAAAAGCTTGTCTGCGACTACTGTGACTCACGCTTTGAAGTCGAAGAAGTCGAGGCCCTCTATCGCGAGCGCCAGGACAAGGCAGATGCCAAAGCCGATGCCGCAGCCGCAGCTCCCAAACCTGCTGCCGACGACGCGGTGCAGGAGCTCGCCCAAAACGCCGGCTACATCTGCTCGTCGTGCGGCGCCGAGCTCGTGTCCGACGGCACCGTCGCCGTCACCACCTGCCCGTACTGCGGTAACTCCGCCGTGGCGCCCGGCCAGCTCTCTGGCGACTTCTCGCCCGACCTGGTGATTCCGTTTAAGCTCGGGCGCGACGACGTCACGGCCGCACTCAAGGAACACTACAAGGGCAAAATCTTGCTGCCCAAGAGCTTTGTCACCGGCAACCACATCGATGAGGTCCAAGGTGTCTACGTGCCGTTTTGGCTCTACGGTGCCCGCGTTGACGGCGAAGTGTACTTTGACGCGACCAACGAGACCGTGACCGAGGAATCCGACCGCACCGTCACGACCACCGACCACTACGATGCCTATCGCAAGGGCAATATCTCGTTTAAGCGCGTGCCCGTCGACGGATCGTCCAAGATGCCCGACGGCCACATGGACGCCATCGAGCCGTTTGACTACGACGCGCTGCGCCCGTTTTCGGTCGCGTATATGCCCGGCTACATCGCCAACCGCTACGACGAGGACTGCGAAACCTGCAAGGCGCGCGCCGAACGCCGCATGGAGGAAAGCACGATCTCGGCCCTGCGCGAAACCGTCGTCGACGAATATGACGATGCCACGGTCGAAAGCAAGCAGCTCGACTACACCTGGGAAGACAGCGACTATGCCCTGTTCCCCGTGTGGATGCTTTCCACCTCGTGGAACGGCAAGAGCTACCTGTTTGCCATGAACGGCCAAACCGGCCGTATGGTCGGCGAGCTTCCTTGCTCCAAGCCCAAGCTCGCTATCGCCTCGGTGCTGTTCTTTGTGATCGGATTTGTCCTCTCCCAGATCCTCTTCATGGGTGAAAACGCCTTCGATCCGGATTACCTCACCTTTGATATCGAGGGCATCCTCATCAATATCATCGCGCCGCTGATCATCGTGATTATCGGAGACGTGCTACTGGTAGGCCAGCTCAAGACGGCCAACGAAGCAACCTGTGCCGATGAGTATTGTGGCGAGCTCGACCTGACCGAGAAACACGACACCTTCAGCCACACCGAGACCACCGTTGTCATGAAAGACGACAAGGACGACTAAGCAATCCAACCAATACCACCCGGCCTTTGACGAGAAAGGAAGATCACCATGGGACTCTTGAAAGCTGGATTGGGAGCTGCCGGCGGCGTCATGGCCGACCAGTGGAAGGAATTTATCTACTGCGAATCGATGCCTGCTGACGTCTTGGCCTGCAAGGGCAGCAAACGTACCGGTGGCCGCAGCTCCAACACGCGCGGCGAGGACAACGTCATCTCCAACGGCTCGGTCATCGCCGTCAACGACGGACAAGGCATGCTCGTGGTGCAAAACGGCAAGATCATCGAAGTCGCGCTGGAGCCCGGTGAGTTCGTCTTCGACACCGGCAGCGAGCCGAGCGTCTTTAGCGGCAACCTGGGCGATTCCATCAAGGAGACCTTCGCCAATATCGGCAGCCGTTTTACCTTTGGCGGCGATGCAGGCAAGGACCAGCGCGTCTACTTCATCAACACCAAGGAGATCATCGGCAACAAGTACGGCACCGCCTCGCCCGTGCCCTTCCGCGTGGTCGATAACAACATTGGCCTGGACGTCGACATCTCCGTGCGCTGCAACGGCGAGTATTCGTACCGCATCACCAACCCGCTGCTGTTCTACACCAACGTATGCGGCAACGTGACCGATAGCTACACGCGCGACAAGATCGACAGCCAGCTTAAGTCCGAGCTGCTCACCGCCCTGCAGCCCGCCTTTGCCAAGATCTCGGAGATGGGCATCCGCTACAGCGCCATCCCCGGCCACACCACCGAGCTCGCCCGCGCGCTCAACGAGGTCCTCTCTGCCGACTGGCGTGACCTGCGCGGCGTCGAGATCGTGAGCTTTGGCGTCAACTCCATCGCCGCCTCGCAAGAGGACGAGCAGATGATCAAGGACCTGCAGAAAGCCGCGGTCATGCGCGATCCCACCATGGCGGCAGCCAACATCGCCAGCGCCCAGAGCGACGCAATGCGCGCGGCAGCCGCCAACCCCAACGGCGCGATGGCAGGCTTTATGGGCATGGGCATGGCAGGTGGCATGGGCGGCATGAACGCCAGCCAGCTGTTCGCCGCCGGCCAGGCACAGCAGCAGGCCGCTCCGCAGCCGGCTCCGGCTCACGCCCCCGCACCGGCTCCCACCGCCGCACCTGCGGCCGGCGCATGGACCTGCAGCTGCGGCGCCACCAACACCGGCAAGTTCTGCTCCGAGTGCGGTAGTCCCGCACCCGCCTCGGCACCGGCCAAGTGGTTCTGCCCCAACTGCGGCAGCGAAAACGGCGGCAAGTTCTGCAGCAACTGCGGAACGCCCCGGCCCTAGCCCCTCTATCTGGTAATTGGCGGGGGATCCGCCACCCCCACATTTGCTTCTATGGGTTTCGTTCGATAAGGGAGGACACCATGAAGACAACGTTCAAAAAATCCGTACTCGCATTCCTGACATGCGTCCTGGCGCTCGCCTTTGCCCTGACGGGCTGCAGCGGCGGCGGCAAGGACCCCAAGGCCAACTTCGTCGGCAGCTGGGAACTCTCGGGTGGAACCGTGGATGGCGAAGAGCTGACCGATGAGTACATGAAGATGCTCGAGGATTGGGGTGTCCACTGCGTCCTGATTCTCGATGAGGACGGTACAGGCGCCCTCGACCTGTTCCTTGAAGTCGTCGACCTTAAATGGGAGGCAAAGGACGCCACCACCGTAACCATCACCGCCGAAGATGAGTCGCACGACATGAAGCTCAAGGACGGCAAACTCATCCTCGAAGAAGATGACGGCAATCTTGTCTTTACCAAGTCCGACAAGGACCTGTCCGGTACGGTGAAGAAGGATCGCGAGAACGCCGAGAAGGAAGAGGAGATCGATGAGGCCGTCGAAGACGACGATGTCCAGAACGTCGAAATCTCCCCCGCCGTCACCGTCGCCGATGACGATCTGTGCACCATCACCATCACCGAGAAGTTCAAGGACGACTGGGGCGACATCGGCTTTGTCGTCAACATCACCAACAAGAGCGACAAGGACCTGACCTTCTACGCTCCTTCCGGCAAGACCAACGTCAACGGCACCATGAAGGAACCCTGGTTCTCGGCTAACCTGATGCCCGGCACCAGCGCCACCGAGGAATTCACGTTCTCGAGCGGCGAGCTTGACAGTCTTGACGACCTGGTCAACACGACCATCGGCATCGACGCCTACCTGACCGATTCCTACGAGGACGTCGCCTCTTACAGCGCAACCATCGCGTAACGGCACGTAACATCAGCCGCGGATTGGCGGACACATCCGCGCACTTGCCAGGCGGGGCCGCAGGAAATGATCCCGCGGCCCCGCCGCCTTGCGCCGACAGCACCGCTCGCACAAGCAGGCCGCCCGCCGTTTTCTGATGCAAAACGGCGGGCGGCCTATCTTTACGGCGCCGGAACACGGGCGGCACACCGACTACGGGCGCTCCATGTTGGGGACGATGCTGCCTTCGGTCACCGCATGCACGGCCAGGCGCATGATGTTGTCGTAGCCGGTCTTATTGAGAATCTCCGAGATGCGGCGTTTGATGGTGCCCTCGCTCATAAACAGCTCGGCCGCGATCTCGCGGCGGCTCTTGCCCTCGCAGGCAAGGCGCAAGATCGACAGCTCGACATCGTCGAGGGCCGCCGTGCCCGAGAAGATGCTCTCGGGCGGCTTGGGAAACGTGCAGTAACCCGCCAGCGTGGAGCGCATCACGGCGAATAGCTCGTCGATACCGACGTTCTTGTACACAAAGCTGTCGACGCCCGCCTCGCGCGCCTGGTCCACAAAGGTGATTTCGGGCATACCCGTCATGATAATGACGCGGCACTCGGGCAGTTGCTCCTTGATGCGCGCCGCCGCCACGATGCCGTTTGAATCGTGTTCGGTGCACACGTCCATCAGTATCATGTCCGGGCGCTCCTTGAGCGCGACACCCAAGGCCTCGGAAGCATCGGCAATGGCGGAAACAACGGTCATATCGGGCTGGTCGCCAACGGAGCGCGCCAGGCTCTCGCGCAGGATGGCCTGGTCTTCGACTATAAGGACGCGGATCATGAACTTCTCCTTTGGACCGTGGCGTTGGAGCTCAGCGGGATGGACGCCGCAAGCGTAAAGGGCCCGGCAGCATGGACCTCTAGGCTGCCGCCCAGATCTTGCGCGACATGCCTCATACCTGGGATACCCGTTCCCTCGCGATACGATACGGGTGCAGGCGCGCCGTCGTTAGAAACGGTCATCCGCGCAACAGCACCGTCTTCCGACGTCTCCTGCCACAGACGCACGTGGACCCGATGCGCCTGTGCATGCTTGGTGGCATTGGTCGAGGCCTCGCGGATAATCTGCAAAAATGCGGCGGCGACACGCGCGTCGCTTGGCAGCTCGCCCTCCACATCGATCTGCACACTCACCAGGCCAAAGGCATGGACGATATCGCCCAATTGCTCTGCCGGTTCGGTGTCGCCCCCGCTGCGCAGATCGGCAGCGATTGAGCGCAGCAGCGGGTCGATCTGTTCGAGTGACTCGTCATCCAGGCGCCCTTCCTCCAGATAACGATGGAGAATGGACAGGCGCTGCCCGATCACGTCGTGCACGCGAGCGCGCATACGCAGATAGGCCGCATTGTCAGCAACTTTTTTGACTTCTTCGATCTGGGCTTGGAGCCCTTGGCCCGCAAGCTCAAGCAGGTGGTTGGCTTGCGCCAGGCGATCATGAGCATGCGCATACTCTGTTACATCCAGGCCGATAATGCGCTCGAAGAGGCGGCCCGAAACCATAACGTCATCGTGCACAAACAAGCGAATCTCGGCGGGAGGAACCTCGACCACCGCCCGCGCCTCACCAAAGCGGTCCAGATTAATCCGCACGCGGTTCTGGCTGCTTTCGGGCATTTGCATGCTGAGTTTGCGCAGGTCGTTCCATGTACCGCTCATATCGCCTAGGTCGGTGGGCATATGAAGCTCCACCAGGTTTTTTCGCATGCAGCGGTTCATGAGCAGCGGACGGCCCCTCGGGTCCAGATACAGGATGCCCACGGGAATCACGTTGATGGTTTCGATCGTCGAGAACGCGGTGATATCCTCCTGGCGGTTGCGGACATCCATCAAGAGCGCCGCAATGGAGCGGAACAGGAAAAACGCTCCCTCTGCGATAAGGACCGTGGTCCACGCCGAGCCCATGGCAAGCACCACCGGCGGTGTCACGGCGGCAACGAGCAACAGTTCGGCCAGCATGACGGGGCGACGATAGTGCACCATAAGCACCATGCCGTAGGCAAAGATCACGGCATTGAGCCACAACGCTCCGCCCATTGCCCCGGCGCAAACGTCAAGCGGCGCCACCAGATATGAGCCAGACGACGCGAACAAGATGAGCGCCGAAATAATTAGGTGAAGCACAAGGCTCGCCTCGTAGGCACAAATCACCTTACGGTTATAGGACGAGCGGCGCGATGCGATGAGCGGGACGTGGATCGTCTGCAGACACGCAGCCAGGGCAAAGACAACATCGAGCGCAACGATTTGGGGAAGAATGAGCGAAATCTGCATCGTCACTCACCCGCCCTCGGCATCAACACGATCATGCGCAGCTGGCCGGGCTCGCCCTCAAGGCGGTATGCCACGTTGCGCCCTTGCAGAGCGCTTTCGAGCTCTTGCGCAGCGGGCGTCTGCGAAAGATCTGCATCATCGTTGGAAAAAAGCGCGGCACGCAGCTCGACACTGCATCGGTCATGATCGCCCAAGTGATACATAAGCGCCGGATGGTCGGTGGTGTAGGCAAAAAACGCAAAGTCATACACGCAGTCGTACAGGGCGCTTACCGTACTGGCGTGCATCGGGCGCCGTATGGCGATAATCGAGGCGCAATCGATATCGATGGTGCGCAGGTCGCTTGCGAGCTCGTTGGCAATGAGCTGAATGCGGTCGCGATCAAAACCGCTCTCCCCGTGCTGTGCCAACGTGAGCGACCCCTTGCGCTTGCAATAGGCGACGAGCATCTTGGCGCGCTGCAGCATGCGGTAACGCTCGTGCGAAGACGATTCATCGGTCAACGGCGGTAGCGAGCTCAGCAGGTCGTACATCCCTTCGAGCGCGCGGGCAAGCGCCTGGTCCACGTCTTGGACCAGCAAGGTCTCGGCCTCTTGGTCTGCCAGGTGCGTCTTAAGGTCGTAGTCGGCAGCGAGCAGCTCGTTTTGACGCTGCAGCTCCATGCGACGGTGTGTCAGTTCACGGTTAAGCTCGTTGAGATCCGACACGTCTTGGGCAAGCAGGGCCGATCCACCCAGCAGTGGAAAGGCTCGGTACATTGCATCGGGATTGGACTCCACGGCAAAGGCATGGGCATGCCCGTGTTCCTGGGCTCGCAGCTCTTCGCACACGCCTACCGGCATTGGCTTTGACACTGGCGTGGCATAGACTTCCTGCAGGTCGCGCGTTAGAACTTTGAGGTCGAGCGGCAAGGTGTCGAAGATGCCGGCGATGTCGTGATATGACGGAATGACACCGCAATCGAGACAGATTTCCATCGCCACCACGCACAGGACGCAATAGACGAGCGAAAAGTTGAGCCTCCATGCCCAGGGCACGCGCAACGCATACGAGATGGCAAAGAATGCGCCGCCCAGTAGTACGAGCGCCGCCGTGCCCGAGAAACGCTGGATGCGAAAGGACGAGGACCGGCCAACCAGGATAAAAAAGGCCACGAAGTCAAAGGCCGTCCACACGAGGACGGCGAAATATCCCCAGCCGTACGTGTAGTCGTTGCTCCAGGTGTCGCTTGTACGGTCAAAGCGGAAGACCTGCTGGTGAAAATCGTTGGTGAGCACAAATCCGATAAGCAGGATGGCCACAATCCACAGCGCAGCGCAGTAGCGGCGACCCAGGCGGTGTTGCTCCAGGCCCGCAAGGCGCAGACCACACAACTGGTAGAGCAGTGGAATGAGCGTCATGGGCACGTAGTACAGGTACCACAGCACGGTGGCATAGAACGGCGTGAACGACTTGTACTTGAGAATGACTTCGATCATCCACAGGGCGCAGATGGTGGCGATGGCAACAAGGCGGCGGCGCAACACATAGTCCAAACAGCGCAGATAGACCGATACGCCCCATATCGAAAATACAATTGCGGCGACAAGCAGCGGGAGAGAGCTCGAATGGACGAGCGCATCCACAACCTCTTTGGACACCTCGCTATAGGCGGGCACGACGTTAGAAAGTTTGGGGTCGGAGGCAAACAGCGCCGGCAAGACCGCCAAAAGCATGAGGAACAGTGCGGTGATGGCGCCGGCGATAGCAAAGACGCGGTGACGATACGCCTGATGCGTTATGCCAACAAGGAATCGCGGCATGGCAAAGAGCGTGCCGCCCCTGGGATCCGCCACGGGAGCGGATCGGGCGGCCGCGTGGCCGATATGTCGCGTGCGGGTACCCATAGTGCTTTTAGTGTACCGACAGGTGGGTCGAAAAAGCGGGCCACATGTCCCAAAATCCGCAGACGGCAAGGCGCCCGGCAAGCATTAACTGCTCGCCGGGCGCCTTGGTCAGGAGGCTACGGTTATCGGGAAAGTCTAGGCCAAATCTTCGCCGTTGGTGGCGATAACCTTCTTGTACCAGTCGAAGCTCTTCTTCTTGGAACGCTTGAGGGTGCCGTTGCCCGCATCGTCGCGATCCACATAGATAAAGCCATAGCGCTTGGACATCTCGCCCGTGCCGGCAGACACCAGGTCGATCGGGCCCCAGGTGGTGTAGCCCAGCAGATCAACGCCGTCCTCGGTCACCGCATCGCGCATCGCGGCGATATGCTGGCGCAGGTAGTCGATACGGTAGTCGTCGTTGATGGAGCCATCCTCCTCGACAACATCCTTGGCGCCCAGGCCGTTCTCGACCACAAACAGCGGCTTCTGATAACGGTCGTACAGGTCGTTAAGGGTGATGCGGAAGCCCAGCGGATCGATGGCCCAGCCCCACTGGCTCTCCTGCAGGTAGGGGTTCTTGGCGCCGGCGAAGGCATTGCCCTGGGTGCGCTCGACATCGGGGTTATCGGCACCGGCAGAGCAACGGGTGCTGTAATAGCTAAAGCTGATGAAGTCGACGGTGTTAGCGGCCAGGATCTCGCGGTCCTCGTCCGTCATGCCCACATCGATGCCCAGGCGCTCGAGCTTCTTGACGGCATAGGCCGGGTAGTAGCCACGGCTCTGGACGTCGACGAAGAAATAGTTGCTCTGGTTGTCAATCTGCGCCTGGCGCACATCGCCCGGACGGCAGCTGTAGGGATAGTAGCTACCTGCGGCAAGCATGCAGCCGATCTTGATCTCGGGGTCGATCTCGTGAGCGATCTTGGTTGCCCAAGCGCTGGCGACGAGCTCGTTGTGGGCGGCCAGGTACTCGACAGCCTCCTTGTTCTCGCCCTCCTCAAAGACCAAGCCGGCACCCATAAACGGCAGGTGCAGGATCATATTGATCTCGTTGAAGGTGAGCCAGTACTTCACCAGCCCCTTGTAGCGGGTAAAGATCGTGGTCGCGAGGTTCTTGTAGAAGTCGATGAGCTTACGGTTGCGCCAGCCGCCGTACTCCTTGATGAGGTGAATCGGACAGTCGAAGTGCGCGATGGTCACGAGCGGCTCGATGCCGTGCTTTTGACACTCGCGGAATACATCCTCGTAGAAGGCCAGGCCGGCCTCGTTGGGCTCAGTCTCGTCACCGTTGGGGAAGATGCGGGTCCACGCCAGGCTCATGCGGAAGGTCTTAAAGCCCATCTCGGCAAAGAGGGCGATGTCTTCCTTGTAGTGGTGGTAGAAATCGATGCCAGTCTGCGCGGGATAGTAATAGCCGTCCTCGAAGTCGAGCATCTTGCGCTGGCCGGAGACCACCGCGTAGCGCTCGGAGCCGTGCGGAGCCACATCCACGTTGGCCAAGCCGCGGCCGTCCACGTCGTAGGCGCCCTCGCACTGGTTAGCAGCCGTCGCGCCGCCCCACAGGAAGTCATTACGGAAAGCCATGCATCGATCCTTTCATACGCTGTTGTCATAGGCTCAGTATCCCTACAAACAACGCGTCGCTCAACGGCAACGACGCAGGCCGATACTTCTTTTCACGCGCGGGTGCTCGGCAGCCGCCCCGTCTGACACTTTTTGATACCGCCTGCCCAAACCACCAACCACCACAAAGGGGACGGGCACCTTTGTGGTGGTTTGGGCAGGTTTGTCTCGATCTGTAACAGGTAGAGACGATTTAGCCCGCTAGATGTTACAGATCGAAACAGAAGATTCTAGTCGCAGGCGATGTCGAGGTTCTTGCCGATGAGGTCCACGCAGCCGCCCTCTCCGGCGGGATATTTGACTGAATAGGAAAGAAAGGAAAAAATAGGAAAAAAAGGAAAGGAGACTTATGACTGAAACCATCTTCTCCCCCTCATTTGGAAATCGCCCGTCCTATCTGGTGGGGCGCGGGAACGTGATTTCGACATTCATCTCCGGTCTTGAGCAGGAGCCGGGCAATCGCGACCGAGCCATGCTCATGCTTGGACAGCGAGGCAGCGGCAAGACGGTTCTTCTGTGGGAACTTGCCGACCGCGCACGCAAGCTCGGCTTTGTTGTCGCCACGCCCACCGTGGCCTCCGAGGATATGCTCGAGCGCATTGTTGAGAAAATCCAGGAAGCAGGCGAACCGTACGTCAATAAACGCCGCCTTCCCAAACTCACGAGCGGCAGTCTAAGTGTTTTTGGGTTCTCGGCAGGCCTCGAGTTCACACGAGACGTGCAGGAGACCAAGAGCTTTCAGTTCAAACTCACACAGCTCGCGCGCAAACTGACCGAGCAGGGACACGGCACCCTCATCCTCATCGACGAGCTCCAAGCAAATTCACCCGAGATCAGACAGCTCGTCACCGCCTATCAAGAGCTCGTCGGCGAGGGACTCAACGTCGCGCTCGTCATGGCGGGCCTCCCGGGAGCAGTCTCCGCGACACTCAACGACCGCGTACTGACATTTCTCAACCGCGCATGCAAAGTCACGCTCGAACCGCTTTCAGTCGGAGATGTCGATGCATATTATCAACGGGCTTTCGAAGAGCTCAACCTTGATATTCCAGGCGATCTTCGCCTCCGTGCCGCTCGTGCAACCCAAGGTTCGCCCTATATGCTGCAGCTCATCGGCTACAACATCGCCAATCGCTGCGAGGCCGGAAAACGCGTAACGCCAGAGCAAGTCGACGGAGCTATCGAAGCGTCAAAGGCCGATTTCGAAAACGATGTTTGTGAAACGACGCTCGCCGCGCTATCGGACCAAGACGTCGCGTTTCTCGACGCAATGATTGATGACGAAGACGCCGTTTCGCGCATTTCCGATGTTGCGAAGCGCATGTCAGTCACACCCGACTATGCGCAAAAGTATCGCCGTCGCCTCATCGACGCCGGCGTTATCGAACAAGCGCGCCGCGGTTACGTGCGTTTCGCTGTTCCATATATGGCTGACTATCTGCGCAGCCAGCTCTAGGCAGCCGCCACAATGGGGACAGGCACCTTTGTGGTGGATTGGGCCCGGTTTGTCTCGATCTGTAACAGCTAGGCCGTCAAAATCGGGCTTGGTGTTACAGATCGAGATTTTTCGGGCGGCCCTCTACGGTATGTCTCGATCTGTAACAGGTAGAGACAATTTAGCCCGCTAGATGTTACAGATCGAGACGAAAGGTTCTAGTCCACGGCGATGTCGAGGTTCTTGCCGATGAGACCTACGTAGCCGCCCTCGGCAGCCTTGGGGCTGTCAGCATGGCAGAGAACCCACTTGTCGGCCTTCCAGTAGCAGTAGCTGTCACCAGCGGCAGGCATGTCGGCTGCAGCCTCGGGGCGCGGGCCGTTGGTGCCAGCGGGAAGCGCCACCATCACCTGGAAGCCGCCGTCGTCGACCATGCAGGGCGTGTAGTGAAGCGTGGTGTTGAAAACCTCAACAAGCGTGCCGGCCGGCACGCGGAACGCCTTGACGCACGCGGTATCGAGCTTGCCGTCCTCGATCTCCCAGCGATGCGCCACGAGCAGGATAAAGTCGCGGGCGCCCAGGTTGAACTCGCTCGCGCGGTGGTACTCCAGGCAGTTGAGACGCGTGTTGTGGCCGTTGCACCAGCCCAGCTGGAAGGGACGACCGCCAAACATGAGAAAGCCCAGCTTATCGGCATCCATGACACCCTCGAGCTCGGGCGCGGAGGCCACATACTTGCTGCCCTCGGGGATGGGCGTGGAGGCAAGTGCCTCGAGCACGGGCGACGTAAGCTCGGACGGAACGTTATCCCAAACGTTGCCATAGGACTTGAACTCGGGATCAGAGACAGAGTAGATATGCATGTTCGCTCCTGTTCGTTTGTTTGACAGTATGAACATTCTAGAACAAACATGAGCGATTTTGAACGCTCGTCCCGACCAATCAACAAAAAGGCGCCCCCGCATAAGCGAAGGCGCCCAATGCGCGCGTTTTGGGCGATAAAGCTCTTACGCCTGCTGATAGTGCAGGTGCTTCTCGTCGATATCGGCCAGGTCGCGGTCGAGGTAACGGTGTGCGAGCCAGTTGGCCATGGGGAGGTTCTGGTCCAGGTAGTTACCGCACTCCTCGGGAGCGGCACCGGGGACATCGCCCTCAAAGCCGGCGACAAACTCAAACAGCTCGCGGACGAGCGGCAAGATCTTCTCGCTCGTCAGCTCGCCAAAGACAACCAGGTAAAAGCCCGTGCGGCAGCCCATGGGGCCAAAGTAGACAATGCGGCTCGACCACTCGGCATGATTGCGAAGGAACGTGGCACCCAGGTGCTCGATGGTGTGGCACTCGGCCGTGTTCATGACCGGCTCCTTGTTGGGCGTGGTCAGGCGCAGGTCAAAGGTGGTGACGGCGGCGCCGGTCGCCGGATCGCGGTCGATGCGGCTCACATACACGCCGGGCTCGAGCAGCAGATGGTCAACGGAAAAACTCGCGATACGCTCCATGGCAGATCCTCTCGGTAGTTAAATTGGGACGGGGCTCTTTTAGCTGGTTCGAATGGTCGCACCAATCATACCAGTCAAAAAAGCCCCGTCCCAAATGAGCTACCCGGGACGGGGATCAATGAGTTTTAAATCCCCGTCCCAGAAAAATCATTCTAGGTAATCTAGAAGGACTATTCCGCTCTGGGGTCTGGCGCCGTTCCGACTAGATCTCGCGCACGCTTTGGCGCTCGACAAAATAGGTCGATACGGCCGTCTTGCAGGTATAGCTCTTGGGATTGCGGATGTTGCCCACCAGGCGGCGCACCGCGATCTCGCCCACCTCGTGCTTGGGAACGTGCACCGTGGTGAGCGGCGGGTTGGAAAAGGCGCCCAACGACAGGTCGTCAAAGCCGATGATCGAGACATCCTCGGGCACGCGAATACCGTGCTCGTTGAGCGCGCGCATGGCACCCACGGCGAGCACGTCGTTTTCGGCAAAGAAAGCCGTCGGCAGGTCGTCGTGCGAGACGCTGTCGAGCCACGCGCCCATATCGCGATAAGCGCCCTCGAGCGTGGTGCCCAGCGTGACACGCCATGCCGGATTGGCCTCGAGGCCCGCATCCTCAAGCGCTTGGCGATAGCCGCGCTCGCGGTCCTTAAAGTTGCGGATGCGAAGGTCGCCCGCAAGATAGCCGATTTGCTTGTGACCTTTCTCGATAAGGTAGTCCACGGCGCGCAGTACCGAATCGGTGTTGGCAATGACCACGGCATCAAAGTATTGACGATCGCTCCAGCCGTCGAGCACGATCAGGTGGGCGGCGGCGTTGGCGAACAGGGCGTAGTCCTCCTCGCCCAGCTCGGTACCCATCAGCACGATAGCGGCGGACGGATCGGCGATCAGGCCCTCGACCTGCGGGCGCACAGCGTCAAGATCGCTAAAGTCGAGCGTGACAAAGCTCGTGCTCATGCCGTGGCGACGCGCCTGGCGCTCCACGCCCTCGATGACCGCGGGATGGAAGGTGCTCTCGTCCAGGATGGCGGCCGTCTTGCGCGCAAGCACAAACTGGATGCTCTCGAGCTGCGTCGACTGCTGGTAGCCGAGCGACTGCGCACACTCCAGGATGACCTTGGCGGTCTCCTCGCTCACGCTGCGCTTGCGGTTGAGCGCGTTGGACACGGTTGCGGGCGAAAAGCCGGTAATGCGGCTGATCTCGCGGACGCTTGCTTTAGCCATCGTTCCCCCTAGCATCGGTCGCGGCCGAGCATCGTGGCTTGACCGCCCCGTGGCTCGGCAACTAAACGACCGCAAATTCAATCTAAACAAAAGAGTAAACGTTTATTAGCTAGTTTAGCCTGTTGTCAAGCAAAGTGGCGCGACTATTCCCCCAACGGGCGCATTTGTCCATCTTAACGTTATTACGCAAGGTCTTCGCCATTGCTTGCTATTACGCGTCGGTACCATTCGAAGCTTTTCTTTTTACGTCTCTCAAACGAGCCCGCACCGCTATCGTCTCGATCGACATAGATAAACCCGTAGCGCTTACGCATCTGTCCTGTGGCGACCGAAACCAAATCGATCGGGCCCCAACAGGTATATCCCATGAGTTCCACCCCGTCGAGCTCGACGGTCTCCCTCATCGCCTCGATGTGGGCCCGCAGGTATTCAACTCGATAGTCGTCTTCTATTTCACCCGAATCTTCTGGCACATCAGGAGCACCCAAACCGTTTTCGACGATGAACAGCGGCTTTTGATAGCGATCCCAGATTTCATTCATGGTGACGCGCAGCCCTTTGGGGTCGATAAACCTCCCCCAAGGCTCCTGTTTTAGATACGGATTAGGCGCCGAGCGAAGAAGGTTCGAATCGAACTGACCTTCCGCATGCGCTTTTGCGACGCGCGTCGAGTAATACGAAAACGAGACGAAATCGACCAGGTTTGCAGCCAGTACTTCGCGGTCATCATCTCGATAGGGCACCTCAAAACCATGGCGGGCGTATTCCTTGAGAACATAGCTCGGGTACGCACCGCGCACCTGGACGTCGGTAAACATGTAATGGCTGCGATTCTCAGCCTGCGCAGCCAGCACATCGTCCGGATCACATGTAGCCGGATAGAAGACACCTGCGTTGAGCATGCAACCGATCTTCGCCCCGGGGCACAGTTCATGACACGCCCCGACCGCACGGGCACTCGCAACCAATACATGGTGCACGGCCGTGTGAACCGTTGCATAGCGATTCTCCCCTTGCTCGAAGATGATCCCCGCCGCCATAAAGCACGCCTGCGTCATGATGTTGATCTCGTTAAAGGTCAGCCAATAATTGACCAATCCCCGATAGCGCTCGAACACGGTACGCGAATATCGATCGAACAGGTCGACCAACCTGCGATCGCGCCATCCGCCATACGCATCGACGAGATGCATGGGGACATCATAGTGGTTGAGCGTCACCAAAGGCTCAATGCCATGCGCGCGGCACGTCCTAAAAACATCCTCGTAAAAGGCAAGGCCTTCTTCATTGGGCTCGGCTTCGTCTCCTTTGGGAAAAATGCGACTCCAGGCGATCGATAAGCGCAGGCATTTAAAACCCATCTGGGCAAACAGTTCAATATCCTGCTTGTACCTATGGTAAAAATCGATGCCTTTGCGAGCGGGATAGAAGCCGTCGGGTGCCAACGCACGCGGATCAAGGTCTCCCCGCATGACGTCCATGCGTTGATCGCCAAACGGCAGCATGTCGGAATTGGCTAAACCGCGACCGCCTTCGTTCCATCCTCCCTCGCACTGGTTTGCAGCCAGAGCCCCGCCCCATAAAAAATCTTCTCTAAACATTATGGTGTCGTCCTTTCTATCAAATTCCCGGCCCACGCGGTCGAACGCAACGGACTCGGCAAGTGCCGCGCAACAGCACAGTACCGTTGCGCGGCCAAGGGGTCGGACCGCGCAACGGCTGGGGAGCATATTTGTGCAGTAGCCTCTTATGCCTCGACGGATTCAACAGCCTCAGAATCGCCGCTCTTGGACTTCAACGGCATCTTCTCCTGTCCTTCAAATCCAAAAACCATCGCCAACGCAAACGTCACGGCACCGCCAGCAAGACACCCGATGGTGCCGGGGATGATATCCTGAGCAAACATGAGCACGTTCATCCATGGGAAACCAACGCCAGTGAAGATATAGACGTTGGCATGAAGAAGGCTTACCAGCAGACCACCGACAGCACCACCAATCATGTTCCAGGCAAGAGCTTTCTTGTCGCGAAACAGGATGCCGTAGATGATGGGCTCACTCACGCGACCGAAGGCATAGGTGATGAACAAGTTCCAGCCCGTGGCTCGACTCTCCTTGTCCTTAGCGCGCAGGCCATAGGCGAGCGCGATGGCAAGCGTGGTGTAGGCTACAACCGCGGCGCCGGGGTATAAGATGGCGTCGTAACCGTTCTGGAGCGCGGCGGGCAATATGGCGGTATAGATCGGCACGTGCATGCCGGTGGCGATGATCAGATTCCAGAATGCGCCGATAACCGCGGTCGCAGCGGGACCGGCAACAGAGGCGAGCCAAATGATGAAATCGGCCACAAGACCCATGACAAATTGGACGGCAGGGCCGCAGAGGCACAGCGCGACCGGCAACATCACGAGCACCGTACCCACGGGTACGATCAGAACGCGCAACATATCAGGCGAGATCTTCTTAAAGAAGCGCTCAACATAGGACTGGGCCCAGGTGATCAAGATGACCGGAAGAACAGCCTGGGTGTAGTTGACGAGCTGCATGGGGATGCCGAAGACGCTGAAAGGCTTTCCGTCCTCAACAATAGCGAGCATGTCGGGGTAAATCATCACAACGGCGATGAGCAGCGCCAGCACAGGGCTCGTTTTGAACTTCTTAGCCGAACTGTAGGCAGCAAATACCGGGAAGTAATAGTACGCCGCATCGCCCACCAGGGAAAGGATCCGATACAGGTCGCTCGTTTCGGACATAAAACCGGCGCCTTCGGGCCCAAACAGAATGACGAGCATCTTGAAGATACCGGCGACACAAAAGATCGGAAGGATCGGGGTGATAGCGCCGCTCACGGCATCGAGCAGCTGATTGAAGAGGTGCTTGGGTGCCAAGCGCTCCTTCCAGCTAAGCTGAGGGCCATCGAGTTCCTCGTCAATCGATACCGTGACCTCGAATCCGCCCTGCTTACAAACCTCGTCGTAGACCTTGTCGACCGTGGGCCCGATCACCAGCTGCACCTGCCCTCCGGCGTGCACGACGCTGATGATAGACGAGATGTCCTCAAGCTTCTCATCATTCGAGAGGCTTTCATCCTTGAGGCTGAAGCGCAGGCGCGTCATGCAATGCGTAACCGAAGCCACGTTTTCCGCCCCGCCCACAGTGGAGAGAATCTGCTCTGCCACCTTTTTGTAATTTGCCATCATTGGCTCCTTTGCACAATCTTGGCTTACTGTTCGAATCGGCAAAGGTCATGCCCCGAATGGCTACGGGTTACAATCCTTTTTTGGAGATGATCCGGTTGAGATGGATCATCAGATAGAGTTCCTCCTCCTCGAAGAGCGTGGCGTCCCACGTTTCACGACAATAGGAACCGATATGCTTCACGCACTCTGCCAACTGCGGAAACTCCTCACGAAAGTTCTTGTACATCTGCATGTTGGCGCTGTTCAGCGACTCGCCGGCTTGAATGCGCTTGAACAGGTACCGCAGATGCGTGGCATAGCGAGTGAAATCGTAGGAATCGCGGTCAACGATGATGCGAAAATCACTCTCGACGATCTCAGTGACATCTTCTAGCATATCGTCAAACTGCTTGGTGGGTTTGCTCGCGGTCTCGATGGCCTGAACAACCCGCGCATTGACGAGATTCATGGCAATGCTGGCAATCTCTTCTTTGGGAAGTCGTTCACCAAGCTCCTTTTCGAGCCTCATAACGATAAACTGCGCCGCTTTGTATTCCTTAGGATATGTCTCGCGCACTTCATAGGCGAGAGGCATCGCAATACGAAAACCCTTTTGCGCGCGCTCCACCGCAAATGACAGGTGATCGGCCATGAACAATGTCGCCTTGGTCGACAGATCATAGGGCAGCTCGTTGGCGACGATGTCCATCACCTTGGCCGTGAACATCACGATCTCAGAAGGAAGGTCGCGCATGACGTCCTGCCCTTTGGGGTCGATGTCATAAAACGTATGCTCAATCTTAGAGAGCGGCAGCTCGCGGGGAAATTCTCCCCCAAACCCGACGCCCCTGCCCATGGCGATCACGTCGCGCCCCTGCCCGTCGCGACAAAGAACGGCATTGTTGTTGAGCTTTTTAATCGCAAGCATTATTGAACCTCCTTTCGGAATTATCAAAAAGAAAAGGCATGACTGCAAATAGCCGAGCTATCGCGGTCATGCCTTACCAGTAACAATCAGTTGTATCGAGGCGCGGGCATGCCTCCCTAGAAGTAACAATCCGCGCAGTAAGGGATGATAGCCCATATCTTCGCGGGGAGCACCGTCCACAGCCGACCAACGGTAGCATATCGTCCGTGAACGGTTTTGGAAGCGTTGAAACGATTGGGAGGCCGTCTCAATCTTGCGGATCAGCCCAGGACGAGGGCCATACGTGTCTTGAACTCGGACAGGAAGCGCGGAGCATCCACGGTCAGCGCCACAAGCGCGCTCTTGTCCGGATCGGACAGGCGGCGCTCATCGCAGATGGTGCGGCCGCGGTACTCGCCCAGCAGATCAACACGCAGGTTGCAGCCGAGCGCACCTACGAGCGTGGGGTCGATCGCCACGGCAACGGCCAGCGGATCGTGCAGCGCACAACCACCCAGGTAGGGTGCGTTCATCTCGTACGAGCCAATGTAGTGCTCGACCATGCTCGCAAATGCGCAGCCCGCCATGGTGCCCGAGCCCGTCCAGCCGGCAACGTCGCGGCGTGTGAGCACCACGCGATGCGTCACGTCCAGACCCACCATGGTGAGCTTACGGCCCGAGCGCAGCACCGCGTCGGCTGCCTCGGGGTCGCTCGCCATGTTGGCCTCGGCGCCCGCGCTCACGTTACCGGGCACGGTAAGGGCGCCGCCCATCACGACCACGCGGCCGATGGACATCATCGCCGCCGCATCGCGCTCCAGGGCGAGCGCCAGGTTGGAGAGCGGGCCAGTCGCTACGTAGACCAGATCGGGACCATAGGTGCGCGCGGCATCGATCAGATAATCGACCGCAGCGTTGCCGTCGGCCGAGGTCGCCCCCACCGGCTCGTAGGGCGACGCGGGCACGCTCGCGCCGCCAATGCCGTTCTTGCCGTGAATGAGCGCGGTGGACGCCGGCGGCGTATAGGGCTCAGTCGCCTGCAGAGGACGATCGGCGCCCAGGTACACCGGAACCTCGGGGCGACCCAGCAGATCGAGCACCGCCAGACAGTTGTGCGCCGATTGCTCGACGCGCACGTTGCCAAAGCACGTGGTGATGCCCACGAGCTCCACCTCGGGGCTCGCGATGGCATAGGCCAGCGCCATCGCATCGTCCACACCCATATCCAGATCAAGGATCAGCTTCTTGATTGCCATTGTTCTACTCCGCTTCTCCGTCTTTATCGTTTAACCAAACCAATGTTCAACTTCGGCGCGCGTGGGAATCGATTGCTGAGCGCCCAGGCGCGACACCGTCACTGCCGAGGCGCGAGCACCCGCGGCCATGCACTCAAAGAGCGACAAGCCCTCTAGGCGAGCCGCGGCAAGCGCGCCGATAAACGTATCGCCGGCGGCCGTCGTATCGACCACTGTGCTCGAAAGTGCCGGCATGCGCAGCAGCTCACCGTCATCGCCGAGCGTAACCGAGCCGGCACCGCCCAACGTGATGACCGCAGCTCCGGCACCCCTAGCGAGCAGGGCGTTGAGCGCCGCGACGCAGCTTGCATCGTCCGCGGGCAAGATTCCCGTCAGCACCTGGCACTCGGTCTCGTTGGGACAGACCAGGTCGACCGCAGGCCACGCTCCCGCCGGCAGATCGCAGGCGGGCGCTGGATTAAAGACCGTATAGAACCCCAGCTCGTGAGCGCAAACAAGCGCCTCAGCCGTCGCCGCAAGGTCACATTCGCCCTGGGCGATAAAGACGCTTCCGGCAGCCGGGGCAATCTCGCTGGCGTCTCCGTCGAGCCCATCGGCCACCAGACGTCTCAGCGCGCAGGCAATGTCCTCACCCGCAAGCGCATGGTTGGCACCCGGTGACAGCACGATGCGGTTGTCGCTCTCGCAGCGAATGATGGTCGCGGTACCGGTCTCCACGTCATCGCGAAGCGCCACGAACTCAACGCCCACGCCGGCATCCTGGAGCCCTGCCACAAGCGCATCGCCAAAGGTATCGCGCCCAACAGCGCCGATCATGCACGTGCGCGCGCCCATGCGCGCAGCGGCGACGGCCTGGTTGGCGCCCTTACCACCGGCGTTGGTGATAAAACCGCTGCCGCCGACGGTCTCGCCCGCGCGCGGCATGCGCTCGCACGCCACCGAAAGGTCCATGTTCATGCTGCCGAACACCGCAACGATGCCGCGATCTGCCATGGAAACCTCCTCGTCTTCAGGCTTTGCGCCCACCGTCGACCAACGATTGTGCACTCTCGCACCCCCTATAACTTTAGTCCACTTTGATGTGGACGCGCGCTTGAGCTTGCGCCAGCAACAAGCATTCACAGGAGCAGACAGCTACAATGAATACGTGCTGATTATTCTCGTCATTGGATGATGTTTTATGGAACAATTCTCGCAATCGGGCTTGCGCGGTCGACGCCGCACGGGCAACGAGCCGGCACCGCACGAACGTGTGAAGGGCGAACGCCGTGCCAACGAGCCGCGACGCACCGCGAGCCCCCATCGCGCTTCTGCCAACAACGCGGGCCGCGCCAACACTCCCGCCGCGGAGCAGACGCCCGCTCGCCCCAAGTCCCGCTACATCCCTGCACTCGACGGTCTGCGTACGCTCGCCGTCGTCGCGGTGGTGCTCTATCACCTTAACCTCACGTGGGCTCAGGGCGGCCTGCTTGGCGTCACGATCTTCTTTGTGCTTTCGGGCTATCTGATCACGCGCTTGCTGCTCAACGAAGTCGCTAAGACCGGACGCATCGACCTCAAGAGCTTCTGGATTCGCCGCATCCGTCGCCTGGTCCCCGCCGTGGTAACGGTAGTGTTTGTAACCTGCGCGCTGTGCACTATCTTTAACCACGTGATGCTCACCAAGATGCGCCCCGACATCCTGCCGTCGCTGCTGTTCTTCAACAACTGGTGGCAGATTGCCCAAAACGTCTCGTACTTCAATGCTCTGGGCGATCCCTCGCCGCTCACGCACTTTTGGTCGCTTGCCATCGAGGAACAGTTCTACCTGATTTGGCCGCCACTGTTGTTTGCCATGGTATCCATGCATGTGAGCAAGCCCAACACGCGCCGCGTGGTTCTGGGCCTCGCCGCGGTATCCGCCCTTGCCATGATGGTGCTTTACAACCCCGCCGCCGACCCCAGCCGCGTGTACTACGGCACCGACACCCGCGTGTTCTCGCTGCTGCTGGGCGCCTGGATGGCCTTTATCCCCGATCGCGACCTGGCGCCGGTGCGTCTCGCTCATCGTTTGGGGTTCAATCGCCTGGCTGGCGCCGCCAAGCACGGCAAGAACGCCGAGGGCAAGCCTGGCGAGAAGGCCGACGAATCAGCCGAGACCGCCCCGGCACAGCCGAGCGCCCTCGTGCGCTTTTGGACCTCGCCCGCATCCATCGATGTGTTGGGCGTCGTGGGTCTGGTTGGCCTTGCCGCCATGGTCGCGCTCACCAACGGCTACACCGCCTTCCAGTATCGCGGCGGCACTCTGCTGTGCTCAATCCTCACGCTCATGGTCATCGCGGCCTGCGTGCAGCCCCAGGGAATGGTCGCACGAGCCTTGGCCGCCGAGCCGCTCGTATGGATTGGCAAGCGCTCGTACAGCATCTACCTGTGGCACTATCCGCTGCTGTTGCTCATGAACCCGGTCGCCAACATCAACGACACGCCCTGGTGGCAGTATATCTTGCAGGTACTTGTGGTGGTCGCCGTGGCAGAGTGCTGCTATCGCTTTATCGAGACTCCGTTTAGGAAGGGCGCCTTTGGGCGCACCGTATCCGAGTTCCGCGACGGCACCGCCACGCCCGCCAACTGGGTGCGCGCGCACGTCCCTGCCTGCGCAACCTGCACTGTCGTGTTGGTCGTTGCACTGGGCGGCCTGATCTTTGTGCCCGAGACGTCTGCGCTGAGCGGCGAGGGCGCCGAAGTTCTGAACAAGGAAGCCAAGAACACCGCGCCCACCGACCAGCAGGCGGCCGACGACACCGACAAGGACAATGACGGCTTCCCCGATGGCTCCTACGATCTGCTTATGATCGGCGACTCCGTGTCGCTGCGTGCCGTGGACACCTTTGACGGCGTGTTCCCGCACAGCCATATCGATGCCGAAAAGGGCCGCCAGTTTGATGCGGGGCGCGCGACATTTGAGGGCTATATCCAGCAGAACCTTGCCGGCAAGATCGTGGTCTTTGCCCTGGGCACCAACGGCTTGGTAACCGACGACCAGATCGACGCCATCATGGCCGATGCAGGAGATAAGCGTATTGTGGTGTTTGTGAACACGCGCAGCCCGCAGCCATGGGTTGGCTCTACCAACCAGGCCATCGCCAACGCCGCTACGCGCTACAAGAACGTGCGCGTTATCGACTGGTACGGATACAGTGCCAACCGCAACGACCTGTTCGATGGCGATGGCACGCACCTATCGACCACTGGCGTGACTGAGTACCTCAACTTGATCCACGACGCAGTCAAGAAGGACCTGCCCGTGCATCCCGAGGATCACGTCAACGATCCGCAGCCGACAGCCGTCAAGTCTGCCACCGACGCGCTCGTCAATGCGCTCGCTCTCAAGCCGCACAAGCTGGGCACCGACAAGTAACGCGCAGCCAAATCTGCTTACACCAGCAGGGGGTGTCTGCCACGGCAGACACCCCCTGCGGCAGTTAGGGACGTTCCTTATGTGCCGGCACCTAGAGACACTCCTGACACAGCCGAGGAACGCCCTCCTTGCGACCGAATTCTGGGGACCTCACCACCCCGAGCGTTGTTTCCAAGCCCACACCCGCAGCAAACAACCCAAAATCGCTCTTTTCGAACCGGCTCCAAGAGGTCGTGGACAAAAAGGGGCAAATATGAGTACTGTTACCATTTTAGTAGCAGGCAAAACCACCCAAAATGACGTCCGAGCGTCCCCTACAACCCCCTAAAGCAGCCAACCTGACTGGTTTAAGGCGTATTGGAGCCAATTTTAATGAACATATTATATGTTATGTTCATTATCTTCTTGGATGTAAATGCTATTCAATTAGCAACAGTACTCATATTTGGTATTTTTTGCCCACTGCCATATAACTAACACCCTATAACAGACAAAAAACAGGCCGCAGCCCATCGCTGCGGCCTGTTCGGAAGCAAAAGAGGCGCTAAGCGCTGTAACCCATCGCCTGCAGAACAAACATGACGACCGTGAGCACCGTAATCACGCCGATAGTCGCCCAAGTGAGCACGTTCCACACGCGGCCGTTGCGGTTGGCGCCCATAATGTGGCGATCCGCCGCGATAACCACCTGGAATACCAAGACTACAGGCAGTAGCACGCCATTGATGACCTGCGAGGTCATCATAATCTGGAACAGATCGACGCCGGGCATAAGCACCAGCACGGCAGAGATACCGATGATGGCCGTAATGATGCCGCGATAGACCGGGGCCTCGTCCCAGCTACGGTCGGCACCGCGCTCCCAGCCAAATGCCTCGCAGATAGCGCTCGACGTAACGCCCGGCAGCACGCAGGCGGCCAAGAAGCTCGCCGCGACCAGGCCCGAGGCAAACAGTACCGTGGACCACTGACCCGCAATAGGCTCCAGCGCGCGGGCAGCATCGGCAGCATCGCTAATCTGAATACCCGCCGGGAACAACACCGTACCGGTCGTGATGATAATAAAGCCGGCAATGACATCGGCGGCAAGCGAGCCGCTCACGGTATCGATGCGCTGCAGCACGATATCGTCCTCGCCCGCGTTCTTATCGACCACGTTGTTCTGCGCCAAGAAAATCATCCACGGCGCGATGGTGGTACCGATCGTTGCGACCACGAGCGACACGTAGCTGGGATCATTTTGAATGTTAGGCACGACCAGGTCGACCGCGACCTCACCCCAGTTGGGGCCAGCCATAAATGCAGCGACGATATAGGTCACGAACACGCAGCTCACCAGCAGCAGAATCTTCTCGATGCGCTGGAAACTACCCGACATGGTAAGCATCCACACCAGCAGCGCCACCAACGGCACCGAGATGCTCGCCGGCACGCCAAAGAGAGCAAGGCCGCTGGCGATGCCCGCAAACTCCGAAATGGTCACAGCCGTGTTGGCGATCAACAGCGCCGCCATAGCAAGTACACTCTTGCGCACGCCAAAGCGCTCGCGGATGAGCGATGCCAGGCCCTTGCCCGTGACGCAGCCGCAGCGCGCCGCGGTCTCCTGCGTCACGATGAGCAGCACAGTCATGACGGGAAGCATCCAGAGCATCTTGTAGCCATAGCTGGCGCCCGCGCTGGAATACGTTGCAATGCCGCCGGCGTCATTGCCCGAAAGCGCCGCCAGCAGACCGGGACCCATAGCGCCAAAGATGGCCGCGATGGTCAACTTTTGCTTGGTGCCCGACTTTTGCTTGGTATTTTGCACGCGACCACCTAACCCATGACCGACATGGTGAGCAGCACCGCAGCGGCGCAGTACGCTACGCACGAGATCATGACGGCAATAACGTTCATGGCGGTGCCCGACGTGTTGAGGTCATGCTCGTCACGCCAGAACAGCACCATCAGGTAAATCACGGCACTCATGTTGCCAACCAGGCAAATGATGGCAGCGATATTAAAGCACCCGGTAAAGAGTTGCTCCTCAAACATGGGCGCATCGGGGAACGCGGCGGTGCGCACCAGCTGAGCGCACAGGTAGGTCACGAGTGACAGAATCAGGCCCATGCCCGTACTCTGGAAGAAGAACCCCAGATACGGCTTGGGCTCGTCGTCGTGACCGTCATACTCCAGGAAGTAGTTCTTGACGAACGACACCATGCGCGAGGCCGCCAGCAGTACGAGCGGCATGGCGCACATGGGGAACACCACCAGATGCGCGGAGCCGAACGCCGTCCCCAGCACGGTCGCCATGATGCACGACGCAATGCCCCATACAACAACCCAGTACTGGCGATGCACGAACCAGCTGAGCACGTTCGTCGAGTCGTCCGACGCGCTATCGCCCGAGCCGACACCGGCGATCTGCAGGTCCTCCTGATGCTCCTCGGCAATAACGTCCATGGCGTCGTCGAAGGTTACGATACCCAGGATATGACGGTTCTCATCGCAGACAGGAATGGCAACCAGGTCGTACTTGGTCATCTCGTCCGTCACGTCTTCCTGGTCCTCGTCGGGCGACACATAGACCAGGTCGCGATAGGCCAGCTGACCCAGCGTGGCGTCGCGGTCGGCTACGATCAGCGTGCGCAGCGAAAGCACGCCGGTCAGCATGCCGCTCGGATCCTCGGTATAGACGTAGTAGACGCTCTCGAAGTCCTCGTCGAGCTCGCGAATCGCCTCGATGGCGTCACCGACCGTTGCCGTAGCGGGCAGGGAGACAAACTCCGAGGTCATGATGCGGCCGGCAGTGTTGTCCTCGTAGCCCAGCAGATTACGAATCGCCTTCTCCTCCTTGACGCCCATCAGGCGCAGGAGCTTCTCGGCCTTCTCGTAATCGAGCTCGTCGATCAGGTCGGCTGCATCGTCCGGGTCCATCATGGCCAGCATCGACGATGCGTCCGTGTCGGACAGGCCCTCGAGCATCTCGGTCATAAGCTCGTCGTCATCGAACTCCGAGATGGCCTCGGCGGCCTGGGCAGTATCGAGCTGTGCAAACACCTGCGCACGCAGGCGCGGGTCGAGCTGCTCGATAATGTCGGCGATGTCGGCAGGGTGCAGCTCGCCGAGCGTCTTGTGCGACACCGAGAGTTGAATGTTCTTGGTCGAGCGGTCGAGCAGGTCCATGTAGGACCAAGCGATGATGTCCTCACTGAGCGGCTTGCCCAGGTGCTTCATAAAGCCTTCGACGATATGCTCGAGCGCGGGGCTGATGGCGCGTAGCAGACCGCGGGCACCGACCTCGGCGCCCAGCAGGCGCAGCTGATTTTCGCCCGACATGGAAAACTTGATGTCGTTGACGCGCACGACCTTCATGCCCTGCGTGTCGACAATCTGCTTGTTGAGCACGTCGCGGGCAAGCAGGAGCTCGGTCGGCTGCAGGTACGAAAAACGGATTTCGGTGGCCGGCGACTTAAGGTGTACGCCCGTCTCGTCGATACGGTCGACCCATTTGCGCCAGCTGATCATAAACGGCGTCTTGCCGGGTCCGCGGAACGCGAGCGACGTCACGTGCGGAAAAACTTCGCCGGTAGCAATGCCAAAATCGTTGACCACGCCGAGCTTTTCGCCGTCGACGTCCAAGACCGGCAATTTGAGCATCTCACTCAGATAATTCAATGGTGCTCCCCATCATTATTCCTCCGGACGCGGCCGCGCGTGCGGCGTCCGGGGGCTTCTGGATATGTATACGCATGCGCGGGCGGCACGCCGCTCGACGCTTACACCCCGTGCATGCGCAAGAAGCACCTGCATGGGGTCATCGACTGTATGGTCGAGGTTTGGATTTCACCTGCAACCTTTCTCTTGACCCTCATTAACCGCAGTAACTATAGCATCAGCATCGCCCTGCGGCATCGAATTTATGCGCTGCACATTGCAGGCATACCAAACGCTGACGCATCCGTAACATAGCCATTGGGGACGTTCTTAAATGACTACCCAATAACTACTCTGTGGTGTCGTTGTCCTCGGCAAGTTGGGGGAACACGGCGTCCTTGGGCATGGTGGCCTTCGTCAGCGAGGTGAGCTTTTTGCTCAGCGACGTGTCCGTCTTGACCAGGTCGCTGAGCGTCACGATCTTGTAGCCGTCGGCAATGAGGCCGTCGATAATCTGCGGTAGCGCCTCGAGCGTCTGCTCGGCGCATTCGTCTCTATCGGTGAGCAGCACGATATTGCCCGGCGTCACCGAATCGAGCACCGTCGAGACCTGCTCGTCGGCACCGTTGAGCAGCCAGTCGCCCGAGTCGATATTCCACGAGACCACGGCGGAGACCAGGTCCATCGCATCAATCCAGTTTTGCTCGTCAAAGGCAGCGTAGGGAGCACGCAGCAGCATCGTCTTCACGCCGGTCGCCGACTTAATCGCGTCGGTGCCTTTCGTGATCTGTTCGCGTACCGCCTCACGGTCCTGACCCTTGAGCGAATCGTCGCTGTAGCTGTTGGATCCGATCTCGCACCCGGCATCGACAATCGCCTTGGCCGTGGCAGGCGAGGCCTCGACCGCATCGCCCGAAAGGAAGAACGTCGCGGTGACGCCCTTTTCCTTGAGCACCTGCAAGATCTGTTTGGTGGCGCCGCTCGGACCCTCGTCAAACGTCAGTGCCACGTACTTTTTGTTGCCCTTGGGCGCCACGCTGGCGCACGCAACAACGCAATCGGTGGCGGGCACAACCTCGCCGCGGTCTTGCGTCTTGCCCGACTGCTCACCAACCCACACCTCGGAGCGGCCCTGGACACCCCACGTCTGCACATACTCGATAGCGCCCGTGCCCTCGACCTTGAGCTTGGGCTCGATAACCGCAGCCTGAACCTCGTGCTTCTCGTAGGTGTTACGGCCATCCTTGACCGTCACCTTCTCGCCGCCCTCAAGTTCGCGGCTATCCCATTTGCCCTGTTTCACGCGCTTGCCGTCGACCTTCACCGACAGTTTTTCGCCCCCATGGCGCTTGAGCACGCTGTCATCGACGGCCAGCAGGTCGCCTGCGTCGTAGGTGTCAGTCAACTCCTGGTCGTCGATGAGATTCTGCAGCGTAGAGCCCACACGCACCGCGGTCTTCTGGCCGTTGAGCTCCACGTCCACACTGCGGTTGACGTAGCCCACGACGGCAGCGATAAACAGCACGAGCGCACAGCCCACGGCGATGAGCGCATAGGGCAGGCGAGACGAACGACGGGGTGTGCGGCTGTTGCCGATGCGCGCGCTGCGATCGCTAAAGCCGCGGCTATGGTTGAGATACATCGCGCCGGGCTTACGGTGACGCTTGCGCTGACCGCTGGGCAGCTGCCCCAGATCGCGGCGCGCCGTCGGACGCGCACCCGAACGCCCGTTTAAGTTGGATCCGTTTTGGCGCATGTGCCCTCCCCCATAAACACAGCAAGCCGGAGCAACAGGTCTCCGGCTTGCCTCCCATCATTTGGTACGTCGCTATTTTGTAGCTTTTGACGAGCCTCCGCTCGCCTTTTGGTATTCGTCCTTAAAGGCCTTGAACATGCCGCGCGTCTTGCCGAGCTGCTTGCCCAGTGCGCGACTGCCCTTGTCCACGGCAACCGATCCCTTGTCGTCGAGCACCTTGGCGCCCTTTTTGACCTTGTCGCCCACCACGACGCTGGCCTCGGCGGCCTTGGCAGCCGCACCGCCCGAATACCCGAGCGACTTGACCTCGTCCGAGACGACCATCGCGCCGTCCGCATAGCCGCGCAGCATCGTCGGCGGCACCTGCGTGTCACCAACCAAAACACTCGAAGCAGCACCGGCGGTCACATAGAATGCCTGCACGATGCCCGAGCGTGGCTTGAACTCAACGTCCGAGCAATAGCCCACGACGTCGCCCGATTCCGTGCGCACGTCCATACCGACCCAGATGATGCAATCGTCCAGGTTGATGTCGAGGCGCTTGGCAGCGGCGGCATCGTACGTGTCCTTGACGTCATCGACCGCAATGGCGCCCTCGTAGACACCAATAGCGTCGAGCGCTACGAATCGGTCGGGACGCTCGATCATGCCCGCGATATCGGACTGGCGGACCATAAAGCCGACCACGCGCGTACCGCCCGGGGTAAAGACCGGAAAGTGAATCTTTCCGAGCTTTTTAGGGCTGCGCGGTGTGCCGTCCTTTTTGGTACGCTTGTCCTCGGTAGGCTTGCGATAGATCTTGGCGCCGACAAAATCCCCGGCGCGCATTATGCCTCGGTCGAGGGCTCCGCAGCCTCGGTATCAGCCTCGACGGCGTTCTCGACCACGACGTCGGCGGCAGGCGTCACGTTGCCGCCCGAAATGGCGTCGTTGAGCTGCTCGTGCAGCTGGTCCATGCGCTCGCGGGCCAGGTCGACCTTGGCGCGCAGGTCGTCGGTCTTGGCGTCGACCATCGGGCCAAAGTCATTCACCGCAGCACGGGCCTCCTCGGCGCTGTGCTCGTAGGTGTCGCGCATATTGTCCCAGGCGTCGTTGGCGATATCGGCAGCCATGGCGCGGGTCTCGGCGCCCGAGCGCGGGGCCAGAGCAACGCCGACAATAGCGCCGGCAGCGGCACCAAAAAGTGCGCCGGAGACAAAGCTGAAAGTCTTACCCATGATCATTCCTCTCCTGCGGGCACGTCGGTGCCCACCGTTTGAATGCTGTCCATTATACCCGCAGCGCATCACTTGCCGCTCCGCTCATCTGCGTACGGCAAAGGCGCAGGTACGTGATGGTGATAAACGCGTAGGCCTACTCCTGAGGCATAGCCGGCATGGCCACCGTGGCACCCGGGTCCTCGCCGGCGCCGTCCACGAGCGGCAGGCCGCCCTCATGCGCAGGTCCTGCCGGAACCGTCGCCGCACCGCCAAAGACGGCAGCGGAGGCCTCGTGGTTCTCGGCAACCGCGCCCTCGGTATCAATCGCCACCTGGGGCTCGTCGTCAAAGTTGGGGACGCCCTGGGGCTCGGTGGGAACGGGCTCGGCGGTCGCATCGGCAACGGGCTCGGCGTCGACCGGCACATCGCCCTCGTCAGCGCCCTCGGCCTCGGCAGCATCTTCGCCGTTCGCAGCGGCGACGGCCTCGTGAGGATCCTTGCCCTCGGCCTCGGCGCGCATGCCCAGCACCAGGTTGCGCAGGCCCGCGACCGTGCCTTCCACGTCAGGGGCAGGCTGGTCGGCGTGCAGGTACGCCCAGTCCATCATAAAGGTGGCCGAAGACAGCGCGCCGATGGCCAGCGCGTCGTCGGGGCACGAAAGCTCAACCTCAAAAACGCGCTCGTCGTGCTCGCTTACGCGCGTGCGGCCGCACGAGATGCTGCCGGCAAGCCCGGTCTCGTTCATGAGCTCAACCGTCACGTGCTCCAGCAGGTGGCAGAGCTCGGTCTGGCCCATGCAGTCCTGGAACTCGCGACCGGAATCACCCAGGCACAGGTGCTTAGCAATCGCCGGCACCAGGTAATACACGCGCGCCGTGGCCTCGATATCCTCCGAGGTCATGAGCGGCATGCCGGGGTTCACCAGCACATGCGCGCAGATCTTGTCCTCGCTGACGGTGACCTTAAGGATGTTGAACAGGCCTGCCATAACTCTCCCCTACTCTTCCTTGCCCTACTCGTCGCCATCGTGCGGATCCACAGAGCCCGCACCCGACGCCGCCGGCTTCTCTGCCGAAGACTCGGAATCCTTCTTATCGGTTTCGGCCGGAGCGATCACGCGAATGAGCGAGATGCGCTGGCCACGCATCGACTGCACTTTAAACTTGTACCCCGCGACCTCAAACACCTCTCCGATGTCGGGCACCGAGTCGCAAAGCTCCAAAATCCAGCCGGCGATGGTCTCATAATCATCGCTTTCCTCGAGCGGCCAACCAAGCTCAATCGCGTCATCGCACGAAAAACGCCCATCAACGAGCCACTCGCGGCGCGAAAGGCGCGTGAGATACTTGTTGTCGGGGTCGAACTCGTCCTCGATCTCGCCGACGATCTCCTCGACGATGTCCTCGATGGTGATAATGCCGGCCGTACCGCCGTACTCGTCCACGACCACCACGATCTGGTCGTGCGAGGTCTGCATCTCGGACAGCAGAGGCAGGATGTCCTTGGTGTCGGGCACAAAGGTGGCGTCGCGCAAAAAACCGGCGATGGGCTGGTCGCCCTTGCCGTCGAGCGCGGGCTGAATCAGGTCCTTGATGTGCGCAATGCCGGCGACGTTGTCGGGATCCTCGTGATAAACGGGGATGCGGCTAAAGCCGGTCTGGCGCATGGTGGACAGCACGTCGGCGACCGTCTCGTCGTCCTCGCACATGGTGGTGTCCACGCGCGGCACCATGACCTCGCGGGCAACGGTGTCGCCCAGGTCGAAGATCTCGTGGATCATGCGCTTTTCCTCGTCGAGCAGGTCGTCCTGCTCCGAGACCATGTACTTGATCTCTTCTTCCGAGACGTTCTGGCGGTCGTCTGCACTCTTGATGCGCAGGATGCGGGCCAGGCCATCGGAGCAAGCGCCAGTCAGCCACACGAGCGGACGGGCGATCTTCTGGAACACGGAAAGCGGTCCCACGACCTGCTTGGATACGCCCTCGGCATTGGCCAGACCAATGCGCTTGGGCACAAGCTCGCCAATCACGATGGACACGAAGGCGACCGCGACGGTGATGATGACCGGCGCCAGGCCGCGTGCGATGGCGGAGAGCGGCGCGATGCCAAAGCTCATGAGCCACGTGGCGAGCGGGTCGGACAGACTCGTCGAGGCGACGGCGGACGAGGCGAAGCCCACGAGCGTGATGGCAACCTGGATGGTGGCGAGCAGCTGGTCGGAGTCGGCAGCCAGCTTAATGGCACGCTCGGCGCGCTTGTCGCCTTCCTCGGCCTCGTGCTCCAGCACGGCGCGCTTGGCCGTGGTGAGCGCCATCTCGGACATAGAGAAGTAGCCGTTGATGAGGGTCAAAACGAGGGTGGTGATAAGGGAGATGGTTATGTCCATCGGGAGTTTCTCGAACCTCCAAGATTCGGGACGTCAGGTCAAAACGTTGATGGCGGATAGGGCAGTTGCACCCGGCGGGCGCCCGGACGGGCCCGCGGGCGCAGGCGCGATCGCTAGATTACGAAGAGGATCACCGCCATGAACTGGAAGATGCTGCCGGCGAGCACCCACAGGTGAAACACGCTGTGCAGATAGCGCACGTTTTTGGCGATATAGAACGGCACGCCCGCGGTGTAGCACACGCCGCCAACGGCGAGCAGGGCAAGTGCCACGGGGTTGAGCAGAGACACGAGCTCGGGCAGCTTAAAGACAACGAGCCAGCCCATCAGCAGGTAGACCAGGCCGCTTACCCAGTGCGGTTGACGCTCGCGCATAAAGCACTCGAGAGCGATGCCGATAATGGCGATGACCCATACGGCAAAGAACAGCACAGCGCCGCCGTCGTTTGCGAGCGTGATGAGGCAAAACGGCGTATAGCTGCCGGCTATGAGCAGGTAGATGCAGCTGTGGTCGATGATGCGAAACACGCGCTTGGCGCGCGCGGGCTGAATCGCGTGGTAGAGCGTGGAGGCTAGGTATTCGAGGATAATGCTGACGCCATAGACAATTGCCGCGGCCATGTGGGCCGGGCCTCCGCCGCGCAGGGCAGCGAATACGATCAGGAGCACCAGGCCCGCGATACCCAGCAGGCAGCCGACACCATGGGTGACGGAGTTCATGATCTCCTCGCCCACCGTGTAGTGTGGAACGGCCGCGGTCTTGGGTCGCGGCTTAGAACTGTCGCTCGAATCGGACATGCCGGTTACATCCTCCAACGTAAAGAGTTCTCAACACTATATCAAAGCGTCTAGGTACGTGCGAAATTTGCACCATACGTGACTCCTTGTTTACCCATTCTTTGCCTGTTGACGCATCAACGGCGAACGTCCATAATGCGCTTGCATTAAATGTTGATGTATTAACATCTTATAGGAGAATACCGCATGGCTCAAAACGCACGTTCCCATCGAAAGCTCAAGATAGCCGGCATCGTTGCACTGGTGGTTGTCGTTGCGCTGCTCGGATTTGCCGGCAACTTTCTGTTTGACTTCGCGCTGAATCCCCGCGCGCCATACACCATGAAGATGATGCAGGATAGCAAGAACGACAAAGAAGGTGAGCAGCCAGATGCCGAGGATACCGAGGCGCGGGCATGGTTTAAAGAGAACCGCGAGAGCAGGAGCCTCACCGCGGACGACGGGACCGAGCTTGCCGCCTGGTATTTTGCTGCGTCGGAGAGCACACACGACTACGCCGTCTGCCTGCATGGATATACCAACGAGCCCATCGGTATGGCCCGATACGCCAAACGCTTCCACGACCGCGGCATGAACGTACTCGCACCCGCCGCCCGCGCCCACGAGCGCTCCGGCGGCGACTATATCGGCATGGGATGGCCCGAGCGCCTCGACATCGTCGCATGGATTGGGCGGATCGTTCAGGCTGACCCCGAGGCGCGCATCCTGGTCTTTGGCGAGTCGATGGGCGCGGCAACCGCCATGAACGTCGCGGGGGAATCTCTGCCCGCAAACGTGAAATGCATTATCGAGGACTGCGGTTATACGAGTGTTTGGGACGAGTTTTCCCTGCAGCTCAAGGACGTGTTCGGCCTGCCCAGCTTTCCCTTGCTCGATGTAGCAAACTTGGTGTGCAACGTGCGTGCGGGCTACGACTTTCATAAGGCGAGCAGTGTGGAGCAACTCAAACACGCGACGGTTCCCATGCTGTTTATCCACGGCGACCAGGACACCTTTGTACCGTACAGAATGCTCGACCAAAACTACGACGCGTGCGCCAGCAAAGTCAAACAAAAGCTCACCATCCATGGCGCCACCCACGCCAAGAGTGCGCAGGTCGACCCCGAACTCTACTGGGACACGGTCGACAACTTCCTCGACAAGAATTTTTAGGCAAAAAGCAACGTCTGGGGTTTTGTTGCCAAAAAACGGTTTGTGGTCGGCGGTATTTGATTTTTCACCGCACTTCTGAAAAGCCGCCCGCAAGCGTTGTGCTCGTGGGCGGCTTTTGCTCAACTTACGCTACAAAGGCGCTTATTTTGTCCAATAGCTAGGCGCTACTTGACCTCGATGAGCTCATACTCGCTCGTGCCCAGGCCGATCTTTTCGGCATGCGCGATGCACGCGCGCCAGTCGGTGTCGGGGTGCGTGATACAGAAGGGGTCGTGCGCCTGCTCGCCCTCCAGATGCTCGTGGTTATGCTCCATCTTGGCGGCGCTGTCGGTGAGCTCGGTGTTGGGCAGCGGCTCGGATGCCATGACGGCATCGGCGCAGGCCTGGTCGATGGCGACCGGGTCGAAGCTCGCGAACATGCCGATATCGTTGACGATAGGCGTGTCGTTTTCGGGATGACAGTCGCAGTTGGGGCTGATGTCCATGGCGAGCGAAATGTGGAAGCTCGGGCGCCCGTCGACGACGGCCTTGGTGTACTCGGCGATCTTGTAGTTGAGCACGTCGGCCGCAGCGTCATAGCCGGGCTTGATGGCGTCTTGGTTGCACACGCCGATGCAGCGGCCGCAGCCCACGCAGCGATCGTGGTCGATGGCGGCCACGTGGACCGTGCGGGTGTTGCCGTTGGCAAGCTCGCGCTCGCGGGTGTCGTTGAACGAAACAGCGTTGTGCGCGCAGATCTTTTCGCAGGCACGGCAGCCAATGCAGTGCTCGGCCGCGACGTTCGGCTTGCCGGCGGCATGCTGTTCCATCTTGCCGGCACGGCTGCCGCCACCCATACCCAGGTTCTTCATGGCGCCGCCAAAACCGGCCTGCTCATGGCCCTTAAAGTGGGTGAGGCTGATCACGATATCGGCATCCATGAGTGCCTGACCGATCTTGGCCTCGTGCACGTACTCGCCGCCCTCGACCGGGACGAGCGCCTCGTCGGTACCCTTGAGGCCGTCGGCGATGATGATTTGGCAACCCGTGGCATACGGGGTAAAGCCGTTCTGGTAGGCGGTGTCGATGTGCTCGAGCGCGTTTTTGCGGCTACCGACATAAAGCGTGTTGCAGTCGGTGAGGAAGGGCTTGCCGCCCAGCTCCTTCACGACGTCCGCGACAGCGCGGGCGTAGTTGGGGCGCAAAAAGCTCAGGTTGCCCAACTCGCCAAAGTGAATCTTGATGGCGACGAACTTGTTCTCAAAGTCGATCTGCTCGATACCGGCGTGACGGATGAGGCGCTTGAGCTTGTCGAGCTGGCTCTCGCGAGCATGCGTGCGCAGGTTGGTGAAGTACACCTTGGCGGGTGCTGCGGGTGTAGTTGCGGTCATAGATATATCCCCTCGGTCTATATGGCGTTACAGACATAGAGGATGGTACCAGTTAAAGCAGAGTTAAAGTCAAGTACGGCACCTAGTCATTGGGGACAGACTTAAATGACTGAAACCACTCATTGGGGACGGACTTAAATGAGTGCCTCGCCACCTGGCAGCTAGGGACGTTCCTTTCCTGCTGGGTGGCGAAAGAGCGTCCCCAGCGACTAGTCATTTAAGAACGTCCCCAATGACTACTCTTGGACTTTGAGGGCTTCGGCCAGACTGACGCGCTTGATGGAGCGCGTGTGCAGCAGCGCCACGACCAGGTAGGTCACAAAGCCAATGCCCACGCACGCCGCCATGGACCAAGCGGGCACGTAGATCTCGATATTGCCGTTGTAGGCGAGCAGCATCGAGCGGAAGATGGCCGTGAGCGAGCCAATAATGACCGGCAGGCTCAGCACGAGCGACGCCGCCACGCACAGCGTGATCGAGCGGATGTACAGATGCGAGATCTCGCTATCGCGATAGCCAAAGACTTTCATGTAGCTGATCGAACGGGCGCTGTGGTCGATCACCGCCTTGGTCAGCAGGTACATAAACAGCAGGAAGATAAACACCGCGAGCCCGATCATCATTCCGATCATTTTGCTCATCATGCCGATGAACTGGTCGCCCACGGCGCGCATGTCGTCGGGCGTGGTGTCGCCGGCAAAGTAACGAGCATCGAGGTCGAGCTTCTCGTCGCTCACATAGCCGTTAAAGTAGGCGGCGTCGTTGCCGAACAGCTCGTTAAAGTCGTCGATACTCATATAGATATTCATGTCCGACTTGGAGCCCCAGGCACAGTCCTTGCCCGCGTACTCAAGGGAATAATGCTCCCCCTCGTACTTGTCGATGAGCGTGACCTTCTGGCCCTCGCTCCAGCCAAACTTGTCGAGCAGGCCGCCGCCAAAGACGACGCGCCCATCGCCAACGTTGAGGTCTTTCCAATAGCGCGAATCGGACGAGATGCCGTAGACGGAAATCGTCTCCTCGCCATTACCATCGCCGCGGTCGTATTGCAGCTGGTAAACGGCATATTTCTCGGTCTGCGCAATCTTGTCTGCACCGTTATCGGTCGTGTTAACCGGGTGGATATCGTCGTTGTCAGCGTCAATCTTAGAGGCCTTGTCGATCAGGTCGATGGCCTCGTCGCGGTTGCAGCCGAGGGCATCGGCAAGGTCATCGAGGCGCGCATAAAGCGCATCCTTCTTGTCCTGGACCTTGGCAAGCGCATCCTGCGCTGCGGTCAGGCTCTCGGCAGACGGAGATGCGGTCGCGGCATCGGCTGCCGCCTGCGCCGCATCGGCCGCGTCGTCAAGCTCGTCATCGGCATCCTGGGCGGCGGAAAGCAGCGCGCCGTCAACCGACTGCAAGCGCTCGAGCGCCGACCACTGCTCGCGTTCCTCGGCAGTGCCCTCGAGCTCCAGCGGCGCCTTGAGCGTGTACTGGTGCTCGGCGACCAGGCCTGTCTCGAGGTTGTCCGCATAGTGCGTCATCGTGGGCAGAATCGCCAGGCCAAAGAGCAGCAGCAGCGACGCAAACGCAATGCCCACGAAGAGCGTGGCGAAGTTGCCCAGGTTGCGCAGGAAGATACGCAGGCGGAAGCGGGAAACAAAACCCATGCGCTCCGGCAGCTGCAAGCCGCGCTTGGTGCCCGATTTGCCGCTCGCCTCGTGACGAAGGAACTGCAACGGCGTCTTGCCCATCTTGCGAAGCAGACCAACCAGCGTGATGAGGACGAGCGCGGCGGCGGGAACTACGGCGCACTTCACAAAGATCTCCCAGCTCCAGTACACCTGGAAGGGCGGCAGGCTGTACGAGCCGTAATAGAGGCTGCGCATGGGCTCGGTAAAGAACACAACGCCGAGCGCAGTGCCCAAAAGCGCCGCGACCACGCCCACGATAGCGGGAAGCGCAAGGTAGTGCAGCACGATCTCGCGTCGACGATAGCCGCTGGCGAGCAGCGTGCCGATGATGGCGCTCTCCTCCTCGATGGTGGCGTCGGTAAGGACCACAAAGACGAACGCCATGATCACGATGATGATGTCGAGCAGCGTCATCCACATCATAGAGTCGCCGTCTACGTCGTCGCGCGCATAGCCAATGCCCTGATTGGAATCGGCATCGCTGAGGTCATCCACGCGCGCATCGGCATCGGTGAGCGCTTCCACCATATCCTGCTCGGCGTCGATGCGGTCTGCAGTGGAGAGATCGCGGTCGGCAAAGGTGAAGGAGTACGTGTAGGCAGGTGCACCGCCGGCGTCCTCGAGCGCGGCAAAGCCGGCATCGGTGACCTCGGCCACGCCATAGGTGATGGTGTTCACCGTAAAGTCGGAGTTGTTGAGGAACAGCGCCTGGCTATCGGGCTGGGTCATGATGCCGCAGATGGTGTAGGTGCGGCCCTCAAGCTCGACCTTATCGCCCACGGCGAGGTCGTTGTTGGTGGCGAAGACACGGTCGATGGCCACCTCATCGTCCGTCTTGGGCTGCCTACCCTCACAGTAGGACGCAATGTCCACCTTAGCGCGGTGCGCATAGGTGCGCAGCGTGCGCTTGGTGCCGTCGTCGCCGGCGGTCTTTTTGATGATGGCGTCGATGGAGAAATTCTTGTAGAGCGTGACGCCGCCGACGTCGCCGGCTGCATCCTCGGCGGCCTTGAGTTGATCGTCGGTAGCCTCGAAGGAGGTGGTCACGCGGCCGTCCTCAATCGCGTACGCATCGCGCATGTCATCGATAAGGCAGCCGATGGAGTGGGCCGCGAGCAAAAATCCCGAGGTGAGAGCGATGCTTCCGCACATAAGCAAAAAGATGCCCAGGTACTTGCCGATATTGCGGCGCAGCTCGCGCGGGAGACGTTTTGCGAGAGGTGCCATGGCGCCGCCTACCAATCGAGCTCGGCGGCCGCAACGGGCGACTCGTTGAGCTCATCCTCGACGATGTGCCCGTCGCGCAGGCGCAGCACGCGATTGGCCATGTGCGCGATGGCGGCATTGTGGGTGACAATGATGATGGTGCAGCCGTAGGTGCGGTTGACATCCTCCATGAGCTGCAGGATTTCCTTGGACGTCTTGTAGTCAAGCGCGCCGGTGGGCTCGTCGCACAGCAGCAGGCCCGGGTTTTTGACGAGCGCACGGCCGATGGCACAGCGCTGCTGCTGGCCGCCCGAGACCTGGCGCGGGAACTTGTTGCGGTGCTCGTAGAGGCCCAGCGAACGCAGCAGGTCGTCGACATTGAGCGGGTTTTTGGACAGGTGCGCCGTGACCTCGATGTTCTCCTTGATGGTGAGATCGGGCACCAGGTTGTAGAACTGGAAGACAAAACCCAGCTCACGGCGGCGATACTCGCCCAGGTCGGTAGGCTTGAGCACCGTGAGGTCGCAGCCGTCCACCATGATGGAGCCGCCGTCGGCATCCTCCAGGCCGCCGATCAGGTTAAGAAACGTCGACTTGCCCGAACCCGAAGGCCCCAGCATGACGCAGATCTCTCCGCGGTTGATGGACGTGTCGATGCCGTCGAGCACCGTCAGGCGTGCATCTCCATCGCCGTAGTGCTTTTTGAGATCCTTAACCTGGACGTAGGCCTCCCGCGTTGCCATGATATCCCCCATTGTTAGCCTTGTACTACTTTATGAACATAATAGTAAACCTTGGCGAACTATTTTTGGGCGAGGCCTGGATTTTATTTCAGACTAGTCATTGGGGACGTTCTTAAATGACTAGCTGTTGGGGACACTCTTTCGCCACCCGGCAGTTAGGGACGTTCCCTTTCTGCCGGCAGCTGAGGACAGTCCTTGGCAACCCGGCCGGCAAGCCGGCGGTTCGGCAAAGACTGTCCCCAATGACTAGTCGTTTAAGTCTGTCCCCAATGACCACTCTTGGTCGTTTAAGTCTGTCCCCAATGAGTACCCGATGACTAGGTGACTAGGCGCGGGATTTGGTGCGTGAGAGGGCCAGGCCTGCGGCGGCGATGGCCACGGCAAAGAGCACGGTGACGCCCAGATCGCAAGCGATGTCGCCCAGCACGGTGGACGTCAGGTCCGCGGCGAGCGCCTTGCCAATCGCGTCGTTCACCCAATATGTCGGCACAAAGTGCGCCACGGTCTGCACGGCCGGGCCCATCAGCGACAGCGGCATCCAAGCGCCGCCCAAAAACGTCATGAGCATGCCGAGCAGGTTGCCCACGCCATTGAGCAGCTCCTCGCGCGCACCCAGGCCCGAAAGGGCAAAGCCAACGGCCAGCGGCGTGCACGCCAGGGCAAACGTCGCCGCCAGTGCCAGGCACACACGGCCCACGCCGACCTCGGCAACCGCGCCGGCAAAGCCCACGACACCCATCATGCTCGACACAAACCAGATGCAGACGGTGAGCACCGCGGCAGCCGCGAACACGGCAAGCGAACGCTGGCGCTCGGAGACCGGACCGGCCTCCATGCGGCGTACGCGCTCGGGCTCGTTCATGCCCGAGAACACCAGTCCCACCGACACGATGACCGACGAGATAATCGCGTACGCGCCAAAGTTGAAGTACGACTCGAGCGTGGCGGCGGCAGTCGAGTCGACCTTGACCTGCTCGACCTGAACCTCCGCGCGCTTTGCAGCCGCGTGCTCGGCGGCCTTGGCGACATCGCCGTCAGAAGCAGCGGGCTCAAGCGCCGCCACAGCACCCGCGAGCGAGATCCAGCGCGAGGCCTCGGCAGACGAAAGCGCCGCCGCCATGGTACCAGCGCCGTAGGTCACATCGAGCTTGGGCAGAGACTCCCCCGCGCGGGCGGCTGCAACGAGGTCGTCCTCAAACCCCTCCGGGATAAAGAACACGCAGTCGGCGCTGCCCTTGGCGCTGTTGCTCTTGGCGAGCGCATCCGCAAGGTCGTACGCATCGTCGCCGACGCCCGTGACCAGCTCAAAACGCGAACCCAGATGCTTGGTAAGCGCACGCGAAAGGTCGCTGTCGTCGCGGTCGACCACGATCACGTTGGCATCGTAGGGCTTGTACTCGGTGAGCTGCGACGAGTTCCAGCTCACCGATGCCGCGATGAATACGCCCATGAGCGAGATGAACACCGTATAGATGAGCAGGTAGAACGGGTGCGCCAGCGCCATGCGAAGCGCGGTCTTAAAGGTGCTCATAGCGGCTCCTTCCAAAGATCAGCGTGGCGGCGGCAACGAACAGCAGCGCCATAAGGACCAGTGCGCCGGCGCGAACGGCAAAGGGGCCCAGGTCCTCAAAGAAATACAGGCGGTTGAACATGTCGCAGATAAGCTTGACGGGGTTGAGCCAGCACTCGGCAGGGCAGGCGCGGGCGACGTCGTCGGCAAGCGCCATCGCCGGCTCGCCGTAGAGGCCGGCGAACAGGGCGCACGTGGTAGCAAAGCCCGTGAGGATGCCGGACTTGGACGCCTTGCCGCCCTTAACGGGAAGTGTGCCCACAAAGAGTCCCAGGCCCGTGGCGGCAAGCGCGGAAGCGGCGCCGCCCACCAGACACAGCCCCTCGCGCCCGCCAAAGTCGACGCCCACGACCAGGCGCACGTAGCCGATTGCGATCGCCATCGAGGCGAAGGAAACCAGCCACGAGCCGACAAAGATGCCGGCCAGCGACGCCGTCTTGGAAAGGCTGCCCACGCAGCGACGCGCGCCAAGGCCCGACAGATTGGGCTGCAGATCGACGACGCTCAAGGCGGCAAACTCGGCAGACATCATCGCGACCAGGCCAAAGAGCGCGTAATAGTAGATGACCGTGCCATCGGGTGTGGTGCGTGTCAGGCTTACGCGGCGGGTACTGCCCTCGAGCGACAGGGCGCGCGCAACCGCCTCCGGGTCGGCGAGCGCCGCCGGGTTGTCCTGGGCAATCTGGGACATGAGCTCGGCATTTTGTGTATACGAGCTTGCCACCGTCTCCAAAATGCTGCGGTCGGTGAGCACCGACGACGCACGCGAGCTGTCGTAGCTCGACAGCAACGTGAGCTTGGGTGCGCCCGCGTCGTCGACCGTATAGATGCCCGCGACCTCGCCGGCCTTAAGCGCACGGTTCGCATCGGCTGCGTCGTCGCACTCGTGAATCTCGAGCAGCTGATCGTCGCTCTCCTTGGCAAGCGACGTCGCCACGTCCTTAAAGGTCGAGGCGTCCCAGGCCTCGTCCGCTATGACGGCAACCGACACCGGGTCGACCGTGCCGTCGGAGCTCAGATTCGCAAACATAAACATGAACATCGTGGAAAGCGCGATGGGAAAGAGGGCGCCCCAGACCCACGTACTCGGTCGGCGCAGCAGCGTCTTGACCGTAATGATAATGGTGTTGAACATGGCTGCCCCCTAGTCGCGCAGCTCGCGGCCGGTGATCTCGAGGAACACGTCGTTGAGGGTCGGCGGCTCGGAATAAATGCGGCCAAGCGCCACGTCATGCGAGCGCAGCGCATCGAGAATGTCCGTCAGGTTATGCGGGCTCGCCTCGCACGAAAACGTGAGCTGGCCCGCCGTCGCCGACAGGTCCAGGACATGCGGCAGGCTCGCGACGGCACCGAGCGCCGCGCTCGGCACCTCGCCAACCTCGATCACGATCTTCTCGCCCATCTGAATCATGCGCTTGAGTTCGTCGTTGGTGCCCTGCGCCAGCACCCGTCCGCCGTCCATGATCATGATGCGGCTGCAAATCTGCTCGACTTCCTCCATGTAATGGCTGGTATACACCACCGTGGCGCCCTCGTCGCGCAAGCGGCAGATGCCCTCCAGGATGGCGTTGCGGCTCTGCGGGTCGACCGCCACCGTGGGCTCGTCAAAGAAGATGAGCTCGGGCTTGTGCGCGATACCGCAGGCGATGTTGAGGCGACGCGCCAGGCCGCCCGAGAGCTTGCCGGGGCGAAACTTGGTAAAGTCGCCCAGCCCGACAAAGTCGATCGCCTCGTCCACCAGCGCGCGGCGGCGCTTGCGGTCGTTGACGTAAAGGCTGCAGAAATAGTCGATGTTCTCGCGCACCGTAAGCTCGTCAAACACCGCCACCTGCTGCGGCACCACGCCGATGCGGCGCTTGAGGTCGTAGCGGGCGGGCGTCATGGGCTCGCCGAACAGCTCGATGGTGCCTTTGTCGTAGGCGAGCAGCTGCAGAATGCAGTTGATGGACGTGGTCTTGCCCGAGCCGTTGGGGCCCAGCAGGCCAAAGATCTCGCCGGGGGCGATGCTCAGGCTAAAGTGGTCGAGCGCGATAAGATCGTCGTAGCGCTTGACGAGGTTTTCGACGTGGACGATGTCTGTCATGAGGCGGCCCTTCTGTTGATTGCGGCCCGGTACGATTGCATCATCGCAGGAGCGAGCGGCGCGCACCAGTGAGCTTTGTCACGAGTGCGGAGCTTGGCCGTGCGGCCTGCCGACGTCCCCGCTTTGCCGCGTGGGAGGAATGTCACGGTTGCGCAGGCGGTCCCTCCACCACGCGCGGCTTCGCGTACAATACCCGTATGAACAGGCTTTTCGACAAATCGATCGTGCTGGCGTGCTGTATTGCGGCCGCCATGGGTCTTGCTGTGGACGCTCGCCTGGTCGCGGCGTTTTGCCTTGGCGTTATTGCCACCTCGCTGGCCGAGGTCGTACAGGGAAACCGCGCCCGCCGTGTGAGCGAGGCCGCGAGCTACGCCTGCATCATCGCGGCTGTCTTCGTGCCGCCGTTTGTGCCGTTTGCGCCTCTCGCCCTCTATGACATTGCGCGGCGGGTGCGCCGCGAGCACGCCTGGGTCGTGCTGAGCATTGGCATCGCCTTTGTCTTTGCGCTCGTCGCGGACCTTCGCACCGACGCGCTCACCGCCCGAACGCTTCTGCTGACCGCCATCCTTTCGGTTGCCGCCACCTTGTTATCGCTACGTACTGCCCAGTTGGAGCGCGAGCAGCAGCGCATGCGCCGCACCCGCGACGAGCTGCAGGAACGAGCCCTCGTACTCGAGGCGCGCAACCGCGATCTGGCTGACCGCCAGGACTACGAAGTCGAGCTCGCGACGCTCGCCGAACGCGCCCGCATCGCGCGCGAGATCCACGATAACGTCGGGCACCAGCTCACGCGTGCCTCGCTGCAGACCGAGGCCCTGCGCGTCGTGCACGCCGACGAGCCCAGCGTCGCCGCCGATTTCGCCGACGTCAAACGCACGGTTGACGAGGCGCTCCAGCTTGTGCGCACTAGCGTCCATGCGCTCAACGACAACGCTGTCGACCTTTCCGTGCAGCTCGAACGCATTGTTGAAGGCGCACGCTCGGACGGCGGCCCGCAGATTGAGCTTGAAGTTTTGGCCGAACATGCGCCCGCAAACGTCGCCAACTGCTTTGCGGCGGTCCTGCGCGAGGCGCTCTCTAACACCATGCGTCACGCTTGCGCCCAGGCCGTCACCGTACGATGCATGGAACATCCGTCGTTTTACCAGCTCATCGTTACCGATGATGGCGCGGACGCGACCCCGGCGAGCAGCAGCAACGTCGTAGAAGGCATGGGGCTCGCCTCCATGCGCGAGCGCGTCGAGGCGCTTGGCGGAACCTTCACCGCCGGCCTGCGCGCCGGCGCCCCCGGCTGGCGCGTGTTTGCCACCGTCCCCAAACAGCAAGGAGATGAGGACCGATGAGGCTCATCGTTGTCGACGACGACCGCTTAGTGGTCGATTCGCTCAAGATTATCCTGGGCGCCCAGCCGCAGATCGAGGTAGTGGGTACCGGCGCCAACGGCAACGACGCGGTTTCGCTCTATGCCGAACACGCACCCGATATCGCGCTGCTCGACATTCAGATGCCGGAACGCGACGGCCTATCGGCGGCACGCGAGATCCTTGAGCACGAACCCACGGCACGCGTGGTGTTTTTGACGACATTCTCGGATGACGAGTACATTGTGTCGGCGCTTAAACTGGGCGCCCGCGGCTACCTGATTAAAACCGATGTCGCCGCCATTCCACCAGCGTTGGCGCAGGTCATGGCTGGCAAGCGCGTGCTCGAGGGCAAGGCGATCGAGGACATCGATTTTGACGGAACGGACGTCGAGGCGGGCACGCCCCGCCGGCCCGCAGCCTTCGCCAGCCTGACCGACCGCGAGTTCGAAGTCGCCGAACTCATCGCCCGCGGCCTCGACAACAAAGAGATCGCCGCCACCGCCTACATGGGCGAAGGCACCGTGCGCAACCACATCAGCTCAATCCTGGCAAAGATGGGCCTGCGCAACCGCACGCAGATCGCTATCGCCTACCTGCGAGGGTAGTTGCCCGAAGACCGACCGTTCCGGCATAGCAAAATGGCTGCTACCGATTTAAGGCCATTTCAAAACTATGCCGGTTTACGGGGCCAAACTCAGGACCCCCATCCATACCCGCGTTTTCTGCAAAATGACGGCTCGTCTACCTGCGGTTTTATTTTCACGAATATCGGCATGGTTGGAGACTCGTAACTCAGCCCCGTAAACCGGCATAGTTTTGTTCGGGCGGCCCTGGACGAGTGCCTCCGCCAGCCTCGCGGGACCAAAATGATCCGTTTTCCTCCGTCCCCAAGGGATCAGCCGGAACCGCTCGCCACGAAATCGGCCCATCTACTACGTTTGACGCGATACCCATGACCATACCTTCGTTTTGAACAAAACCACAGGCGTTCTACCTGCGGTTTTGTTTTCGCGTTTTTTGGTATGGTTGGGGGTAAGGGGCTAAACGTAGTAGATGGGCCGGTTTCGTGGCGCGCCCCCGGCGCATAAAAGCGCCGCCACGGAGGAGGGAGATGCCTCCGTGGCGGCTGGGGGTAGGAGTAGGTCGGAATTTAGCCCTGCCGGCCGCCCGGGGCCTTTTGGCCCCGGGCGCTGCCAGCGTGCCTAGCGCTTACGGATACCCCAGACCAGGGCTCCGACGCCGGCCGTGGCGATGACAAATGCCATAAGCAGAGCGGCAGCCTGCTGGTCGCCGGTGGCGGGCAGGAAACCCTTGACCGTCTTAACGATGTTCGTCACGGTCTTGGGCGTGCCGGGATCGGGCGTCGGCACGGGCGTCTCGGGCTTCTTGTACGTGTTGTTGAACACGATACCCTCGACGCTCTTGTCGCCCTTGGTAAAGGCAACGTTCGCCTTGAGGTTGCCCTCGCCGTCGTCGACCACGTTGACGGTCGCGGTAAAGACGGACTTGTCGTAGGTCATACCGGCCTCGTCGCCCTTGACCTCGCTGATGGTGTAGACGTACGTACCGGGCTCGTCGTACTCGAACTTGTCGAAGTTGATCTTGCCGTCGGCATCGTTGGTAACCGTAGACTCGATGTCCTCGCCAACGAGCTTAAAGCTAAACTCGTCCTTCTTGAGCTCGCGTCCCTCGAGCACCTTGATGGCGCCGATGGAAACCTGCGTGGGCATGGCGTGATACTTGTTGGTAAAGCCAGCCGACTCGGTGGTTCCCTCGAGCTTGTGCGTCGCGGTCAGCGTGCCGTCGCCGTTGTCGGAGACGGTGGTCACGACGGTGTAGGTCGTGCCGTCATAGGTGACGCCCTTGTACAGGCCGAGCGCGTTGGGGCAAGCCTCGCGCAGCGTGTACGTGTGCGTACCGGGCGCCTCGTAGCGGATCGGGCTCAGCGTAACGTTACCGTTGGCGTCGTTGGTGCCACTAGCGACAGTCACGCCGTCCTCGAGCAGCTCAAACGTGAACTCGCCAGCTGCAAGGTCGCGGCCGGTCAGACGCTTAACCGTCTTGACCTGATCGGTCACGGAAGAATCGGTAGGTGCCACGCCGTACGTGTTGGTGAACGTAAAGGCCGCACCGTCGCCGCCGTCGCGCTTGACGATCAGATGTCCGGCACCGTCATCGGTCACGGTGTAGGAAACCTTGCGCGTGGCGTTGGTGTCGTTGGTCACGCCAGGGGCGCTACCGGACTCGGCCACCGTGTAGGTAAAGGTGTGCGAGCGCGGGGCAGCGGGATCTGCGGGCTCGGACTCGTCGCTGGGCTCGTCGGCGTTGGCATCAGCGTCGGCGTCGGCCTCTTCAGCCTCTGCCTCGTCGGCCTCAGCCTCGTCAGCTTCGTCTGCCTCGGCCTTATCGGTCGCATCGTCCGTCACGCCCAGGGCGCGGTTGAGGTCCTCGAGCGTAAAGTGGATCTTGCCAAAGTCCACGTTGCCGGCCGCGTCGTTGGTTGCGGTCGTGCGCTCGGGCATCGGGGCACCCGCCTCGTCAGCGGTCACGGTAAAGGTAAACTTACCCGCGATGTCGGCCGGGGCCAGGCCCTCGGCTGCCTGGAGCTTCTTGGTGCCGATGAGTGCGGCATCCACGGCCTCGGCGCCGTAGACGTTTTCGAACAAGGGCTCGACGCCACCGTAGTCGACCGTTGCCGTCAGGGTACCGTCACCGTTGTCGACAACGATAACCTTAAAGCCAAAGCTCCACGTTGTAGCGGAAACGCCATTCGGCAGCCCGAATAAATCTTCGTAGGCCGTGTAGTTAATGGTCCAAGCGAGCTTACCGTCCTTGTCGGTACGATGGGCAAGCCCAGCCGCCTCAAGATTGGCAAGCATCTCGGTGTCGTAGTGCAGCGCATCAAAGCTCACATGCCCGCCGATATTAGGCTTGAGGTTTTCGTAGCCCACAAGCTCGCCCTGATAGGCAATGCCGAACCAGAACTCGCCGTCGGCCATCGGACGACCGGTCAGGGTCTTGGTGGCGACAACCTGAGCAGCGGTACCACCAGGCGTATTGGTCGTAGCGCTGTAGCTGTTGTGGAACGGAACCAGGGCACTCTCGACCTTGTTCTCACCGCTCTTGTGGACCGTCGTATGCGTACCCTCGGGACCGCCGGAGACGGTCGTCGTGGCGGTAAGCGTACCGGCACCGTCATCGGCGACGGCGATCGTCACGGTACGCACGGCGTCGTCGTAGGTGTAACCGGGCTTGCCGTCATTCTTCTCGGCTACGGTGTACGTGAAGGTCTTGCCGGCGTCAGCCTGCGTAAACTTGACCTCATGGCCAGCCAGGATGTCGATCAGGCCGACCGTTGCCTCTGCCGTCGCAGGGGACTTGAAGTTGTTGGCTCCGGGCAGCAGGCCAAGCGCGTTGGCCGAGGCCTCGTCGGCAGGCGTCACGGTAAACGTGAACTGACCCTCGGTCATAGGACGTCCGGAGAGGCTCTTGCTGAGCTTGAGGCCGCCGGCCGCGGTGTAGTTAAGCTCAGTGCGGTACGTGTTGGTGAAGCGTCCGTTTTCCTTCTTGGTGACATTGGCGGTCAGCTTGCCCTCGCCGTCCTCAGTCACGGTCACTTCGGCGGTCGCGACATGCCCGTCATACGCCATGCCGGCCGCGTTACCCGCGTTCTCGCGGATCTCGTACGTGTAGGTTCCGGCAGCCGTGTAGCGGATCTTGCCGAACTTGACGGCAGCGATGCCATCCTTCGCATCGTGCTTGTTCACGGTCACGGTTGCAGGATCGGGCAGCGGGGTGCCCTCGGCGGCGGTGATGGTAAAGCTGAACTCGTCGGAGTCCGTCCAGTCGCGACCGTCGATAGCCTTACTCAGATCAAAGTCGAGCTCTGCGTCGAGCGGGGTCACGCTGTAGGTGTTCTTGAAGGTCGCAGCCGTGGCGTCCTTCAGGACATGCTCAGCCTTGAGCGTGCCATCGCCCTTGTCGGTAATGGTGGTCTCGATGGTGTACTTGGCGTCGCCGTACGTGATGCCCTTGCTGGTGGTTCCGCCGTTGACCTCGCGCAGCGTGTAGGTATGCTTGCCGGCCTCGGTGTACTTCACGGCGTTCATCGTGATGTTGCCTTCGGCATTGTTGGTGCCGGTGGCGACGACCTTGGCGTCCTCGCCCTCGCCCTCGACGAGCTCGAAGGAGAACTCGCCGTCCTTGAGGTCGCGCCCGGTCAGGAACTTGGTCGCGGTGACCTGGTCGGTGACACTGAACTCGCCAGGATTCGGCTTGTAGCTGTTGTTGAACTTCGCCTCGTCGGCTCCATTCAGCTCATGCTTTACCACGAGCTCACCCTTGCCGTTGTCGGTGACGGTCGTCTCGATGGTGTAGGTCTTGCCGTCGTAGGTGATGCCGTTGCCGGCGTCGCCCGGGACCTCGCGCAGCGTGTAGGTGTGCTTGCCGGCAGCGGTGTACTCGATGGGGCTCATCGTGATCTTGCCGCTGGCGTCGTTCTTGCCGGTGGCGACGACATCGTTACCCTCGACGAGCTCGAAGGAGAACTCGCCTTCCTTGAGGTCGCGCCCGGTCAGGAACTTGGTCGCGGTGATCTGGTCGGTGACACTGGAGCTCTTGGGGGCCACCGTGTAGGTATTCTCGAAGATCGCCTCGTCGGCGTTCTGCAGCTTGTGCTCCACGCTAAGGGCGCCGTCGCCGTTGTCCTTGACGATGGTCACGATAGTGTACTCAGAGGTGCTGTAGGTAATGCCGTTTTCGGTGGCGCCGGCCTTGGTCTCGCGCAGCATGTAGGTGTGCTCGCCAGCCGCGGTGTAGGTGACGGAATCCATCACGATCTTGCCGTCGGCATTGTTGGTGCCGGTGGCGACTACGTTATTGCCCTCGACGAGCTCAAAACGGAACTCGCCGGCCTTGAGGTCACGGCCGTCCAAGGACTTGATCGCGGTAATCTGGTCGGTGACGCTGGAGCTCTTGGAGCCAGGCTCGTAAGAGTTGGTAAACTTCGCCTCGTCGGCGCCCTTCAGCTTATGCTCTACGCCGAGCGTGCCGTCGCCGTTGTCCTTGACGACAGTCTCGATGGTGTAGGTCGCGGCATCGTAGGTGATACCACCGACGTTGCCCCTGACCTCGCGCAGCGTGTAGGTGTGCTTGCCGGGCTTGTCGTAAGTGATTTTGTCCATGACAACCGTGCCGTCAGCGGCGTTCTTGCCGGTGGCGACGACCTTGTCGCCCTCGACGAGCTCGAAGGAGAACTCGCCGGCGGCAAGCGCGCGCCCGGTCAGGAACTTGGTCGCCTTGACCTGGTCGGTGACGCTGGACTCAGTGGGGGTCAGATTGTAGGAATTCTTGAACTCGGCAGCCTTGGCATCCTTCAGGACATGCTCGGCCTTGAGCGTGCCGTCGCCCTTATCGGTGATGGTGGTCACGACGGTGTAAGTCTTGCCGTCGTAGGCGATGCCCTTGCTGGTGGTTCCGCCGTTGACTTCGCGCAGTGTGTAGGTATGCGTTCCGGCCTTGTCATACTTGACGGTGCCCATCGTGATGTTACCGCTGGCGTCGTTGGTGCCGGTGGCGACGACCTTGTCGCCCTCGACAAGCTCGAAGGAGAACTCGCCGGCGGCAAGCTTGCGCCCGGTCAGGGACTTGGTCGCGGTGATCTGGTCGGTGACGCTGGAGCTCTTGGGCGTCACGGTGTAGGAGTTCTTGAACTCAATCTTCTTGACGTCCTCGGCGCCCTTCAGCTTATGCGTGGCCACAAGCTGGCCCTTGCCATTGTCGGCGATGGTCGTCACGACGGTATAGACGGTTTTGTCATAGGCGATGCCGCCGGCATTGCCCTTGACCTCGCGCAGCGTATAGATGTGCTGACCGATCTCGGTGTACTTGATGGCGCTGAACGCAACGTTGCCGTTGGCATCATTCTTAACGGTTTCGACAACCGACGCGTCCTCGCCCTCACCCTCAACGAGCTCAAAGGAGAACTCATTGTCCTGGAGCTTATGGCCGGTCAGGACCTTGGTAACTGTAATCTGATCGGTGACGCTCGACTCAGCGGGATTGGCGGTATAGGTGTTCTTGAACTCGACCTCGCCCGAGGTCTTCTTCACAGAAGCCTCGAGCTTTCCCTTTGCGTTGGGTGTCACCGTTACGGTGAACTCTGCAACGTTCTTGCTGTAGGCGATGCCGTCGACCGTGGTCCCGGCATGCTTCTCGCTAACCTTGTAGACATACGTGCCCGGCTTGTCATAGGCAATCTCGCCAAAGCTAATGTCCGCATGGCCCTTGGTTGCAAACGCAGTCGTGGACCTGGGCATCGGGGCGTTGTCCTCGGACGTCAGGCCAAACTCAAACTTGTCCTCATCCGTCCAGTCGCGGCCCTCGAGCACCTTGGTCAGGCCAAAGTCGGCAGTTGTCAACGTTGTCGGCGTGGTATTGAGCGTAAAGCTAATCTTGCCGTTATTGCCCAGGTAGACATTGACCTTCGTCGCACCAGAAACAACCTTCGTGTTGTTCCACTGGGGATTGATCACGTCGCGTGCGGTGTCCGTCGGGTTTCCGCCCACACGCTCCTTGGTGGTGTGAAGCTGGTTGATAAAGGCGAGGCGCGCGGTGCCAGCCTTAATCGACCAGTGATCGCCATCCTTTACCAAAGCACCTTCAAAGTTTTCGAGCTCGCTTCCCTTAACCGGGATCGAAACGGAATCATCGTACGGCGCGCCCGACGAGTTCTGCGCCATAAACTCATCTTTGTACCAATAGGTCTTAGAGCCCGAAGGCTTTTCCGTTGCGAGCTTGGTGCAAGCCGCGTCTGTGTAGACGGGCGTTAGCTTTTGGAAGTAGTAGTAGCTGTTCGTAGCAGCAGGCTCAAAGCTTGCGACCGTATCGCCCGCATCGTCGCCGGTCCACTTGTTGGCGCAGAAGCTAACGGTATTGGAATCGGCGTCCTTGTGCTCATTGATGTAATCCTGCAGTCCCGGTACGTTATTGGGAGTAAACAGGTTTTTGCGTGCAATAGCCTTTACGCTCGATGCATACGCAACGCGGATAGGCGAGATGGCATCCGTGGAGTCAACCACAAACGTGCCCGCAGACTCGTCAACGGTAAAACGGCGCAGCGGAATGAGCGATGCGGGGACCTTGACCGTCACGATGTCGCCGCGCTGCGGATTGTTCTCGTCCGCGCAATCAACCGTAATTACGAGATGGGCGAGCTCGCCATCAAACGTATAGGTATCGATATTGCCATCGGTCGACTTGGTGGCGGCCCCATAGGTCTTGCCGTTGTACTCGGCACCGGTAAAGCTATCGACCTGCATAAAGGCGCCCAGCTCGTCCTCGAATGTGATGTAGCCGGAACCGTTGGGATTGTTGCCCTCGACCTTGGTCGGGAAACCCTTGCCCGACGTAATGGCACTCGAGATGTCCTTAAAGACCTGATCAAGCTCGGCGGCGTTGGTCGCCGACTTGTAGTAGCTAGCACCGGCAACGGGGTTGCCGAAATTGACATTCCACTTCTCAGTTCCAAAAAAGCCATGGCTTACGGACGATGTGGCATCCGGATAGTTACTCGACACGGCATGCATGAATTTATTCTCGTTGCTCGTGCGGCTGCTTGTTGGATCGTCGCCCGGCTTCGCACCGTTGAAGATACCGATGGTATAAATGGTCGCCCCGCCACTCTTTATGGTCTTGGCGATATTGATGGCATCCTTAGCAACCTCGGCCTCAAAACCATTAGAACTCGTAGGAGAGCCATCGGTGAAGAACACAACGATCTTCTGGGCGTCTTCACGACCAGCAATGCCCTTGGCCAGGTCCATGCCATAGTCGGCACGAGTAGAGCCAGCAGGCTCGATTAAATTAACCGTGTTCTTGAGGCTCTTTGCGCCCCCATCCTTGCAGACCGTGAGGCCCAACATGGTCTGGGAGTAGTTGTAGGTGTTGCCGTCGTCGCGATAGGTATCATTACCAACCTTATCGCTCTTCTTGCCCGCAAACTTTACGATGGCAACCTGGTGCTGCTTGCTCGCGTCCTTAACGTTCTTGTTTTGCTCGGCAATGGTGTCGATAAAGTGGTTGGCAGCATTCTTGAGCGCAACGATACGCTTAGGGGACCCTTTACCACCCATAGGATCATCCATTGAGCCAGAGGCATCGAGCACCATCACGATGTCGAGCGGCTTGGAAACCAGCGACGTCGTATCGGATGTCGAAGACATCGCCGAAAGCGTAGTCAAAAAGTCCGATTTCCCGTCATCGATTGCTTGGACCGTCTTATCCGTCCAAATTCGGCCGACGTTTTGCGTCGTGACCTTGCCGCCGTCATAGCCGCCCGCCCAGGACTTCCAATGGTTGCTGGTGTCGTGGTCGCCTATCTTTGTCGCTTCCGGTCCGTCCATTCCTGTGCTGGACCTGGCGTTGGCCTCGGGCAGCATGGCAAATGCTGCAGCCGGCAATACCAGCACTACGGCCAGTATCACCGCCAAGAGACCCCTCGTGTACTTACTCATCGCGTCTCCCTTCTCGCAGGCTCAGACCTTGCATCAGCCTAAAGTTACGGAATGAGACACAATTTGAGCAGGTGACACACGTTCCAGATTCGGTTTTGGGCGTGAGACAAATGTCTCACCAAAGTTGAGACACGGCGTTTTCGCAGGAAAATAGGTGCGACTCAGAGCCATCGGGCCAAAATGATCCGTTTTCCTCCGTCCCCGGGGGCTCAAGGGCTGTCACCGATATGGCGCCATTTCAAAACTATGCCGGATTACGGGGCTAAGCTCGGAGACCTCATCCATACCCCCTATTTTTGAAAAACAGCAAGCGATCTACCTGCGGTTTTGTTTTTGCGATTTTCGGTATGGTCGAAGGTTCGCTATCCAGCCCCGTAAACCGGCATAGTTTTGTTAGCGGCAGCCTAACCGCGCGTTTAAGCGCGGGGCCGGTGGGGCAGTTTTGCCCCACCGGCCCCTATTCCAACTCTATTCCAACGCTACTCCGGCTTGGTTTCTACCGTGGGAGTCTTGTCCGCCGCAACTGGAGTGCGGGCGGTGTCCATGCTCAGACAGTGCTTGGGACAGCTCTCGATGCACTCGCCGCACACCACGCAGGCGTACGGGTCAATCGACCAGGTACCGCCTTTGCGATCGACCGCGAGCGCGCCCGCCGGGCAGCGACGTGCGCACATACCGCAGCAAATGCACACATCCATGTCGTTGACGATATGCCCGCGCAGGCGCTCGGGTGCCGCGAGCTTTTCCTGCGGATAGCACACCGTGACCGGCTGCTTGACCATAGAGCCCAAGGCCGTCTTGGCAAATGTCAGCAAACTCATGCCGCGCCTACCTTTCCGTGCAGCTAATGCAGGGGTCGATGGTCAGGATGATCATGGGCACGTTGGCAAGGAGCACGCCCTGCAGCGCATGCGTCAGACCTGCCAGGTTCTGCGACGTCGGCGTGCGTACGCGGAAACGGTCCAGGTTCTTAGTGCCGTTGCCGCGCACATAGTAATACGCCTCGCCGCGCGGCTGCTCAATCACAACCTCGCCACGCGCGCCGTCGACCGGCGTGAGCTTGGTGCGCCCGCCGATTCCGTCGTGCGGGATCTTGCCCACAAGCTCCTTGATGATGTCCATAGCCTGCGTGACCTCGGCACAACGCACCTGACAGCGGGCATAGCAGTCGCCATCGCTAGCAACGATGGGCTCAAACGCAGCCAAGTCCGCATAGGCACCGTCGCCAAACATGCGCACGTCATAATCCACGCCCGAGGCGCGACCAAACGGGCCGACCATCGAAAGCTCCAGCGCGTCCTTCTTGCTGATCATGCCCACGCCATGCAGGCGCTCGCCGCAGCTATTGTCGTCCAAAAACGTATGCACCAGGGCCTCGTAGTCGGGGCGCATGGCATCAAGCGTCTGGACAATACCCGCCAGCTCGGAGTCCTCGATGTCATGCTTAAGGCCGCCGATCTCGTTAATCGAAAGGATCACGCGGCCGCCGCAGGTGCTCTCGAAGATCTTGAGAATCTGCTCGCGCAGGGTCCACGACCGATAGAACAGCGCCTCGAAGCCAAAGGCATCGGCGAGCAGGCCCAGCCACAGCAGATGCGAGTGAATGCGCGAAAGCTCGTGCAAAATGGTGCGGATATACTGCACGCGGCCGGGCACCTCGATGTCGAGCATGCGCTCGCAGGCGCTGGCATAGCCGCAGCTGTGGCCCACGGCGCAGATACCGCAGATGCGCTCGGCGATGTAGCCAAACTGGTGCATGTCACGCTTTTCGGTGAGCTTCTCGAGTCCGCGGTGCACAAAGCCGATCTGCGGAATTGCCTCGAGAACGCGGTCGTCCTCGATCACCAGGTCCAGATGAAGCGGCTCGGGCAGCACCGGGTGCTGCGGGCCAAACGGAATAACGGAGCGATGTGCCATGGACCTTACGCCTCCTTTTTATGCTTGTCGCGGGCGGCCTTTGCGGCAAGCGCCGCACGGACCTTGGCCGCTTTCTCGGGATCCATGGCGGCGAGCTTTGCCTCCATCTCGGCAGCCTTGAGCGCCGCCTTGGCAGCAGCCTCATCGTGCTGAGTATCGGAGCCGGCAGCCGCAGCGGGCTGGGCGACGGCAGCGCCCGCAGCATCGTCGGCGCCCGCAGTGCCCTCCCCCGCAGTGGCCGTGGCAGCGGCAGCCTTTTCGGCCGCAGCCTTGCGCGCCTTGGCCTCTGCAACCGCGCGGACCTTCATGGCCTTCTCGCGCGCAGCCTTCACCTCGGGCGTGATAACGCTCATGGGCTCGGCCGTTGAGACCTGGTAGAAAAAGCCCTTAAAGTCGACCTGCATATCGGTAATGGCAAGACCAAACAGGTCGTGCGCTTCGTTCTCAAACGGAAATACTGCCGGATAGTACGAGCTGATGGACGGAATCTCCTGGTACTGATCAATTCCCTCAACCACCAGGTTCTCGATCGCATAGCTGCCGTCCTGCGCGATCTGCTCCTGAGCAGCCCGAACGTTGATAAACGTATAGACCAAGCGATACGAGCCGTCGTCGACGTTGCGCTCGGCGTGCATTTGCACAAAGCGCGCGCCGACGCCCTTGAGCGCCTGGACATGCGGCAGGAGCTCGTCGATCCCGACGGTGGTATAGATTGCCTTTTGCATTACTCGGCCTCCTTTGCAGCGACGGGCGTCTCAGCAGGCACGTCGCCAGCGACGGGCGCGGCGGGCTTCCCGGCAGACGCGCCACCGACACCATCAGCCCCGGCCCCAGCCGCAGCCACAAACCCGTCCTCGCCCAGCTCAACGCCACCATCCCAGGTAGTGGCGCCGCCCACGGTGAGCGGATCGCCGCCAGCACGCATCACGGCCTCCTTCTGGTCCAGGATGCCGCACGCCTCCACGATGGCGTCGATCACGGTCTCGGGGCGAATGGCGCACCCGGGCGCGTACACGTCCACGGGAATCGCGCGGTCCACGCCGCCAATCACGTTATAGGCATCGCGGAACACGCCGCCCGAACACGCGCAGATACCGCAGGCCACCACGCACTTGGGCTCGAGCATCTGGTTGTAGATCTGGCGCACGACGGGCAGGTTCTGGGCATTGACCGACCCCGTCACCAAAAAGATATCCGCATGCTTGGGGTTGCCGGTGTTGACCACGCCAAAGCGCTCCGCATCGAACAGCGGCGTGAGCGAGGCCAGCACCTCGATATCGCATCCGTTGCAGCTCGAGCCGTCGTAATGAATAACCCACGGCGAGCGCGACATTTTATGATCCATGGATGCCGCCTCCTAAATAAACACGTCGACGAGGATGGGCATAAGGTTGAGCAGGCCAAACACCAGCGCCACGCCCCATCCGAGCCTAAAGCAGCTGCGCCAGGTGCTGCGTGCGAAGGTGTTGTCGATCAGCACCTCGACAAAGTACGTCGCGGCCATCACGACCAGGGCTACGACCCAGCTCACCGGGTTGTCCCAAACAAAGAACATGCCCACCCACATCAAAAACAGCACGGTCTCGCACCAATGCATAAGGGTCATCTTGGCCAGCGTGCCGCCGCTCATCTCGGTGGCGACGCCCTGGACAATCTCCTGATGCGCGTGATGCGAATACGAAAGATCGAACGGCGACTTGCGCAGCTTGATGGTGAGCACCGCGAGCAGCGCGAGGAAAATGGGCGCGCTGTACACGATGATGGGGGCCGACTGCCCCGTCACGGCGATGGAATCGAAGCTATCGGTGGCAAGGTACAAGCCCACGCTCATCAGCAGAACGGCGGGCTCGTAACTCATAACCTGCAGCAACTCACGATCGGCGCCGACCTGGGCAAACGGGCTTTGCGTCGAGGCGGACGCCAGCACCACAAAGATCGCGGCGAGCGTCACCATAAAGGCGCACAGCAGCGTGTTGGAGCCCGACACAAAGATGCCGCCGCCCACGACGGTAAAGATGAGCGCGCACGCCATGTAGGTATCGTCCATGGTGTTTACGCTGGCAGGGGCTTTGCGCAGCAGCTTGGCAACGTCGTAGAAGGGCTGCAGCAGACGCGGCCCCACGCGACCCTGCATGCGAGCGGACAGCTTGCGGTCAAGACCGTCAATCAAACCGCCCACAAGCGGCGCCAGCAAGGCAAACGCCACGGTACCAATAAAAATGCCCAAGACGCCCGAGCCTTCAAAATACTTGCCGCGCAGCACCGAGGGCGCACTCATGGCAAGCCGCTCGGGCCCAATCCACGCGCAACACAGCAGCGCAAACAAGATAATGCTGCAGCACACGACGCTACCCGCGGGGCCAATACGCTTCTCGCCAAGGGCGTCCTCCGAGTACCAATTGCGCTTTTCGGCCTTCACCTCGTGTCCCATCGAGCCGCGGAAATGGCGGTAATTGTCGGTTCCCACACCCGAAAGATATACGTTTACGTGCGGCTTGTTGCTCACGCGGAATGAAGTCAGCAGCACCACGGCGATAAAAGCCACGATAACCACCATCAGATACATGGCGTCCTTGCCGATAACGTACGGCACGCGGCCAAACACCATGGCCAAGTAAGGCGACACCAGACCGCTCGAGATAACCGGGAACGCCACGCAGCACAGAATCAGTAGCGCGGCGATGGTGTTGAGCGCCATCCATTCGGTCTTATGGACATTGACCTCAACGTTTTGAGCCGTGGGATCGACGCCCGAAAGCTTGGCAAGCCACTTGCCCCAGAAGTAAAACGTCGCGGCCGAGCCAAAGGCAAGCACCATGATCATGAGCACGTTGCCGGTCTGCGCAAACGCCACCAGGGCGCCCCACTTGGACACGAGCATGCCAAACGGCGCCACAAACATGCCCATGATGCCCAGCATCATCAGGCGCGTCAGGTGCGGCATGCGGCTGAACATACCGTCCATGTCCTCGATATTGCGGCTGCCGATATGATGCTCGGCGGTGCCCACGCACAGGAACAGCAGCGATTTGGCCACCGTGTGAAACAGAATCAGGAAGATGGCGGCCCACACGGCCTCGGGCGCGCCGACACCCAAGCAGGCACTGATGAGGCCCAAGTTGGAAATGGTGGAGTACGCGAGCACGCGTTTGGCGTTGCTCTGCGAGATGGCCATGAGGGCAGCGAGCAAAAACGTGATGGCACCCACACTCGTGACCATAAAGCCGGTCACGGGATAGATGGCATAGAGCGGGCTCAGCTTGACCATTAGGAACACGCCGGCTTTGACCATGGTGGACGAATGCAGCAGGGCGCTCGTGGGCGTGGGGGCAACCATGGCACCGAGCAGCCAAGTGTGGAACGGCATCTGTGCGGCCTTGGTGAGCGCGGCGAGCGACAGCAGGATGACCGGCATCACCAGCAGCGCGGATTGCGCGGTTCCGGCGCCGGAAAGCTCGATCATGCCCGAGATGGTCAGCGGCATGCCGTTAACGTGCAGGTACATGAGTCCGGCCAAAAACGCGATACCGCCCAGCATGTTGAGGATGATCTGGGTGAAGGCGTTCTTGATGGCCTCGGGCGTGCGCGTGTAGCCAATCATGAGGAACGAGCACACGGTGGTGATCTCCCAGCCGCAGAACAGCCACTCAAGGTTGTCGCTCGTCACGATGACGAACATGGCCGAGAGGAACAGGAACATAAGCGCCAGGAACTGCGGGCGACGGTCGGGCGCGGTCTGCCCGCGCAGCGCGGCCTCGTGCTCGTCATGGGCCTGGAAGTCCTTCATGTAACCCAGGGCATACACGCAGATTAGACTGCCGACGATACCGACGGCGAGGACCATGATCACGCTCATGTAGTCCAGGTAGAGCGGCGTCGCCGTGACGGCCTCGGCCGCGGGCAGCGTCATGGCTGCAAAGGCGAGCGAGCCCACCAGCTGCACCACGCCGAGCACCGTGGTGAGCGTGCTCTTATATTTACGCGCGTTGTACAGGATGACGGCGCACAGAATCACGTCGATGGCGGAGCTGATGATCGAGAGCACATGCGAGGTGCCGGGGGCAACCTCAAAGCTCTGCGGACCCGTGCCAAAAAACATGACGGCGACTACAACTGTCACCGCCATAATAATGCCGGAACCTATGAGCCCCACCGCATCGCGGGCGCGGTCACCGCGCGCGAGCAGCATGCCCAGCGCCGGTACCAGCGGAAACAGGGTAAGGAAATACAGTAGCGTCATACCATCACTCCCCCATGCAAAAACGCTGCAATTGTTTAACGTTATAGCTCAATTGAGGAGCAGCGGCGGCAGGTTTTCGGTCAACTGGGGAGTTTTAGGCGTACGGGGCAAGGGTACGTCCGCATTGGAGTAGAGGGGTGACGCTCCCTTACCGCAACGACAGACGCGCGGGCCACTGCGCGCGGTTTATTGACTACGTTGGAGGATGTCCCGATAGGCTCGCGCCGGTCCAAAAAGTTGGCGCGGCAAGAAAAATGCGCCCCGTGGGCGCACCATCCCGTTTGCTATTCCGCCTTTTTAACGCGCGGCTTGCAACCGCGCGGCTTATCGACCAGTGCGGACTCACCGCTCTCGCGGTACTGACGGCACCAAGCCTTGACCGAAGACTCGCTGGGAATCTTGTGCTTGATCATGGCCTCGCGAACCGTTAAGCCGTTTTCCAAGCGATCCTTAACCACGGCGAGCTTAACTTCGTACGAATAGGTGTGATGATGCGAACCGGCGTTGAGAACGGCGTCGGCACCGCCCACAGCATACGCGCGGGCCCACTGACGAGCCGTGGCCTGGGGAATGCCAAGCTCCGCGGCGAGGGCGCGATGACCGACCCCCTCTTGGAGGATCTCGACGGCGCGCTGCCTAACCTCGGGCGCATGCGTGCGAGTCCTAGTTGCTTCCGACATACCTGCCACTTCTTAGCCTTGTTAGCGCCGGAATAATTTAGCCAAATATAGTCGGCCGAGATTGACCAATCCCGGCCGACCCATTTTAGCCAACACGCCCGCATCTATGACTTTCCT
>JAGZSF010000020.1 GCA_018381235.1 Collinsella sp. | reverse complement strand
GTTGTCTTTCAATTCATAAACATACTTTTCAGTATCGCTACTTTTATAGACTTTTTTTGTTGATATTGATAGATTTTTTTTGTGAAATGGCTGTTTATACAATTCCGCATATAAGGCTCTTGCTTTATCCTCTCCAATTACTTCCGACATTTCTTTGTAAGTAAATCCGTATGGGTCACATTCAATATTTCCGTAAGTGTTATCATTTAATATCCTTCCTTTTGTTTTTCAGAGTTTTTGATTATGATTTCTAATTTTTCAACATCAATGATGTGTGTTAATTTAAACTTGTCAAGTATCAAGTTGAAATTACCGTTCACCGAAGTTTTTCTACCGCTCTAGTAATACTTGTTCAAACAACTAGCCAAATAGCGTATCGTACAAATCAGCAAAAGGGGCAAAGTCCCCGAGCCAATCTCCGAAGGCGGCGGCAAAGGGTGCCGCCACGGTGTGAAAGGGTGGATTGTAATGAAGAACGAAATGAGCAGAAGGCAGTTCCTGGGCTTTGCTGGTTCCGCGGCTGCGGTTCTTGGTCTGGGTCTCGTGGGCTGCGGCGGTTCTGCTGGCTCCGGCTCCTCTGCTTCTGGTGACGCTGCCGAGGTCTACTTCCTCCAATTCAAGCCCGAGGTCGACAAGGAGTGGAAGGAGATCGCCAAGGCCTATAAGAAGGAGAAGGGCGTCGAGGTCAAGATCGTGACCGCCGCCTCCAACACCTACGAGGAGAAGCTCAAGTCCGAGATGTCCAAGAGCTCCGCTCCGACCCTGTTCCAGGTCAACGGCCCCACCGGTCTTAAGAACTGGAAGGATTACTGCGCCGACCTGTCCGATACCAAGCTCCGCGGTGAGCTCATTGACGACTCCCTGGCTCTGCAGTCCGACGGCAAGGATCTGGGTATCGACTGGGTCCAGGAGAGCTACGGCATTATCTACAACAAGCAGCTGCTCGAGAAGGCTGGCTACAAGGCCGAGGACATCAACTCCTTCGACAAGCTGAAGGCTTGTGCCGACGACATCCAGGCCCGCAAGGACGAGCTTGGTGTTGAGGGTGCCTTCACTTCCGCCGGCATGGATGACTCCTCCAGCTGGCGCTACACCACCCACCTTGCCAACCTCCCGCTCTACTACGAGTTCGAGAAGGAGCACAACCAGGAGGACGACGAGATCAAGGGCGAGTATCTCGACAACTTCAAGCAGATTTTCGACCTGTACATCACCGACTCCACCTGCGATCCTTCGCAGCTTGCCTCCAAGACCGGCGACGACGCCACCAACGAGTTCGCAACCGGCAAGGCCGTCTTCTATCAGAACGGTTCTTGGGCCTACGCTGACCTCACCAAGGCCGGCATGACCGACGATCAGATTGGCATGATGCCCATCTACATTGGTGTCGACGGCGAGGAGAACCAGGGCCTGTGCTCCGGCGGCGAGAACTACTGGTGCGTCAGCTCCCAGGCTTCCGAGGATGCCCAGAAGGCAACCGAGGACTTCATGTATTGGTGCGTTACTTCTGACACCGCCACCAGCATCATCGCTGACAAGATGGGTCTGACTGCCCCGTTCAAGAGCGCTAAGGAGACCACCAACGTCTTCTCGCAGCAGGCCGTTGCCATGGCCAAGGACGGCAAGAAGACCGTCGCTTGGGACTTCGTCTACATCCCCTCTGAGGAGTGGAAGAAGAACCTCAAGCAGGCTCTGATTGCCTATGCTGCCGACAACAGCAAGTGGGACGGCGTCAAGAACGCCTTCGTCGATGGCTGGAAGACCGAGAAGGCTGCTTCCGAGTAAGCAGTTGCTGCCCAAGCTATCTGATTAGCGACAGGGGGCGGGCAGACGTTGGTTTGCCCGCCCCCTGCATATTGAAAGGACCCTTCTATGGGCAAAGCACTCAAGCGCTGGTGGCCGCTCTTTATGCTGCCCACGTGTCTGGCGTTTATGATCGGGTTCGTGATCCCCTTTATCCAGGGTTTCTATCTCTCGTTCTGCCAGTTTATTACCATCAACAACACGCACTTTGTCGGTATCGAGAACTACGTGCGCGCACTGTCCGATCCGCAGTTTGCCACGTCGTTCTTCTTTACCGTGGCGTTTGCCTTCCTGTCGACGGTGCTCATCAACGTGATCGCCCTCGCCATCGCGCAGGCGCTCACCCGCAAAGCGCTCAAGGGCACCAACATCTTCCGTACGATCTTCTTTATGCCTAACCTGATCGGCGGCATCGTGCTGGGCTACATCTGGCAGATTCTGATCAACTGCCTGCTCTCCAACGTGGGCGCCCAGCTCATCGCTCTTAACTCTGCTGCTGGTTTCTGGGGCCTTATCATCCTGACCCTGTGGCAGCAGGTCGGCTACATGATGATCATCTACATCGCTGGTCTGCAGTCCATTCCGTCCGACTACATCGAGGCCGCCAAGGTCGACGGCGCTACGGCATGGCAGACGTTTTGGAAGGTTAAGATCCCTAACCTGATGCCGACCATCACCATCTGCCTGTTCCTGTCCATCACCAACGGCTTTAAGCTGTTCGACCAGAACCTCGCCCTTACCGGCGGCGCCCCCGCGCACTCCACCGAGATGCTCGCCCTGAACATCTACAACACGTTCTATTCGCGTGCCGGTATCGCATGGCAGGGCATTGGTCAGGCCAAGGCGGTTATCTTCTGCATCCTGGTCGTGGCCATCTCCATGATCCAGCTTAAGGCCACGAGGTCCAAGGAGGTGCAGCAGTAATGAAACGCGATAAGGTTATCAACCGCGCGCTCTCGATTTTCTTTACGATCCTGTCGCTCGCGTGGATCTACCCCGTGTTCATGATTGCGCTTAATTCTTTTAAGAAAGCGACCGCAATCAGCACCACCACGGCATTCGATCTGCTCACGCCCGAGACGTTCAACGGCCTCGCAAACTACATGCACGCCCTTAACGAGCAGGGCTTTGCCTCGGCATTTATGTACTCGCTCATCATCACGGTCACGTCGGTCGTGCTGATCTTGGTGTGCTGCTCCATGTGCGCTTGGTACGTGGTTCGTGTCAACAACAAGATCTCGAACTTCTTCTATTACCTGTTCGTGTTCTCGATGGTCGTGCCGTTCCAGATGCTCATGTTCACGCTGTCCAATTTGGCGGACCGCATCGGCTTTAACACGCCGTTCAACATCTGCTTTATCTATCTGGGCTTTGGCGCGGGCCTGGCGGTCTTTATGTTCGCCGGTTTTGTAAAGAACATCCCGCTCGAGATCGAGGAGGCGGCCATGATTGATGGCTGCAACCCGGTCCAGGTGTTCTTTAAGATCGTCCTTCCCATCATGAAGCCCACCTATCTTTCGGTCGGCATCCTCGAGACCATGTGGGTCTGGAACGACTATCTGCTGCCCTACCTTACGCTCGACTCCACCAAGTACAAGACCATTCCTATCTTGATTCAGTACTTCCGCGGCGGCTACGGCCACGTCGAGCTCGGCCCCATGATGGCCTGCATCATGATGGTCGTTATCCCCATCGTTATCATGTACATCCTCTGTCAGAAGTACATCATCGACGGCGTGGTGGCAGGTGCCGTCAAGGGCTAATGCCGTAACTGTTTTGCAAGTTTCTGCGGCGCCCCTCAGCGCGGCGCCGCATATCGAAAGGTAGAGACATGGCCGAGATTGTTCTCAAACATGTTCAGAAGGTGTATCCCAACAACGAGTCAAAAAAGAAAGGCTTCTTTGGCAAAAAGAAGAAGACCGAGGAGAAGAAGCACAACCTCAAGGTTACCGAGGACGGTGTGCTCGCTGTAGAGGACTTCAACCTCACCGTTCACGACCAGGAGTTCGTCGTCCTCGTTGGCCCCTCTGGCTGCGGTAAGTCCACGACGATGCGCATGGTCGCCGGCCTGGAGGACATTACCTCGGGCGATGTGCTCATCGACGGCAAGCGTGTCAACGACGTGGCGCCCAAGGACCGCGACATCGCCATGGTGTTCCAGAGCTACGCTCTGTACCCCAATATGACGGTGTACGAGAACATGGCATTTACGCTCGAGCTCAAGAAGGTTCCCAAGGACGAGATCGACCGCAAGGTTCGCTCTGCTGCCGAGATTCTGGGCATTACCGAGTACCTCGACCGTAAGCCCAAGGCGCTCTCCGGCGGCCAGCGCCAGCGTGTCGCTATCGGCCGCGCCATCGTGCGTGACCCCAAGGTCTTCCTGATGGACGAGCCGCTGTCCAACCTGGACGCCAAGCTTCGTAACCAGATGCGTGCCGAGCTCATTAAGCTGCGCCACGAGATCAAGGGCACGTTCATTTATGTTACTCACGACCAGACCGAGGCCATGACCCTTGGCGACCGTATCGTGGTCATGAAGGACGGCGTCGTCCAGCAGATCGCCACGCCGCAGGAGGTCTTCAACCATCCCGCGAACATCTTCGTCGCCGGCTTCATCGGCGTGCCGCAGATGAACTTCTTCGATGCCCAGCTGGTGCGCTCGGGCAACGGCTTTACCGTCAAGACCGAGGATATGAACGTGGCACTCGCCCCCGAGACTTGCGCTCAACTTGCCCTCAACTGGGACGGCGGCGACGTGAAGGAGATTACGGCCGGCGTGCGTCCCGAGCAGATCCTGCTTGCCGACAAGGGCGAGGAGGGCGCGCTCCAGGGTACCGTCGAGGTGACCGAGCTCATGGGCTCGACCGAGCATGTCCACGTGACCGCTCCCGACGGCCAGTTTGTCCTGATTATCCCCGTCGTCGACCTCGAGGCCAAGGGCGCGCTCAAGGCTGGCGACACCATCTGGTTCAAGTTTGAGAAGAACGCGACCCACCTCTTCGATAAGGTCTCTGGCAAGAACCTAATCTAGGCCCGGTGCATCCAGGCCCTCCCTTTGGGCGACTGCGGTATTGCCATCCTTTTGCCGCGGTCACATATAAGGCTCCCCTCCCGTCCACTGGGCGAGAGGGGAGCCTTTCTTTGTGTTGGGATTGTCTGACCGGTCGTTTGTCTCGATCTGTAACGGGTAGGGCCGATTTCGGACGTTAGATGTTACAGATCGAGACGGTTCCGCTGAGCTAACCATTTCATCTAAATCTGTAACACCAAAGGTGAATTTCAGCTGCTAGATGTTACAGACTGAGATAAACCCAAGGGAAGGGGCCGGTATGTCTCAATCTGTAACAGCTGGGACCGTTTTTACCGAGTAGCTGTTACAGATCGAGATTGTTTGGTCGAGTCGGGTCACAGGGTAACGTGCGGGCACAAAAAACGGAGCCGTGTTGCCACGACTCCGTTTCTCAAGAGGATGGGTAAGGGAAGCGAATTAGTTCAGGTGCCAGATCTCGTCGTTGTACTGGGAGATGGTGCGGTCGGACGAGAAGGTGCCGGCGTTGGCGATATTGATCAGCGTCTTGCGCATCCAGGCGTCCTGGTCCTCGTAGTCGGCCAGCACGCGCTCCTTGGTCTGGATGTACTCCTCAATGTCGAGCAGGGCCATAAACCAGTCCTTGCCCTTAATGTCATCGTGCAGGCGCTGCAGGCGCTCGGCGTTGCCGGTCGCCATAAAGGCCGGGTTGGTGATGAAGTCCACCAGCAGTTTAATACCGGGCTTGCGGTAGAGCACACCGGCGTCATAGGTGCCGTCGGCATAGAGCTGCTCGACCTGTTTGGACGAGGCACCAAAGGTATAGATATTCTCGTCGCCCACGAGCTCGGCAATCTCCACGTTGGCGCCGTCGAGCGTGCACAGGGTTAGGGCGCCGTTGAGCATGAACTTCATGTTGGAGGTGCCGCTCGCCTCCTTGGAGGCCAAGCTGATCTGCTCGGAGATATCAGCGGCGGGGATCACGCGCTCGGCGGCGGTGACGTTGTAGTTCTCGATCATGACGACCTGCAGGTAGGGAGCCACGTCGGGGTCGTTTGCAATCCACTGCGACAGCGTCAAGATCAGATGGATGATGTCCTGCGCGATAGTGTAGGCAGGCGCCGCCTTGCCGCCAAAGATGATGGTGACGGGGTGCTTAGGTCTGTTGCCGTTCTTGATATCGAGGTACTTCCAGATGATGTAGAGCGCGAGCATCTGCTGGCGCTTGTACTCGTGGATGCGCTTGACCTGGACGTCGATGATGGCGTTGGAGGGAATGGTCACGCCCTGCTCGAGCGCCATGAACTGGCGCATGATGGCCTTGGCCTCGACCTTGGTGGCGGCCAGGCGCTCAAGAACGTCCTTGTCGTCGGCGAACTTGGCGAGTTTGCTCAGATCGCCGGTGCTGCGCCAGTCGGTGCCGATCACATCGTCGAGCAGGCTGGCGAGCGCGGGGTTGGCCCCATGGATCCAGCGGCGGAAGGTGATGCCGTTGGTCTTGTTGGAGAACTTCTCGGGATAGATCTCGTAGAACGGATGAAGCTCGGTGTCCTCCAGGATCTTGGTGTGGAGGGCGGCTACGCCGTTGATGGAGAAGCCAAAGTGGATGTCCATGTGGGCCATGTGGACGGTGTCGTGCTCGTCGATGATGGCGACGCGCGGGTCATCGTGCTCGGCTTTCGCAATCTCATCGAGCTTGACGATAATGTCGGCGATGGCAGGGGAGACCTTCTGCAGGCTGGCGAGCGGCCACTTCTCGAGCGCCTCGGCAAGAATCGTGTGGTTAGTGTAGGCGACCATGGAGCGTACGATGGTCACGGCCTCGTCAAACTCGATGCCATGCTCGGTGGTGAGCAGGCGGATGAGCTCGGGGATGACCATGGTGGGGTGCGTGTCGTTAATCTGGACCACGGCGTAGTCGGCCAGATCGTGCAGGTTGCTGCCGCGCTCGATGGCCTCGTCGATCAGGAGCTGGGCGGCGTTGCTTACCATGAAGTATTCCTGGTAGATGCGAAGTAGGCGGCCCTGCTCGTCGGAATCGTCGGGGTAGAGGAACAACGTGAGGTTCTTGGCGATCTCGGTCTTGTCGAAGTCGATGGAGCTGCCGGGGACCAGGCCGTCGTCGACGCTCGCCAGGTCGAACAGGCGCAGGCGGTTCTTGTTGGGCTGGCCGTAACCGGGCACATCGATGTTGACGAGCTTGGAGGTAACGGCAAAATCGCCGAACTCGACGGTGTAGGAGCGGTCATCGTCGACCAGGATGTCCTGCTCACCGAGCCACTCGTCGGGGACGGCATTCTGCTGGTTGTCGACAAAGCGCTGACGGAACAGACCGTAGTGATAGTTGAGGCCCACGCCATCGCCGGTCAAGCCCAGCGTGGCGATGGAATCCAGGAAGCATGCGGCCAAGCGGCCCAGGCCGCCGTTGCCGAGTGACGGCTCGACCTCGAACTCCTCGATCTTGTTGAGGTCGTGGCCTGCGGCGGTGAGCTGGTCCTTAACCTCGTCGTAGATGCCGAGGTCGATCATATTGTTGATGAGCAGCTTGCCGATCAAAAATTCGGCGGAAATGTAATAGAGCTTTTTCTTGCCGTTGTTGAGCGGGCGGGCGGCGGAGCGCTCCTGCACGAGTTTGACCAGCAGCTTGTAAATGCGACGGTCGTCGAGCTGCTCGAGCGAGGTGCCAAAAGACTGCTCGGCGAGTTCCATGAGGTTAATTCGGGGCATGTTTTCTCCTGTGATGGGTTGTTTCATGTCTGCAATTCATAAGAAGCCCGCGCGAGGGGATTGGGGTGGCCTCGCGCGGGAAAAGCAAGCGCGTCCGCACGGTGGGGAGGGGTCGGGCGCGGTGGCTCCTATTGAGGAAGCTCGATTTCGGCTTCCGACGGGATGCGGAAGTAGGTCTCGGTCCAGTCAGTGAGTTTGTGCTCGAGCTCGCGGGTGATGGCGCCGTCGAGCATGCGCCAGGTCCAGTTGCCGCCCAGCGTGGCAGGGGTGTTGATGCGCGCCTCGTTGCCCAAGTTGAGCAGGTCCTGCATAGTGTAGATGCACGTGTCGCTTACGCTGGCGGCGATGGTGCGATTGAGTGCATCTGCCATGGGTTCGCCGGCTTGCTGATGGGTGTACAGGGCTGCCTGCTCGCGCTGACGCGGGGTGGCCGTTCCCTCAAACCAACCGCGCGCCGTCTCGTTGTCGTGGGTGCCCACATAGGCGACGGTGTTGGCGATGTAGTTATGCGGCAGGTAGTACGAGTTGGTGCCCTCAAAGGCAAACTGCAGGATCTTCATGCCGGGGAAGCCCGAGTTGTCGCGCATGTCGATGACGCCGGGGGTGAGGAAGCCCAGGTCCTCGGCGATGATGGGCAGCGTGCCGAGCTTTTTCTCGAGCGTCTTGAAGAACTTGAGGCCGGGACCCTGCGTCCACGAACCGTAGGACGAATCGGGCGAGGAGAACGGCACCTCCCAATAGGCCTCGAAGCCGCGGAAGTGATCCAGGCGGATGACGTCGTACATGTCGAGGGCGGCGCGAATGCGGCCCTCCCACCAGGAGAAGCCGTCGGACTCCATGGTGTCCCAGTCGTAGATGGGGTTGCCCCAGTACTGGCCGGTGGCCGAGAACTGGTCGGGCGGCGTGCCGGCGACGCTCACGGGATTGCCGGCGGCGTCGATCTTAAAGAGCTCAGGCGTCGCCCACATCTCGACGGAGTCACGCGAGACATAGATGGGCAGGTCGCCGATGATGAGAATGTCGCGCTCGTTGGCATAGGCCTTGAGGCGGCTCCACTGGCGATCGAAGAAGTACTGCGTCATCTGGTGGTAGAGCATACGCGCCGGATGGTCGGCGCAGACCTTGGCGGAAGCCTCGCCGCGGGTACGGAGCTCCGCGGGCCACTCCCAAAACGCCTTGAGACCGCACTCCTCTTTGACGGTCATAAACTCACAGTAGGGGATGAGCCAGTCCTCGTTGGCCTGGATAAAGTCATCGAAATCGGCCGGCTTGTCGGCAGCAAAGCGCTCAGCGGCTCGGTCGAGAATCTGACGGCGGCCGCCAAAGATAGCACCGTAGTCGACATTGCTGGGGTCGGATCCCAGATACACGCCATCGATATCGCGCTGCTCCAGATACCCTGCCTCGATAAGCTCGGCAAAGTCGATAAAGTTGGGGTTGCCTGCGCGGGCCGAGAACGACTGATAGGGCGAATCGCCATAACTGGTCGTCGTAAGGGGCAGAATCTGCCAGTAATGTTGTTTGCACGAGGCGAGAAAATCGACGAAGTCGTAGGCATTCCAACCAAAGCCGCCGATTCCGTATGGTCCGGGCAGAGATGAGACGGGCATGAGGACGCCGCTTGCACGCTCCATGAATGCGCTCACCAACCTTCTTGTTGTGGGGTCGGCCTGCCGATGGGTGTACAGTCCGCCTCCGATGTTCTGATTCGATACGCCTATTGTAAAACATGTTGTTTAAACATGTACAGGCAAGATAAAAAAGTTGGTCGATTTTCGGCGAATGGTTACATGCCATGAAAAAGCCCCGACCTCACAACGTGAGATCGGGGCAAGAGCGGTATGTAGGTTTTTGCTACTCGGCGTCGGCGAAGCCGTTGGGGTTGTGGCTCTGCCAGTTCCAGCTATCGCGGCACATGTCCGCGATGTCGTACTGGGCCTTCCAGCCCATCATGCGCTCGGCCTTGGAGGCATCGCACCAGTTGGCAGCGATGTCGCCGGCGCGGCGCCCGCGGATCACGTAGGGCAGTTCCTTGCCACAAGCCTTGGAGAAGGCGGCGACGACCTCGAGTACCGAGGTGCCGGTGCCGGTGCCCAGGTTAAAGATCTCGACGCCGGTCTTGCCGTTCATCCAATTAAGGGCGGCAACGTGACCAGAGGCCAGATCGCACACGTGGATGTAGTCGCGCACGCCGGTGCCGTCGGGGGTGGGGTAGTCGTTGCCAAAGACTTGAACGGCCTCGAGCTTGCCCACGGCAACCTGGGCGACATAGGGCACCAGGTTGTTGGGAATGCCCTTGGGGTCCTCGCCGATCAGGCCCGACGGATGAGCGCCAATGGGGTTGAAGTAACGGAGCAGCACGACGTCCCACTCGGGGTCGGCGGTGTGGACGTCCATAAGGATCTGCTCGATCATCCACTTGGTCCAACCATAGGGGTTGGTCGCGGGCTTCTTAGGATCCTCCTCGGTGACGGGCGGGTTGTCCGGGTCGCCATAGACGGTCGAGGAGCTCGAGAAGATGATGGACTTGCAGCCATGGTTGCGCATGACGTCGATGAGCACCAGGGTGTTCTCGATGTTGTTGTGGTAGTACTCGACGGGCTTGCTCACCGACTCGCCGACGGCCTTAAAGCCGGCAAAGTGGATGACGCGGTCGATCTGATGGGTATCGAAGATCTTGTTCATCGCATCGCGGTCGAGCACGTTGGCCTCGTAGAAGGTGAGGTTCTTGGCGGCCTCGTCGCCCACGATGGTCTTGACGCGGTCGACGGCGACGGCGCTGGAGTTGGAGAGATCATCGACGATGACGACCTGGTAGCCACCTTCGAGCAGCTGAACGACGGTGTGCGAGCCGATAAAGCCGGCGCCACCGGTAACGAGGACGCAGGTGTCTTTGGGGTCGAGTGCTTTGGACATGTAGTCTCCTATCGAATCAGGAACACTTCTTCAGGGGAGTATAGCGCAGGCAGGGACGCCCAAATCGTGCGCCGTAGGAAAAGCAGAGGATTGTGCTAACGTACTCATAGAAGAGCTTGCGTACGCATAACCTGATCTTTGGCATTTGCTTACGAGCCGCCGACCTTGCAGTTTCCTGCCGTTCGTGGAAATCGTTGGGACGCGCCATATGTACGCTAATATGTATGAGTTGAGCGACATATAAATAAGCATGTAACGGAGTACATATGTCACCAAACAGCGATTCCATCCTTTCCCAGGAGCTCTCGCGCCGCACTGCCCTCAAGGCCCTGTTCGGCGCCGCTTCTGCGGCAGTTCTTTTTGGCCTGCCCGCTCGCGCCCATGCGGCGGAGGCTTCCAAAGAAACCACCGATAAACTGAATGCCGCCCAGGCCCAGCTCGACGAGGTTCAGGCCCAGCTCGACAGCATCGCAAATGAGTATGCGGCGCTGGCCAACAAGAATGCCCAGACCCTCAACGACATCGAGAATGTCCAGGGCAAGATTGACGACACGCAGGCCCAGATCGATGAAAAGAAGGCCGAGCTCAAGAAGAAGCGCAACGACCTTTCCGATCGCGTGGCCGCCAGCTACAAGTCCGGCGGCACGAACATCCTGTCGCTGCTGCTGGCCTCTGGCTCGTTTGAGGAACTCGTCGCCAACGCGCATTACGTTGAGAAGATCAACAAGAGCGACCGCGACGCCATCGAGGACATTCAGACCATCCAGGAAGAGCTCGATGCGCAAAAGACCGAGCTTGAGTCGCAGAAAGCTGACTTAGAGAAGCTCAAGGACCAGCAGACTGCTCAGATGCAGGATATGCAGGCCAAGCAGCAAGAAGTCCAGACCGTGCTGAACGGTCTTTCCGACGACGTCAAGGAGCTCATGGCTCAGCGCGATTCCGAGATCCTCGCTGCCGCCCAGGCTGAGGAGGCCGCTAGGAAGGCTGCCGCTGCCGCGGCTGCCGCGAACAAGAACAATTCCTACTCGGGTGGTTCAAGCTCGGGTGGCGGATCGTATGCGCCCGGAACCCCGCAACAGAATGCCGGCTCGGGCAAACAGCAGGCTGTCGTCAACGCGTGCTACTCCACGCCTTCGCCGGGTCAGAACTGGTGCGCGGCGTGGGTTACCAATGTCTTCCGTAACGCCGGCGTTGGCTACTTTGGCGGTAACGCGTGCGATATGTTTAACGCATGGTGCTATAGCTCCGACCGCTCGGCGCTGCAGGTGGGCATGATTGTGGCCGACTCATCGCACAGCGGCACGGGTGCTCCGGGCCTTATCTACGGTCATGTGGGTATCTACGTTGGCGGCGGCATCGTTATGAGCAATGAGGGAGCCATTACGTCTAAGTCGCTCGATTCGTTTATTAGCTTCTATGGCACTGGCTCTGGCGTGCGTTGGGGCTGGCTTGGCGGTATTGCGCTGTCGTAGCTGCGGTTTGAAGTAAGTTGGTCCGGGACCGCGGGCGAGGCATAAGGTTGCCTGCTCTACAGTCCTGCGCAAGACGAAGGCCACATTAAGTGGCCTTCTTTGCGTGCGGAACTCGCGACCAACCTTATGCCTCGCCCGCGGTCCCGGACCTTCCGGGTTCGGGGCGCGACACACCGGACTGGGTTATCTGAATAAATATGGCGAAGGCCCCTTTCGGGGCCTTCTTTTTTATAAAAATTCGCCTACTCGGTGGACTTCGGGTTCTAGGTCTACGTTGAATTGGTCTTTGACGGTTGCCTGGATGTGGCGGATGAGTTCGTCGACGTCGGCGGCGGTGGCGTGGTCGGCGTTGACGATGAAGCCGCAGTGCTTCTCGCTCACCTGCGCGCCGCCAACGGCGTGTCCGCGCAGTCCGGCATCCATGATGAGCTTGCCGGCAAAGTGGCCCTCGGGGCGCTTGAAGGTGGAGCCGGCACTCGGCATGTCGAGCGGCTGCTTGTCCTCGCGGCGCTGGCGGTAGTCGTCCATGTCGGCCTTGATCATCGCGGCGTTGCCCGGTGCGAGGTTGAAGGTGGCAGAAAGAACGATAAAGCCGTCATCGGCGATGCGACTCTTGCGATAGCCCAGGTTGAGCTCATCGACATCGAACTCGATGATGTTGCCGCTGCCGCGGGTGCCGTCGTCGAGCATGCGGGCGGGCTTGTAGACGCGCACAGACTCCAGCACGTCTGCCATGCAGGCACCGTAGGCGCCGGCGTTCATGTAGCAGGCGCCGCCGACCGATCCGGGGATGCCCGAGATGGGCTCCATGCCGGTGAGACCGGCCTCGGCTGCCGCCGCGGCGACATCGGAAAGCAAGGCGCCGGCCGCCGCCGTGACGTGCGTACCGTCGACCGTAATGTCGGAGAGGCCTTCGCCCAACGCCACGACGACGCCGCGGATACCCTTGTCGCCGACGAGCAGGTCGGAGCCGTTGCCCACGATGGTGAGCGGCAGGTCGCAGCGATAACAGGTGTCGAGCGTGGCGACGAGGCCCTGCTCGGTATCGGGCGTGACAAAGACGTCGGCCGGGCCGCCGATCTTAAACGTGGTGTGCTCGCGCAAGGGCTCGCTCATCAGCACGTTGTCCTCGCCGGCAACGCCAGCAAGCGCGCACAGCAGGTCCTCGTTAAAAAAGTCGTTCTCGTGCATACGAATATCCGCCTTTTGGTGGTCGTTGTCATCAATCGATTGCAATATACCCCACCCGGACGGATTTGGTGCGCTGGCGGCGATAAAACAGCCGTCTACCGGATTGGTAAAGTGTTTATCACCGAGGTAGAGGGGCGGTCGCTATACTTTCAAGAGATTGCGCGTAAACCTGGAAGGAGCGAGATGGCCAACAAAGTCACCCTCAAGCAGATTGCCCAGGAGGTGGGGCTTTCCCCCTCGTCGGTCTCGCTTGTTCTCAATAATCGGCCCTGTCGCATCTCGGAAGAAAACCGCAAGCTCATCAAGGAGGTTGCGGCGCGCAACCACTATGTTCCTAATCAGATTGCGCGTAGTCTGGTCATGCGCGAGTCGCGCACGCTGGGCCTTATCGTCCCTAACATCGAGAGCCGCTTTTTTGCCTCGCTCGCCGGTAGCCTGGAAAAGCGCTGCCGCGAGGACGGCTATGCGCTCTTCATTACCAGCTCGGGTGGAAGTGCCGACGACGATCTGGAGCTGCTGCGCCAGCTGGTAACGCGCGGCGTTGATGGTGTCTTCCTGGTTGTGGGCGACGAGTTCTCCGACGACCGCGCCCTGCGCGAAGAAGTCAGCCATTTGCCTATCCCTGCCGTGATGGTCGATCGTGCCATTGAGGGGCTCGAGTGCGACAAAGTGATGTTCGACCACGAGATGGGTGGCTACATGGCCACTCGCTATCTGATCGAGCAGGGTCACCGTCGCATTGCCTGCTTGGTTAACGCGCGCCGTTCCAATACGGGGCGTAAGCGACTTGCCGGCTATGAGCGCGCGCTGCGCGAGGTTGGCCTGCCTATCGACGCACGTTTGGAGTTTGAGAGCGAGTACTACATTCCGAGTGCCTACGAGGCCTCGGAGGCGGTGCTCGCAACTGATGCCACCGCTGTGTTCGCAAGTTCGGATAACATCGCCCTCGGTCTGCTCAAGCGCTTGCACGAGATGGGGAGGAGCATCCCGGGCGATATCTCGGTGGTGAGCTATGACAACTCGGCGGCCGACGTTCTCTTTGAGCCGGCGCTGACTGCGATTGAGCAGGATCCTGGTGTCCTCGCGGAGCATGCTTTTGGCTGCATGTCCAAGCGTCTTGCCGGTAGGGGCGGTAGACGTGCCGAAGAGGTCGTTCTGGAGCCGGCGCTTATCGTGAAGGGCAGCGTGCTTGACCTTACCGAATATAGCTAAGCGCACTTGTTTGTTTGCATAGATTGCATGCGGAGTGTCCGCTATTTGCCGGCGGGGCCGAGGTGCCTGCTTTGTTTTGAGAAGTTCGCGAAGCCCACTTCTCAAAACAAAGCAGGCACCCCGGCCCTCGTCCGTAAACTCTTCCGCTGAGCGAGCCATAGGCGCCGCGCACCGATGTGATAAAGCGGCGGCTTGAAATTGGTGCTATATTCAGCTTGAGTTGTTTAATGCTAGTACGGGAGGCTGATATGGGTCTGTTCAAGAAGAAAAACCCGCAGGATGCCTTTGATCCCGATGTGTTTACCATCACGGATACGATTTTGGACCCGCCGCGGTTTACGTTTTTGCCGGCTATCTACCAGGATGCCACGCGTCGCAAGTGGGCCGTGCATCAGCGCGGCGGCGAGCCGAAGATTTTTGACTATGCGGACGTGTTGCAGTGCGAAGTAGCCGAGGCGGGCGATCCGGAGGCCGAGGAAGTGGTCTCAAAACAGGAATTTGCCCAGCGTATCCTGGCAAATCCCGCTAAGGCGGCAAAAATGAATGCCGCCAAGCGTAATATGTGTCTTGGTATGGGCGTTGTTGTGGCGGTTCAGACGGGAAAAGACGAGGTTTCCAAATTAGAGATTCCCGTTATGACCGACGAAGTTAAACGCGATTCAAGTCTATATAAGTCGTATCGGAATGTCGCCGAGAAGATCAAGGCCGAATTTGATGCCATGGGAGGGCTGGCCTAATTTTGGCGGCATACGTTTCTGAATGAGGAGTCTGTGCAATGGCAGGCGAATCTTATGCAATTCCCCCCAAAGATCGTGCTGTTGAGGGAATTCTTTGGTATATCCAGCACCATCAGCTTGCCGGCGGTGATCGCCTACCGGCCGAGCGCGTGCTGTGCGAAGAGATTGGCGTTTCGCGTACGGCGTTGCGCGTCGGTATCACGCGGCTCATCTCTTGTGGAACGCTCGAGAGCCGTCGCGGATCGGGTACGTATGTGTGTCCTCCCAAGCCGCTGAACATCTTCCAGGAAACGTATGACTTTTCCGATGCTGTGCGGACTGCCGGCCTGCACCCCTCTTCTCGTCTGGTTTCCACCGGGACCATCGAGGCGGATGAGGCGCTTGCCGACAAGCTTGGGGTGGCTGTAGGCGCTCCTTTGCTTCGCATGCAGCGCGTTCGACTTATTGAGGGCGAGCCGGCGTCAATCGAGACGGCTCACGTTAACCTGTCCCTGTGCCCATCGCTTATCGAGCACGATTTTGAGTGCGAGAGCCTTTACGATGTCTTGCTCAAAGAAGGTGGCGTGCGTGTTGAGCATGGACGTGAGCATATCTCCATCTCGCGTTTGAACGCCGAAGAGGCCGAGCTGCTCCAGCAAGAAGAGGGAACGCCGGTGTTCTATGAGAGCACGATCGAATTGGATAAGGACATGCGTTTTGTGGAGCATTGCAAATCGGTGATTTTGCCCACAAAGTTCCGCTTTGCCGATAACGGCGAAGAGAACGGCATGAGGAGCGTGGCAGGTGAACAATGGCTGAAACAGTAGATGCCACCCCGGTCTATATGCGCATTCGACGCCGCATCGAGGAGCGTATCGAGCGCGGTATATATCCCACGGGTTCCATGATTCCGTTCGAAAAAGACCTCGCCGAGGAATTTGGTACGACACGCCTGACCATCCGAAGCGCTGTCGATGAGCTGGTGCGGCACGGGCAGATTCGACGCGTCCGCGGAAAGGGCGCGTTTGTGGCGCAGAAAGTGCCCGTTGCCTACGAGCGAACAGGAGGCTTTCGCGAGTCGGTTCGTGCTTCGGGCGGCGAGCCGTCCGTCCGTATTCTCGCGCGTTCCAAGCGTTATGCGGGGCCATATTATGCCAACCTGTTTGGTATTGCCGAAGACGATTTGCTGTATTCGATTCGGCGTTTGAACTGCGTCAACGGCGATCCCGTATCGATTGAGATGGCGCTCATTCCGTGCCCGCTGTTTCCCACAATCGAAAATATTGACGTGTCGGTCTTCAGTTTGTACGAGACCTATGAGATGCTGGGCCGAAAGCCGGTCATGGCGCAGGAGAAGCTCGATATCGAGGCGGTGGGTGCACGCGACGCGGGCTTGCTTGGCTTGGAGCAAGGGGATCTTGTTTTGCTTTTGGAATGCGTGAGCTATGACGCGAGCGGTCAGGCTATCGAGTATGTAAAGTCCTTCAAACGTGGCGATGCGGGCGGCTACACCTATACGTACTAGCTGGTGTTTTGTGAATAACGGCTGGGAAGCTAACCAGTTTTGATCGTTGGGTCAGCTGTATATACAACCTTACAGGGCTCAAAATCGACCGTTCGCCGAAGGGAATAAATTAATCGACAAAGAGGTATCAAAAAGCCGTAACCTGTAATCGTGATTGGTATCAAATACTAATGATTTGTTGCGAGGTGAGACGATGAAGATGCTCGATTACGTTCAACTCGCCCATGTGCGTATGGGAGAGAACCTCGAGCGTTCGTCTGAGCTGGTAGCGCAGCTCGTTAATATTTTCCAGTCCGGTTCTTTTGACGCGCTGCGCATCGTTGCTTCGGGTTCGTCGCGCCATGCCGCCGATTGCGCCCGCGATTACCTGCAAGATGCGCTGCAGATGCAAGTGTCCGTTGTGACGCCCGAGGCCTTCGTCGATTTTGAACACACCTATCCGCAGCATGCACTCAACATCGCCGTCTCGCAGAGTGGTTATTCGACCAATACGATCGCGGCGCTCGATTACATGCGCGCACACGATATGGCTGCAGTTGCGCTCACGGCAAACGTCGAGGCACCCATCAAGGAGCACGCTGACATCGTTCTTGACTACGGTGTGGGCGTCGAGTCGGTGGACTTTGTGACTCTGGGCGTCGAGGTTCTCGTTGAGTATCTGGTACTCTTTGGTATTTACGGCGGTCAGGCGCGCGGAACGGTTGACGCCAAAGGCGTTGCCCAGCGTCTTGACGACCTGCGCGAGGCTATCCAGGCCAATGCCGTGATGTGCAAGACCGCCGAGGCATATGTCCAAGACCACATGCTCGAGCTTTCTGAGCACATGCCCGCCATGGTCGTCGGCAACGGCCCCAACTACGGTGTTGCCGAGGAGGCGGCGCTCAAGCTGAGCGAGACTATCAAGATTCCTGCCATGCATCACGAAGGCGAGGAGTTCGTCCACGGTCCCGAGATGCAGATCGTTCCGGGCTATCTGGTGTTTATCGTCGACGATCCGCAAGGGTCGGAGCGTCTTGCGAATATCGCCGATGCGCTATCGAACGTTACGACAAAAACGGTGCTGCTCACGGCCCATCCCAAGGGTAGGGCTCACGAGGTTGCGGTGCCTCAGGTGGCTCCGCTGCTCAGCGCAATTCCCAATCTTGTGTTCTTCCAGACGATTGCGGCAATGATCGCCGAGCGTCTGAAGTCATGGGACGTGCACCCGTATCTCGATGCCGTCTCCAAGCAAATGGAGGTCAAGGCAGAGGGCTACGAAGAGTCAGTCAATGCGCTTAAGGCCAAAGCGGCTGAGTGTTACGGAATGTAAGCGGGTTTTGATGCCCGTTGGCATGGGGATGTGGAAACAACCCCAGAAAGGAGAGACAAATGAAGGAAACCGAGAAGATCGAGATCATGCATTTCGACCAGGAGGGCTACCTCGAGGACGGCAAGGCGCTCTACGAGACCGGTAAGAAGATGACCGCG
>JAGZSF010000019.1 GCA_018381235.1 Collinsella sp. | reverse complement strand
GCTTGACTGGCAGTCAAGAGGTCAGGGGTTCGATCCCCCTCGTCTCCACCCGAGCATTGAATGAGGCTCCAACGCAAGTTGGGGCCTTTTTTCATATAGGCACACAAGGTCAAAGGCGGCACCATGATCCTCCTGGTCGACAAGATCGAAAAAAGCTTCGGCGCACGCGTCCTCTTTAGCGGCGCGTCCTTCCAGATCAACCCCGGCGAGCGCTTCGCACTCGTGGGCCCCAACGGCGCCGGCAAAACTACCATGCTCAAGATCATCATGGGCATCGACAGTCCTGACGCCGGCCAGGTCCAGTACGCCAAGGACTGCCAGGTGGGCTACCTAGAGCAGGAAACTAATCTGGAGCAAAAGGACACCACCATCCTTGCCGAGGTCATGGCCGCCGCTAAGGAAATCCGCCGCATGGGCGAGCGTGCCAACGAACTGCAGGCCCAGATCACCGAGCTATCCGAGCAGGGCAAGGACGTCGACGCGCTCCTTAACGAGTACGGCCAGGTCCAAGACCGCTTTGAGCACCTGGGCGGCTACGAGCTCGAGAGCAACGCCCGCAAGATCCTGTCCGGCCTGGGCTTTAAGGTCACCGACTTTGAGCGCCCGTGTTCTGAGTTCTCGGGCGGCTGGCAGATGCGCATCGCGCTCGCCAAGCTCTTCCTGCGCCATCCCGACTTGCTGCTTCTGGACGAGCCCACCAACCACCTGGACCTCGAAAGCGTCCAGTGGCTGCACGGCTTTATCGCCAACTACGACGGCGCCGTCCTCATCGTCAGTCACGACCGCGCCTTCATGGACGCCTGCGTCGACCACGTCGCCGCGCTCGAGAACCGCCGTGTAACCACCTACACCGGCAACTACAGCAGCTACCTCAAGCAGCGTGAGGACAACCTGGAGCAGATGCGCGCCAAGCGCGCCGCGCAGGAGCGCGACATCGCCCACATGCAGGTCTTCGTTGACAAGTTCCGCTACAAGCCCACCAAGGCCGCCCAGGCGCAGGAGCGCATCCGCAAGATCGAGCAAATCAAAAAGGAGCTCGTCATCCTGCCCGAGGGCCACAAGCACATTGACTTTAAGTTCCCCGACCCGCCGCGCTCCGGCGACATGGTCGTGGGCCTGGAGGGCGTCTCCAAATCCTACGGCAATAAGCACATCTACAGCGACATCGACCTCAAGCTCTACCGCGGTGAGCACGTGGCGCTCGTCGGCCCCAACGGCGCCGGCAAGTCCACCCTCATGAAGATCATCGCCGGTCTGGAGCCGCCCACTACCGGCACGCGCGATCTGGGCACCAACGTGGGTGTGGCCTACTATGCCCAGCATGCGCTCGAGGGCATGACCGAGTCCAACACTGTCCTGCAAGAGATCGACACCGTCACGCCCAAGTGGACCGTGCCGCAGCAGCGCAGCCTGCTGGGTGCCTTCCTGTTTAGCGACAACGACGCAATCGAAAAGCAGGTACGCGTCCTCTCCGGCGGTGAAAAGGCGCGTCTGGCCCTGGCCAAGATGCTCGTAGCCCCCGAGGCGCTCCTGTGCCTGGACGAGCCCACCAACCACCTGGACATCGACTCGGTGGACATGCTCGAGAACGCCCTGCAAAACTTCCCCGGCACCATCGTGCTGATCAGCCACGACGAGCACCTGGTGCGTGCCGTGGCCAACCGCATCATCGACATCCGCGACGGCAAGGTCACGGTCTACGACGGCGACTACGACTACTACCTCTACAAACGCGAGGATCTCGCTGCCCGCGCCGCTGCCGAGGCGGCAGGGGAGAGCGCGCCGGCGGCGAGCAAGAGCACCAAGCCTGCCAGCGCCGCCCAGGCCAGCAGCACCGCTGCGGCCCCCAAGCCGGCCGAGGGCAAAAAGACCAAGGAGCAAAAGCGCGCCGAGGCCCAGGCCCGCGCCGCGCTCAACAAAAAGCTCAAGGGCGTTCGCAACCAGCTCAAGAAGATCGAGGCGGAGCTGGACAAAAAGCGCGCCCGCTATGACGAGCTTATGGAATTGATGGCAAGCGAAGAGCTTTATGCCGATCAGGACAAGTTCAACGCCGCGCTGGGGGAATATAACGGCCTTAAGCAAGAGCTGCCCAAGCTCGAGGACGAATGGCTGGAGCTTTCCACCCAGATCGAAGAGGAGACCGCGCGTGAACTCTCGTAAAGCCGCTGCCGTGGCGATGAGCATCATCGCCATCGCCTGTCGCATCTGCGGCATCTTTATGAGCGCGATGACCGTGCTACTGTGCTTTAGCGGCCTCACCGCCAAGCTGCAGATCGTGGGCTTTGTCGTCGAGCTTTCGCGCGCACTGCCGAGCGCCATCGCCGGCTACGGCGTCATCACGTCGCCCTTTGGCGGTGTGTTCCGCCTGGATTACGCCATCGTGGCCGTCATCCTGTTTGTGGCCGACTACCTGCTCACGCGCGCCTCGCGCCGCGTCCGCTAGGGGAGCGCCATGTCCAGCAGCTACCTCATGAACCTGCTCGCCAGCGCCTTTGCCGTCATCGTCGGCATCGTGATCCACGAGAGCGCGCACGCCGCCGCGGCCTGGGCGCTCGGCGACAAGACGGCCCGTTCGCGCGGGCGCGTCTCGCTCAACCCGCTCAACCATATCGACCCGTTTGGCACCATTCTTCTGCCGCTGCTGATGCTCGCCGCCGGCGGCCCGGTGTTCGCCTTTGCCAAGCCCGTGCCCGTCTACCTCAACAACCTCAAGCACCCCAAGCGCGACGAGGTCCTGGTGAGCGTGGCCGGCCCCGCATCGAACATCACGTTGGCATGCCTTGCCGCCGCCCTCATGCATGCGGCATACGGCAACCTCTACGCCAGCATGTCCTTTGCCGTGGCCTCCCAAATCATGAACTTCGGCGCCACCTTTATCGTGGTCAACCTGTCGCTCGCGTTCTTTAACCTCATCCCGATCCCGCCGCTCGACGGCTCGTCGATTATCGTGCCGTTCCTCAAAGGCAAGGCGCTCGCCAACTACTATCGTTTGCAGCAATACGCCATGCCCATCCTCATCCTGGTCCTGTACCTGCTGCCCATGTGGACCGGTATCGACGTGATCGGGCGCTATTTCGACGTTACCGTGTATCCGCTGGCCGAGTGGCTGCTCAACTTCGCAATCGCCGGCATCTAAGGTAAACTTACAGGTCGACCGCGCAAAACGGTCACAGCATGCACCCAAACCGCGCCGCGAAGGCGCCGTCAAAGGAGGTCGAAGATGTCGTATCGCGTGTCGACGCAGGTCTACAGCGGACCGTTCGACCTGCTGCTCCAGCTGGTAACCCGCCAAAAAGTTGATATCGGCGCCATCTCGATCAGCGAGGTGGCCGAGCAGTACCTTGCCGAGGCCGAGCGCATCGAGGCGCTGGACTTGGACGTGGCGAGCGACTTTTTGCTGGTCGCGGCAACCCTTCTGGACATCAAGGCCGCCTCGCTGGTGCCCCAAGAAGCCCCGAGCAAAACCGTTGACGATGACGAGGACGACGAAGACCTCGAGGAACTCAGTGCGCTCGACGGCGACGCCCTGCGCGAGGTCCTGATCCAGCGTCTGATCGCCTACAAGCAGTTTAAGGGCGCGGCGGCGGCGCTTGGCGCGCGCATGCAGGCCGAGAGCCGCATGCATCCGCGCGTGGCCGGCCCCGACCCCGAGTTTCTAGGCCTTATGCCCGACTACCTGGCCGGCATCACCCTGCGTGGCCTCGCCGTCATCTGCGCCGACCTAGACGGCAAGCGCCAGACCTTCCTGCTGGAGGCCGAGCACGTGGCACCGCATCGCGTGCCGCTCGACCTGACGGTGGCCTCGGTCGACCGCTTTACCATGGCGCACCAAACCTGTACCTTCCGCGAGCTGCTGGACGGCGACGCCACCACCGAGCAGCTCGTCGTCACCTTCCTGGCCATGTTGGAGCTTGCCAAACGCGGCTCGCTCACGCTGAGCCAGGACAAGATTTTTGGAACCATTCAAATCAACCGCGTCGAGGGCGCCGAGGCATACGTGCCCGGCGAGGGCCCCGAGCTCACTGAATAGGAGCGGCAACCATGTCAACCCTTTCCACGCTAGAGGCAAACAGCCTCAAAGGCGCCCTCGAGGCGCTGCTGCTGGTGTCGAGCGACCCGGTGAGTGCGCCCGCGCTGGCCGGCGCACTGGATATCGCCCCCGGCGAGTGCGCGTCGCTTTTGGCCGAGCTCAAGGTTGAGTACGAGGAGGCCAACCGCGGCTTTCAGTTGCGCGAGGTCGCCGGTGGCTGGCGCCTGTTTACGCACCCCGCCTACCACGACGTGGTCGAGGCATATGTGCTGAGCTGGGACACGCAAAAACTGTCGCAGGCAGCACTCGAGACCCTGGCCGTCATCGCCTACCACCAGCCCGTCACGCGCGAGGTGGTCAAAGGCATCCGCGGCGTCAACTCCGACGGCGTCATCGCGTCGCTTGTTGACAAGGGCCTGGTGCGCGAGCTCGGCCGCGACCCCGAGCGCGGTCAGGCCATCATCTACGGTACGACCAACGCCTTCTTGGAAAAGTTCGGCCTTCGCTCCACTCGCGACCTGCCCGATCTGGAGCAGTTTGCCCCCGACGAGCAGTCGCGCCAGTTTATCCGCGAGCGCCTGAGCGGCCGCAGCATTCAGTCCACGCTCGAGGAGCAGGCCGAGGACCTGGACGAAGAGCGCGAACTGATCGATACCGATGTTGAAGATGTTGAGGCAGTCGAGGACTTGGAGACCCTGGTCGTCGACGAGACCTCGGAGGATTTGCATGACGAGGACTAACGAAGCAGGGGAGACGCGCGCCATGGGCAACGCAGTACCCGCAACCGACGCCCAGCCCGTCTACCCGCATACCATGCGCCTGCAGCGCTTTTTGGCGCGTGCGGGCGTAGCGAGCCGCCGCGGGTCGGAGGACCTGATGACCGCCGGCCGCGTGACGGTTAACGGCGAGGTTGCGACCGAGCTGGGCACCAAGGTCGATGTCGACCGCGATCACATCGAGGTCGACGGCATGCCCGTCAAGCTCAACCAGGGCGCCGTGTACCTGATGCTCTACAAGCCGACCGGCTACCTTACCACCATGAGCGATCCGCAGGAGCGCCCTTGCGTGGCTGATCTTGTCCCGCGCGACCGCTTTCCGGGGCTCTTCCCGGTGGGTCGCCTGGACCGCGACACCACGGGCCTTTTGCTCTTTACCACCGACGGCGACCTGTCGCAGGACCTGCTGCACCCCAGCAAGCACGTCTACAAGACCTACCAGGCGCTCGTGGACGGGCAGCTGACCGACCGCGATCTGGACCCGCTCCGCCGTGGCATCGAGCTCGACGACGGCCTATGCCAGCCGGCAATCTGCCGCGTCATCACCGCACGCGAGGCCGAGGCCGTGGCGCCACAGGGCGTCAGGCCCGGCACCACCGCCGTGGAGGTCATCATCCGCGAGGGTCGCAAAAACCAGGTTAAGCGCATGTTGAGCAAGATTCACCATCCGGTAATCCGTCTGCATCGCTGCAACTTTGCCGGCCTTGAGCTCGAGGGCGTGGCCAAGGGCTCGTGGCGCGAGCTATCCGACCGCGAGGTGCAGATCCTCAAATGCGGCGGCATCCCGCCCAAGCAGGCCAGCTCCAAGCGCGTCGCCGCGCCGGAGACCAACACCGCCAGCCGCACGCGTCACCACGGCAGCCACGGCTCCGCACCCAAGCGCAACACCTACCGCGAGCGATACACGGGCTAGGCAACCCGCCGCGCCCCAACGCCCGCGAACCATACCAGCACGTCAATCATCGAAAGGAAGCATTGCATGATCGTCGCCATCGACGGCCCCGCCGGTTCCGGCAAGTCCACCATCGCCAAGGAAATCGCCCGCCAGCTGGGCTTTAACAAGCTCGACACGGGCGCCATGTATCGCGCCGTCACCTTCGCCGCGCTCGACCGCGGCATCGACCTGGATGACGAGGCGGCCATCGACGCCCTCGCCGAGCAAATCGAGATCCGCTTTACAAACGGCACCGGCGAGGACACGCGCCTGACCCTTGACGGCCAGGACGCTTCGGCCGCCATCCGCACCCCGCAGGTCGACGCCAACGTGTCCAAGGTTTCGGCCTATCCGGGCGTGCGCGCCGCCATGCTCATCCATCAGCGCCGCGCCGCCGAGGACCGCGATATCGTGGCCGAGGGTCGCGACATCGGAACCGTCGTGTTCCCTAACGCGCAGGTCAAGGTCTTCCTGACCGCCGACCCGCGCGAGCGCGCCCGCCGCCGCGTGCTGCAGCGTCACCAAAACGACGCCCAGCCGCTCACGTCCGAGCAGCTCGAGGCCGAGGTCGACGAGACCCTCGACGCCCTTAAGCAGCGCGACAAGCTCGACAGCAGCCGCGAGGTCGCCCCGCTCGTGCCCGCCGAGGACGCCGTGCACGTCGACTCCACCGCCCACACCATCGACGAGGTCGTCTCGATAATCGAGGACCTCATTAACCAAAGGAGGTAGCCCATGCGCCTGTTTAAGCAGACGCCCGAGGACTATTACAACGCCCCCTACGCCGAGTTCCCGGCGCTCATCCGCGGCACCGTTTTCGTGGTCATGGCAATCCTTTGGGCCTTCTCCAAGCTCATGTGGCGTTGGAAGGTCGAGGATGCCGATCTGCTGTTTGAGCGCCAGGACGGCCGCGGCAGCGTGGTCATCTGCAACCACACCTCGATGGCCGAGCTCTTGGCCGTGGAGACGGCGCTGTTCTTTGGGGGGCGCCGCATTCGTCCCATCTTTAAGTCCGAGTTCGCCAAGAGCAAGATCGTACGCTGGGCCTTTAGCCGCGTGGGCGGCATCCCCGTGGAGCGTGGTACTGCCGATATGAAGTGTCTGCGCGCCGCCCAGCATGCGCTGCAGCGCGGCGAGGACGTTCTGATCTTCCCCGAGGGCACGCGCATCCGCTCGCGCGAGATCAAGCCCGAGGTCCACGGCGGCTTTGCGCTCATCGCCCAGATGGGCAAGGCGCCCGTCAACCCGCTCGCCATCTGCGGCTGGTCCGACATCACGCCCGCAGGCAAAAAGCTCATGCGTCCCAAGAAGTGCTGGATCCGCGCCGGCAAGGCCGTCTCGCTTTCCGACGCACCGGCTGGGCTTAAGCGCACGGAGCGCCTGGAATGGTTTGAGTCCGAGGCCATGAACCGCGTCTACGCTATGCGAGACGAGCTGTGCGCCGAGCATCCGGGCAGGTTCTAGCCATGAGCGAGAACGTTACGAACACTGCCGCGACCGCGTCCGACCAGGCAACAGCGACTACCATCGAGATCGCAGCACACGCCGGCACTTGCTACGGCGTACAGCGTGCGCTCGATATGGCGCTGGCCGCCGCGCCGCAGGCAGGGGAGTGCACTCAGGTTCATACCTTGGGTCCGCTCATCCATAACCCCATCGTGGTACGCGAGCTCGCTGAGGCAGGCGTTGGCTTGGCCGAAACCCTGGACGACGCCGCAACCGGCACCGTAATCATTCGCGCGCACGGAGTGGTGCCGCAGGTGATCGATGCCGCTCGCGAGCGTGGCCTTAACGTCGTCGACGCCACCTGCCCTTACGTGAAGAAGGTCCATATGGCAGCCGAGCGCCTGGTGCGCGAGGGCTACCGCGTGGTGGTCGTAGGCGAGCCAGGTCACCCTGAGGTGGAGGGCATCCTGGGCCACGCCGGCACTGATGCGCTGGTCGTGAGCTGTGCCGCCGACGCCAACGCCTTGTCGTTCAAGGGCAAGGTAGGCCTCGTCGTGCAGACCACCCAGACCGCGCAGAACCTCGCCGAGGTCGTGGCAGCTATCACCCCGCGCGTGCAGGAGCTGCGTGTGATCAACACCATCTGCGCCGCCACGAGTGAGCGTCAACAGGCAGCAGCCACACTTGCCAACCGCTGCGACTGCATGGTCGTCGTGGGCGGCAAGAACTCGGGCAACACCCGCCGCCTGGCGCAGATTTGCGCAGACGCCTGTGAGCGCACGCATCACATCGAGGAAGCTTCAGAGCTTGAGACCGCTTGGTTTACCGACGCTCACCACATCGGCATCACCGCCGGAGCCTCCACCCCGCAAGAACACATCGAGCGCGCCGTCGAGCGCATCAAGGAGCTTTGCCGCTAATCATGGACCAGACCGTACCCGCATACGCCGCCGAGGTGGCCGATTACGGGCGCAGCCGCGACCCCGAGCCGGGTGAGGGCGCGCTCGTAAAGAACGTGCGTCCCGAATCGCCCGCGTGGGATGTGGGTATCGAGCCGGGCATGCGCGTGCTCACGGTCAACGGTGAGGCGCTCACCGACATGATCGTGTGGCTCTGGGAGGCCGACGACGACACCGTCGACCTCGAGGTTTTCGACCCGCGCGACGGCACCGTCACCCCCGTCGAGCTCGACCGCTTCCCGGGCGAGGACTGGGGTTTGGAGTTCGATGGCCCCATCTTCGACGGCATGCGTACCTGCGTAAACGCCTGCGTGTTCTGCTTTATGACCATGTTGCCCAAGGGCGGCCGCTCCACGCTCTATATTCGCGACGACGACTACCGCCTGAGCTTTTTGCAGGGCAACTTCGTCACGCTCACGAACCTCACCGACGAGGACGTGCAAAACGTCATCCAACGCAACATGAGCCCTATGAACGTGTCGGTCCATGCCGTGAGCCCCGACGTCCGCCGTCGTATGATGGGCCGCAACGCCCAGCGCGGCATGGACGTACTCGAGGCCATCATGGCCGCCGGCATCGAGATTCACGCGCAGATCGTGTTGTGCCCCGGCATGAACGACGGCGAGGAGCTGGAAAAGACCCTGCGCTTTTGCGAGGAGCACGAGCAAATCACAAGCCTGGGCATTGTGCCGCTCGGTTTTACCAAGCATCAGAACCGCTTTAGCTGGTCATACAGCGACAAGCCCGAACTGGCGCGCGAGACCATTGCCATGATCCGTCCCTACCAGGACCGCGCCTTCGAGCGTTTTGGCCGCCACACCTTCCAGATGAGCGACGAGTTCTACCTGGACGCCGGCATCGATCCGCCCGAGGCGGACTTTTACGACGGCTATCCGCAGTACTACGACGGTATCGGCATGATCCGCTCATACCTAGACGAGACGGACGATGTGCTTGCCGCCGCTGCCGAGCGACTGGCCCGCGTCCGCGAGGCCATCGCCGCTCGCAGCCAGCACCTGCTGTGCCTCTCGGGCGCCAGCGCACGCGACACCGTGGCACGTTTCGTGGAATCGCCGCAGGGGCTCGCCGGCACCGTCACGGCCATCAAGAATCGCTACTTTGGCGGCAACGTGGACGTGACCGGCCTCATCGTCGCCTGCGACATTCTGGAACAGCTGCCGCAGGACCTCTCGGGGGTTATGCTCTTTGTGCCTAAGCTCATGTTCAACGCTGACGGCATGACGCTTGACGAGTATCATCGTGACGATTTACTCGCAAGCCTTACCAGTCGCGGCGCCGAGGTTCATGTGGTGTCGACCATGCCGCATGAGCTGCTCGATACCCTGGAGCACTTCCTTGGCATTGTGCCTGCCGACTCTAACACTTCCACTGACCCTACCCATTAAAGGAGTGCAGATGAAACCTATCGTCGCCGTCGTCGGACGCCCCAACGTGGGCAAGTCCACGCTCGTTAACCGCCTGGCCCAGACCTCGGACGCCATCGTCCACGAGTCCCGCGGCGTCACGCGCGATCGGTCGTACCACACGGCCGATTGGAACGGCCGCGAGTTCACCATCGTCGACACGGGCGGCATCGAACCGCTCAAGAGCGATGACATCTTCGCCACGTCCATCCGTGACCAGGCCCTCGCCGCCGCCGAGGAAGCCGCCGTCATCCTGTTTGTGACCGACGGCCGCACCGGCGTCACCGAGGAGGACGAGTCTGTCGCTCGCATGCTCAAGCGCTGCGACAAGCCGGTCTTTCTGCTGGTGAACAAGCTCGACAACCCCGATCGCGAGAACGACAGCATCTGGGAGTTCTATTCGCTCGGCATCGGTGAGCCCACGCCGCTCTCGGCCCTGCATGGTCATGGCACGGGCGACCTGCTCGACGATATCGTGGCCCTGCTTCCGGAGGAAGAGGACGAGGTCGCCGATGAGTTCCCCGACGCGCTGAACGTCGCCATCATCGGCCGCCCCAACGCCGGTAAGTCCTCGCTGTTCAACCGCATCCTGGGCGCCGACCGCTCCATCGTGTCCAACATTGCCGGCACCACGCGCGACGCCATCGACACCGTCGTGGAGCGCAACGGCAAGCACTACCGCATGGTCGACACCGCGGGCATCCGTAAGAAGAGCACCGTGTACGAGAACATCGAGTACTACTCCATGGTCCGCGGCCTGCGTGCCATCGACCGCGCCGACGTGGCGCTGCTCGTCGTCGATGCCTCCGTGGGCGTCACCGAGCAGGACCAGAAGGTCATGGGCTTGGCCATCGAGCGCGGCTGCGCCATCGTGGTACTGCTCAACAAGTGGGATCTGCTCGACGACGACCGCAAGCGCGAGGCCTGCATGGAGACAGTCGACCGCCGTCTGGGCGTCATGGCTCCCTGGGCTCAGTACCTGCGCATCTCGGCCCTGACCGGCCGTAGCGTCGAGAAGATCTGGGCGATGGTCGACGCCGCCGAGAAGACGCGCTCGCAGAAGATCAGCACCTCACGCCTCAACACGTTCCTCACCGACCTGCGCGAGTTCGGTCATACCGTGGTGGACGGCAAGCGCCGCCTGCGTATGCACTATGTGACCCAGACGGGCGTCAACCCGCCGACGTTCACGTTCTTCGTCAACCACAGCGACCTGGTCAACGACACCTACCAGCGATACGTAGAGAACCGCATGCGCTCGACCTTCGACTTTGCCGGCACGCCCATTCGACTCTTCTTTAGGAAGAAGGAGCAAAAGGATGCATAATCCGATTCTTCTGACCGCCATCTGCGCCGTGGTCTCGTTCTTTATCGGGGCGATTCCGTTTGGTCTGATCCTGGGCCGCGTGTTCAACCACACGGACATTCGTAAGGCGGGCTCCGGCAACATCGGCACCACCAACGCCCTGCGCGTGGCCGGCCCCAAGGTGGCTGCGCTCACGCTGCTGCTCGACTGCCTTAAGGGCGCCATCTGCGTCCTTATCGCGCGTCCGCTCATTGCCGACTTGGGCTATGGCTTCCCCGTGAGCATTATGGCCCCCGGTGCCGCCGGCGACTGGATGCTCGGCGTCATCTGCCTGGCAGCCGTGTGGGGCCATATCTTCTCGCCCTACCTCAACTTCCATGGCGGCAAGGGCATCGCAGTTGGTCTGGGCGTCATCCTCGCCTGGTACTGGCCCATCGGACTTTCGCTGTTGGGCATGTTTATCGTGGCCGTCGCCATCACCAAGTTTGTGTCGGTGGGCTCGCTTGCCGCGGCCATCGGTCTTCCCATCGCTGCCTGCGCGGTCTTTCCGTACAGCAGCCTCGGACTTAAGTTTTGCATGGCGCTGATCGGCATTACTGTGGTGTGGGCCCATCGTGCGAACATCAAAAAGCTCATGACGGGTAAGGAGTCCAAGCTCTCGTTTACCAAGCGCGTCACCGAGCCCGACGATAAGTAGGAGAGAGTCATGAATGTTGCGCTGATTGGCTCCGGCTCCTGGGGAACCGCCGTCGCGGGCCTTGCCGCCGCGCGGGCCGAGCGCGTGACCATGTGGGCCCACAGCGAGCAGACGGCCGCCGGCATCAATGGCGAGCACCGCAACCCCCGGTATTTGGTGGGCTACGAGCTGCCCGGCAACGTCGTCGCCACCACGGACCTGGTACAGGCGCTCGACGGCGCCGAGGCCATCATCTTCGCCGTTCCTTCGACGCACCTTCGCAGCGTGTGCCACCAGGCCGCGCCCTTTATCGCAGCCAATACCCCGGTGCTCTGCCTCACCAAGGGCATTGAGCCCGAATCCGGCCTGCTCATGAGCGAGGTCATCGCCAGCGAGATCGGCAACGAGGCGCGCGTGGCGGCGCTCTCGGGCCCCAACCATGCCGAGGAGATCTGCCGCGGCGGGCTTTCTGCCGCCGTCATCGCCAGCAAAGATCCGCAGATAGGGGAGACCTTTAAGGACCTGCTCCTGTCCACGGCCTTCCGCATCTATCTGTCGCAAGACATGACCGGTGTCGAGGTTTGCGGCGCCATGAAAAATGTCATCGCCATCGTGTGCGGCATCTCCGCCGGCACCGGTGCCGGCGACAACACGCTCGCCCTCATCATGACGCGCGGCCTGGCCGAGATTAGCCGTCTGGTGCATGCCCGCGGCGGTCAAGCTATGACCTGCATGGGACTTGCCGGCATGGGTGACCTCATTGCCACCTGCACCTCGGAGCATTCGCGCAACCGCACCTTTGGCTACGAGTTTGCCCACGGCGTGTCGCTCGACGAGTATCAGACGCGCACGCATATGGTTGTCGAGGGCGCCGTCGCGGCCCGCAGCGTGAGCGAGCTTGCCCGTTCACTGGGCGTAGACATTCCGCTCACCTTTGCCGTGGAGCAAACGCTCTACAACGGTGTTACTTTGGATAGGGCGCTCGAGATTCTTACCGAACGCGTCCCTTCTCAAGAGTTCTACGGACTCACCGACTAGCGCAGAAAGGCTTCTACCATGGGTTCCATCAAAATCGCTCCGTCCATCCTTTCGGCCGACATGGCCAACCTCAAGGGCGAGCTCGACAAGATCGCCGGTGCCGACTACGTGCACTTCGACGTTATGGACGGTCACTTTACCGGCAACCTCACCTTTGGCGTCGACATCCTCAAGGCCGTCAAGCGCTCCACCGATGTACCGGTCGACGCGCACCTGATGGTGTCGAACCCCGACGAGACCGTTGATTGGTACGCCGACGCCGGTGCCGACATGATCACCGTGCACTACGAGGCTTCCACGCACCTGCACCGCACGCTCACGCATCTGCAGCAGCGCGGCGTCAAGGCCGGTGTGGTGCTCAACCCCGCCACCCCCGTGTGCGTGCTCATGAGCATCATCGACGTCGTCGATATGGTGCTGCTCATGAGCGTGAACCCGGGCTTTGGCGGCCAGAGCTTTATCCCGGGCACTATCGCCAAACTGCACGAGCTCAAGGCCATGTGCGAGCGCCACGGCGTGTCGCCCATGATCGAGGTCGACGGTGGCATTTCTTCCAAGAACATTGCCGAGGTCGTCAAGGCTGGTGCCAACGTTCTCGTGGCCGGCTCCGCCGTATTTAAGTCCGAAGATCCCGCCGCCGAGGTTGCGCTGCTGCAGAAGCTGGGCAATGAGGCCGCACAGGAGGCATAAACCCTTATGACCGCAGGTCAAAACCGCATACCCGTGAATCTTGACTACGCCGCCTCGACGCCCATGCGCGCCGAGGCGCTCCTTGCGCAGCGCGAATATGACGACAGCGAGCTTGCAGGCGTCAACCCCAACTCGCTGCACTCGCTCGGCCGCAAGGCCGCCGCGCGCCTGGAGGTTGCCCGTCGCGAGATCGCCCATAGCTTTGGCGCACGCGTCCGCCCGTCCGAGATTGTTCTGACCAACGGCGGCACCGAAGCCAACCAGCTGGCGCTGCTCGGTCTTGCCGAGGGCGCCCGTCAGCGCGACCGCAAGCGCAACCGCGTGATCGTATCTGCCATCGAGCACGATTCGATTCTGGATAACCTGCCGCTGCTGCGTGCCGCCGGCTTTACCGTCGACCTGGTGCAGCCCTGCCGCATGGGCTACATTGAACCCGCCGCGCTTGTCGAGCTGCTGGGCGACGACGTGGCGCTCGTGAGCATCATGGTTGCCAACAACGAGACCGGCGTGGTGCAGCCCATCCGCGAGCTGGCCGCCGCCGCACATGCTGCCGGCGCCCTGTTTCATACCGATGCCATCCAAGGCTACTTGCATATTCCGCTCGATGTCACCGAGCTGGGCGTCGATGCTATGACCGTTGCCGCGCACAAGATCGGCGGCCCCGTGGCATCCGGCGCGCTCTATCTTAAGAACCGCACGCCGCTGCGCCCGCGCATCTTTGGCGGCGGACAGGAAGCCGGACGTCGCGCCGGCACGCAGGATCTGCGCACGCAGCTCGCCTTTGCCGCTGCCGCCCGCACGCTGACGCTCCATGTGGCCGAGGAGCGCGAGAAGCTGCAAGCCCTTTCCGACAAGCTCTACGCCAAGCTTACGGCCCATCCGCGCATTCACGCCACCATGGGTGACTATGCGCATGCCGACCGTCTGCCCGGCATGGTATCGATCTACATTGACGGCATGGACTCCGAGGAGCTCATCATCAAGCTCGACGCCGCCGGCTTTGAGGTTTCGGCCGGTTCTGCCTGCTCGAGCGGCAGCATGGACCCCAGCCATGTGCTCAGCGCCATGGGTATTGGCCGCGAACAGGCGCTGGGTGCACTGCGCATCTCCTTCGATGACCGCGTGAACCCTGCCGACCTGGATGAGTTTGCCCAGACGCTGCTCTCGATCGTAGGTGCCGCATGATCGTCGCCGAGCTTGAACGTGCGCTGCTGGCGCGCTATCCCAAGACGAATGCCGAGGGCTGGGATCATGTTGGGCTATCTGTGGGAGATCCCGCTGCAAAGATTACCGGTGTTGCCTGCGCACTCGACGCGACCGAGGCCAACGTGCGCCGCGCTCTCGAGGCCGGCGCCAACGTGCTGCTGACGCATCATCCCATCTATATCAAAGCGCCCGAGGCGTTTTGCCCGGCCGATTCCGCGCGTCCGCAGTGCAGTGCTGCGCTGTACGAGGCGGCTCGTTGCGGCGTGAGCATCATCTCGCTTCACACCAACCTGGATCGCTCGCACGAAGCGCGCGTTCGCCTGAGTGAGTTGCTGGGCGCTGAGCCCGTGAGTTCGTTGGAGCATGTGGACGAGCCTGAGCTCACCGGTCTGGGCGCACTCGCGACCCTCCACGATGCCTGCAACCTGCACGATCTCGCCAACTGTGCCGCCATAGCCTATGGCAGCGACCCGCGCGTATGGGGCGAAGCCGAGCGCCCGTGCCGCACCGTCGCCATCTTGGGCGGCTCCCTCGGCGATTTTGGTGAACTTGCCATCGCCGCCGGTGCGGATGTTGTCGTGACGGGCGAGGCAGGCTATCACGTGGCGCAGGACCTTGCCTTGCGTGGGCTACCGGTGATCTTGCTCGGCCACGACCGCTCCGAGGAGCCGTTCGTTGATATATTGATGAACTCTGCAGTTGACGCCGGGGTCGACCCCCGTCATGCGATTAAAATACTGAACCCTTGCCAATGGTGGACTGTGACAAAAGGAGAGAACTTATGAGCGCCGGCGCTACGCTACTCAAGCTGCAACAGATCGATTTGGAGCTCGCCCGCAACAAGAGTGAACTTGCCAATATGCCGGAGCTCAAGGAGCTCGCTTCCAAGCGCAAGACCTATGTGAAGCTCAAGTCCGAGATGACCAAGCTCTACGCCCAGCGCAAGGATCTGGACATTGAGCTCGACGATCTCAATACCACCGAGATTCAGACCAACAACGCCATCGAGGCTGCCAAGAAGCGCCACGTCGACGGCTCCGACTACCGCGAGGTTCAGGACCTGGAAAACGAGCTCGCCACCCTGGCCAAGCGTCTGGACAAGATTGAACACACCCGCAAGGACGTCGTTGTCGCCCATAAGGAGGCGCTCGACCGCGAGGCCCGCGCGCAGGCAATCATCGCCAAGTTCGAGGAGGGCGTGAAGGCCGATACCAAGGCCGCCCGCGCCAAGGCTGCCGACCTGCAGGCTCAGATTGACGCCGCCGCTAAGGAGCGCACCGCGCTTGCTGCCACGCTGCCGGCCGACGTTCTCACCGACTACGAGCGTCTGCTCAAGCAGTTCCGTGGCCTGGCCGTCGAAACCATTCAGGGCAACATCCCCACGGTCTGCCACACCGCGCTGCAGGCGTCGTCCATGAGCGACCTCAACCATGACGGCAGTGAGATTACGCACTGCCCGTACTGCCACCGCCTGCTCGTGCTCCCTAGCAAGGAAGCCTAACGATGACGGCGGCACCCAACAATTCAATGCTACTTGAGGGAAAAACGATCCTGCTGGGCATTACCGGCGGGATCGCCGCCTATAAGTCGTGCAATATCGTGCGTCTGCTGCAAAAGCGCGGCGCACGCGTCAAGGTCGTTATGAGCGAGCATGCCACCGAGTTTGTGGGCCCGCTCACCTTCCGCGCGCTCACCAATGAGCCGGTCGCAGTGGGTCTGTTCGACGACCCCTCCGACCCTATCCACCACATTTCGCTCGCGCAGGAGCCCGACCTGGTGGTCGTGGCGCCCGCGACGGCCAATATCATCGCCAAGATGGCCAACGGCATCGCAGACGACCTCATCTCCACCACGCTGCTGGCAACGCCACGACTCATCGTGATCGCGCCGGCCATGAACAATGGCATGTGGAAAGCGCCGGCTACACAGACCAACATGGCCACGTTGCGCGAGCGCGGTGTCCATGTGGTGGGTCCGGGCAGCGGCTACCTTGCCTGCGGCGACGTGGACACGGGACGCATGAGCGAGCCCGAGGACATCGTCGAGGCTGTCTGTGAGGTGCTCAACCCCGTGCCGCAAGACCTGGCGGGCAAGCGCATCGTCATCACTGCCGGCCCCACACACGAACCGATCGACCCCGTGCGCTTCATTGGCAATCGGTCGTCGGGCAAGATGGGCATCGCCCTAGCAGGGGAGGCCGTACGCCGCGGCGCTGCGGTCACGCTCGTGCTGGGACCGACGTCGCTCGATGTTCCCCACGGCGTGGAGTGCGTGCGCGTGCAGACCGCCGCAGAGATGCTGCAGGCGGCGTTAAACGCCTTTCAGACGGCCGATGCGGCCATTTGCGCGGCCGCCGTCGCCGACTACACACCCGCGGCCCCTGCCGACCATAAGCTCAAAAAGGCCAACGAGCGCTTGGATCGCATCGAACTGGTCGAGACGGTCGATATTTTGGCTGAGCTCTCGCGCCAGAAGGGCGAGCGCCGTGTGATCGGATTTGCAGCCGAGACCGATAACGTCGTGGAGTACGCTGAGCGCAAACTTGCCCGCAAGGGCTGCGATGCAATCATCGCCAACGATGTCTCGCGCGCCGATTCGGGCTTTGGAACCGATACCAACAAGGCCTGGATTGTGAGCACAGCGGGTACACAGGAACTTCCCGTACTAACAAAACCCCAGCTCGCGGATACAATTTTGGACTTGCTCAAAAATATTTAAAAAAGTTCTTGCGCAAGGCCAAAGTTTCGGGTTAATATACTCCCTGTTGCGAGCGAGAGCAGAGCAACAAACAAAAGCTTCGGGACGTGGCGCAGCTTGGTAGCGCACTTGACTGGGGGTCAAGGGGTCGCTGGTTCGAATCCAGTCGTCCCGACCAGAAGTTTGCAGGTCAGGCACCTAGTGCCTGACCTTTTTAATATGAGAAAGCCATTGTCAATAGGCGTGTTTGTTCGAGCCCGGTTTAAAACCGGGCTTTTTCGTTTCCCGTCGGGAGGGCCCGCGCACGCTGCACGTTTAGTCGACGCTTGCCTGGCAAGCTAATATCCGCGGGCTCTTGTGGGCGCGCTGCCGGCGGTCAGCCCGGTATGTCCGCGCACCCCACCGCATTTCGATTCTCCGTCCGGCGCGCTCGTCCGAAACCAGTCTTGTTCACGGGCGCGGCCCTTGGGCTGCCCAAAAAGGGCACGTGAACGCGCGCCGGCGATGCGTCGAGGCGCGGGCCCTCCCGGCGGGAGGCTTGTTGTCCGACGGGGTCAGCCGAGGGTCCCCTCCGCCCGGCGCCCGATCTCCCAGACCCAGCAGGCGAGCTCGCGCGCGACGGCGGCATTTGCCTTGCACGAGCTCTTGCCCGCCGCCGCCAGCGCCTCGCGGCGGCGGCAGAGCCTGGCGGTGCAGTCGTCGGCGCGCGCCCGGATCGCCGCGGGGACGTCCGCGCCGGGGGCCGGGGCCTTCGGGCGGGGCGTGCACGTCAGGTAGTGCCACGCCGACTCCACCAGTGCCGTCCTGGCGAGCCGGTTGCCCGTCTTGGTTATCCCGCCGCGCCGCTCGGTCTCGCCGCTCGAGCGCTCCGACGGGACCAGCCCGCACCAGCTCGCGAAGGCCGGGGCCGTCCGGAACCTCGTGAAGGAGCCGGCCTCCGCCGCGAGCCTGAAGGCCGTCAGGGTGTCGATTCCCTTGATGCAGGAGAGCGCCTCGACGGCCGGGCGCCACCGGTCGGTCCGGGCGAGG
>JAGZSF010000010.1 GCA_018381235.1 Collinsella sp. | reverse complement strand
CGGCGTGACCGGCGACACCGACATCAACATCATCGACACCGCCGAGTTCGCGATCCCCGGCCTTGACGACGAGTTCCGCGTCATCGTCTCCCCGTGGATCCTCTCCTCGCTGATCACCGATCGCCTTGCCGCTTACTACGAGACGGTCACCAAGCACAACCTCAACTACCGTCGTTACTATCACCAGTTCGACTACTAATCGGTGACAAATAAGCTACTGATTAAGAAGCGCCCTGCCCGGGCGCATGCGTCCGGGCATTTTTATGCCGAAATTCGCAAGAAAGGGGAATCGAATGAGGCAGTTTATCGTTGCATCCCATGCCCATTTTGCGTCTGGAATCGTCGAGAGCATCGGCCTGCTTTCCGGCGAGCGCGAAAACGTCCATGCGCTCTCTATGTATGTCGACGGAAACGAGGACCTGACCAAGGAGGCCGCAGCGATTCTGAACGGCTTTGCGGCGGACGATGAGGTCGTCGTTTGCACCGACCTCTTTGGCGGCAGTGTCAACAACGAGTTCACCAAGATCGTCCAGACGCGTCCCAACACGCATCTGGTGACCAATATGAACCTGCCGCTCCTTATTCAGCTGCTGTTCGTGCCCGAATCCACCCCGATCGATGAGGCCATTCGCCAGATCGTCGAGGCGGACGACACCAAGGTCAAGTACGTCAACGACCTGCTGGGGCAGGCCGAACTCGATGAGTTTTAACCACTAGGGAGCACATCATGATTCAGGTGATTCGTGTAGATTATCGACTGCTTCACGGCCAGGTTGCCGTTAGCTGGACCTCGGCTCTGGGTGCCGACTGCATCCTGCTGGTGAGCGACACGGTCCTCAATGACAAGCTTCGCCTGCAAGCTCTATCCCTTGCAAAGCCGGAGGGCTGCAAGGTCGTTGTCAAAAACACCGAGGACGCCGTCAAGGCGCTCCAGAGCGGTGTGACCGACAAGTACAAGCTCTTCGTGGTTTGCGAGACGATCCAGCAGGCCGGTGCCGTCGCCAAGGCGATGGGGATCAAGAAGATCAACCTCGGCAATGTTGCCTTTAGCGAGGACGCCCGCCAGGTCTCGACCAGCGTATTTCTCACGCCCGAAAACGAGGCATACGTCAAAGAGCTGCTCGGCGAGGGCTATGAGCTGTTCATTCAGATGATTCCGGCAGATGCGAAGACTGACGCCGCGAAGGTCATCGGTTAGGGGCCATCATGGTTATCAAGACAATCCTGATTTTCCTGATTGCCCTTTTGGGTTATTCCGAGTGGCTGACGGGCACGAGCTACCTCCAGCGCCCGATCGTGCTCGGACCTCTGGTTGGCCTTGTCATGGGCGACATGGTGACCGGCACGATCATGGGCGCCACGATGGAGCTTGCCATGGTCGGCGCCATCTCGGTCGGCGCCTATAACCCGCCCGATACGATTTCCGGCACTATCCTGGGCGTATCCCTTGCCATGCAGGCCGGCGCGGACGCTTCGGCGGCCCTGACCCTGGGCATTCCTATCGCAACGATCGTCCTGGCGCTCGATACCGCCCTGGGCCAGCCGGTGATGCTGCTGCTGGTGCACCGTATCGACAAAAACGTCGAGGACGGAGACACCAAGGCCATCACGCGCAACATGCTCATCGCCGGTTACGCGCAGAGCTGGTGCGGCCTGCTGATTATTCCCCTGGCATTCTTCTTTGGCGCCGATGCTGTTGCCAGCCTGCTCAACATCATCCCCGATTTCGTTCAGACCGGCATGGATGTCGCCGCCGCCTTCTTGCCTGCACTCGGCTTTGCGATGCTGGCCCAGATGATTATGAACAAGACTGTGGCGCCGTTCTTCTTCGCTGGCTTCTTCCTCGTCGCCTACTTTGGCATTAGCACGACGGGCGTGGCGATCTTTGCCGCGATCATTGTCGTTGCGATGACGGTTTTGGGTGACAAGAAAAAGGCGGAGCAGCCTGCAGCGGCAACCGAGGATCCTGCGATTGGGAGTGGGTTCGATGAGTTTTAAGTTTGAGTCTTCTTACGACGGGCTGATTTCCCGCGCAGACCTTAAGAAGCTGTTCTGGCGCTCGATTCCCTATGAGCATTCCTGGAACTACGAGCGTATGGGCCATATCGGCTTTATGTGGGCCCTTATGCCGATCCTTCGCAAGCTGTATCCGCAGGATGCGGACTTTAAGGCCGCCCTCAAGCGCCATATGGAGCTCTATAACGTCACGCCGTACATCTCGACGCTCCCCATGTCCATCGCCGCTGCAATGGAGGAGGTCAACGCTACTGACGATAGCTTTGACACGAGCGCGATCTCTAATGTCAAGCTTGCTTTGATGGGACCGCTGTCCGGCGTGGGCGATGCCTTCTACTGGGGCACGCTGCGAATTTTGGCAACGGGTGTCGGCACGTCGCTGGCGCTGCAGGGCTCTATTCTTGGCCCGATTTTGTTCCTGCTCGTGTTCAACGTCCCTCACTACATCATCCGTTACCTGCTGACGTTTGTGGGATATCGCTTTGGCTCGGACATGATCAGCAAGGTCCAGGAATCGGGCATTATGGACACGATCGTCAAGATGGCCTCCATCATGGGCGCCATGGTGATCGGTGCTATGACCATGGAGATGGTGACCGTGGACATTCCGCTCATGGTCGGTGCGGGCGATGGTGCTCAGACGCTCGCCGAGCTGCTCAACGGAATCTTCCCGGGCTTTGTCACGATGGGGCTGTTTGGAATCGTCTATCTCATGCTCAAGAAGAAGATGAATCCGCTGGTCATCATGCTCGTGATCCTGCTCGTGAGTATCGCCGGCGCGTTCTTTGGAGTGCTTGGTGTTCAGTAGGGCATCCGTCATAATGAGAATAATGTAAGAGGGGGCGTCGCGCACACTGTGCTGCGGCGCCCTTTTGCCGAAAGGTGGACAAGATGGAGTATCCGCAGCTTGCCGTCATGAATATCAGCCATCGTTATTTTGACCTTGAGGAATTCTTTTCTTCGGCAGCGGCCTCGGGCTACACGTGTTGCGAGCTTTGGACCGGGGCGATGCATCTGTATGTCGATTGCCATGGATACGATTCGCTCGAGCAGGTGCGGGAGCTGTCGCAGCGGTATGGGGTTCGGATTGTGGGGCTTTGTCCCGAACAGAACAACCCCAAGCCGTGGAATATCGCGGCGCGTGGGAATGAGGCGCGTGCCCGCACGCTCGCGTACTTTAAGAACGTTGTGGATATTGCGGAGGAACTTGGAGCCGAGCAGGTCATGGTCTCGAGCGGCTGGGCATTTTTGAACGAGCCGATCGAGGACGCGTGGGGTCGCAGCGCCTCGATGCTGCGTGCGATTGCCGAGCATGCGGGAGAGCGCGGCGTGCGACTGGTGCTCGAGGCCCTACAGCCGGTTGAGTCGATGATCGTGAACTCGGCGGCCGACACGAAGCGCATGATCGAGGCAGTTGATCATCCGGCACTTAAGGCGTGTCTGGATTTGGGCGCTATGGCGGTGGCAGGGGATACCATCGACGATTATTTCGATCTGCTTGGCGAAGATGTCGCCCACGTGCATTTTGTCGATGTTGCGGCAGATGGCACGACGCATCTTGCCTGGGGTGACGGCGACCGCGATATGCGCGCCGACCTGGATAGGCTGGTGGCGCGCGGCTATCGCGGAGTTGTTTCGGCCGAGACCTATGACGGGCGCTATTTCGCCGATCCCGCAGCTGCCGATGCGCAGGTAATGGCAGAGTATCGTCGTGCGATTGGCGCCTAGGCGGGTTTGGGTTGCGGCGATCTGCCCTATGTTTCCAAATGAATACGGCGTGAGCGGCTGCGATGGATTTTCCCCGCAAACACTCTAGTATGCTAAAGTACCCAGAAGACCGGCGGAGCTATGCCGGTCTTCTGTTCTATATGAAACACAGCATGAGGAGGCTCACCAGATGACGGCCACACCGTGGGGATTCCGGGACATATTGCCCGAGGAGGCTCAGGCGCGCGAGGAGATCGCATGTACGGTGAAGGGCTGCTTTAGGGAGCATCATTACCTGCCGGTCGAGACGCCGCTGCTCGAGGACAAGGGCTCTCTCGAGGAGGGTGGCCGCATTGCGGACACCCCGTTTAAGCTCTTTGATGACGACGGTCGCCTGCTGGTGGTTCGTCCTGACAACACGCTGCCGATTGTTCGCCTGGTTTCGACACGCATGCGCGCGGCCGATCTGCCGCTGCGCCTTCGCTACGAGGCGCCGGTGGTTCGCGAGTGCCAGCGCAATGCCGGCGGCTCGCGTCAGTTTACGCAGTTGGGTTTTGAGCTTATCGGTGTGGGCGACACCGCGGGCGATGTCGAGATCGTCTCGCTGGTGGCGGAGGCCATGCGCAAGCTGGCGCTGCCCGATGCGCGCATTATTGCGGGCAGCGTTCGTCCGTTTAAGGAACTGCTCGCGGCCTGTGGGGATCGCGAACTGGCTGCCGAGGCATTGCGTTGCGTACACGCCAACGACTTTGTGGGCCTCGATGCCCGTGTGGCGGCAAGCGCCGAGCCCGAGGCCGTCAAGGCTGCCATCAGCGAGCTGCCGCGCTTGCACGGCGGCGCTGAGGTACTCGACCGCGTCGACGCGCTTCTGGCGGCGGTGGGCATTGTCGCGCCGCTCACGCGCGAGCTGCGTGCCCTGGTCGAGGGCCTGGCTCCCGAGGACGCCCAGGTGCTGTCCTTCGACTTCTCCATCATGAACTCGTTTGATTACTACACGGGTCTGGTCTTTAAGGCCTATGCCGGCGGCCTGCCCGATCCGGTGGGTTCGGGCGGACGCTACGACTCCATCTTTACCGGTGCATTTGGCGACGGCATCGAGGTGCCGGCGGCGGGCTTCGCCTTTTCGCTCGAGCGTCTAGAGGCCGCGCACACCTCGGCCGAGGACGCTGCTTCCGATGGCGATCACGCCGCGGGCCGTGGCGCCGAGGGTCCGCTGCGCATCGCCGTGCCCAAGGGCTCGCTTAAGGCCGACACACTCGACGTGCTCGAGGCCGCGGGCTTGGATGTCTCGGAGCTGCGCGATCCCGGTCGTCACCTCATCGTGCGCGGCCGCGACACACAGGCCGGCGAGGGCACGGTCGGCGATATCGAGTTTGTCATCGTGCGCCCCAGCGATGCGCCCGCCTTTGTGGGCTGCGGCGGTGCCGATTGCGGCATCTGCGGTTGGGATTCGCTTATCGAGGCAGACCTCAACCTGCTGCAGCTGGTCGATCTGGGCTACGGCCTGTGCACGTTTATCGAGGCAGAGCCCGCGTGGCGCGCCGGCCAGGCCGAGCACAACTATGCCCGTCGTGGGTCGCTTCGCGTGGCCACCAAGTATCCGCGCATCGCGAGTGCCTGGTATGCCGAGCGCGGCGTGAATGCCGATATCGTTTCGCTGCACGGCAATATCGAGCTGGGCCCCATTGTTGGCATGACCGACCGCATCGTGGATATTACCGCCACGGGTGCCACACTGCGCGACAACGACCTGGTCATCACCGGCCGCATCATGGACTGCACGGCCCGCTTCTTTGTCAACCCGGGCGCTGCACGTCTGGACCCGCGCGTACGCAATCTGGCCGATCGCTTGGCGGCAGCCGTGAAGGACAAGCATTTTGAGCCCGTTGCGGGCTCGGCACAATAGCGCGAGCACGCACGGGCGCCCCAACGTCCGGGCGGCGGGCCGACTGACGCCGCCGCCCGGTCTCTCGTTTTTCGAACAAAACCTCGACCGATAGGGGATACCGATATGAAGACCATCAAGCTTGCTCCCGGGGAGCGCCTCGTTACCAACCAGCTCAACCGCAAGGGCGTGCTGCCGCAAAACATCGTCGACGCCGCCCGCGATATCGTGGCCAACGTGCGTGCTAACGGCGATGCCGCGGTGCGCGATTACTGTCAGCGTTTTGATGGTGTTGAGCTGCAGAGCTTCCGTCTGCCGCAAGAGCAGATCGATGCCGCGCTCGAAGGCCTCGATCCCGCTTTTGTCGCGGCGCTCGAAAAGGCTGCACGTCAGATTCGCGAGTTCCACCAGCGCGAGGTCGAGCAGAGCTGGTTTACCACGCGCCCGGACGGCACGATGCTCGGCGTTAAGGTGACCCCGCTTGCTGCGGCCGGCATTTACGTGCCGGGCGGTCGTGCACAGTACCCTTCCACCGTGCTTATGAACGCCATTCCCGCCAAGGTGGCCGGCGTCAAACGCGTGGTCATGGTGACGCCGCCGCAAAAGGACGGCCTGATCAGCCCCTACACGCTCGCCGCGGCAAAGTTCGGCGGCGTGGACGAGATCTATATGGTGGGCGGCGCCCAGGCCGTGGCCGCGCTGGCGTACGGTACCGAGACCATTCCGCGTGTCGACAAGATTACCGGCCCGGGTAACGCCTTTGTCGCCGCTGCCAAGCAGATTGTCTCGGGTGATGTGGGTATCGACATGGTCGCTGGCCCGTCCGAGGTCTGCGTACTGGCCGACGCCACGGCCAAGCCCATGGTGGTCGCGGCCGACCTGATGGCCCAGGCCGAGCATGATCCGTTGGCGGCCTGCTATCTGGTGACCTGCGACGAGCAGTTTGCGCGCGAGGTCGAGGCGGGTATCGACATCCTGGTGGCACAGTCCCCGCGTGCCGAGATCACGCGCGCCTCGCTCGATAACGAGGGCACCATCGTGGTGGCTGCCGATATGGCCGCCGCCGTCGAGGCCGTGAACACCGTGGCGCCCGAGCACCTTGAGCTGCACTGCAAGGACGCGATGGGCCTGCTCGGCGGCATTCGCAACGCCGGCGCCATCTTTGTGGGTGCTTGGAGCTCCGAGCCGCTCGGCGATTATGTTGCCGGCCCCAACCACACGCTGCCGACCGGCGGCACGGCCATGTTCTCCAACCCGCTTTCGGTCGAAGAGTTCGTCAAGCGCTCGAGTGTCATTTGCTATACACCCGAGGGCCTGCTCTCCGACGCTCCCGCCACGCAGCGCCTGGCCGAGGCCGAGGGTCTGTGGGCACACGCGCTTTCCGCCGCGCTGCGCCGCCGCGTGTTGGAGCAGGGCGAGGATGCCGTGAGCGCCGAGTCGCTCGCTGCGGCCGACCTGACCAAGGTTGCCTGGCCGGGCGACGCCGTGGCGACGGTTACCGAGGGCGTGGACCTGGCGGCTGCGTGCGCGGATGGCGCCGGCGCGACTGGCAAGGAGGCCTAATATGGCCGAGCTCACGCCCCGTATGAAGGAGCTCGTCCAGCCCTACTTGGCCGGCATTGAGCCCTACGATCCCAACTTTACGCCCACACGCATCAACCTTTCGGCCAACGAGAACACTTATCCCGTGCCGGCTGGCGTGCGCGAGGCGGTCGACGCCGCCCTGGCCGCTACACCGCTCAACCGCTATCCCGATCCCATGTCCAACGATCTGCGCGACGAGCTGGCCGCTTGGCATGGTGTGGCGCGCGAGAATGTCTGCGTGGGTAACGGCGGTGACGAGCTGCTCTATAACTACCTGCTGGCGTTTGGCGGCGCTGGGCGAACCCTGCTCAACTGCCCGCCGTGCTTTAGCGAGTACGCGTTCTTTGCGTCGCTCTGCCAGACCGAGGTGCGCGACGTGTGGCGCGACCCCGCGACCTTTGAGCTCGACCAGGCAGCCGTGCTTGCGGCAGCGCCCGAGTGCAACCTGGCAATCGTGACCTCGCCCAATAACCCCACGGGCGACGTGGCGCCGCTCGACTTTATCGCGGCGCTGTGCGATGCGTGCCCCGGCATGGTGATGGTCGACGAGGCCTACGTTGAGTTTGCCGACGATTCGTTTGGCGCGGCCACCACGGCGCAGGGCCTTATCGCCGAGCATCCCAACCTGGTGATTTTACATACGCTGTCCAAGGCGTTTGGCGCTGCCGGCACGCGTCTGGGCTACGTGATCGCGGCGTCCGAGGTCATCGACGTGTTCGCGGCGATTCGCCAGATCTATTCGGTCAACGTGCTGAGCCAGGCGGCGGCGCTTGCCTGCGTGCGTGCCCGCGATGCGTACACGCCCGTGGTGGCACAGGTCGCATCCGAGCGCGAGCGCGAGCTGGGCGCCCTGCGCGCGATGGCTACCGAGGGCCTGCCCGTGGAGGCATGGCCGAGCGCGGCGAACTTTGTGCTCGTGCGTACGCCGCATGCCACGCGCGTGCGCGAGCGCCTACGCGACGAGTATTCGATTTTGGTGCGCGACTTTAGCTATGCGCCGGGGCTCGCGGACTGCCTACGCATCACCGTGGGTACCCCACAGGAAAACGACGAGGTGCTGGCTGCGTTTGCCGCGCTGGTGAAGGAGGAGATGTAGATGGGCCGTTATGTCGAGGTGACCCGCAAGACGGGGGAGACCGACATTGTCGTCAAGCTCGACTTGGACGGGAGCGGCGTGTGCGATATCTCGACCGGCGTGCCGTTTTTCGATCACATGCTCAATGCCTTTGGCCGCCATGGCCTGTTCGATTTGACGGTGCATGCGGTGGGCGATGTGGAGGTCGACGCACACCACACCGTCGAGGACACGGGCATTGTGCTGGGCGAGGCGTTTTGCCAGGCGCTGGGCGACAAGGCGGGTATTACGCGCTTTGCCGACGCGGTGATCGCCATGGACGAGACGCTCGTGATGGCCGCCGTGGATATCTCGGGTCGCGGCCAGGCCTACTGCGAGTTGCCCGTGCCGACCGAGCGTGTGGGCACCTTTGATACCGAGCTGGCCGTCGAGTTCTTCTATGCCTTTGCGCGCGATGCCAAGCTCACGCTGCACGTGCGCGAGCTGGCGGGCGGCAACTCGCACCACATTATCGAGGCCGCCTTTAAGGCCGTGGGCCGCACGATGCGCCGCGCCTGCGGGCTCGATCCCCGCGTGCAGGGCATCCCCAGCACCAAGGGCTCGCTGTAACCGTCACAAGGGTAAAACCACCACGAAGGGGACAGGCACCTTTGTGGTGGTTTTGGATGATGAGAAGTGGAGGGGTCGCGTGGGCGAACCGAAGATCGTGGTGGTCGACTACCACAAGGGCAACTTGTCGAGCGTCGTGCGCGGGCTTGCGCGCGCCGGTGCCGCCGCCTGCACGTCGGACGATCCGGAACAGATCCGCAACGCCGACGGCCTGGTCATCCCGGGCGTGGGCGCGTTCTATGACGCGATCGCCTTTATGTGCCAGAGCGGCGAGGAGGCGGCCGTGCTCGATGCCGTCGCCGCCGGAACCCCGCTGCTCGGCATCTGCCTGGGCCTTCAGCTATTTTTTGAGCGCGGCAACGAGGGCGTGCCTGCGGACGAGGGCGCGGACGCGGACGACGATGCCTCCGAGCAGGCCGGTGGTCCCTGGGTCGATGGCCTGGGCATCATGTGCGGCTCGTGCACGCGCCTGGAGTCGAGCCGCCTGAAGGTGCCGCACGTGGGCTGGGACCAGGTGCACATGACGCCCGCCGGTGCGGCCGATCCGCTGCTCGCCGGTTTTGCCGAGGGCGCCAACATGTATTTCACTCACAGCTACGCGGTGGCCGACGACGTCGATGCCGCCGATGTGTTGGCACGCACGCACTATACACGGAGCTTCCCGTGCATCGTGCGCCACGGCAACGTGTGGGGCTGCCAGTTCCATCCCGAGAAATCCTCCGCGCTGGGTCAGCGTATCCTTAAGAACTTCGTCAGCATCGTCGAGGAGGTTGGCCGATGATCCTGTTTCCCGCAATCGATCTGATCGGCGGCAAGGTTGTGCGCCTGGAGCGCGGCGACCGCAACTGCTGCAAGGTATATTCCGATGACCCCGTGGCCGTCGCCCGCTCGTTTGCCGAGCAGGGCGCAAGCTGGGTGCATGTCGTCGACCTGTCCGCTGCCTTTGGCGAGGACGAGGACACATGCGCTGCCAATTCGGCGGCGATTAAGGCCATCTGCGGCGTCGACGGTCTGTCCGTGGACGTGGGCGGCGGCGTTCGCTCACTCGCACGCATCGATGAGCTGGCAGGCTATGGTGCTCGCCGCATTGCGCTGGGCACCGTGCTCGTGACCGAGCCGGGTTTTGCTGAGGTGGCAGCCCAAGGCTTTGGCGAGCTGCTGGTCGCCGACGTTGCCGCACGCGACGGCCAGGTTAAGGTGAACGGCTGGCGCGACGGCGCGGGCGTGGCGCTCGACGATGCCGTGGCGCAGCTTACCGAGCTGGGCTTTAAGCATCTGGTGTATACCGACATCGCGCGTGATGGCATGCAGACGGGCATCGACGTGGCGGCATATCGCCATGTGGCCGAGGTCGCGGGCTTTCCCGTCGTGGCTTCGGGCGGCATCTCGACGCTCGACGACATCCGCGCACTGGCCGCGGTGGGTGAGGGCGCGATTGAAGGCGCCATTACCGGCCGCGCGCTCTACGAGGGCAACTTTATGCTGGTACAGGCGCTGGCCGCCGCCCGAGGGGAGGAGTAGCCCATGCTTACCAAACGCGTAATTCCCTGCCTAGACGTCAAGGACGGCCGCGTGGTCAAGGGCGTCAACTTTGTGAGCCTGCGCGATGCGGGCGACCCGGTGGAGCTGGCCCGCGCCTACGACCGCGAGGGTGCGGACGAGGTCGTCTTCCTGGACATTACCGCCACGAGCGACAACCGCGCGACGACCATCGAGATGGCGGCGCATGCGGCCGAGGAGCTCGCTATTCCCTATACCGTGGGCGGCGGCTTTCGCGACCTGGCGGGCATGCGCACCATGGTTGCAGCCGGCGCCGACAAGGTGTCGCTTAACTCTGCCGCCGTGCGCGATCCGTCGTTGATTAGCCAGGCTGCCGCGGCGTTTGGCAGCCAGGCCGTGGTCGTGGCGATCGATGCCAAGCGCGTCGGTTTGCCCGGCGCATCTGGTGCCGACAAGTGGGAGGTCTTTACCGCAGGCGGCCGCAACGCCACGGGTATCGACGCGGTGGCGTGGGCCGAGGAGGCGGCCCGTCGCGGCGCCGGCGAGATCTTGCTCACCAGTATGGACCGCGACGGCACCAAGGCCGGATTTGACCTGGCGCTCACCCGCGCCGTGGCGCGCGCGGTGCCGATTCCGGTGATCGCGAGCGGCGGTGTGGGCACGCTCGAGCATTTTGCCGAGGGCGTGATCGAGGGCGAGGCCGATGCCGTGCTGGCGGCAAGCGTCTTTCACTTTGGAACCTTCAGCATTCGCCAGGTGAAGGGGTATATGGCCTCTCAAGGTATTCCTGTGAGGTTGGACTTCTAGTGCTGCGGCTTGCCCAGGCACTGCATCTTGCCGCTCAAACCGTCGCTCGCGTACCAAAGTACGCGTCGCTCCTCTTTCGCGGCAACCTGCGGCACCTGGACAACCCTCGCCGACCTGTGGGGTTTAAATTGGGGAGAGAAATGGAAGAGATAACCGATCCTTCAAAGCTTACATATGACGTCAAGGGGCTGATTCCTTGTGTGGTCCAGCAGTACGACACCGGCGAGGTGCTTATGGTTGCTTGGATGAACGAGGAGTCGGTGGGGCTTACGCTCAAGACCGGTACCACGTGGTTTTGGAGCCGCAGCCGCCAGGAGCTCTGGAACAAGGGCGCGACGAGCGGCAACATGCAGGCGGTCAAGGAGCTTTGGGCCGACTGCGATAGCGATACGCTGCTGGTCAAGGTCGACTCGCCGGGCCCGGCCTGCCATACCGGCAACCGTACCTGCTTCTTTAAGAAACTCGCGTAGGGCGGGCGCTCGATTAGACGCTCGGCCACCAGAAAGGATTGAACCATGGGTGTGCGCACCGCAAACGTTCAGGATGGAAATATCGGTGAGACGCTGACAGGTCTGGCCGAGGTGATTCACGGTCGTCGTGATGCATCGCCGCAGGAGAGCTATACCGCGCGTCTGCTGACCGACGTCGAGGACGAGCTGCTCAAGAAGCTTGCCGAGGAGGCAAGCGAGGTGATCATGGCCTGTAAGGATAACGACCACGATCATATTCGCTACGAGGCCGGCGACCTGGTCTACCACCTGCTCGTGACGCTCGAGCGCTACGGCATCACCCTCGACGAACTGGCCGGCGAACTCAACGCTCGCCGCCACTAGTCGTTTGGGACAGTCTTTGTTGGTGTAACGGGGTCATGGAAGTTGCGGTGAAATAGGGACTGTTTAAGCGCTTCATCAAGCAAAACAATCCCTATTTCACCGCAACTTATGAAGGGATGGCTAGGCGAGGGGCGTGGATTCCCATTCGCCGGTGGCGTGGGGGATGTCGAAGGTTCGATAACCGCAGTCGTAGGCGTGCGCCTGGGCCTCGCGGATGTTCCAGCAGATATCGCAGGCGCGGTGCGCGTCCGAGCCAAAGGTGATCGGCACTTCGGCATGGGCAAAGCAGCGCAAAAGACCGGTTGCGGGGTAGTAGTCGCCCAAGCCCTTGCGCGGTGCGGCCGTCGAGACCTCAACGCGGCGGCCCGTATCGTGCGCGCACTCTGCCATCTGCTGCCAAAACGGTGCGGGGTCAAAATCGGGCGCAAAGCCTTCCTTCGAAAAGCGCATGACCAGGTCGGGGTGAGCCATCACATCAAAGTTGAGCGGGCTCTCGCAGGCGCGGCACCAGTCATCGACATAGCGCTCCCACACGCCGCGTACCCCCAGGTTTTCCCAAACGTGCAGGTTGGTGTCATCGTCGATCCAGCCGCAGCGCGAATCGGGCGTATCGGGACGAGCGACGTCCTCCGTTCCCGCCGTACCCGCGGCACCGGCCATGATATCGCCTGGGTTGCCAATCCAGTGCACACTGCCCAGGCGCACGACGGCGCCCTGGGACCAGCGCTCAACCAAAGGCTCGCAGCCCTCGTACCAATCGCATTCGAAACCGTAGATAAAGGTGAGTTCTGGCGCAATCTGAGCGGCAAGATTGCGAGCGTCCTCAAAAGCCAGACGATGTGCCGGCAGGTCGCCCTCGACGACCTGCACCTCGCAGTTGGCATCCATGCTGGCAGGTAGGGTGAGATGGTCGGTCGAGACCATGGCGCGGCAGCCGGCGGCGACAGCGGCGCGGACGTTGTCCTCAAATGAGGCATGGCCGTCCGAAAACGAGGTGTGGGTATGGCAATCGACCAGCGGGCACATAGGCATAGCGGCTCCTTTGCATTTGGCGAATCCGCTCCATTGTAATGGCGCAGCCTCGGCGCGTCGTACGCGCGGGGTGCCGAAATCGATTGGAAAGGGTGCGCGGCGCGTGGTGCGGCCTCGCTTGCGCTTTCAAAACATGTACATTAGCCTCCAAAAGCTGCAAAAAATGACATGTTTGGAGGCTGACGTACACGTTTGAGTGGAGCGGGCCGGCGTTGGAGCGCGCCAGCACTTGCGCCCAGCAAAAGTCGCACCTATCCCATGACGCCGCCCCTGCGCCGCCCGCGATGTGCTAGCGTTTGGATGAACAAAACGAGCCCGTGCGGAAAGGAGCCGGACCGTATGCCATGCGATAGCAAATCTCCGCTGTCTCGCGAGACCGATGCGCCCGAGACCATCGTCAAGCTGGAATGCGACATCGACGATGCGTCGCCCGAGGTACTCGCCTACGCCGCCGACCGCCTGCGCGAGGCCGGTGCGCGCGAGGTGCACTGGCTGCCCGTTTATTGCAAGAAAGGCCGCCCCGGCTGGCAGCTGCAGGTAATCTGTGCTCACGAGGATATCGAGCGCCTGCAGACGATTATCTTTTTGGAAACCACGACCAACGGCATTCGTCGCCAGGTCATGGAACGCGTTTGCCTGCCACGCCGCTTTGAGCAGGTGACGACGCCATGGGGCGAGGTGTCCGTCAAGGTGGCCACCCTGCCCGACGGCAGCGAGCGTGCAGCGCCCGAGTACGAGGACTGCGCCCGCCTTGCCTGCGAGCACGGTGTGCCGCTCCAGCGCGTGATGCAGGCAGCACAAGCCGCGGCTCTGCAATTTGAGTGACACGGTCGGCGACGCGCCACACCCACCCCATCAACCTCACCGAAAGGACCACCATGAAATACCTCATCGCCTCCGACATCCACGGCTCGGCATACTGGACCGAGCGCCTGGCCACCGCCATCGAGTCCGAGCAGCCCGACCGCATCGTTCTGCTGGGCGACCTGCTCTACCACGGTCCGCGCAACGACCTGCCGCGCGACTATGCTCCCAAGCGCGTGATTCCGCTGCTCAACGCCCTAGCCGACCGCATCATCGCGGTGCGCGGCAACTGCGACGCCGAGGTCGACCAGATGGTGCTCGACTTCCCCGTCATGGCCGACTATGCCACGCTGTTCGACGAGACCGGCCGCGAGCTGTTCCTGACGCACGGCCATGTCTTTGGCGCCGGCATGCACAACAGCGTCGACCACGCGCCCGCGTTGCCCGAGGGCTCAGCGCTCGTCTACGGCCACACGCACATCAAGGTCAACGAGGAAAGCGCCGCGCACCCGGGCCTGTGGCTCTTCAACCCCGGTAGCGTGAGCATTCCCAAGGACGGCACGCACAGCTACGGCATCTACGAGGACGGCGCGTTCCGCCACGTGATCCTGGAGGAGGACTAACCATGGCGCAGCACATGGCTCAGCAAAATGCCGAGGGCTCGCGCGATCTGTCCACGCTAGTCGACGCGTCGACCGAGCTGCAGCATCTGGTGCAGACCATCTGGCGTCTGCGTCAGCCCGATGGCTGCCCATGGGACCGTGAGCAGACGCACCGCAGCATTGGCAAGAACATGATCGAGGAGGCCTACGAGGCGCTCGACTGCATCGAGGCGGACGACGCGGTTCACCTACGCGAGGAGCTGGGCGACGTGCTCATGCAGGTCGTGCTGCATGCGCAGATTGCGGCGGACGCCGGCGAGTTTACGCTGGCCGACGTGGCGCGCGATATCGACGCCAAGCTCATCCGCCGTCATCCGCACGTGTTTGGCGATGTAGATGCCGACAGTTCCGACGAGGTACTCAAGATTTGGGACGAGGTCAAGCTTGCCGAGAAAGCCGCCAAGGACAAGGCCGTGGCAGCGGGCGAGGCCGCGCCCGAGGGTCTGCTCGACGGCGTGCCCACGCATCTGCCGGCGCTGATGCAGGCTCAGAAGGTGTCGCGCAAGGCGGCTGCCGTGGGCTTTGAGTGGGAGACGGTCCAGGACGTGTGGGATGAGGTCGCCGAGGAACGTGTCGAGTTTGAGGCCGAGGCCCCTGGCTCGCCCGAGCGCGAAATGGAGTTTGGCGACCTGCTCTTTGCCTTGGTCAACGTCGCGCGCAAAGAGGGGATCGACGCCGAGAGTGCCCTGCGCGCGAGCACGGCCAAGTTTCGCCGTCGCTGGGCCGCGATGGAGCAGATGGCGTCCGACGCCCACGTGGATCTTGCCGAGCTTTCGACCCACGGCCTCAACGACCTGTGGGATGCCGCAAAGGCGGAGGAGTAAGACTGCGGGAACGACGGGCTGACATGCCTCATCGTTCCCGCTAAATTTTTCAAAAATCAAGTGTATCCCTCGGCTAACTTAGGGCATAATGCAAAAAGTGCGACATGGCTAACTTACGGAGACGCACCGATGGTGCACGGTCGGCCGGTCGCTTGCATCCACTACGTTTCCAAGTGAGAGGGAGACAACATGAGCGATATTTTGGACGCCTACGGTCGCGAGGTGCTCGACAGCCGCGGCAATCCCACCGTCGAGGTCGAGGTCGTGCTCGAGGACGGCAGCTTTGGCCGCGCAATGGTGCCTTCGGGTGCTTCGACCGGCGCCTTTGAGGCCTGCGAGCTGCGCGACGGGGACAAGGGCCGCTACCTGGGCAAGGGCGTTTCGCAGGCCGTCGAGCACGTCAACAACGAGTGCGCTAACGCCGTCGTGGGCCTCGACGCCTTCGACCAGCGTGCCGTCGATGCCGCGCTGATTGCCGCGGACGGTACCCCCAACAAGACCAAGCTCGGTGCCAACGCCATCCTGGGCGTGTCGCTGGCCGTCGCCCGCGCCGCTGCCGAGTCGTCGGGCCTGTCGCTGTACCAGTACCTGGGCGGCGTCAACGCTCATCTGCTGCCCACACCTATGATGAACATCCTCAACGGCGGCGTGCATGCCGACAATAACGTCGACTTCCAGGAGTTTATGATCATGCCGGTGGGCGCCCCGAGCTTTGCCGAGGGCCTGCGCTGGTGCGCCGAGGTCTACCACACCCTCAAGGGCGTGCTGCACGAGGCCGGCCTGGGCGGCGGCGTGGGCGATGAGGGCGGCTTTGCCCCCAACCTCAAGACCAATGCCGAGCCGTTCGAGTACATCACCAAGGCCGTCGAGAAGGCTGGCTTTAAGCCCGGCGTCGACTTCATGTACGCCATGGACCCGGCCTCGACCGAGTTCTACAACGCCGAGACCGGCATGTACGAGCTCAAGGGCGAGGGCGTTGAGTATACGAGCGCTCAGATGGTCGATTACTGGGAGAAGCTCGTCGACACCTATCCCATCATCTCCATCGAGGACGGCATGGCCGAGGAGGACTGGGACGGCTGGGTCGAGCTCACCCGTCGCATTGGCAACAAGGTGCAGCTGGTGGGCGACGACCTGTTCGTCACCAACACCGAGCGCCTCAAGAAGGGCATCGAGCTGGGTGCCGCCAACGCGATCCTGGTCAAGGTCAACCAGATCGGCACGCTTACCGAGTCGCTCGAGGCCATCGAGACCGCCAAGGAGGCCGGTTACGCCTGCATCGTGAGTCACCGCTCCGGCGAGACCGAGGACTCCACGATCGCCGACCTGGTCGTGGGCGTCAACGCCGGCCAGATCAAGTCGGGCGCCCCGTGCCGCAGCGACCGTATCGCCAAGTACAACCAGCTCATCCGCATCGAGGACGAGCTCGAGGGCAGCGCGCGTTACGCCGGCAAGGCCGCGTTCTACAACATTCGCTAAACGGGCGAATTTGGCGAGGGGGAGGCTGACTCGGTTCCTCCCCGCCTTGGCTGGATGCCGCAAAGCGCCATGGGCGCTGGGCCATACGGCTCAGCGCCTTTTTTATGTCGAGCAAAGGCTGACGAAGGCGGTGCGGGCGCTCGTGCTATAACTAAAGGACTTAGCGCAAACAAACCTCAACCGCACAAGGCGCACATGGATCAGATTTACGACAACAGGTATTATTCCGCCGGTTCGCGCGAGCCGTCGCCTCGCCGTGCACGTACCGTGCAGCTCGGCGGGTCCGTCTACGCCGGCGCCGACCGCTCCACGCAACGCCCGACAAGTACCTCGCGCCCCAATGCTCATGTGAATACTTTGGCAGATGGACCGGTGCGCCCGGCACGTTCGTCGCATGCGTCGCGTCCCTCGGCCCAGACGCACGACAGGTCGAGCAGGCCTTCGAGCCGTCTTTCGGGCTCGGACTTTATGCGCTACGCCAACGACAATGCGGTGGTCAAGGCGATCTATGACTTTACGCATGGCTCTCTGCGTCCGCTGTTTATCGGTATCGTGGTGGCGCTGGCGCTCGTGAGCCTGTATTTTCCCGTACGCGACCTGTACGTGGCAAAACGCTCGAGCGACATCTTGGCCAAGCAGGTCGAGATTCGCCAGCAATACAATGATGAGCTGCAAAAAAGCGTCGACAAGCTGCTCTCGGAGGAGGGTATCAAGGACGCGGCGTCCGAGGACCTGGGCCTGGTGATGCCCGGCGAGAAGAGGATTGAAGTGCAGGGCCTGGACGGCGATTCGGATGCCTCGTCGAGCCAGAAGTCGTCGAACGCCAAGAAGGCCAGCGAGGTGGCCAAGGAGATCGAAGAGGTCGGCAAGGACGCGCCGTGGTACATTCAGACGCTCGACATGCTGTTTGGATTTAACGGCGTCGAGGGCCAGACGGTCGTGTCCAACGGCGAATAGCGCCCGGAGGGGAGCCCGCAATGACAAATTGTAAACGCTATAAGGTAGCCGCGATCGACCTGGGAACGGTGTCGTCGCGACTGGTGTTGGCCCAGGTCGAGGGCGGGGCGATCGTGGAATCGTCCAAGCATACCGAGATTACCGATCTGGGCGAGGGCGTGGACGCGACGGGCCGCTTTTGCGAGGCGGCCGTTGAGCGCGTGCTCGCTGCGTGCCGCATGTTTGTGGACGAAGCCCGTGCCTTTGGGGCCGCGTGCATCTGCACCACGTGCACGAGCGCCGCACGCGATGCGTCCAATGCTGCCCTGCTGCTGGACGGCCTGCGCGATCTGGGGCTCGAACCGCAGGTGATTCCTGGCGAGGTTGAGGCGCGCCTGACGTTTTTTGGCGTAGCGCACGACTTTGCAGGCGAGCGCATCATCGTCGCCGATTCGGGTGGCGGCTCCACGGAGCTCGCGACGGGCGTCTATGCGCCGGAGCGTGGCATCTTTGCGCTGGAGGGAACGCGCTCACTGGACATCGGTTGCCGTCGCGTGACGGAGCGGTTTTTCTCGGCGCTGCCGCCAACGGACAGTGAACTTGCCGCCGCTGGCGCATGGGCGGGCGAGCAGTTCGGGGCTTACTTTGAGGGCCTGCCTGTCGACTTTGAGCGCGCCGAGCGCCTCGTCGCGGTGGGCGGTACCGTTACCACGCTCGTGGCGCTGGTCCACGAACTGGAGCCGTACGACTCGAACTTTGTGCACCTGCGCGAGCTTTCGATGGAGCAGATCTCGGCCGCTATCGAGCGCATGTCTGCGTTGGATGTTGCAGGCATTGCCGCGTTGCCGGGCGTGCAGCCCAAGCGCGCGGGCGTGATTCTGGCCGGCGCCGTGGTGATCCGCGAGCTCATGCGTGCCGGCGGCTACGATGCGCTCACCGTAAGCGAGAACAGCCTCCTCGCCGGCATGGCCGCCACCATCAACGAGGTTCTCGACGGCGCGACTCCCACCATCGGCTGGACCCCGAGCCTGAGTGCTCTTTAACCGTCTTCCTCTGAGTTGCGGTGAAATAGTTCCTAAATAAGCTGGTAAACGGTATAAACAGGATCTATTCCACCGCAACTTAGAGCCCCACCGGCGTCCAAAAGAAACGAGCCCGCATCCCCGGGGGACACGAGCTCGTAAAAGCTAAATGGTAGGGGCGGTGGGACGTCTGCGTATTTGCTGCGCAAATACGCACCGGCTTCGGCCGCCTGTCGGCGCCCTCGCCGGCTCGCTACGGACGCTGCGCGTCCGCTTAACGCTCGCCCCCTCGCGGGTTCGAGCCCCACCGGCATCTAAAATAAACGAGCCCGCATCCCTTGGGGACACGGGCTCGAAAGCTCCATATGGTAGGGGCGGTGGGACTCGAACCCACAATCCTTGCGGCGAGAGATTTTAAGTCTCCTGCGTATGCCAATTCCGCCACGCCCCCGTGAGACTAGAAGTCTAGCACAAGCCGTCCGTTACGCGTTGACGGCCATCGAGTGTTGGCCCGACTTCTCCAGGAACTCTTGGAACTTTGCCTCGTCGCCCTTGTTTTGATACTGCAGGGCCAGCAGGTACTCCAGTCGGCAGCGCTTGACCGGGTCGTCGCCGACATCCTCGAGCATGCGCTCCAGCTCGGGAATGTCGTTGTGGCGCTTGAGGATCATCGTGTCGTACATCAGTTGGCATTCGTGCGCGACTGCCTCGGCCTGACCGCCCTCAAAGCCCTTGATCTCGTGCAACAGCTCTTTGGACTTTTTGCGGTCCTCCTGGCCAACATAGTAGTTAAAGGCTTTGATCACCAGGTCGACGCGCTGCATCTTGGGGAGGTTGAGCCCCAGCAGCAGATCGAACATCTCGCTGGCACGCTCGTGGTCCTCGCGCAGCAGATAGGAGTTCAGGCGCAGGTAGTCGCGGTTGTAGCGTGGGTACAGCATGCTGGTGAGTTTGCCGTCGAGCAAACGATCGAACTCGTCCCACTGCTTGGCGGCCATCAATTGCTGCAGGCGTTTAAACGTGGTGCGTTTTTTGACGCTAAAGAACACCGACACGGCGATGCAGATGATAACGACGGCGGTCCAGAGGGTGCGGGAATCGGGCATATTAGGGTCCTTAGTCGCTCATAAAGCGAGCGGTATGACAACACGTACTAGATGTATTATACGCAGCGCGCAAGCAAACTGGCATAAAAGCTCATCGAGGCCGAGTGCCATCGCTCGCTGCGGTACACTTACCTAAAGTAAACCATGAAGGGAGACATTACCTATGAAGAAGATCGTTTTGGCTTGCGGTGCTGGCGCTGCTACTTCCACGCTCGTTGCCCAGAAGGTCGCTACCCTGCTCGACGCCAACGGTTATGCCGACAAGTACGAGATCGTGCAGTGCGCCATCTCCGAGGCCAAGGATTACTGCGACGAGGGCGCTGACCTGCTGATCGCCACCACCGTTGCCCCCGAGGGCCTCACCTGCCCGTACGTGAGTGGCGTGCCCTTCATGACCGGCATGAACCGCGTTGCCGCCGAGAAGGCCGTTCTCGACGTCATGGCTCAGTAGGCGCTGACTGCATGAGTGAGCAGAACGCCAACCCGGTAGAGCTCTTTGGTATGCGCGTTGCCCATGTGGGCATTAACGCCACCGACCCGGCAGACGCCCTGGAGATCGCGGAGCTGTTCTCGACGATGATGGGCCTGCCCGTCATCGAGACCCCGGTTTCGTACTTCAACGATTCGCTGGTCGAGATCATGAAGCAGAATGGTCGTGGCACCAAGGGCCACATCGGCTTTGCCGTTAACGACATCGATGCAGCTGAGAAGTGGTTTGCCGAGCGCGGGCTCGAGGTCAACGAAGAGTCGCGCGCGCTGCTGCCCGACGGTGGTACCAAGCTCGTGTACTTTAAGCGCGAGTTCGCCGGTTTCGCCGTGCACCTGTGCCGCGAGTAGCGCACAAGCTGCCATAGCTGGCAAAAAGGGATAGGGCCGCGTGGCCCTATCCCTTTATTTATGCCGAGGGGCTTCCTATCGTGGCAGGCGAATCGTAAAGCGGCTGCCGACCCCTTCGACCGAGGTCACACCGATGACGCCGCCGTGGCTGTCGACGATCCACTTGGCGATCGCAAGCCCCAGACCCGAACCCTGTGCGCCGGCATCGCGCGCGTTGTCGGCACGGTAGAACCGCTCGAACGCGTGAGCTGCGGATTCCTGGTTCATGCCGATGCCCTCGTCCTCAACACTTATGTCGATCGTGCCCGCGCCCGCATCCGGCGTTATGCCAAATGTGACGGTCGTTCCCGCATCCGAGTACTTGGCGGCGTTTTGCACGATCACGCGCAGAGCCTGCTTCACGAGCGCCACGTCGACGGGCGCGTCGCAGCGCGGGTCGCTGGCAAGCGCAGCGTCAGAAGCCAGCCGATACGTGTGCTCGGTATCGATCATCTGCGATTCTTCGCATACCTCGCTGACCAGTGCAGCCAAGTTGGTATGCGCGCGCCGCAGGACCGTGCGCCCGGCATCGCCGCGCGCCAAAAACAGCAGCTGCTCCACAAGCTCTTGCATGTGCTCGCTTTCGGCCTTGAGGGACGCGATGGATTCCGCCAGCACGTCCGGGTCGTCCTTACCCCAGCGGTCGAGCATGTTCACGTAGCCCTGAATCACCGCGATGGGCGTGCGCAGCTCGTGGCTCGCGTCGTTGACAAAGCGCATCTGCTGCAGCTTGGCCTCTTGCATCTGGCGCAGCAGGCGGTTGAGTGCGACCTCGATGCTTGCCAGGTCGGCGTCGCCGGTGGTGACGCTCGGCGAGTCGACGCTTGCGCGCTCGATGGCCTGCTCCAGTGTTTCCATTTTGCCGCCGGCGAGTTGCATGCGGCCGAGTTCGTCCACGCGCAGGGCCAGATCGTTGAGCGGCGCCATGGTGCGGCGCACGCGGCGGGCGCCGCCGAGCATGTTGAGCACGCTGATGACCTGCCAACCCACAACGACAAGGTAGAGAGGCCATAGCGTGACGAGGTCCTGCGCGAGGGGGAAAGTCTTGGTGGTACGCGCAAGCTCGACGGTATAGGTGAGCGTTGTCAGGTCCCAGCCGCGCGCGGGCGTCAGCGTCATGCCGCGAACGGTGGCGCTGGGGATCCATCCTGCGGTAAACGCGCCGTTGGGCAGCGTCTGGTTGTATCCATAGACAAGGATCGCCGCCACAATCACTACTAGCAGCAGGTCGAGCCAAACGTAGCTCATCAGGCGGCGCCACATATAGCTCCAGTTGATGGCGCGGGCGATGGAGGTGACGCGCTTGGCCTCGGCGTTACGCGCGGCAGACATAGCCCACCCCGCGCACGGTTTGGATGATGCGGGCGCCGCCGGCGTCCTCGATCTTGGCGCGTAGATGCGCGATGTGCACGTCGACGTTGTTGGTGTCGCCCATGTATTCGTAGCCCAGCGCTTCGTGCGCGATGCGTTCGCGCGTGAGCACGGTCTCGGCATGCGCCATAAGCAGGGCGAGGACATCGAACTCGCGGGCCGTGAGCGCAATGGGCGAGCCGCCGACCGTGACTTCGCGGCGGTCGGGGTCGAGCGCAACCGAGCCCACGGCGAGCGTGGCGGGGGAGAGCGAGGCGGAAACCTGGGTCGAGTCACTGACCGGGGGCATCGCAGTGGCGCCGACACCCGTGCCGCCTGCCGCGCCCGTCCCGATGCCGCCAACGCCCGAAGCAGCCCGCACGGCCTCCGAGCGCTTCAACGCCACGCGGATCCGTGCGAACAGCTCCTCAATCGCAAACGGCTTGGTCAGGTAATCGTCGGCGCCGGCATCGAGCCCGGCCACCTTGTCCATCACGGCATCGCGCGCGGTGACCATAATCACCGGCACATCCTTGTGCTTGCGGACGCGTCGCAGCACCTCCATGCCGCTGAGCTGAGGCAACAGCACATCGAGCAGAATCAGATCGTAGTCGCGCTCCAGCGCCAGGTCCACGGCGGTGCGGCCGTCGGCGGCGTGCTCCACCTGGTAGCCCTCGTGCTCCAGCTCGAGCGTCACAAAGCGGGCGATTTTCTCCTCGTCCTCTACGATCAGGATTCGTGCCATACGTGCCCCCGTCTGCGATTACTTGTCGTCGTTGAGATTTTGCTTGATGTCGTCCGCGGCGTCGGCGGCGTGATTCATAAGGTTGTTGATGCTGCCGGGCACGTCGCCGTCGCTGTCGATGCGGTAGCGCATGCCAAAGAACAGGCCAATCAGCATCAGCCATATCGTGGCGCCCCAGGCAAACAGCGCGACGATGGGGATCAGGATGGGAATGTTGAGGATGATCGCATCGCGGCGCGTGGCGATAAACTTGGTGTCCAAACTCAGGCGGAAGAGCTTTTTGAGGTACTCCCACACGCTGTCCATCTTCTTGGAAAAGTCGGTCTTTTCGCTCGACTTCTCGTAGGCGGCCTGCGCGGCGACCATCTCGGCTGAGGGCTCATCGACTGGCGCGGACTCGGTGGCGGCGTGCGCCGACGTGGTCTGGGTCTTGCCCTGCGACTCGAGCCAAATGATGGCATCCAAGACGTTGCCGTCGGCGGCGTCGAGCGCGGCCTTGGCATCGGTGTAGCTCACGTTGCACTTGGTGCGGATGGTTTCAACTTTTTCGAGGTCGTCCATGACCTGTTCCTTTCGTTCGATGGGCGCGACGCCGGGCGATCTGCCCGGGCGCGAGCGTTGCGTTCGGCGGCCTGCGTGACGCCGCCCCGCCCTTGGTCGAACTCTATAGTGCAGGTTATAGATTAAGCGATTCTTGAGCCAAGATTAATGTTGGATGAGTTTTTGCGCGGCGGTGGGGAAGGGGGAGGTGTCTTTCTGGATAGCTAGCAGCGAGGTCTAATACTTTTCCCGAGAAGTGAACGAGCTAAAACGGACCCCCGAAGCATCGACACTTTAAAGGTGCCGTTTCCCGCGGTTTCAATGCTGAAATCCCACGATTTTGCCGCCGAAAAATGCGGCTGTTTCAGGGGTCCAAAAACAGCCGTTCACTTCTCGGGAAAAGTAATAGACCTCGATAGCGGGGGATGGGGTGCCGGTGCAAAACGGCGTCAAGGGTTGGTCGAGCAGGCGGTTTCTCCATTGATGCCTGCACGGCATGTGACACTTACTCTGCCGCTTCGTTCTGCCACGGCGGCATGCATCTGAACAACGACCCTCTAAGGAGTTCGATATCGATGGGTGACAACGCAAAGCATCTCGCAAAGAAGTGCGTTAAGGACGCAGGACCGTGCCTTGCGCTGTGCGTAGCCGGCGCAGCGGTCTCGCTGCTGGCTGTTCTGGGGCCGTTCGACGTGCTCCGAAGTGCCAGCTCTCTGCACATTTGCATGGCCCTTGCCGGTGCCATGATGACCGGCGGTGTGCTAGATCTGATTTTTTGGGTGCTCGACCCGTTTGGATGGAAGAACGAGGGGTAAGCCCTAAGGAACGGAAGGGCTGGAACGGTTTGCTTGGCGATCGTGCAGAATGCGGGCTAGCGACTTACAGGGAAGTGGTGATCCGATGACGGTCTATGTGACGGGTGATACTCACGGCGGTGCCGACATGCAAAAGCTGCGCGACTGGGATCTTGGAGACAGCCTGACGGGCGACGACTACCTGATTGTCGCGGGCGACTTTGGCTTTCCGTGGGATTTCTCTGCCGAGGAATGTGCCGACATCGCTTGGCTGGAGTCGCGCCCCTATACCGTGCTGTTCGTCGACGGCAACCACGAACGTTTCGATCACTGGGCGGAGCGTCCCATGGAACTGTGGCACGGCGGCCTGACGCAGCGCCTGTCGGACACCTCGCCCATACGGCGCCTGACGCGCGGCGAGGTTTTTGAGCTCGACGGCTCAACGGTCTTTACCATGGGCGGCGCCACGAGCGTGGACAAGGAATACCGCATTCCGTATTCCAGCTGGTGGCCGCAGGAGCTGCCGGACGAGCGCAACTTTGAGGAGGCGCGGGCAAAGCTCGACAGCGTGGGCTGGACGGTCGACTACGTGATCACTCACACCTGCTCTACGCGCATGCTTTCGTCCACGCTTTATCCAGCGTCCGGCTGGAATTGCCCCTCCGTTGATCGGCTTACGGCATTTTTCGATGAGCTGGAAGACCGCTTGGACTACAAGCGCTGGTACTACGGGCATTTTCATCGGGATACCAACCCGGCCGAGCGTCACACCGTGCTCTACGACTGCATCGTTCGCTTGGGCGACGAACTCCAGCCCTGGGATGTTGCGTAGAGGCGGGGTGGCTGGCTACTCGACCGTTACAGTGATGTTCTCCCGATGCGCGCGGATGACGTCCCAGCTAAAGTGCTCGACCAGCTGCTCGGCGGTACGCGGCGTGGTGTCCGGCGCGATGCCTGTTTGCCCGGCGAGCCATCCCAACAGTGCCTCGGGTGTGCCAAAGCGGGTGCGGAGCTCGCCCAGGTCCAGATCGCGATCGCGCTTGGAAAGGCGGCGGCCGTCCGGTGACATGAGCAGCGGAATGTGCGCGTAGTGCGGCGTGGGCAGTCCCAGCAGATGTTGCAGATAGATCTGGCGCGGCGTGGAACCAAGCAGGTCGCATCCGCGTACGATCTCGGTGACGCCCATGGCAGCGTCGTCGACCACCACGGCCAGCTGATAGGCAAACACGCCGTCGCTGCGGCGCACCAAAAAGTCACCGCACTCGGTGGCGAGTGCTTCGCATTGGGCTCCGTACGTGCGGTCCACGAATTCGATCACGTCGCTGGCGAGGTCGTCGACGGTGGGCACGCGCAGGCGCGTGGCCGGAGCACGCAGGGCGCTGCGGCGGGTGATTTCATCAGCAGAAAGACCTCTGCAGGCGCCGCGGTAGATGGGCGTGCCGTCGCTGGCGTGCGGCGCGCTCGCGGCGTGGAGTTCGGCACGCGTGCAAAAACAGGGATAGGTGAGGCCGGCGTCTTGCAGCTGGCGCAGGGCGTCCTCGTACAGATCCAGGCGATCGTGCTGGTAGTAGGGGCCTTCGTCCCACTCGAGCCCCAGCCAGGTCAGATCGTCAATCAGTTGAGCGGCAAGTTCCGGGCGCTTGCAGCGATCGTCCAGGTCCTCGATACGCAACACGATGCTGCCGCCCTGGCTGCGGGCCGAAAGCCATGCGCACAGGCAGCTGAACACGTTGCCCAAGTGCATGCGGCCCGAGGGCGACGGGGCAAAGCGGCCCACGACGGGGGTGGGCACTGCCGTTGCTGGTGCGTCCGCGGCGGGCGTTGCTATGTTGCGTGTTTTGATATCCATGCGGATGAGTATAGCGCGGGGCTTGGCAGGGAAGGCGTTGCCGCGCTCACAAGTTGGCGGCGGTGCGCATTGCGCACGGTGGGTTTGCGGCTCAAGGTCTCGATCGCTGCGTACCGACTTAGCCTCACAAACGACAGAAGCCCCGGCAGCTCTTCGCAACTGCCGGGGCTTCCGCGGAAAAGGGGGACATGATCCTCGAGCGAACGGCAAAGGGGCAAACCGTTTTCGCTCAACTGCTTTATGCCCCTCGGCTGGCGGCTCAGTCAGCGCATGCCGCGCCCACACAAAGCCGCTACACCTGTGACGGAGCTGTGAAGTGGTATCTATTGCTGGCGCAGGCCATGCCAAGGGTGTCCCTAATGACTGGTCATTTAAGAACGTCCCCAATGACTGGCTGTTGGGGTGCGGGTGTGACTTTCATCCCGTTTGGCGCTCCGGTCGCCTAGATGTTCGTCATGCGTACCCGCAAACGTGGGACAATGGCGCTGTTGGTTTTACAGACAAAGGATGTGCCTATGAACACCCTCGCCGCCAAAGTCAGCCGGCAGCGCCGCCTGTTTGCGCGATTCGCTTCCGTCTGCGCACTCGTCGCGCTTGCGTTGTTGCTGCTGCCTGCCGCCGCGCACGCCGACGGCTACTCCATGACCCAAACCTATATCGGTGCCACGGTTGAGGCCGATGGATCGCTGACCGTTGTCGAGGGACGCCAGTTTGATTTCGACGACGACATCAACGGCGTGTTTTGGGAGATCAATACGGGCTCCAACCAGCAGGGCGGCACGGCGGGCGTCGACGTGCTGAGTGTCGAGGAAGAGGACACCGCGTTTAACAAAGTCGATAGCGCGAACAAGGGCGATTCTGGCGTCTACACGGTCGAGCAGACCGGTGACGGCGTAAGGATTAAGGTGTTCAGCCCCCACGAGAGCGGCGACAGCGCGATCTATTACGTGAGCTACACCATGACCGGTGCGGTTATGAATTGGGCCGATACCGCCGAGCTCTACTGGAAGTTTGTGGGTGACGGCTGGTCCGCGGATTCCGACGATGTCGAGATGGAAGTGCACTTCGCAAATGCCGCTGCCGGGACGGCGGCCGTCAAGGGCGATAACTTCCGCGCATGGGGCCACGGTCCGCTGACGGGCGACGTGTCGCTCGATGAGGATGAGCCTATGGTCACCTATACCATTCCCTGCGTGCATCAGGGCGAATTCGCCGAGGCACGCATCGCCTTCCCCAGCGACTGGGTGCCGCAGCTTGCCGCTTCGGGCGAAGAGCGCATCTCAACGATCCTGAGCGAAGAGAAGGAATGGGCCGACGAAGCTAACGCCCGCCGCGCTCACGCATGCATGATTGCCAACGTGCTTGCCGTGCTAAGTGTTGTCGCGGCGGTGGCCTTTACCGGCACAATCGTTGTTCTCAAGCTGCGCCGCCGCAAGCCCAAGCCGCTTTTCCAGGACGAATATTTTCGCGATGTGCCTTCGACCGACCATCCCGCCGTGCTTTCGGCCCTCATGAGCTGGAACGAGGTGCCCGATCAGGCATATATCGCCACGCTCATGAAGCTCACTGACGACCGTGTGATCAAGCTGGAGCAGGCGACCGTGACCAAGGCTAAGAAGGGCCTGCTGGGGCGCGAGAAAGAGGAGCAGACCTACCGCGTGACGGTGAGTGGTGCGGGCTGGAAGTCGGCCAAGGGCATTGACCGCACAGTGCTCAAGGTGTTCTTCGCTGGCGTTAAGCCCGACGAGAACGGCGACCGCTCGCGCACGTTCGACGAGCTGCAGCACTACGTCAAGCAGCATGCTACACCCGTGGGCGACAAGCTCGAGGACTATCAGAACACCGTTAAGGGCAAGCTGGCCGATAGCGAGTACGTTGCCTCAGACGGCATTGTTGCAATGGTGTTTTGCCTGGTTCTTGGTATCCTGATTGCCTTTGTTCCCGTGGGATCCATCTTCTTTACCGATGGCGCACAGGCGAACATTACCGCCGCGGTTATCTCGGTGCCGATTGTGCTGGTGGGTATCGGCGTGGGCCTTACGTTCCGCCGCTTTACGCCGGAGGGCGCCGAGGTGGCGGCTCGCTGCAAGGCGCTCAAGCATTGGCTCGAGGATTTCACACGCCTAAAGGAAGCCGTCCCGGGCGATTTGGTGCTGTGGAACAAGCTGCTGGTGATGGGCGTTGCCCTGGGCGTTTCGAAAGAAGTGCTGCGACAGCTGGCCGAGGCCGTGCCTGCGGACCTGCGCAACAGCGACGATTTCTACGACAACTACCCCTGCTACTGGTGGTATTACCATCACTACGGCAACGAGTCTCCGCTCGATTCGTTCAACGATGTGTATCACGAGACCATCCGCGAGCTGGCTTCGAGCTCCGATAGCTCGAGCGGCGGCAGCGGCGGCGGCTTCTCTGGCGGCGGTGGTGGCGGCGTCGGCGGAGGCGGCGGCGGAACGTTCTAACGGTCGTAAATTATGGGATGGGCTTTTCTCGACAGCCGTCGGGGAAAGCCCATCCCCTTTTTACGCGCTACCTACGAAGACTGTCCCCAGCGATTAATCATTTAAGAACGTCCCCAACGACTAGGTGCGGTTGCTGCCAAGGAGTGTCCCGGGGTGCCGGCACAAAAGGAACGTCCCTAACTGCCGGGTTTAGGCTGTTAGGTCGAGTTCGTAGAGGAAGCTTTCGCGCGGCATGTCGTGACGGCGCTCTTCGCGGTTGGCGCGGTGCGTGGCCGTGCGCTTAAAGCCGTGCAGCTCGTAGAACTTCCACGAGCAGTTGGAGTCGGTGTACAGGTGCGCCCTCGTCGCTCCAAGCGAGGACAGGTGCGAGACCGCGGCATCGAGCAGAACCGTGCCAACGCCCAGGCCATGGACATCGCGATCCACGGCAAGCAGCGTGACCTCGTTGTCGTGCGGCAACGGGCTGCTCTCGAGCAGGCGGTTGTTGGTTCGGATGGTTGCGCGCACAAACGAGAGATACTCGGCGCAGGCATCGGGCTCCAGCTCACGCATCTGCGATAGCAGCGCGCGTTCGGTATCCATCCAATGCTCGTTGATAGTGGCGCCGGAGCTCTGTCCCGCACGCGCGAGCGAAATGCCACGCGCCTGACCGTCGATTACGGCAACCTGTGAAAACGTCGACGACGAAAGGCAGTAGGCGAGGTCGCACGCGGCCTCAAGGCGGTTGTACTCATCGTTATCCGAATTGTTATGCCAAAGCTGCTGCAGAATCAGCGCGATGGCGTCGAAGTCTTCGGTATCAAACGGTCGGTAGAGAACCCGCGAGACCATGGTGCCTCTTTCTTTCGCGGATGCATATCGAGCACAATTCTACCACGCCATTGGCATCTAATTATGGTGCCCCTGTGTTCCATGAACTCACCGTGCCCGGTGCCGTGCCCATCCCCTCCGCTCGCAAACTTTTTCTGCACATGCGCCCGTTGCGGGGTGCATCGATGCGCTCGATGCGCTACATTAAATCAGTATTTTCAATGCCGCTGCGCGAGCGCTGCAGATCGACGTATCACCGACTCACAGAGCACGGCGGCGTACCAGACAGGAGGACTGCATGGGATCTGATGTGAAGATCGCACGCGCGTTGATCTCGGTTACCGATAAGACGGGCGTCGTCGATTTCGCACGGACGCTGGTCGATGACTTTGGCGTCGAGATCATCTCTACGGGCGGCACGGCTCGTGCCATCGAGGACGCGGGCGTTCCCGTAACCCCCATCGAAGAGTTCACGGGCTACCCCGAGATGATGGACGGCCGCGTTAAGACCCTGCACCCCAAGGTTCACGGCGCGCTGCTGGCCCGCCGCGATTCCGAGCAGCACATGCAGGAGGCGGCTCAGCACGGCATTAAGCTGATCGACCTGGTCGTCGTCAACCTGTACGAGTTCGAGAAGACCGTCGCCAACCCCGAGGTCACCTTCGCGGACGCCATCGAGCACATCGACATCGGTGGCCCCTCCATGCTGCGCTCTGCCGCCAAGAACGCCACGAGCGTTACCGTCATTTCCGATCCGGCCGACTATGATGCCGTCCTGGCCGAGATGCACGAGACCGGTGGCTGCACCACGCTTTCCACCCGTCGTCGCCTGCAGGTGAAGGTCTACCAGACCACCGCCGCCTACGACACGGCCATCTCCCGCTGGCTCGCCGCCCAGGCAAGCGACGTGGCGGACACCTCTGCCAAGCTCGAGATTTCGCTGGAGAAGGTCGACGACCTGCGCTATGGCGAGAACCCGCAGCAGAAAGCCACAGTCTATCGCTTTGCCGAGGGCTGCGAGAACACCGCGAGCTCGCAGTTCCCGCTCGTGGGCTCCAAGCAGATCCAGGGCAAGCCGCTCAGCTACAACAACTATCTGGATGCCGACGCCGCCTGGAACCTGGTCCGCGAGTTCGACGAGCCGGCCTGCGTAATCCTCAAGCACCAGAACCCCTGCGGTTCCGCCGTTGCCGAGGACATCACGGCTGCCTACGACCGCGCTTTTGCCTGCGATCCCAAGAGCGCCTTCGGCGGCATCATCGCCTGCAACCGCGAGGTTCCCTTTGATCTGGTTGAGCACTTTGCCGATCAGAACAAGCAGTTCGTCGAGGTCATCATCGCCCCGAGCTACACCGCCGAGGCGCTCGAGCGCATGGCCAAGCGCCCCAACCTGCGCGTGTTGGCGACCGGCGGCGTGGACCACGGCGCTCAGGTGGAGCTGCGCTCCGTCGACGGTGGCATGCTGGTGCAGGAGGTCGACCACGTGACCGAGGATCCCGCGACCTTTACGTTCCCCACCGACCGCAAGCCCACCGACGCCGAGATGGCCGAGCTCGAGTTTGCCTGGAAGGTCTGCAAGGGCGTTAAGTCCAACGCCATCCTGGTCTCCAAGGGTAAGGCCGGCATTGGCATGGGCCCGGGTCAGCCTAACCGCGTTGACTCTGCGCTACTTGCCTGCGAGCGCGCCGAGGACTTCTGCGAGCGCGAGGGCGTGGAGAAGGGCGGCTTTGCCTGTGCAAGCGACGCGTTCTTCCCGTTCCGCGACAACGTCGACGTGCTTGCTGCACACGGCGTGACCTGCATCATCCAGCCCGGCGGCTCCAAGCGCGACGACGAAAGCATCCAGGCCTGCAACGAGCACAATATTGCTATGGTCTTTACCGGCGCCCGCCACTTCCGCCACTAAGTTCCGCCTTGGGACAAAATAATCTCCGCAAAAGACGGCTGCTCCGTTTGGAGGGCCGTCTTTTTGGTATAAGAGGACGGAATGACTAACACGAAAGGTATGACCATGCCCCAGATTGATGATGCCGAGCTGTTTGGCAATGCCGAGGATCAGCGTGCGTACGAGGACTTTTGCGCCAATCAGGAGGCGGTCGAGAAGTTTACGCTCGACAAGCCCGCGCTTGTCTGCCGTTGGCGCATGTCCAATAAAAAGGTGCCCATGCTCAACCGCCACATTCGCGCACTGTCCGAGCGCCTGGTGCAGGGCGAGCCGCTTACCCATAACATGCTCAGCTGGGCCAAACAGCACGTTGAGTGGCCGCTTGCCGAGGGCGATTACACTGCGCACGACGGCGTACTCATGCTGGTGATCGACATCAACGGCAACGCCGCCATGACGGTGGGGGAGTACGAGCCGCTCGCCGATACGTCGGCCAAGGCGCTGCGTGCCCGTTCCGCCGAGGCCCGCTCCGAGGCCGACGAGACCGGCGTGGCGCCCGAGTTGCTCGCCGCCGTCAACAACGGCGAGCTTGCCTTTGTGGCGCCGGCGGACGAGTGCCTGTGCGGCACGGCGACGCTCATCGAGCAGCTCGCCCAGACCAAGGGCATCCCGGTCACGCGCGTAGACATTCCCGCGCAACTCAAGGGCGCGCTGTTCCTGGTGAGCGACGAGCACGGCGTGGTTCCCGCAACCGAGACGGACGCTGCGGAGGCCGACGCCGCCACGGTCGCCTTCTTCGCCGAAGGCTACGAAAAGCTCCGTGCCCGCCGCTCCTAACCTCAAGGCGGGGTGGGCTTACTGAAGTGAGCGAGCGCGTTCGATTGCGTAGGCGAGCGACAGCTGCTCCATCTCCGGGGCGCATTTGTAGCTCAGTCCGGTGAGAGCTGTCACCTTATCGAGGCGATATCGAATTGTGTTCGGGTGCTGGCCAGTCTGCTTGGCGGTTTGCTCGATACGTCGGTCGTTCTCGATGAATGCGGCGAGCGTTGATTCCAGTTCGCTGCCATGCTCGCTGTCGTGCTCGCGTATCGGCGAGAGAATCGCCTCCGAGAACGATCGCATCTCCGGGGTTTCCGCAAAAGGCATCACGGTTCTCAGGATGCCGAGCTGCGTATAGCGGACGGGGCCCTCGGCTCGTTGACAAGATAGGCGCTGTGCGTAAATCGCCTGCGAGATCGCCTGCGCCACCGTCTCGTCTCCAAACAGAATATCGCTGATGCCGAGCCCTTCCGCTCCGCCATCGATGCCGCTAGCCTCGATGAGCTCCGTGAGCGCCTGCACGATTCGCTCCACATCGAGCGTCTGCTCCGAGTCGCTTGTCGCTACGAATAGCAATCCTCCGTCATAGGGTGCCAGCATGTTGTGGCATCCGGCGAGGGTCGATTTTGCACAGAGACGTTCGATTTGCAAAAACGTACGCGGGTCGAGGGGCTCTGCAAACGATGCGAACAGGGCGACCGCTTCGTCCAGAAATGACGGGTTGAGGCCTCGGATGCGTCGGCAGATGGACTCGGGCGATACGTCTGTCCTCAGGGCATCGATCTCGCGCTGTGCGAAGTCGATGGACGCGAGCTGCTCGATATGCCGTTTGACCTCATAGATGACGCTGTCAAAGAACAGTGAGTCGTCGGTCGTGAGAAAGACCGGGTAGTGCCGCGCGCTGGCGTAGCGGATGGCTTGGTCGGGAATCGGGATGTGCAGGACGTTTTTGATGATAAGACCGCTCGTTCCCTTGGCGACGAGGTATTTCACGGCTTCAGTGATGAGGTATGGGTCGTCCTTCGCATAGAGGAAGGTGCTGAGGACGATTTCGTCTGAGCTGAAGTTGGCGCGCTGGTACTTGTTCTTGAGGCCGGGCATAAGTTCATAATCGAGGATCCCGACGCCAGAGACGGCACGCGAGACGCCATCGCTGCCGGCGATTAGACGGACCGACCCCTCATATTCCCGTGAGAAGTCCGAGATGGTGTATAGCATCAACATCACCTTGTAAATCACTACAATAAGTACAGGTATAAATAGGATAATCGCACATCCGTATGCCGTTGATGCGGGAAATAGTTCAAATACCTGCTGATAGAACGAAAAATCAGATTGAGAATCGTTGTAGATTCCAACAAGAAATGATCCTTGGCGGCATCGTTACTAAACCGTACAGTGAGGCAACGTAAAGCTTTCGCTGAGAGGAGCGATGATGGGGCAGATGGTGGTGCTTTCGGCCGAGGAAGTTTCCAAGGTGCTGACGATTGAGGATGCAATCGCTGCCGTGGAGGAGGCATATCGCCAGAAGGCAACGGGCAAGGGCGTTGCGTGGCCGATGGTATATGAGCAGTTCGAGCCCGGCGTGGCCGATATGGATATCCGCTCGGGCGAGTTGGCGGGAAGCGGCCTCTTCGGTCTCAAGCTCACTGCTTGGTTCTCTCAGAATTCCAAAAAGGGGCTGCCCGAGATCTTTGGCACCACGCTGCTGTGCGACAGCGCGACGGGAGAGCCGTTGGCGCTGCTCAATGCCTCCGCCGTCACTGGACTTCGCACCGGTGCCGCCGCTGCGCTCGGTGCCAAGTGGCTGGCTCGGGCGGATGCGTCCAAACTGCTTGTTGCGGGTGCCGGCCACATGAGCATCTATATGGTGGCGGGCGTGCTCGCCGCCTGTCCCAAAGTGAGCGAGGTCAAGGTGTGGAAGCCAGTTTCCGATGCCGCGCCCGAGGCCCGCGTCGAGCGCATGCGAGACGAGGTCGCCCATATCTTGGGCGCCTGCGAGCATGCTCGCGAGGCATCCACCTATTCCATCGAGGCGACGGCCGACGGCCAAGGCGCCGCGGCAGAGGCCGACATCATCGTGACGATCACGCCGGCGACCAAGCCCATCATTCCCGATTCATGGGTGCGTCCTGGTACGCATATCTCCTGCGTCGGTGCCGACATGCCCGGCAAGCAGGAGCTCGCCTCGGCGCTTGTCGCCCGTGCCGCTGTTTACGTCGACGATCGCGAGCAATCCGTCGCGTCCGGTGAGCTGGAGATTCCGGTTGCCGAGGGTGTCATCACGCCCGAGGACATCAGAGCGGAGCTCGGCGAAGTCATCGCCGGCATGGCTACGGGGCGTTCGGATGACGAGCAGGTGACGGTGTTCGATACGTCGGGCATCGCCGTTCAGGACCTTTCGGCATCGAAAATCGCCTACGACCGCGCCATTGAGGCGGGGCTGGGCACCGTGGTGGAACTGTAAGAAAGTCAAGGAAAGGAAACGACAATGCAGATCAAGGATTTCGCCGTCGAGCAGTGGATGAACGAGTGGGAGACCAAGTGCACCCACAACGTTGCGGAGACGTGCGTCTACTCCCTCACGCTCGACCAGCTGTTCGAGCTTACGAACACCGACAAGAAGGCGTGGCTCGATAGCCTGTGCTCGCGCCGATTCACCTACGGAGACATCGAGGGGCAGCCCGGCTTCCTCGAGGGGGTCGCGCGTCTCTATAAGACGGTCGAGCCCGGGCATATCGTGCCCACGCACGGCGCGACCGGTGCCAACTCCCTGGTTATTTCCACGCTCGTCGAACCGGGCGATCACGTAGTCTCCGTCAAGCCCACCTACCAGCAGCTTTACTCGATTCCCGAGATGTGCGGTGCGAAGGTCGATATTCTTCAGCTCGATCGCAAGAACGGCTACCACGTCGACGTCGACGCGCTCGATGCTCTGGTGACCGACGATACCAAGCTCATCTGCATCAATAACCCGGACAACCCCACGGGCGCCCTGCTCGACACCGATACGCTCAAGGCGATTGTCGAGGTCGCGCGCAAACACGACGCGTGGGTGCTCTGCGACGAGGTCTACCGTCTGCTTACTCAGACGGATGAGTACTCCGAGTCCGTGATCGACCTGTACGACAAGGCCATCGTCACCGCATCCATGTCCAAGGTCTGGTCGTTCGCCGGCCTGCGTCTGGGCTGGGCGGTCACCAAGAGCCCGGAGCTCCGTCGCGCGCTACTCTCGCATCGCGACTACAACCTGATTTCCGCCGGCATATTCAGCGAGTCGGTGGCGGAGCTGATTCTGGGCAACGCTTCCGTGATCCTTGAGCGCAGCCGTCGCATCGTCCGTCAGAACCTTGCTGTTCTGGAGAAGTGGGTCGAGAGCGAGCCACACCTGTCGTTCGTCAAGCCCGAGGCGGGTACCACCGCGCTCGTGCATTACGACTACGACATCGACTCCAGGACGTTCTGCATCGACATGATTAAGAAGTCCGGCGCGCTCGTCACCCCGGGCGATTGCTTCGAGGAGCCCAAGAGCATGCGCATCGGCTATGCATACTCCGATAACACCGACGACCTGCAGAAGGGCCTGGATGCCATCTCTGCATACATGCGTACGCTCGAGTAGAGGCTCGAGGCCGAAGTGATGGGGCCGATCGGTTTAGGACCGGTCGGCCCCTATTTTCTCTCAAGGCTACCGAACGCTTTTGTCACATTAGGTGCCCACGGGGTCGTATCGCTGCGACGCTGTGGGCATAATGGTGTGAAAGGTGCAAGTTACGCGAAATGGGAGGACACATGGCGCTGATTTATGTCGTTGAGGACGACGAGCCCATTCGTCGCGAGCTTGCCGACATCCTGGCCCGTGCTGGTTTTGAGGTTGAGGCCTGCGAATCGTTCGAGCATGTCTCGCGCGATATTCTCGCCGCCGCGCCCGACCTGGTGCTGCTCGACCTCACGCTTCCCGTCAAGGACGGCCAGCATATCTGCCATGAGGTTCGCCGCGAATCTGAGGTTCCCATCATCGTCCTCACATCGCGCACGACCGAGATCGACGAGGTCATGGCCATGACGCTCGGCGCGGACGACTTTGTTCCCAAGCCCTATAGCGCGCGCGTGCTCGTGGCGCGCATCAACGCACTGCTGCGTCGCACCGCGGCGTCAGGCGAGCGCAGCACACTTATCCACAAGGGGCTGGAGCTCGACCTCGCCCGCTCCATGGTCGCCAACACGCAAACCGGTGCTAGCACCGAGCTCACCAAAAACGAGCTGCGTATCCTCTCGCTGCTTCTGAGCCGCGCGGGCAAGATCGTTTCGCGCTCGGCTATCATGCAGGACCTGTGGGACTCCGACGCCTTCGTGGACGACAACACACTTACCGTCAACATCAACCGCCTGCGCACCACGCTCGAAAAAATCGGCATCAAGGGGTATCTGACCACGCATCGCGGCCAAGGCTATTCGGTCTAGGGGCCGGCTATGTCGTTTGGCAAGTTCTTTAAAGATGCGCTGCTTCCCGTCGCCGTGTGGACGTGCGGTGTGCTGTTGAGCTGCTTTGTGCTGACGGTCGCCGGCGCGCCCGTTTCTGTCGTGGTCGTGGCGGTCGGCGTGTCCTTTATCTTCGGTATGCTCGGCATCGTGATCGAGTACGCCCGCCGTCGCCGTTTCCTGCGTCAGTTGGAGCGCGCGGCAGAGGAGCTCGAGAGTCCCGCATGGGTGCAGGAGATGGTGCAATGCCCGACCTATGCCGAGGGCGTGCTCGAATACGAGGTCTTGCGCCGGGTGGGCAAAGCCGCTTGCGACGAGGTTGCCGAAGGCAGGCGTCAGACCGATGACTATCGCGACTATATCGAGAGCTGGGTCCACGAGGCCAAGCTGCCCCTGGCGGCGGCCCATCTAATTTTGGAAAACCTGGATGGCAGCGAAGACGACCTGTCGCGTGTGGATGACCTGGGTCGCGAGCTGGCTCGCGTGGAGCGTTATATCGACCAGGCACTGTACTACGCGCGCTCGGAAGTCGTGGAGCGCGACTACCTGATTCGCCGCTGGGATCTCAAGACTTTGGTGACGGGCGCGATTAAGGCCAACGCGCGCGAGCTCATTGCGGCGCACGTGGCCCCGGTGTGCGAGAACCTCGACTTCGAGGTCTTTACCGACGAGAAGTGGCTCGAGTTTATTCTGGGCCAGCTTATTCAGAACAGTATTAAATATGCGCGCGAGGACGGCGCGAAGATCGTGTTTTCGGGCGCGTTGCTGGACGAGGGCCTGGCGAGCGAACGCATCGAGCTCACCGTCGCGGACAACGGCTGCGGCGTGAGCGCGGCCGACCTGCCGCGCGTGTTCGAGAAGGGCTTTACCGGCGATAACGGCCGCACCACCAAACGTGCAACAGGTATTGGCCTCTACCTGGTGGCGCGCCTGTGCTCCAAGATGGGCATCGATGTTACCGCGGCATCCGACTCCGGCGAAGGCTTCGTCGTAACATTCGCCTTCTCGACCAACAAATTCCAATACTTTGAGTAGTCGGGTCGTATGGCGTAGCCGTTCAGGATCTTCCCATTTAAGAAGAAATCAGGCTTTTCGGCAGCTATATTCCTGAACGGGAACATTGCTAATGTAGTCAACACTATATTCCCGTACATGAACATAGTGCTACAGTTTTATACTATGTTCACGGACAGGAATATAGCTGGAGGCGTCATGAGAACGGTGACAACGATTAAAAAGCTGGATGGGCGCATCAAGCTCAAACCGTCGGAAGTCGCTTTCTCGGAGCGCACGGTTTTCGATCCCGCCGAGATAGGGAAGGCCCTTAGGCTCAGAAGGCGTGAGCTCGGTTTGACTCAACGTGACATCGCGACTATGACGGGTCGCAGCCTTCGTGTGATTGGTGATATCGAACGGGGGCGGACAACGGTCGAAATTGGTGTCATTTTCGATTATGCCTCCATCGTGGATATTGATTTTATTCTGAAGGTGAGGGGGAAGTAATGGATGGCACGCTGTTCGTTCACCGTGAGTTTAATGGGTCTTACCAGCTGGTTGGCATATTGGAGGAACATGCGGGGTTTCCGGCATTCACCTATAGCCCCAAATATCTCGAGAGCGGTGATGCGGCGCCGATTTCGATCTCGCTGCCGTTGTCGGCCGAGACATTTAGTCCGGACGCAACGGGCTCCTTTTTCTCTGGCATCATTCCGGAGGGGCAGCTCAACAGGGACCTTGAGAAAAGGGCGCGAGCGGAACGCGGAGATTACTTCAAGGTGCTCGATTTAGTCCGCGATGAACCTGTCGGCGCTCTGGTTTTGACGCGAGAGCCTTCGGCCGACAGTCTCGAAATGGGCTATGAAGAGATAGGTGAGGAACAGCTAAGCGGGCTGGCATACGCGCCGGCGGAGGTTGCTTTTGATTTAGCGCTAGAGAGTCGAATCTCCCTTGCAGGTGCTCAGGCGAAGGGCGGTCTCTACCATACGGGCGATGACCCATGTGGCGGATGGTACCTGCCTCATGGAGCGGCCCCATCCACGCACATTCTCAAGGCGGGATCGAAAACGTTCCCGGGTGAGACGGTGTGCGAAGCGATGTGCGTGAGAGCAGCCTCTCTGATGGACCTATCGGCCGAAGAGTGTTTTCTTGTCCGAGTTGAGGATGCCGAGCCAATTATCGCCGTGAAGCGATTTGACCGAGTAACGCCTGATGCTGGACGCTCGGTTGACGGATTGCCAATTCCGTACCGTTTGCACCAGGAAGATGTTTGTCAGGCCAAGGGTATCTCGCGTGAGCTTAAATATGAGCCCACGGGCGCCAATTACCTGGGGCTTATCGTCGATGCAGTGCGAAGGGCGTCGACGAATCAAATGGAGGACAGGTTCCTTGTCGGCTATAACCAGCTGTTCGACTATGCCGTAGGTAACTGCGATAACCATCTAAAGAACTGGTCGCTCGTATGGGACGAAAGTTGGAAGCAGGTGAGGTTGGCGCCGCTCTACGACGTGCTGTGTACAACGGTTTACCCCAGTCTCGTTCGTGAGATGGGCGTCTCGTTTGGTGGGAGCCGCAAGATTGACGACGTAACGCGCGGGTCGGTGATGAGCCAAATGGTTGGGGCGGGTTTGCCCGGGGGAATTGTTGCCGGAATGATTGCTGATACCTGCAATGAGGTTCCAGACGCGCTAAGAGATGCCGCGCGCGGTCTCAAAGAAGAGGGTTTTTCCGAGGCGGAGGTAATGTTCGAGAAGATCATTCCAGAAGTGCAAGCGCGTCTAAGCAGGATCGCCTTATAACAAAAACGTGCCGCCCAAACAAAACGTGCCGCCCCAATCGGGGCGGCACGCCATCTTTCTTATCAGCCAACTCGCTGAAGTACGGTGACGAAGGCGCAAGGCCGGAAGGGGTTATCTAAGCCGACATCCCGCAGCCGCGAAGCGGCGAGGACGTCGGCGTGATAACCCCGCAGGCCTTGCGCCGACGGGAAGGAAGCTACTTCACGACCAAGATGTCGCAGTCCGTATTGCGCAGCAGGAACGTCGAAATCGAACCCAGCAGCGCATACTTGATCGAGGACAGGCCGCGGGCGCCGCAGAGCACCAGGTCGGGCTTGACCACGTCGAGCATCTCGTCCTTGAGCGTCTCACGAATACGGCCGGCGCGAATCATAACCTCGACCTCGGGAATATCGGGATTGGCCTTGGCCTCTTCGAGCTGCTTGGCGATGGAGTTCTTGAATGCCTCCTCTAGGCCGTTGACCAGATCGACCGGATAGGAACCGGCGCTCTCGAGCGCCGTGGAATCGATGACGTGGCCGATGATCAGCTTGGCGCCGTTGTTCGCGGCGACCTTGATGGCGCGTGCGAGCACAAAATCCTGCTGCTCAGTACCGTCGAGTGAAACAAATACCTTGGTGTAGCCCTCGTTCATGGTTTCCTCCTTGGTCTATCGCACGGGCGCGGGGCTCGTGCGTCGGGCGGGCGCGGGCGCGTTGGCCGCCGGACACTTTATCTTGTTGCAGTTATACCCAAGGATTTCGGTTTGACTGCTCGCAATTCTGTGAACGGGCGAGTTTTTTGGTAAGGGTAGGCGCGGTCGCACCGCCAACGGTTGATAATGGGACATCGCCCGCATCGTCCGCAGAACATCTACCGGCGGGTGTCTAACGAGGGGGTCCCTTTGGATATTATCGAGCTTCTAAAATCTGCCTTCATGGGCCTGGTCGAGGGCATCACCGAATGGCTGCCTGTTTCGTCGACCGGTCACATGATCTTGGTGGACGAGTTCGTCAAGATGAACGTGAGCGAGACGTTCTGGAATATGTTCCTGGTCGTGATTCAGCTCGGCGCCATTCTGGCCGTCTGTGTGCTGTTCTTCCATGAGCTCAATCCGTTCTCGCCCAGCAAGGGCAGGGAGGGCCGTCGCGACACCTGGGTGCTGTGGGGCAAGATTGTGCTCGGTTGCATTCCTGCGGCGGCGATCGGTCTGCCGCTCAACGACTGGATGGAGGAGCATTTCTACAATGCTCCCGTCGTGGCGCTGGCGCTCATTGTGTACGGCGTGCTGTTTATCGTGATCGAGAACTGGCGCGCGAGCAAGCGCGAGGAAATGGCCGTTGCCGGTTCGTTTGGTTCGCGTGCTGTGGTGTCGGGTGGACGTCCCGCCGGTGCGCACTTTGCGGCGCCCACCGCGGCTACCGCTGAGGATGAGGACGATGACGAGAATCTGGACTTTGGCTCCATCGCCACGCTCGAGGACCTGAGCTGGAAGACTGCGCTGGGTATCGGCTGCTTCCAGGTGCTTTCGCTGGTGCCTGGTACGTCTCGCTCCGGTTCTACCATCATCGGCGGCCTGCTTTTGGGCTGCACGCGTTCGGTGGCGTCCAAGTTTACGTTCTTCCTGGCCATCCCTGTCATGTTTGGCGCGAGTGCGCTCAAGCTGGTCAAGTATTTCATCAAGGGCGGTACGTTCGGTGCCAACGAGGTCGCCATCCTGGGCGTGGGCTGCGTTGTGGCCTTTGTGGTTTCGCTCATCGCCATCAAGTGGCTTATGGGCTTCGTCCGCCGTCACGACTTCAAGTGCTTCGGCGTCTACCGCATCATTCTGGGCATCGTGGTGCTTGCGTACTTCTTCGTCTTGGAGCCGATGCTCGGCCTCTAACTTAGTCGACGCTGCGCGGCGGTCAGGGCGACAACTTGTCATTCAAAGGGGGTGGCATGACCAAAAGGTCTATGCCGCCCCCCTTTTCATGCCAATTTGTTCGCTCTGGCCGCCGCTCGCTGCCGTTACCATGACATCGGTGGCTCCGTGATTGGTGCATCGGGGGTCAGGTTTCTTTGCACCAACGTGGTACAGACTAACTTGACCCCATTGCGCCAAATCCGCTGGGGCGTGCCTGATGGCGGCGCACGGAGTCGTGGTGTGATTTGCGTCGGTGTCCGCGCGGCTCGGTATACTGGTACGGCTCAAACTATGGCGCTGCCCGCAGGCGCGCCGTCCGTCAGATGAGGAGTCGCCCATGACCCAGCCCCTGCCCTGGGAAAAGAACACTGCGGTACCCGTGCCGCCCGCGCCGGAACCCGTGCCGCTCGATGCGTACACCGTCCCCGCCGCGCCGGAACCCGAGCTCGTTCCGCTCGACATCTACGACGCTCCCGCGCCGGCACCCAAACCCGCCAAGCCGCTCGTCGATATCGATAGCCTGAACCCCGCCCAGCGCGAGGCGGTCCTGACCACCGAGGGCCCGCTGCTGGTCCTTGCCGGCGCCGGCTCGGGCAAGACCCGCGTCCTGACCTTCCGCATCGCGCATATGCTTGGCGATCTGGGCGTTAAGCCCTGGCAGGTCCTGGCTATCACGTTTACCAACAAGGCCGCGGCCGAGATGCGCGAGCGTCTGGCAGCGCTCATCCCCAGCGGCACCCGCGGCATGTGGGTGTGCACCTTCCACGCCATGTGCGTGCGCATGCTGCGCGAGGACGCCGACCTGCTGGGCTACACCGGGCAGTTCACCATCTACGACGATGACGACTCAAAGCGCATGGTGCGCGACATTATGCAGGCGCTCGGCATTGAACAAAAGCAGTTCCCCATCAACATGATCCGCAGCAAGATCAGCTCGGCTAAAAACGCCATGATCGGGCCCGAGGACATGCTCAAATCCGCCGACAGCCCTAATGACAAAAAGGCTGCGCAGGTCTATCTGGAGCTGGAGCGCCGCCTGCGCGCCGCCAACGCGATGGACTTCGACGACCTGCTCGTGCGCACGCTCGAGCTGCTGCGCACCCGCCCCGAGGTGCTCGACAAGTACCAGGAGCGCTTCCGCTACATTAGCGTCGACGAGTATCAGGACACCAACCACGTCCAGTACGAGATCGCCAACCTGCTGGCCGCCAAGTACCAAAACCTCATGGTCGTGGGCGATGACGATCAGTCCATTTATAGCTGGCGCGGCGCCGACATCACCAACATCCTGGACTTTGAGAAGGACTTTAAAAACTGCAAGACCGTCAAGCTGGAGCAGAACTACCGCTCCACGGGCCATATCCTGAGCGCCGCCAACGCCGTGGTTCGCCACAACTCGCAGCGCAAGGATAAGCGCCTGTTTACGGCCGAGGGCGATGGCGAGAAGATCCAGGCCTTCCAGGCGAGCGACGAGCGCGACGAGGGCCGCTGGATTGCCGGCGAGATCGAGAAACTGCATGCCAAAGGTACGAGCTATGACGATATCGCCGTGTTCTATCGCACCAACGCCCAGTCGCGTATCCTCGAAGATATGTTCCTGCGCGCGGGCGTGCCCTACAAGATTGTGGGCGGCACGCGATTCTTCGACCGTGCCGAGATCCGCGACGTCATGGCCTACCTCAAGATGATCGTGAACCCGGCCGACGAGATGAGCGTCAAGCGCGTCATCAACACGCCGCGCCGCGGCATCGGCTCCACCTCGATTCAAAAGATTGAGCAGCTGGCACGCGACAACCGCTGCTCGTTCTTTCAGGCCTGCGAGATCGCAACAGCCGAGACAGGCATGTTTAGCGCCAAGGTGCGTAACGGCCTGTCGAGCTTTGTGTCGCTGGTGCGCGAGGGCCGTCGCATGGACGGCGAGCTCAAGGACGTCGTCGAGATGATTGTCGACAAGACGGGCCTGCTGCAGGCCTTCCGCGCCGAGGGCACCATGGAGTCCGAGAGCCGCGCCGAGAACATCCAGGAATTCCTGGGCGTCGCCGCCGAATTTGAGGAGACGCACGAGGATATCGAGGGTACGCTCGAGAGCCTAGAAGAGCTGCGCGCTGCCGGTGTTGCCGATGTGCCTGTCAGCGCCGAGCCCGAGCCCGTCGTGGTGAGTGCGCCCGCGCCCGAGCCGGGACCGTCCGCCCCGGCATCCTCGTTTGAGGCGCTGGTCGGCGCTCGCGACGCCGCTGGTTCCAACCCGCTCGATAGCCTAGCCGCTCCGGCGCTGTCTCCGCAGGATGCCCTGGCCGCCGCCATCGCGGGTAACGCCTATGCCGCGCCGACGGAGATGCCGGCGGGTGCCGTGCATGCCGACGAGATCGAGCGCACCTACGGTCCGCTTACCTGTAAGGCACTGCCGGCACTCATGGAGTGGCTGGCCCTGCGCTCCGACTTGGATTCTCTGGCCGGCGAGACGCATGCCATCACCATGATGACCATCCACTCCGCCAAGGGCCTGGAGTTCCCCGCGGTGTTCGTGGCCGGCATGGAGGAGGGCATCTTCCCGCACGTGCACGACTTTGGCGGCAGCGATGACCCGGGCAAGCTCGAGGAGGAGCGTCGCCTGGCCTACGTCGCCATCACGCGTGCCCGTAAGCGCCTGTTCTTGACCTATGCGGCCACGCGTCGCACCTACGGTTCGACTTCTGCCAACCCGCGCTCGCGCTTCCTCAACGAGATTCCGTTTGAGGATATCGAGTTTAGCGGTATCGGCTCTGCCGGTTTTGAGGGCACGGGCTGGGAGAAGCGCGGCGACCGTCACGGCACCTTTGGCTCGGGCATGGGCTCGGATATGTATGGCGGCAAGGTGTTTGGCTCGCATACGCGCTCGACCGGCGGTTCCGGTTCGCGCGGCGGATTGAGCTTTGACGATTTCTTTGGCGGCAGCAGCTACGGGACCGAGCGCCATCGTGGGGTTTCGCCCGATGCCGGCCGTGTTGCCTCGACCTTTGGCTCGGGCGCGCCGCGAGCCAAAAAGCCCTCGTCCAAGGTGTCCCCGACGGTGGAGCGCAAGGTCGATCGCGCCAGCGCATCGCAGGACTTTGCCGCGGGCGATACCGTGAGCCACAAGACCTTTGGCACGGGTACCGTGATCTCGGTCGCCGGAGACATGATCGAGGTTCAATTCGAAAAGACCGGCCAGACCAAAAAGCTCATGAAGGGCTTTGCTCCGATCGTCAAGCTGTCGTGATCCTGGCGGACCTGGGCGGGCGTATAGGGCAACATCGCCTGCTCGGGCAGTCCTGCGCAAGACGGAGAGCACATTAAGTGCTCTCCTTTGCGTGCGGAACTCGCGATCGATGTTGCCCTATACGCCCGCCCAGGTCCTTGGGTAACGGTGCTTGCGAACGTCGCTCTGCTCGTTCGCTTTTTGATCTGGAGAGCCGGGTGGGCTGATAAATAGATATGGCAAGGGGCTCTCCCGCACATGGACGGGAGAGCCCCTTGTTGCGTTTGGGTTGTTGGTGCGACCTAGAGGTGCGAGATGATCAGTTCCATCTTGCCTTCAAGTTCAATCTGGTCCACGGTGCTCGGAGCCAGCAGGTGACTTCCCTTGTGGACGGGGTCGCCGCAGATGGTGCCTTCGCCGTCGATGACCGACAGACACATGAAGGGCCAGCGCTGGTCGAGGGTCTTGCTGCCGTTAACGCGCACGCGATCGACGGTGTAGCAGGGGTTGGACTCGAGCTCGGTTACGCCATCCACCTCGGGCGCGGTTACGGTGCCGTCGGTTGGTGCCTGCGCGTTAAAGTTGATGCAATCCAGGCTCTGCTCAATGTGCAGCGGACGCAGCTTGCCATCGGTGCCGGGGCGGTCGTAATCGTACAGGCGATACGTCACGTCGCACGACTGCTGCGTTTCCAAAATGAGCGTGCCGGCCTTGATGGCGTGAACGGTACCGGAATCAATCTGGAAAAAGTCGCCCTTGTGGATCGGTACTACGTTGAGCATGTCGTCCCAGCGGCCGTCCTTGATCATCTGTGCGGCCTCGGTGCGGTCTTTAGCACGCTGGCCGACGATGATCGTGGCGCCGGGCTCGCAATCCAGCACGTACCAGCACTCGGTTTTACCCAGGCTGCCGTTCTCGTGCTCGGCGGCGTACTCGTCGTTGGGATGAATCTGGATCGAAAGGTCGTCCTTGGCGTCCAGAATCTTAATGAGCAGCGGGAACTCCTTGCCCTCGCAATTGCCAAAAAGTTCACGGTGCTCGGCCCACAGCCACGACAGCGTGTGGCCGGCGTACGGTCCCTCAGCAATCTGGCAGTCGCCGTTGGGATGGGCCGAGATGGCCCAGCACTCACCGATGGGACCATCGGGAATGTCGTAACCAAATACGGTTTCGAGCTGGCGGCCGCCCCAGATCTTCTCGTGAAAGATCGGCGTCAGCTTAATCAAATCGGACATGTTCATACCCCCATTGTGTTGTGCGGGCGCTGCACAAAACAGCTCAAAGCGAGCGCCCGGATGACTACAAAAACCTATGCCAACGTTATGTTGTGCAACTCAAAGCGGTCGCCAACGTTGCGCGAGACCGAATACTCAAAGGCGGCGCCGCTGTCCAAAAAGCCAATCTGGGTGAGCTCGAGCAGGGGAGAGCCAGGTTTGGTGTCCAGGCGATCGGCTTCTTCCTCGGTTGCTGCCACGGCGCGAATGGTACGGTGGAAGCTCGAAATTTTCAGCCCGCATTGCTCGCGGATGAAATGGTAGACCGATCCGTACAGGTCCTTCTTTTTCAGCCCCGGAATCAGCTCGAGGGGCATGTAGGTGTACTCGATAACGATGGGCTTCCCATCGGCCTGACGCACGCGCACGACGTGATAGGCAAAGTCATCCTCGGCAATTCCCAGCTGGGCTGCGATGTCCGCTGGTGGATTAACAATCGAGAAATCGTAGACCACCGAGGTCACCTTTTCCCCGCGGTGCTCATACGAAAAGCCCTGGGCACGGTCGTTTTTGCCCTGGAAAAACGCCTGGCCGGGAAGTCCCGCCGTGTCCTTAACGTAGGTACCCGATCCGCGCCGGCTGGTAATAAGACCTTCCTCGGTGATTTGCTCGATAGCTCGTTTGACGGTGATTTTGGAAACGCTATAGAGCTCGCAGAACTCAACGACGGTGGGAAGCTTGTCGCCCGGTTTAAGAGCGCCATCCTCGATACTTCGACGAATATCTGCAGCTATCGCCTCGTATTTGGGAATCATGGAACCTCCTTTCCGACATATATGAATACAAAAAGTAAGTATAACCCTCAACAGGGCATCCATATTACTTTTATCTAAGAAGTTCGAGAAAGAAAAAAGAAAAAGACGCTTTACTTTTAAAATTAGAGCGCTATAGTTTAAGCAACGAACGGAATCCTTCCGCACAACAGGATCGACCGTTTGGGGACGGTTTTGTTTTGGCGGGTTGGATATCGGTATGGCCGGTGCGCGCCCGCGCCGGATAACCTGCCAAAGCAAACCCGTCTCCAACCGGAAGCTCTAGAACACGAAAGCGAGGACTTTGATGGCACAGTATCAGCTGCCCAACGACTTCTTCTTTGGCGCTGCTATGTCCGGCCCGCAGACTGAGGGTCAGTGGAACCAGGGCGGCAAGCTCGAGAACCTGTGGGACACCTGGTCCATCCAGGATCTGGGTTCGTTCTACAACCGCGTTGGCTCTTACGCCGGCAATGACTTTATGGCCAAGTACCAGGAAGACCTTCGCATTTTGAAGGACTTGGGTCTGGATACCTATCGCACTTCCATCCAGTGGAGCCGTCTGCTCGATGCCGACGGCAACCTCAACGAGGAAGGTGCCGCGTGGTACCACGAGTTGTTCCGCGCCTCTCGCGAAGCCGGCTTGGAGCCGTTTGTCAACTTGTACCACTTTGACATGCCCACCTACCTCTTTAACCGTGGCGGCTGGGAGAGCCGTGAGGTTGTCGAGGCTTACGCACATTACGCCGACGTCGCCTTCCACGAGTTTGGCCAGGAGATTAAGTACTGGTTCACCTTTAACGAGCCCATCGTCGAGCCCGAGCAGCGCTATCAGGAGGGCGTGTGGTTCCCGCAGCTCCACGACTTCAACCGCGCCCGCACCGTGCAGTATCACATCTCGCTGGCGCACGCGCTGGCCGTGGCCAACTATCGTCGCGCCTATGACGAGGGCGCTATTCGCGCCGATGCCAAGATCGGCATGATCAACTGCTTTACCCCGGTCTACACCAAGGAGAACCCCAGCGAGGCGGACCTCGAGGCCGTGCGCATGACCAGCGGCATCAACAACCGCTGGTGGCTCGACCTCATCACCAAGGGCGAGCTTCCTGCCGACGTGCTCGACAGCCTGGCCGAGGGCGGCGTTAAGCTCCCGTTCCGCGCCGGCGACCAAGAGATCCTCAAGCAGGGTGTTGTCGACTGGCTAGGCTGCAACTACTACCACCCCACGCGTGTTCAGGCGCCGGCGAGCAAGGTCGACCAGTACGGCCTGCCGCACTTTGCCGACGAGTACGTATGGCCCGACGCCGTTATGAACGAGAGCCGCGGCTGGGAGATCTACCCGCAGGGCCTCTACGACTTTGGCATGGACTGCGCTAAGAACTACCCCGATCTTGAGTGGTTCGTTTCCGAGAACGGCATCGGCATCATGGACGAATACAAGAACCGTGACGCCGAAGGAACCATCCAGGATGACTACCGCGTCGACTTTGTACGTCAGCACCTGGAGTGGGTGGCCAAGGCCATCGACGAGGGCGCCAAGTGCCGCGGATACCATTATTGGGCCGTCATCGATAACTGGTCTTGGGCCAATGCCTTTAAGAATCGCTATGGCTTTGTCGAGGTCGATCTGATGGATGGCTATAAGCGCCGTCTTAAGAAGTCGGCGGCCTGGCTCAAACAGGTCGCCACGACCCACGTGGTTGATTAGCGACCGGACGAACGTCCAGACCGCGCGCCGCCGCGCGCAACACATGGCACATCTGGTGGCAGAGGGCGACAGACCACCGTGCGCATAGGAAAAGGCCGGATTTGAAAGTTAGGAGCAATCATGGCCAGTGACAACGGAAAGAGCTTCCTCGACAAGTTTGCCGAGGTCTCTGCGAAGGTGGGAAACCAGGTTCACCTGCGTTCCCTGCGTGACGCCTTCGCGACCATCACGCCGCTCTATATCCTTGCGGGTATCGCGGTTCTTATTAACAACGTCGTGTTCCCTCTGTTCCCGCTCGATGCGGCGGGCCTTGCCAACCTTCAGACGTGGGGTTCGGCGATTACGCTGGGCACCCTCAACGTCTCTGCCATTATCTTGGCCGGATTGATTGGCTACAGCCTCGCTAAGAACAAGCGCTTCGATAATCCGCTTGCTTGCATGGTCGTCGCTATCTCTGCCTTCGTCATCATGATGCCGCAGCAGATCACCGCCACGCTTGCCGCCACGAGCCCACTGCTCACCGACAAGATCACCTCCGCCGAGGTCACGGGCGCCCTTTCGACTGCCAACACCGGCACCAACGGTCTGTTCTCGGCTATTATCATCGCCCTGCTTTCCGTCTCGCTCTTCATCAAGATTTCTGGCGTCGAGAAGCTCAAGGTTAAGCTGGGCGAGGGCGTGCCTCCCGCGGTCTCCAACTCCTTCAACGTCATGATTCCGATGCTGCTTAACCTCGCGGTCTTCGCTCTTGCCGCAGCCCTGCTCGCCGTGGGCGCCGGCACCGATCTGTGCACCATCATCTCCACGTGCATCTCCAACCCGCTCAAGAGCATCATGAACGCTGGTCCGTGGGCTGTTATCCTCATCTACACCCTTGCTAACCTGCTGTTCTGCGTCGGTATTCACCAGTCCACCATCTCTGGCGCTACCGTCGAGCCGATCCTGACCATGCTCATCGTCGACAACATGGCTACCTTTGCCGCCGGTGGCACCATCCAGCCCGATCACTACATGAACATGCAGATCGTTAACAGCTTCGCCCTCATCGGCGGCTCGGGCTGCACCCTCATGCTCCTGCTCGACACGCTCCTGTTCTCCAAAAACAAGGCTTCCGAGACCGTTTCCAAGATGGCTATCCTGCCTGGTCTGTTCAACATCAACGAGCCGGTTATCTACGGTTACCCCATCGTGTACAACCTGCCGCTCATGATCCCGTTTGTCCTCCTTCCCGACCTGTTCATCGGCATCACCTATGGCCTTACCTGCGCAGGCATCATCAGCCCCTGCATCGCCCAGGTGCCCTGGACCATGCCTCCCGTCATCAATGCCCTGCTCGCTACGGGCTTTGACTGGCGCGCTGGCGTGTGGCAGGCTATCGAGATTGTCATTGGCATGGCCGTCTACCTGCCCTTTATGAAGATTTCCGAGAAGGCAATCGCCAAGCAGGAGGCTCTCGCCGAGTAGAACGCCTAACGTTCGTCCCTTTCACCTTTGCGGGCGCCGGTACGCGGCGCCGGTGCCCGCAGCTCTCTCCCTTGTGTAAAGATGCAGGGGGGGGTGGGCACAATAGCCGCAAGGAATAAAACCAGTTGTCGTCTGCGCGCCGCGCAGTTATAAGGAGGAAACCATGAAGAAGATCATGCTCTGCTGCAATGCCGGTATGTCCACGAGCCTGCTGGTCCAGAAGATGCAGGCCGAGGTTGCAAACCGTGGTCTGGATATTGAGGTCGAGGCTCGTCCCATGAACGAGGCCCACGATCACCTGGACGAGTGCGACATGTTGCTGCTTGGTCCGCAGATCGGCTACACCAAGGGCGATTTTGAGAAGGAGGCCGCCGGTCGTTTTCCGGTCGAGGTCATCAACATGGTCGACTACGGCCGCATGAACGCTGCCGGCATCATCGACCACTGCGTCAGCGTGATGGGCTAGGTGCTCTGCATGGAGGATATGAACGAACTGCAGATGACCTGCTTTGAGATCATCAGCTACGTCGGTACCGCCAAGAGCATGTACATCAATGCCGTGCAAAAGGCCAAGGAGGGCGATTTTGACGCCGCCGAGGAGCTTATCAAGCAGGGCGACGAGGCCTATAACGGTGGCCACGATGTTCACATGGGGCTTCTGAAGAAGGAGGCCAACGGCGAACGTAACGGCGAGGCCCCGTTGATTTTGCTGCATGCCGAGGACCAGATGGCCGGCACCGAGACCATGCGCGTCATGGCGACGGAGCTCATCGAGGTTCACAAGCAGCTGCAGGCACTTCAGGCCTAGTCGGCGTTATCGCCGCGACGGACCGTGCGGTCCAACAGACAACATAGTCCCTTTGACGGGCGCCGGGAGCCTCCGCCTCCCGGCGCCTTTATTTTTGGGGATGGTCTTGCGCGGCCTGTTGGGCAGCCAATTGCGTTACCCCAGATAAAACCTGCCAAAACAGACCTGTCCCTTTTTGGTAGGTTTTTGCCTTGAGAGCGGTACCATACAGGCAATGTTTAAACGAGAAAGGTGGGCTCCCATGGAACCTAAGCAGTACTACATCGGCATCGACGTCGGCGGCACTTCGGTTAAGGAGGGCCTGTTCGACGAGGACGGCAACCTGCTTGCCAAGGCCAGCGTGCCCACGCCTCCTATCGTTGACGCCGCGGGCTTTGCCGCGGTGACCGAGGCTATCGACCAGGTGGTCGCCAAGGCACAGATTCCGCGTGCCTTTGTGGCGGGCATTGGCCTGGCCGTTCCGTGTCCCATCCCGGCGTCGGGCGATGCCAAGGTCAAGGCCAACATTGCCATTAACCTGCCCGAGCTGAGGGTCGCCATTCAGAAGCACTGCCCCGATGCGGTCGTTAAGTATGAGAACGATGCCAACGCCGCTGCCATGGGCGAGGCCTGGCTCGGTTCTGCCAAGGGCGTGCAGAACGTGGTGATGGTCACCATCGGTACCGGCGTGGGCGGCGGCGTTATCGTTAACGGCGACGTGGTATCGGGCGTTGTGGGCGCCGGCGGCGAGATTGGCCACATGTGCTTGAACCCGGCCGAGGAGCGCACCTGCGGCTGTGGCGGCCATGGCCATCTGGAGCAGTATTCCAGCGCCACCGGCGTGGTGAGCAACTACCTTGCCGAGTGCAAGAAGGCGGGCGTCGAGCCCATTGAGCTCACCGGCCCCTCCGATTCCAAGGACGTGTTCCAGGCCTGCCGCGAGGGCGACAAGCTCGCGCTGGCCGCAGCCGACACCATGGCCGACTACCTTGGCCGCGCCCTGGCGCTTATCGCCAACGTGGTCGACCCCGAGATGTTCCTGATCGGTGGCGGCGCGTCCGCTTCGGCCGATGTTTATCTCGACAAGGTTCGCGAGCACTTTAAGCAGTACGCGCTCTCTGCCTCGCGCGAGACGCCCATTAAGGTCGCTTCGCTCGGAAACGACGCCGGCATCATCGGTGCCGCCTACGTAGCCCTGCGCGCCGCCGGTAAATAGTCGGTGCAGGAGGGCGGTGGTACAAGGGGGCAGACTTCGCCCCCAGGCTCGCCCCAAATTGCGCCGCGGCCCTTGCGTCTCATAAGGTTCGGCGCCAGCGTGCTACCATAGCTACGTCCAAGTACACATATCAAGTGGAGGATATCCATGGCAAACGTTCTTGTCTTTGGTCACCAGAACCCCGATAACGACGCCATCATGAGCGCCGTCGTCCTGTCCCAGCTGCTCAACCAGGTTGAGTATGCCGGCAACACCTACGAGGCCTGCGCCCTGGGTCAGCTTCCGGCAGAGTCCGCCAAGCTGCTCGCCGACGCCGGCATCGCCGAGCCCCGCGTGATCGAGTCCGTCGAGGCCGGTCAGCTCGTCGTCCTCACCGACCACAACGAGTCTGCCCAGTCCGTCGCCGGCCTTAAGGACGCCACGGTCTTTGGCGTTGTCGATCATCACCGCATCGGCGACTTCGAGACCGCCGGCCCGCTGCACTACATCTGCCTGCCCTGGGGTTCCAGCTGCACCATCGTCACCAAGCTCGCCGGCGTGCTCGGCGTTGAGCTTTCCGACGTCCAGGCCAAGCTGCTGCTCTCGGCCATGATGACCGACACGCTTATGCTCAAGAGCCCCACCACCACCGATGTCGACCGCGCCGTCGCCGCCAAGCTCGGCGAGCAGGTGGGCGTCGACCCGGTCAAGTTTGGCATGGAGGTCTTCCTCACCCGTCCGTCCGGCTCCTTCACCGCAGCCGAGATGGTCGGCAACGACATCAAGATGTTCGAGCCCGCCGGCAAGAAGCTGCTCATCGGCCAGTACGAGACCGTCGACAAGACCCGCGCACTCGGCATGATCGACGAGATCCGCGAGGCCATGCGCGCCTACGCCGCCGAGAAGGGTGCCGACGGCATTGTCCTGTGCATCACCGACATCATGGAGGAGGGCTCGCAGGTCCTGCTCGAGGGCGAGACCGAGGCTGCTCAGAAGGGCCTGGGCATTGCCGACGAGCACGACGGCGTCTGGATGCCGGGCGTCCTCTCCCGTAAGAAGCAGGTCGCTGCCCCCATCATGGCCGCCTGCTAGGTTTAGTTGACCAAATGCTACGACCGGATCGCGGACGTCCCGCGCTCCGGTCGTTTTTTTGTGCACGGCGCCGCGTCGTCTCTTGGACAGGCGTACCCGTGCCGTTGAGCAAATAATGTTCAACCTGTGGTTCCGCTTTTCGGCCACGCCTGCGTGCTTGTCGTGCAGGGTAGGCTAGATGCAAGCGTAATACGTTAGAGCGCGGCGCCGCCACTTGGGCGGGCCGTGCTTTTTTAAGACGGGAGCTTTCCCGTGAAAGGAGCCGCCCATGGCAGCAACTGAGCAGCTGTTCAACGTTCGTGAGCGCAAGCGTTTTGAACGTCACGACATCTGGGAGCGCATCGCCGAGAACGGCACGATTTCCGCCGCCGTCATGGTCTTCGCCGCCATCGCCGCCGTCATTTGCGCCAATACCGATGCCTACGAGGCTATCCATCACTTTTTGGAGACCCCGCTGTATGTGGGTCTGGGCAACCTTACGGCCGGTCTTACCGTTGAGCTTTTCGTCAACGACTTCCTCATGGCGATTTTCTTTTTGTTGGTGGGCATTGAGCTTAAGTACGAGATGACGGTCGGCGAGCTCAAGAATCCACGTCAGGCCATGCTTCCCATGCTGGCGGCCGTGGGCGGCGTCGTCGTTCCCGCCTGCATCTACCTGATCTTCAACCATGCCGGCGCCCACAACGGTTGGGCCATCCCCATGGCAACCGATATTGCCTTTGCGCTGGGCGTGCTGTCGCTTTTGGGCAATCGCGTGCCCAACGGCGTGCGCGTGTTCTTCTCGACGCTCGCCATCGCCGACGACCTTATCTCCATCGCCGCCATCGCCATCTTCTACGGTCAGAGCCCCAATCCGTTTTGGTTGGGCGCCGCCGCGCTTGTGACCTGCGCGCTCGTGTGGCTCAACAAGACGCAGCATTACCGCCTTGCCCCGTATTCGGTACTGGGCCTGCTGTTGTGGTTCTGCATGTTCAAGAGCGGCGTACATGCCACGCTTGCTGGCGTCATCTTGGCCTTTACCATCCCGGCCAAGTGCGGTGTTAAGCTCGACAGCCTTACCGATTGGTTGGGGGAGTGCCTGCCGCTGCTCGATGACCGCTACGACGACGAGGCGCACATCCTGGGCCAGCATGACTTTACCGTCTCGACCACCAAGGTCGAGCGCGTCATGCACCGCGTGACCCCGCCGCTCATCCGCATGGAGCGTCTGATCTCCACGCCGGTCAACTTTGTGATTCTGCCGATCTTTGCGTTCGTGAACGCACAGGTTCGCCTAGTGGGCGTGGACATGAGCACGCTACTCACCGACCCGGTGACGCTCGGCGTGTACTTTGGCATGCTGCTGGGCAAGCCGATCGGTATCTTTGGCATGACGTTTGCCCTGGTTAAGCTCAAGATCTCCGAGCTGCCGCGCAATGTCAACTGGCACATGATTGCCGGTGTGGGCATTCTGGGCGGTATCGGCTTTACCATGTCGATCCTCATCAGCGGCCTTGCCTTCCCGACGGCCCAGTTTGAGGTTCTGGCCGCCAAGGCCGCTATTCTTGCCGGCTCTGTCACCGCGGCCGTACTTGGCATGATCTACATGAGTGTGATCTGCAAACACCCCGCGCCCAAGGACGAGTAAGAGCGCGAAAACCGGCTCCAGAACCGATTCGGGCGCGTTCAAAATGCGGATTCGGGTGGTGCTTGCCGCCTGCCAGACACGCCAGTGGTCAAAAAACGCCGTTTGTGAGTACTGTCACAAACGGCGTTTCATTTTAGGTGCGGAAAATAATGAACAAAGTTATAAGAACTGTACGTTAATGAGTGACCATCGACTTCCAATTTGGCGCTAGCTGACGGTGATTGGGGAGTTTCAAGTCGAGTTTTGCCGATTTCGACCAAGAATCGCTGCTACTAAAAGGGTAACAGTACTCATATTTGCCCTTTTTTGGCCACAAGCCCTAAAACAAGCCTCGCCAAGGTCGGGAAACGGGCCAAATCGCCGGCCTCGAGGCTTATTCCACGGTGCCGTAGATGGCGCCCCAGCCGTGGGCGGCCAAGGCGGAGTTGAGCTGGTCGCAAAGTGACTGGCGGTCGTAATAGCCGGGCGGTAGCAGGTTGACGATTTCCATGAGATCGGGCGCCAGGTCCAAGATCTCGGCCTGTACGATGAGATCCAGGCGGTCGATGGCGCGGCGGTCGTAAAACAGCCCGTCGACCAGGCGCTGCAGGTCGCCGAATTCCTCGGCCTGGAACGATCCGTATTCCATAGTGCCTCCTTGGGCGCCCCACGCCGGCATGCGCGGCGATTCATAATTCATTGCGATGAACTTAATCTATCACGGCTTCATGCCGTTGCGGCGGTGGCGGTCTATACTTAGACGAACTGTAACGTCCCGCTTCGCGAAAGGTCGCACCCATGCAGACGATCTACCAGAAGATGGAAACCACCGAACTCGATGCCGCCATCGAGGCGCTCAAAGCCGAGGTCGCCGAGGTCAAGGCCAAGGGCCTGGCGCTCGACATGGCCCGCGGCAAGCCGTCGCCCTCCCAGGTGGACATCTCTCGACCCATGCTCGATATCCTCAATGCCGATGCCGATCTGCACGACGGCAACGTCGACTGCTCAAACTACGGTTGCTTTGAGGGCATTCCCTCGGCACGCAAGCTGGCGGGGGAGTTCCTGGGTTGCCCTGCCGAGCAGACGCTCGTACTGGGTTCGTCGAGCCTTCTGATCGAGCACGATATCGCCGGCATGTTTTGGCGCTGCGGTTCGTGCGGCAGCGAGCCTTGGGAGGCTTACGAGGCCGCGCACGACGGCAAGAAAGTCAAGTTCCTGTGCCCTGTTCCCGGCTACGACCGTCACTTTGGCATCACCGCCGACCTGGGTATCGAGAATGTCCCCGTCGCGATGACCGACAACGGCCCCGACATGGACGAGGCCGAGCGTCTGGTTGCCGCCGACGACTCCATCAAGGGCATCTGGTGCGTGCCCAAGTATTCCAACCCCACGGGCATCACCTTTAGCGAGGACACCGTGCGTCGCCTGGTCGAGATGCCCACGGCCGCGCCCGATTTCCGCATCTTCTGGGACAACGCCTACTGCGTGCACGACCTGTACGACGAGACCGACGAGCTCGCCAATATCTTCGACCTCGCTCGCGCGGCGGGCACCGAGGACCGCGTGGTGGCTTTTGCCTCGACGTCCAAGATTACCTTCCCGGGCGCCGGCATCGGCTTCATCGGCGCGAGCCCCGCGGTCATCGCCGAGTTCTCCAAGCGCCTGAAGGCAGGTCTTATCAGCGCCGACAAGCTCAACCAGCTGCGCCACGTGCGCTTCCTTCCCACCATCGAGGCGGTCAAGGAGCACATGAAAAAGCATGCCGAGTTCCTGCGTCCGCGCTTTGAGGCCGTTGAGCGCAAGCTCACCGAGGGCCTGGGCGATACGGGCTGTGCCACCTGGACGCACCCCCGCGGCGGCTACTTTGTAAGCTTCGATGGTCCCGAGGGCTCGGCCCAGAAGGTCGCCGCGCTTTGCGCCGACCTGGGCGTCAAGCTCACGCCGGCCGGTGCCACCTGGCCCTATGGCAAGGATCCGCGCGATATCAACATCCGTATTGCGCCGAGCTATCCCACGGTCGAGGACCTGGAGGCCGCGCTCGACGTGCTGGTGCTGGCCGTTAAGCTTGTCGCTGCCGAGCTTGCTCGTGCCGAGCGCGCCTAACGCCTAGGGCCCCGCAAGTCCGCGCCCAGTACTATCCGCACTTTCGATACGTAAAGGAGCGTATACATGGATTTGGGTATTTCCACCAACCCCACGCCGGAGATCTACACCATTAAGGTAACCGGCGAGATCGATATCTCTAACGCCGATAGCCTGCGCAATGCTATCGACCTGGCGCTCGAGCAGCCCACTGAGGCCGTTGAGCTCGATTTTGCCCAGGTGAGCTACATCGATTCGACGGGCATTGGCGTGCTCGTGGGCGCCGCGCACCACGCGGTCGACCACGGTAAGCGCTTTAGCTGCACTAATGTGCAGCCCCAGGTGATGCGCGTGGTTCAGCTGCTGGGCGTCGACCAGGAGATTTCGATCACGGCGGCATAATCTTTGCCCCCAAAAGGGCGTGCCGTTTGGCATATGTTTGTGATGCGCTCGGACGTTTTGGCGTCCGGGCGCTATACTTGACCGAATGAATAGACGAGTTCCGGCCGAATGGCGCGGTGCGGGCTCGACTCACATCGAGCCTTGGAGGTATGTGTGTTTGGTATTGGAGAGGGTGAGCTGGCAATCATCGTGGTCTTCGGCTTTTTGCTGTTTGGCCCGGATAAGCTCCCGCAGATGGGCCGCACGATCGGCCGTGCCATCCGTCAGTTCCGCGAGACGCAGGAAAAGATGACGGCCGTTGTTCAGTCCGAGATCATCGATCCGGTAAGCGAGGCTGCTTCGGCTCCGGTCAAGCCCAAGAAGGCTGCCGTCGATGACGATTCCGATGCGGACGATGATGCCGTCGAGACGGCCGCGCCCGCAAAGAAGGAGACCTTTGCCGAGCGCCGTGCCCGCCTTGCCGCCGAGAAGGCTGCGAGCGAGGGTGCCACCGAGGGCGAGGGTGCTGCTGAGGAGTCCGAGGCCGAGGGTGCCGAGTCTGCCGCTGCCGCCGAGCTTGTCGTCGAGCCCGAGCCTGCTGCAGAGCCCGAGCCCGAGCCGGTAGAGCCCACGACGGCCGACCTCTACGCCCGTCGTCCCCGCAAGCGCAAGGCCGTCGTCGACCAGCTCGCCCGCGAGCTCGAGGCCGAGGACGACGCCGCTGCCGCCGACGCCTCGAAGGGAGGCGATGAGTAATGCCTATCGGACCTGCGCGCATGCCGCTCTTCGATCACCTGGGAGAGCTCCGTCGCCGCCTGACTATCGTGGTCGTGTCGGTGTTTGCCGCCGCCATCGTGCTGTATTTCGCCACGCCCGTGGTGCTCGACATCCTGGAAGACCCCATCCGCTCCTTTGTGCCGGACGGTAAGTTCTACATCACCACCACGCTCGGCGGCTTTGGCCTGCGCTTCTCGCTGGCCATCAAGATGGCCGTGGTCATGTGCACACCCATGATCATCTGGCAGATTCTGGCATTTTTCCTGCCGGCGCTTCGCCCCAACGAGCGCAAATGGGTCGTGCCCACGGTGCTCGCCTCGACGGTGCTGTTCTTCCTGGGTGCCATCTTTTGCTACTTCATCATCATCCCTGCGGGCTTTGAGTGGCTCATCGGCGAGACTTCGGCCGTCGCTACGGCGCTGCCCGATCTGGAGAATTACGTCAACATGGAGCTGCTCTTTATGATCGGCTTTGGCGTGGCGTTTGAGCTACCGCTCATCATCTTCTACTTGTCCGTCTTCCACATCGTGTCCTACGCTGCTTTCCGCAGTGCCTGGCGTTATGTATACGTTGGCCTGCTTGTGGGCTCGGCTGTGATTACGCCCGACGGCTCGCCCGTTACGCTGGGCCTCATGTACGGCGCCCTGCTCTCGCTCTACGAGATTTCGCTCGCCATCGCCCGCGTGGTCATTACCGCGCGCGAGGGCAAGGAGGGCTTGTTTGTGAGCCGTCTGGACCTGTTTTCGGACGACGAAGAGGACAGCGAGGAGTAAATCGGTATGCATGAGGTTGGCATTGTCAACGGCATACTCGATACAGTGATTCGCGCGGCGCGTGGGGCGGGGGCCTCGCGCGCCGTTTTGGTAACGCTGCGTATCGGGGATATGACCGAGGTCGTGCGCGAGGCGCTCGACTTTGCGTGGGAGACATTTCGTGACGAGGACCCGCTCACGCGAGGCTGCGAGCTTGCGGTTGAGGAGATTCACCCACAAAGTGAATGCCTGGACTGCGGCGAGGTCTTCGACCACGATCGCTTCCACTGTCGCTGTCCCCAGTGTGGTGGTGCCAACGTGCGCCTACTGCACGGCCGCGAGCTCGATATCGCGAGTATCGAAATCGAAACCCCCGACGATTAGCCCGCTAGCCATCTAGTGATGGGGTATAAAGGGGCCAAAGTAAGGAGCGCTAAGTATGGCCGAGAAAACGATTGATATCGCGTCGCCGATTCTGTCGCGCAACGAGCGCCTGGCAGATCAGCTGCGTCAGCGATTTAATGAGACAAATACCTATGTGATCAATGTGCTGTCGAGCCCCGGTTCGGGCAAGACCACCACGATCCTGGGCACCAACGAGCGCCTGCGCGACAAGGCTGGCCTGCGTTGTGCCGTCATCGAGGGCGATATCGCCTCGGATGTCGACGCAATCACCATGAAGGAAGCCGGCATGCCCGCCATCCAGATCAACACGGGCGGCCTGTGCCACCTCGAGGGCAACATGATCATGGAGGCCGTCGACGCCTTCGACCAAGCCGTCGGTCTGGAGAACATCGACGTCATCTTTATCGAAAACGTGGGCAACCTGGTCTGCCCGGTCGACTTTGACCTGGGTGAGAACCTGTCCATCATGATTCTCTCGGTGCCCGAGGGCGACGACAAGCCCGTCAAGTACCCGGGCATCTTCCAGCACGCCGGCGCACAGCTGCTCAACAAGGTAGACGTGGCCCCGGCTTTCGATTTTGACATGGATAGGTATACTAAGACACTCGACGACCTCAATCCGCAGGCGCCGCGGTTTGCCGTGAGCGCGCGCAAGGGCGAGGGCATGGATGCCTGGTGCGATTGGCTCATCGGGCAGATCGAGCAAGCAAGGGCGTAAATCGGCCGCCATACGGGCGGGCGTAGCCGCAGAGACACGAGATAGGAGCCTCTTTTGAAGCTCATCATCGCCGAGAAAAATGACGCCGCGCGTCAGATTGCCGAGCGGCTGTCCACGGGTAAGCCCAAAAAGGACAAGGTGTACAACACCGCAATCTACCGTTTTGAGTGGAAGGGCGAGGAGTGCGTGACCATCGGCCTGGCCGGTCACATCCTTGCGCCCGATTTTTGCGACAGCGTGCTGTTTGATAAAAAGCTGGGCTGGTATTCGGTTACCGAGGACGGCGAGATGCTGCCGGCCGACATGCCCGATGGCCTGGCTCGTCCGCCTTACGACACCAAGCGTAAGCCGTTCCTTGCCGATGGCATCTCCATCAAGGGCTGGAAGCTCGAGAGTCTGCCCTATCTCACCTGGGCACCCGTCATTAAGCTGCCGGCCGAGAAAGAGCTCATTCGCTCGCTCAAGAACCTTGCCAAGAAGTCCGACAGCGTCATCATCGCTACGGACTTCGATCGCGAGGGCGAGCTGATCGGTTCGGACGCCCTCAACAAGGTGCGCGAGGTTGCGCCGGACTTGCCGGTTGCCCGCGCCCAGTATTCTTCGTTTACCAAGGCCGAGATCACGCAGGCCTTCGATAACCTTGTCTCGCTCGACCAGAACCTGGCCGACGCCGGCGAGAGCCGTCAGCACATCGACCTCATTTGGGGTGCGGTGCTCACGCGCTACCTGACGCTCGCCAAGTTTGGCGGCTTTGGCAACGTGCGTTCCGCCGGCCGCGTGCAGACGCCGACGCTTGCCCTGGTGGTCGAGCGCGAACGCGAGCGCATGGCGTTTGTGCCCGAGGACTATTGGCAGATTCGCGGCATGGGCGCCGCGCAAGGCGCTGCCGAGGACGATCGCTTTAAGATCGCGCACAAGACGGCGCGCTTTACCGACAAGGATGCTGCTGAGACGGCGTACGGTCACGTTGACGGTGCCAAGACGGCAACCGTCGCCGCGGTGACCAAGCGCTCGCGCAAGCAGCAGCCGCCCACGCCGTTTGCGACCACCTCGCTGCAGGCTGCCGCCGCAGCCGAGGGTATCTCGCCTGCGCGTACCATGCGCATCGCCGAGTCCCTCTACATGGCGGGCCTCATCAGCTACCCGCGTGTCGACAATACCGTATACCCCGCGACGCTCGATCTGGGCGCTGTGGTGAGTGACCTTGCAAAGATCAACCCGTCGCTGGCGCCCGTGTGCAAAAAGGTCCTCGCCGGCCCCATGAAGCCCACGCGCGGCAAGGTCGAGACCACCGACCACCCGCCTATCTATCCCACGGGCGAGGGCGATCCGTCCACGCTCGACGGCGGCCAGCGCAAGCTCTACGACCTCATCGCCCGCCGCTTCCTAGCGACGCTTATGGGTCCCGCGACCATCGAAAACACTAAGCTCGAGCTCGACGTGAACGGCGAGTCGTTCGTGGCTTCGGGCGATGTGCTCGTGACCCCGGGTTTCCGCGAGGCGTACCCGTACGGACTCAAGCGCGACGAGCAGATGCCGCCGCTGGAGCAGGGCGATACGGTCGACGTGTTCGACATTAAGCTCGAGGCCAAGCAGACCGAGCCGCCCGCGCGCTACAGCCAGGGCAAGCTCGTGCAGGAGATGGAAAAGCGCGGCCTGGGCACCAAGTCCACGCGCGCGAGCATCATCGAGCGCCTGTACGCCGTGCGCTACCTCAAAAACGATCCCGTGGAGCCGAGTCAGCTGGGCATCGCCATCATCGATGCGCTGACGCAGTTTGCCCCGCGCATCACGAGCCCCGATATGACCAGCGAGCTCGACGGCGACATGACCCGCGTCGAGCGCGGCGAGGACACCGAAGAGCATGTCGTGACGCACTCGCGCGCACTGCTGGCCGGCGTGCTCGACGAGCTGCTCAAGCATACGCAGGAGCTGGGCGACGCCATCAGCGACGCCGTCACGGCCGATGCACGCGTGGGCGCCTGTCCCAAGTGCGGCAAGGACCTGGTTATGAAGACGAGCGCCAAGACCCGCGGCAGCTTTATCGGCTGCATGGGATGGCCCGACTGCGACGTGACCTATCCGGTGCCGAGTGGCGTCAAGGTGAGCCCGCTCGAGGGCGAGGCCGCCGTGTGTCCCGAGTGCGGTGCGCCGCGCATTAAGTGTCAGCCGTTCCGCCAGAAGGCCTTCGAGATTTGCGTGAACCCCACATGCCCCACCAACTACGAGCCCGACCTTAAGGTGGGCGAGTGCAAGGTGTGTGCCGAGGCCGGACGCCATGGCGACCTGATCGCGCACAAGAGCGAGAAGAGCGGCAAGCGCTTTATCCGCTGCACCAACTATGACGATTGCGGCGTGAGCTATCCTCTACCGGCGCGCGGTAAGCTCGAGGCGACGGGTGAGACCTGCCCCGAGTGCGGCGCCCCCATCGTGGTGGTCAACACGGCGCGCGGCCCGTGGCGTATCTGCGTCAACATGGACTGTCCGACCAAGGAGAAGAAGCCGGCCCGCGGCCGCAAGACTACGACCAAGGCGAGCACGGCCAAGAAGACGACGGCGGCCAAGAAGACGACGGCTAAGAAAGCAACTGCCGCCAAGAAGACGACCGCGAAGAAGTCGACTACCAAGAAAGCAGCCGCCGACAAGTAACCGAGCACATATAGACAAGGCGGGGCCGGGCGCGCAAATGCAAATGCGCACCCGGCCCCACTTCTAAGTTGCGGTGAAATAGGGACTGTTTTTGCTGGCAAAAGGCCTAATCAATCCCTATTTCACCGCAAGTTTTGATCAGTTGTTGGGATTACTTCACCTCGACAGGCTTGGCGCCGGGATAGCGCTCCTCAAAGTCTAGGCGGTACTTATTGTCATTGGTGCCCGCCACGTTGTCGCGCGACAGCGGCGCCACGATCTCATTCTTGTGGTCCGCAGGCTTGGCGTATTTCAGGCTGATCTCCCAGGCATCACAGATTGCGTCAATGCGGTGATCCAGGTCGTCGTACAGGGCGATGATGTCCTTCCAGGAGCTGTAGTTCTTGGAGCTCGTCGGAACGTCTAGGTCCTCGACGATGTCGTAATACTGCTCGATGGTGTCCTCCGTGCGCTCGGCGACGTCGGCGAGATTTTGACGGGCGGTTCGATCCTCTTCCAGATAACTGCCGTTGAAGTTCTGCGCGCAGCCACGGACGTAGTTGTCGAGGTCTTCGAGCAGGTCGTAGTATTCGCTCAGTCGGCGGTAGAGATTCTGCTCGGAGAGCGTTGCTTCGCCGCCATCCTCGTCGTCATCGTCATCGTCATCATCGTCGTACAGGCTGTTGGGATCGCCGAGAGGCTTTAGGTCATCGTCGTCGACGTCATGGTGCAGCTTAGCTACCTCGGCAGTCGTCTGCGTGGCGGCGTTGTCGAAAGGCTTGATCACAAAGAAAACGACCAGGGCGATGATGATCGCCACCAGCACAACGATAACGGCGATAAGCGGCCCGATGCCGCTCTTTTTGGGAGCGGGGGTCTGTGGCGAAGCGGGCGCGTATGCGGGAGCCGGCTGCTGTTGGGGCGAGCCGCTCGCGACGGGTATGCGCTGCGTGGTCTCGACGGCCGCGGGGCCTGCGGCGGGGTCGGGGCGATAGGCGAGGGGGTCGTCCGCCTTGGCTTGCGGCGTATCGAGGGAACCGGTCTGCTCAAAAGCGGGCTGGCTATCGCTTGCGGTTGTTTGCTCAACGGGTGCACCGCACGAGGTGCAGAACTTGGCATTATCTGCAAGAAGTTTGCCGCACGAGGCGCAATACCGAGACATTGCCACTCCTTTCGCCACATTTCAATGCAATACGACGATTATACCCAGCGTCCAAAATTCCCCATCATAAGTTGCGGTGAAATAGGAACTGTTGGCGGTCTCAGAGCTTCAATCAGTCCCTATTTCACCGCAACTTTGGAAAGGCACCTTTAGCCATTGGGGACGCACCGAGCACTGGGGTATCATTGCTTGGTTGCTATAAATCGCATTTACGCGCCTTGTAGGAAGGGGCTGCGCCCATGGCTTTTGAGCCCGCTCAACATAGCTTTATCACGCTCGAGGGCGTCGATGGCGCCGGCAAGTCCACGCAGGCGCGCCTGCTTGCCCGCGCTCTTGAACTCGCTGGCTACCAGGTTGTGAGCCTGCGCGAGCCGGGCGGTACCGCCATCAGCGAAAAGATCCGCGCCCTGCTGCTCGACCCCGCCAATACGGCGATGGGCGACACTTGCGAGCTGCTGCTGTATGAGGCCGCCCGTGCCCAGCTAGTGCATGAGGTTATCGTGCCCGCCCTTGCTGTCGGTAAGGTGGTCCTGTGCGATCGCTTCTACGATTCCACGACCTGCTACCAGGCGTTTGCCGATGGCCTCGATCGCCAGATGGTGCGCGATGCCAACAACCTGGCCGTCGCGGGCACGCACCCGGCGCTCACGCTCGTCTATCACATCACGCCCGAGCAGGCGGCGCTGCGCATGGCCGACCGCGGTGCGGCCGACCGCATGGAGGCCAAGGGCATGGCCTTCCAAGAGCGCGTCTACCAGGGATTTTGCGCCATTGCCGCCGAGGAACCAAACCGCGTAAAGCTCATCGACGCGACCGCGACCATCGAGGAAGTCTTCGAGAAGACGGTCGAGCAGGTTCGCGCCTACGGCCTCGACATTTCCCAGGATGCCGTCACCGCCGCGCTTGCCCAGGATGCCGTCACCGCCGCGCTTGCCCAGGAGGCCGAGTAACATGGCCCCCGCTCAGGCAAGCCTGCTGGCCAAGCTCGACACCCAAGAGCGCGTGCGCGACTTTTTGACCAATGCCGTCGCCAGCGGTCGCGCATCGCACGCCTACCTGTTTTTGGGCGCGCCCGGCGCGGGCAAGCTCGACGCCGCGTGGGCGCTCGCCCAAGCCTTCCTGTGCGATCAGGATGGCTGCGGCTCATGCGATAGCTGCGTGCGCGTCGCCCGCCATACGCACCCCGACGTGCACTATTACACGCCCGAGAGCGCCACGGGCTACCTCATCGCCCAGACCCGCGAGCTGCTCGACGACGTGCCGCTGGCGCCCATCCGTGCCAAGGCCAAGGTCTACATCATCGACCGTGCCGAGCAACTGCGCGCCAACACCGCCAACGCACTGCTCAAAACACTCGAGGAGCCGCCCGAGGGCGTTATGTTTATCATGCTGGGCACCTCGGCAGACGTGATGTTGCCCACCATCGTGAGCCGCTGCCAGTGCGTGCCGTTTCGGCTGGTATCGCCTGCCGTCGCCGCGCAGGCCGTGAGCCGCGTCACCGGTCAGGACCCCGCGCGTTGCCGCATGGCCGTCGCCGTAGCGGGAAGCCCCACGCGTGGTATCGAGTTCCTCAAGAGCGCCGAGCGCCAGGACGCCCGCCGTCAGATGGTTCGTGCCATCGATTCGCTTATCGCCGCCGACGAGGCCGACGTACTCAGCCGCGCCAAGTCACTCATCGTCGCCGTTAAGGCGCCGCTCGCCGAGGTCAAGTCCACGCAGGAAAAGGTGCTCGAGCAAAACGCCGACTACCTGTCGCGTGGAGCATTGAAGCAGCTTGAGGACCGCAACAAGCGCGAACTCAACGCGCGCGAGCGTTCGGGTATCATGGAAGCGCTGGCGAGCGCGCGGACGCTCATGCGCGACGTGCTGCTGACGCTTCAGGACGAGGCGGCCGACGTGGTGAACGAAGACGTGCGCGACACGATCGGTCGGCTTGCCGCCGCGACCAATGTTGCGGGTGCCACGCGGGCGCTCGAGGCAGTCGCGACCGCCGAGCGCAACATCGCCAGAAACGTTACTCCCCAGCTGGCCATCGAGGTCATGCTGTTCGATATCAGGAAGGCACTGAAATGCCGTTAGTCGTACCCGTTAAGTTTACCTACGCCTCGCGCGACCTGTGGTTTGATCCGCAGGATCTGGATATCCTCGAGGCCGATTATGCCATTTGCTCCACCGAGCGCGGAACCGAGATCGGCCTGGTCACGGCCGATCCCTTCGAGGTGCCGCAGGACGAGATCGGTCAGCCGCTCAAGCCCGTGCTGCGCGTGGCGAGCGACATCGACCTGCAGCTTGCCGATGACCTGGCCATCCAGGGCGACGAGGCCATGGTCGACTTCCGCCGCCTGGTCAAGGAGCTCGACCTCGAGATGAAGCCGGTGGGCGTCGAGTACCTGTTTGGCGGCGAGAAGGCCGTGTTCTACTTTGCAGCCGAGGAGCGCGTCGATTTTCGCCAGCTCGTCAAGGACCTGTCCTCGACGCTGCACATTCGCGTCGATATGCGCCAGATCGGCGTGCGTGACGAGACCCGCCTGGTGGGCGGCTATGCCCAGTGCGGACAGGAGCTCTGCTGTACGCGCTTTGGCGGACAGTTTGAGCCCGTCTCGATTCGCATGGCAAAAGAGCAAGACCTGCCGCTCAATTCCTCCAAGATCAGCGGCGTGTGCGGTCGTCTGATGTGCTGCCTGCGCTACGAGTTCGAGGCCTACAAGGACTTTAAGAGCCGTGCGCCCAAAAAGAAGACGCTCATCGATACGCCGCTCGGCAAGGCGCGTATCCAGGAATATGACACGCCGCGTGAGCAGCTGGTGCTGCGTCTGGAGAACGGCAAAGTCTTTAAGGTCAACCTGGCCGATATGACGTGCTCGGAGGGCTGCAAAAAGAAGGCCGCCGAGCAGGGCTGCAACTGCCGCCCCGACTGCGTGACGCGTGATGTGCTCGAGCGCATCGAGTCGCCCGAGATGCGCCTGGCGCTCATGGAGCTCGATCGCGAGAATGGCGTCGACGTGGGCGATGGCCTGTCGAGTGCCGACCGTCTGGCCGGCACGTCGATGCCCAAGCGCCGTCGTCGCGATGTCGAATCCGATGCCCGCGCCGGTCAGGGGCAGGGCGAGGGCCGTGGCCGCGGAAAGGGCCGTGGTAAGGTTGAGGCACCCGAGGCCGAGGAGGCCGCCGGTGGCCGTCGTCGTCGCAAACGCTCGGGTTCGGGCGATGCCGGCGAGGTCGCTCCCGCAGGCAAGAACGCTTCCCGCGAGCGCGAGGCTCAGCAGCCCCAGCAGCAGAATCGCGGCGGTGGCATGAACCCCACACGCCGTCGTCGCCGTCATCTGTCGAGCGAGGAGCGCGAGGACGCCTTCCGCGCCGCAGCTGCTCGCGAGGCTGGTGCCGCTTCCAAGGGCCCCTCGGTCTCCGATGCGCCTGCCGACAAGGGCGGCAAGTCACGTGGCGAGGAGGAGCGCGCGCCGCGTCCGCGCCGTCGCCATTCCTCGGGCGCGCAACAGAAGCCCTCAGTGCCCTCCGTGGCCGATCAGGTCTCGGATGGCGAGGTCAAGGTCACGCGCCGTCGTCCCGGAGATGGCGGGGGAGCGGCTGCCAAGGCTTCGCGTGGCGCCGCTCGCGACGAGCGCGAGCCGCGCGAGGATCGCGGTGGCGAGGGCTCGGCCGACCAGGGTCAAAAGCGCCGTCGCCGTCGCCGTTCCCGCAAGCCGCGCCAGGATGGTGGCGAGGGCTCGACCCCGTCTTCGTCCGCACCACAACCGCCCGCCGGCGAATAACGTCCGTAAGCGGATGTAACCCGCCTGACCCCAGCACCTTTGGGTATCATGGCTCTACACCGACAACCCTCCCTTCGCCTTCGCGTAGGGAGGGTTGTGTCATGAAGAGACATCTGAACGTATTGACTCGCTTGCAGGGGGCAGGCGTCCTACCGTTTGCGGACGAATTGCTACCGTTTGCCGAGCGCGCGACGTACGAGGCGCTCGAGGCGTTGTCGCCCACGCGATGCGCTGGCTGCGAGCGTTCCGGTGCGTTGATCTGCCAGGATTGTCTGGCATCGCTCGCGCTCATCGATCCGTGCCATAGCTGCATCCGATGTGGCGCCCCGTTTGGGGATTTGCTGTGCACCGAGTGTTCGGTCGAGGGCACGTCTTCGGCAATGGCCGAGGCGCTCGATCGCTGCCTGGCGTGTGCCGTCTACGCACATCCGCTGCCGCGCATCATCAGGGCGTACAAGGATGCGGGCGAGCGCCGCCTGGCACCGTATCTGGCGGAGCTACTCTACGACACTGCCTTGCATGCCCAGGCGGCAGCCCCCGATCGCTTAGGCGGTGTGCTGTCCGGCGCCGACGCGGTGGTATTTGTGCCCGCGACTGCGGCGGCGTTTCGGCGGCGTGGGTTCGACCATATGGAAGCAATCGCGCGTTCGTTTTGCGATCTTTCGGGCGTGCCGCTGCTCGACGCCCTCGTTAAGTACGGCCATGGTGACCAGCGCGAGCTCGGTCGCGATGAGCGCCGGGAACACGCTCGGGGTATGTACGAGACGGTCGAGGATGTGCGCGGCCGCCGCCTGCTGCTCGTCGACGATGTCATTACCACGGGCGCGACCATGGCAGCGGCCTCGGCGGAGCTCAAGCGTGCCGGCGCCGCGGCAGTCGATGGTCTCGCTATCGCACGCGTTTGGTAGGGGTGGTTTTGTGGCAGTGAAGATTGAGCGGCGCAACGAGCCGACAAGCGAACAGCTAGCGGCTTCCGTAATCCTAACAGGCGCCTCGGCGCTACGCATGATGCGCTCCGAGCGCCGGCAGATGGGCTACATAAGCTGGAGGGACCTCGATCCTGATGAAGAGCGCCGTGTGCTGTGCACATCGTCGCCCTCGACCGAGGACATCTATCTTCCCGACTTGGTGCGGATTGGGGCCGCAAGTGGCGAGGTGCAAGAAGATCTTTGCTTACTGGTGGGATCTGCGGCGCAGCGCCGCCGCGTGCCTGGCGTGGGCTGGTCCGTGTGTTCCGGGTTGCCTGTCGGCTCGATTCTAGAGGTGGAGCCGGGTGTATACAGTCTATCTCCCGAGGCCCTTTGCGTAGCCGTCGCACGCGAGGTCGGCTGCATCCAGGCATTTGCCCTGGCTCAGGAGCTGTGCTCTAAGATTTCGCTGAGTGACCGCGGGAAGTATCTGCCTCCCTACACCTCGCCTGTTACGAATAAACTTGCAAAGGACAAGGACCAGCCAGCAGATGTGGGCTACTTTGAGGTTGAGCCGGTGCTGACGCCCGATCGTCTGGCAGATTACCTCGCGGTATGCAAGGGGAACGCAGCCAAGCAGCTGCAGCGTCTGTGTCCCTATCTTTCGGAAAACCTGCGCTCACCCATGGAGTGCATCATGCTCGCCCTGTTTTCGCTTCCGTTTTCCTATGGCGGGTTTGCCTGCGGACCTTTTAAGACCGACTACAAGATCGAGTTCGATGACCGTGCGCAGGCAATCTCGGGGATGTCCCATGCAGTTTGCGATGCGTATCAAGAAGCAGCCCAGTTTGACCTGGAATACAACGGTGAGCTGGGTCATTCCTCTCGGAGGGGACGTATCCATGATGAAAAGCGCAACACGGGCTTGATTACTATGGGAATCGAGGTCGCGACGGTCAACAACGAAATGCTCTGCGACATGGAAGCGATGGAAGCGCTCGCATGGCGCATCCACCAGCGTATGGGTAAGCGATATCAGAATCGCGTGGAGGCTCGTCGAAAGAGGCAAGATGCTCTGCTGAATACGCTCCGAGCGTGCTTTGGGCTCAAGCCAGCGTAAAACTATGGCTTTATAGGGGGTCTGTTTATATGCTCTGTGCAAAAAACGGCAAATATGAGTACTGTTACTAGATTAGTGACAGCAAAAACAAAGAAACTTGGGCCGAAAATCTGGATTCAGCGAAGAGATAATAAACGAATGTGGAATATCTTGGCGCCAAGCAGGCTGTGCGGAACTCAAAAAGGGCTCGTGAGGCGGTAATACGCTGCTACTAAATTGGTGACAGTACTCATATTTGCCGTTTTTTGCACACGGCACCCTGAGACGGGTGCCCCGGAGCTCCCCGTGGGGGAGCTCCGGGCTTCATGGGGGCACGAATAGCCCGCTCCGACCTGCGAAATCTGTACTCGCGATGCGAATGACGCCCCTAACCTTAAACTTTAGCTTGAACTTAGCTATAATGCGCTTCGTTCCTACCAGGCTGTGGTTGCGGACGGACGAAATGCCCGTCCTAGTCCAAGACAGACGCGGTCAAAGGGATCCACGTAAGCGACCGCGTGCGCGCGGCGCGATCATGGCGCGTCCTAGATGTAAGCCGCACCGTCCGTTCTACTTTCTTTGGGGCAATACCGCCTCGCGGGCGAGCGGGTCAGTCGTGAAGGTGGCTGCGGCCTCCCGAGCAAACACCCCGGTGCGCAAGTGTGGGGTCAAATACCAGGTCAGCTGGTGGGAACAATCTGATATTCCGCGCAACGCACGGATCGTATACGACACAGAAGGCAGGGTAGTGGACATGGTGAGGGGCAGCTTGATGCACGCGGCTCGGTTAGGTGCTGGGACCGCAGCGGTCATTGCCGTTTTGGGCCTGAGCGGATGCGCGTTCAACCCGCTGTCTACGTTCACGACTCCCACGATCGACCAGATCGAGTACGAGACCGTCACGCCGGCGGTGTCGGACGATGCCCTGGTCACTCCCGGAACCCTGACGGTCGCTCTCGATACTTCCGATGCGCCGCAGGCCATGCAAGGCGCCGATGGCAACCTCACGGGCTACGCAGTTGACGCCGCCCGCGCCCTCGCAAGCCGCATGGGCCTTAAGGTCGCCTTTGTCGATGCGTCCTCGGCAGGTTCCGCGCTCGGCGACAAAAAGGCTGATATCTTTATCGGCGAGATCAACTCCACGGACGGGGACGTTAGCTCGCTCGGCACCTGCCTGTACGATGCCGCTTCCGTGTTCGGAAAAACCAGCGATGGTGGGTCGCTAAGCGTTTCCACCGATACCCTTAACACATCTACTCTGGGTGTCCAGATGTCCTCGGCCTCGCAGGAGGCGCTTGCTAAGCAGAGCATCACCGCCAACCAAAAGACCTACTCCAACATCAACGAGTGCTTTGAGGCGCTCGAGTCCGGCGAGGTCGACTATGTGATCTGCGACTCCACAGCCGGCGGCTATCTTGCACGCCTGATGAGCGAGGTCTCCTATGTCGGTGCGCTCGAGGCGCCCTCGACGCTTGGTGTTGCGGGCCTCTCGTCCAATGACGAACTGTGCCGTGCCGTGAGCGATGCCCTCGACGGCATCACGGTCGACGGTACGCTCGAGGCAGTCCACTGCGTCTGGTATGGCAGGACGCCCTACGACCTCACCACTAAGACGGTTTCGGGCGCTAACGTGCAACCGGGCGACTCTGAGTCCAGTGAGACCACGTCCTCCGGCAGCGAGTCCTCCGATTCCAACAATGAGACCGCATCCTCCGAGGACAAATCGTCCAGCCAGGAAGGCGCCATCACCGACGACGACATTAACAAACTCAATAGCTAGTTATTGCTAGGGGTGGTGTCTCCTATACGTTGGAAAGGACACCTCTTCACGGTTTCAACACGCACTGCCGGGCTTCTCCAATAGGGGAGCCCGGCTTTTTCATCCCTATAAAACCAGCAGGTCAAAGCCAATTTTTGGGACCAAATATAAAGCCGCCAGCTCCCTCCTATAGCGCACTTTGTCGCAGAAAAGTGCGAGACTTCGGTATGCGGTATCAAGCAATCGTTATTCGGGTCTTTGGGAATCCGCGTGATTAAATGCACGGCAATGGGTACATAGCCAGTACAGTAAGTCCCCGAGGCAGATTGGAGCCACGTATGGATATCAAGGTTTCTGGACGCAAGACGACGGTAACCGATGCTCTGCGTGCGCATGTGGATGAGAAGATCGGCGAGGCGCTCAAGGTTTTCGACATCGAGCCCATGACAGTCGACGTCGTGCTTCGTTATGAGAAGAACCCCTCGAACCCCAACCCGGCAATCGTCGAGGTCACGGTTCGTGCCCGCGGCTCTGTGATTCGCGTTGCCGAGCACGGCGCAGATATGTATGCCGCCATCGATCTCTCCGCCGATAAGGTTACTCGTCAGCTGCGCAAGTTCAAGACCAAGGTCGTGGACAACCGCCAGGGCGGTGCCAGCGCCGCGGATGTCGCACCGGTCGAGCGCGTCGAGGATCTGGCCGACCTGCTGCTGCCCGAGGAGGAGGACGACCTGCTCGTCCGCGAGAAGGTTATCGACGTCACCCCGATGACTGAGGAGCAGGCGCTGGTGCAGACCGATCTGCTCGGTCACGACTTCTACGTGTTCGAGAACGCGACGACCGGCCTTATCAATGTGGTGTATCACCGTAAGAATGGTGGATATGGCATCATCAAGCCCCGCATCGAAACACTTGACGAGTAAAATACGTTAACTTGCATGAGTTAACGGTTGGCGGCCATCCCATGCGGGTGGCCGCCTTTTTACGTAAGGAGTCGCTTTGATGGACAAGGCCGCATCCGCCGGTCATTCGGACCGTTGCCGCATCGTCGTCGATACCTGCTGCGACTTTAGCCCCGAGGTCGCCGCGAACCTCGATGTCGATATCCTGGGTTTCCCCTTCATTATCGATGGCGAGGAGCGCACGGATGACATCTGGTCGAGCATCACACCCAAGGAGTTTTACGACCGCATGCGCGCCGGTGCCCGCGTGTCCACCTCGGCTGTGTCGCTCGGTCGCTATATCGAGTTCTTTACCGAGTGCGCCAAAGAGGGCACGCCCACGGTCTACCTGTGCTTCACCTCGGCGCTGTCGTCGAGCTACAACTCCGCGTGCCAGGCGGCGGACGCCGTGCGCGCCGAGTATCCCGATTTTGAGCTGTACGTGGTCGACAACGCTCTGCCCTGCGCGACCGGCGCGCTCTTGGCGCTCGAGGCCGTGCGCCAGCGTTCGGCGGGACTGACCGCCAAGCAGCTGGTCGATTGGGCAAACGAGGCAAAGACCTACGTCCACGGCTACTTTACGCTCGAGAGCTTCGACGCACTGGCTGCCGGCGGCCGCATTCCGCCCGCGGCGGCGCAGCTCACGGCAAAGCTCGATGTCAAGCCCGAGCTCTCCTACGACCTTGCCGGCTCGCTGTCGCTGATCGGCGTCAACCGCGGCCGCAAGAAGGCGCTCAAGTCCATTCTCAAGTCGTTCCGCGAGAACTACGTGCCCGACCGCACTATGCCCATCGCAATCATGACGGCCGATGCCGAGAAGGACGGCGACTGGCTCGAAGCTGCCATCCGCAAGGAGGAGGGTTGCGCCGACGTCACGATCATTCGCAGCTCCGTGGGTCCCACCATCGGCTCGCACGTGGGCCCCGGCATGGTGGCCTGCGCGTTTTGGGGTAAGAACCGCGCCGACAAGGCGTCGCTTTCCGACCGCATCGCCCGCCGCGTGCGCGGTCAGTAGGCAAGCGCTGCGCCCGTAATCGCCCTCGACTCACAGCCCAAACGCTGGCACCGAGTATTCAACCTGGTAACAACACCCAACCCAAAAGGAAAGGTTTCATGGCAAACAAGCTCTCTGTCGCATTTATCGGCACCGGAATCATGGGTGCCCCCATCGCCGGCCACATCCTGGACGCCGGCTATCCCGTCACGGTCAACAACCGCACCAAGTCCAAGGCTGCCACGCTTATCGAGCGTGGTGCCGTCTGGGCCGATACGCCGGCCGATGCCGTGGCTAACGCCGATGTCGTCTTTACCATGGTGGGCTATCCCTCCGAGGTCGAGGAGCTCTACCTGGCGGGCGACGGCCTGCTCGCGTGCACCAAGCCGGGCGCGGTTTTGATCGACCTCACCACGAGCTCGCCCGAGCTCGCCCGTGACATTGCCGAGGCCGCCCAGGTTTCTGGGCGCATGGCGTTTGACTGCCCCGTCACCGGCGGAGATTCGGGCGCTATCGCCGGCACGCTTACGGCTATCGTGGGCGCTACCGAGAACGATATCGCTCCGGTTCGCGATATCCTTTCCACCTTTGCGGCCAACATTTGCTGTTTCGATGGCGCCGGCAAGGGCCAGGCTGCCAAGCTCGCCAACCAGGTGTCGCTGGGCGCCTGCATGGTCGGCATGGCAGACGCCATGGCATTTGCCGAGCTGAGCGGCCTTGATCTGGAGAAGACTCGACAGATGATCCTGGGCGGTACCGGCAAGTCCGGCGCCATGGAGAGCCTGGCGCCCAAGGCGCTCGACGGCGACTACAAGCCCGGCTTTATGGTCGAGCACTTCATTAAGGACCTGCGTCTGGCGCTCGCCTACGCCGATGATCGCGAGCTCGCGCTGCCCGGCGCCGACGTCGCCTTTACGCTCTATGACATGCTCGACGCCATTGGTGGCGCCAAGCTGGGCACCCAGGCCATCACGGTCCTCTACAAGGAGGAGGCCGACGCCATCGCCGCCGGTCTGGACTGGTCGCAGTATCGTCCCGAGGAGCATGGCGCTCACGAGGAAGGCTGCGGTTGCGGCGAGCATGGCGACGATCACGAGTGCGGTTGTGGCCACCACCACGGTGAGGACCACGAGTGCTGCGGCGGCCACGGCCATGATGACGGCCACGAGTGCTGCTGCGGCCACCATCACGGGGAGTAGCGCCCATGAGCTGGACGTTCGTGGTGCTTGCGCTGGTGCTCTTTCTCTTTGCGATCTACATCGGCTTTTTGTGCGGCCAGTGGGCGTGCGAAAAGCGCGTCATCACCAAGCGCGACTACTGGATTGCCAATTTTGCAGGAGCGGCGGCAGTCGTCCTGCTGACCTGGGTGTTCTCGCTGTTCCCGCTGGTGCAGTTTGCGCCGATCGGCTGGCTCGGCGGCTTTATCGCCGGCCTTAAGATGAGCTTTGGCGAGTCCGTTGGCCCGTGGCGCAAGCATGACGAGGTTTTTAACGTCAACAAGGCCCATCGCGCCGCCGCCGATGCGGGCGACGCCGAGGAGCGTCGCCGTGCGCGTCGCAATGGTGCAGCCGACCGACAGCTCATCTCGGTCACCGATGACAGCAAGGGTGCTGGCAAGCACGCTAAGAAATAAGAAGAGGTAACTATGGCAGAAAACAAAGACGAACAGCTCACCGACGAGGAGCTGGCACAGCTTCAGCTGGCAGAGGAGAACGAGAACGCCGTCGACCGTCTGGTCCAGGAGCTCGGCTGCCCCACGCGCCGCATCCGCCAGTTTGCCGCCCGCGTGCTGCACCTGCTGGCCGAGCGCGATCCGCAGCGCGTCGTGCCCTGCGTGCCCGCGCTGATCGAGGCGCTCGACCGCCCCGAGGCTCAGACCCGCTGGGAGGCCCTCGATGCCCTGACGGCGCTCGCCACCACCTGCCCCGAGCAGATGGGCGACGCCTTTGAGGGCGCCGAGACCGCGCTGTTCGACGAGATTTCCTCCACGCTGCGCTACGCCGCCTTCCGCCTGCTGTGCGTATGGGGCGCCACGAGTGTCGAGCGTTCGCGCGAGGCTTGGCCCATCCTGGACGAGGCCATCCAGTGCTACCACGGCGACCTTGAGTATCGCGACATGCTCGGTTGTCTGTACGAGTTTTGTCAGGGCGAGATCGACGCCGAGGTTGCCGAGAAGCTTGCGCTGCGCCTTAAGTTCGATGCCGAGAACGGTAAGGGCAGCTATCTCAAGGCCCGTTCGAGCGAGATTTGCGAAATGCTTGTTAAACGTTTTGGCCTGGATCTCTCCAAAAAGAAGAAGCGTGCTAGCGTTAAAAAATCTGACGACGCCGAAGACGAGGAGTAACAGATTATGGCGCACGATGTAGTCCTGATTCCCGGTGACGGTATCGGTCCCGAGATTACGCAGGCCATGCGCCGCGTGGTCGAGGCCACCGGTGTCCAGATCAACTGGAACGTCCAGGAGGCCGGCGCCGGCGTCATGGACGAGTTTGGCACGCCGCTGCCCCAGCACGTCCTCGATGCGGTCGAGCAGACCAAGGTTGCCATCAAGGGCCCCATCACCACGCCGGTCGGCACGGGCTTCCGCAGCGTTAACGTCGCCCTGCGCAAGCACTTTGACCTGTACGCCTGCGTGCGCCCCTGCCTGTCGCAGCCGGGCGACGGCTCGCGCTTTCGCGACGTGGACCTGGTTATCGTGCGTGAGAACACCGAGGACCTCTACGCCGGCATCGAGTTCGACGAAGGCACTGCCGAGGTCGAGGAGCTCTCGCAGCTCGTCGAGCGTTCGGGCCAAAAGACCTTCGCCGCCGATTCCGCGATCTCGATTAAGCCGATCTCCATCGCCAAGAGCCGCCGCATTGTGGAGTACGCCTTTGAGTACGCCCGCCGCTGCGGCCGCAAAAAGGTGACGGCCGTGCACAAGGCCAACATCATGAAGGCGACCGACGGCCTGTTCCTGCGCGTTGCGCGCGAGGTGGCCGCGAACTATCCCGATATCGAGTTCAACGACAAGATCGTCGACGCCACCTGCATGGGCCTGGTCCAGAACCCCAACGACTTCGATGTCCTGGTGCTGCCCAACCTGTACGGCGACATCGTCAGCGACCTGTGCGCCGGCCTGGTGGGCGGCCTGGGTATGGCCCCCGGCTCCAACATTGGTGCCGACTGCGCCATCTTCGAGGCCACGCACGGCTCCGCACCCGATATCGCCGGCCAGGATATCGCCAACCCCACGGCCGAGATTCTCTCCGCTGCGATGATGCTCGACCACCTGGGCGAGAACGACGCGGCCAGGCGCATTCGCGCCGCCGTCTCTGCCACGCTCGACGAGGGTAAGCAGGTTACCGGTGACGTGCGTCGCGCCCAGACCGGCTCCGTCGAGGGCGCCGTGGGCACGCAGGCCTTCGCCGATGCCGTTATCGCACATCTGGCCTAAAGCAAATGGCCCGCAAACGCCTAAATAGTACTTAAGTGTTTGCGTTTAACCTAAGAATCAATACGCCCGGCGCTCCGTCGGGCGTATTCTATTGGGGACTTTGTTTCCCATCAAGGAGTAACTGACTATGGGTCTGATTCAAAAGAAGGACGAGAAGGACGAGATCGACGGCATCCAGATCATCGAGCGCGGCGAGGGCCCCGACGGTGACGAGGAAGAGAAGATCGACCTGGTCGCCGGTACGTCTGCCGAGCACATTGCCGCCGGTACGACTGCCGAGGAAGAGGACGCCCGCTTGGAGGCAAAGATCGCCGCGGACGCTGCCGACGAGAATCTGATGCCCGAGGAGCAGGACGAGGACGAGGGCGCCGACTCCGACGAGGACGACCACGCTTCCAAGCACAAGAAGACGATGATTGCCGCCTTCGTGGTCGCCGTCGTGATCGCTGCCATTATTGGTTTCTTTATCGGCAACGGTGGCTTTGGCGGCAAGGGCGTTGGCTCGGCGACCCTCACCGAGGACCAGCTCGATTCGACCGTGGCAAGCTACAGCTACAACGGCAAGAAGAGCGACATCACTGCACGCGAGGCCATCGAGAGCCAGTACAGCCTCGACACCGTCAAGGATGACGACGGCAACTACACCGCTCCGTCTGCCGACGTTATCCTGTCCTACGTGCGCAACCAGATTCTGCTGGACGCTGCCGAGGACGAGGGCATTACCGTTTCTTCCAAGGAGATGAAGCAGTACGCCGAGGATTCCATCGGCACCTCCGACTACAAGACCATGGCTACGCAGTATGGCGTGTCCAAGGACCAGGCCAAGCAGATCGTCCGCCAGTCCGCGACGCTGCAGAAGCTCTACAAGAAGAAGGTTGGTGACACCTCCGCAAGCATGCCGACCGCTCCGACTGAGCCCGCCGACGGCAACGAGGAGACCGCGAGCAAGGATTACGCCGACTACATCATCAACCTTGCCGGCGATGAGTGGGATAGCTCGAAGGGCACCTGGAAGGATGCCGACAGCACCTATGCTAAGGCCTTTGCTGACGATGCCTTCACTGCCGATAGCGCTACCTACAAGCAGGCCATGACTGCTTACTACACCGCCTATCAGCAGTATTCCTCGCAGGCCTCGAGTGCCAGCTCCAAGTGGACCGAGTACGCCAACGGCCTCTACGCCAAGGCCAACATTAGCATCTACGGCCTGTTTGCGTAAGGTTTGCCTGCACTACTGCGCGTTAACCGATCTACCTGATTAAGCCCGCTAGAACGGACAACGTTCTAGCGGACTATTTGCGTTGAGGGCGTGATTGGCGGCTTAATTATGGCTATTCATCCTTAAGCCCAAAGAGGCTATCGGCTTCATCGTCGGATATATATTCCAGTACATCGCCCGGTTGGCAGTCGAGTGCCCGGCATATCGCGTCAAGAGTTGAAAAACGTATGGCAGAAACCTTGCCCGTCTTAATGCGTGACATATTGACCTGGGAGATGCCCACACGTTCCGCAAGCTCTTTGGATGAGATCTTGCGTTCGGCGAGCATGCGGTCAAGCCGCAGAATAATCATGAATTCCCCCTAGAGCAACTCGTCATCTTGTTTTTGCAGGATACACCCGTACTGGAAGACGCTGGCAATCAGGCTAATAATCAGGCCTGTAAAGAGCATGGAGAGGTCGAGATGCTGGCCGCCAAGCGCATCCGTAAAGCTACCGCCAAATCCTGAGAGTATCAGCCCTGTGACTATGGCACCAAAAAGTTTCACGGCGGCGCCGCCGATAAGGAACAAATGTCCTATTTGACGTAGTATGCGGATGCATTCGAGGTCAAAGGGCCTGCCCGCCTTTTCAATGGCGGAGAAAAACCTGTATGCGCTTAGCGCGATGGCAAGCGCGAGGCATGCCATCATGCCGCTCCCTATGGCAGTATGACCGTCGTGCGCGACAAGCATAAGAGGGGTCTGTTCGTTGGCGCCGACGAGAGCGAGAAATGGCCCTTCGCCAGCCGTATGCTCTACGGATTGGAGACAGAACCCTTGGGAGAGGCTAGGCAATATGAATAGAAGTTCGATTGCAATGACTGCGAGGAGTGCCAGAGCGAGCGCCACGATGGTGCAGATTGTGCCCCATTTGCAGTAGCGAGTGAGCTTCCTCAGTTTGGCTATTGCCTGTTCACGGTCGATGACTTCATTCGATTTGGATACGTTCCAGCGGATCATAGCTCCTCCAACCAATGTCTTGGATGATACTTGTATCATATCAGAATTAACGATAAACGATAAATAATTACGGATACTGAGTAAGTGATGATTGAAAACGATTAGCGTGAGCTATTAGCTCATTTTGGATGCCGGAGTTTGGCGCGCGGGGGATGAGGGCAAATGCCAAAACTTCCCGTGATCGCGCAGGTGCTTCATCGGGTCTCCCCAATTCATCTGGGAAAACGGCTGAAAACGATTGCAAATAACCGGTGAACGGTCGAAAACTACCGTTCACCGATAATCTCGAAGCTGGTTCTAACTGGTATTAAGTCAAAAAGACCAATTCATAAATCTTCATAATGACCTGCAATTTTTCTACATGCTATTTTTAGCCACCCTACGTTGTTTAGACGCAGAGCGAGACTCGATTTGACGCTCAATCATTTCGAAACGATTTCAAAACCGCAGGTAGAAGTGTTAACGAGCGGTAAACGGTCGATTTTTTGCCGTGAGCGGTGCAAAAACGTTTTACTGTATGAATCAACGAAAGCGACCTCTTCTGTGGTGATATAGTGACAACAACACGTCACGTGGTTACTACCAGTTGAGAGACCACTGGTCTTCTTAGAACGCTTTCCAAGAAGCTTTAAGGGCGAATGCCCGCTGGCTTCCGAAAACCATCGAACTCGGATCATACACACCTTCGGAAGGGAAATTTGAATGGTTGGCTTTATTCTTACCGGTCATGGACAGTTCGCACCCGGCCTCGCAAGCGCTATCGCTATGGTCGCTGGCGACCAGCCCGCTTTTACCGTCGTTCCTTTCGAGGGCGACCAGGCTGCCTCCTACGGTGAGGATCTCCGCTCCGCCATTACCGCTATGCGCGAGGAGTGCGATGGCGTGCTCGTCTTTACCGACCTGCTCGGTGGTACCCCCTTCAATCAGTCGATGATGATTGCCCAGGATGTCGACAACGTCGAGATTCTGACCGGCACCAACCTCCCCATGGTTATTGAGCTCCTGTTCCTCCGCGGCAACGCCACGCTCGCCGAGCTTGGCGAGCAGGCCGTGACCGTTGGTCAGACGGGCATCACCGCCCAGACGGTCGCCTCTGTCGCTGGTGCCGAGGAAGAGGATATCTTCGGCGACGAGGACGGCATCTAATGGCCGATTTCGGAGCCAACGTCCTGAGCTCCTCGGTCGCCCTTTTAGGCCTGCTTGTCATCATGGGTTTGATTTACACCATCTGGTCGCAAATCAACATGAAGAAGAAGCAGAAGTACTTCAAGGAGCTGCACACCGAGCTCAAGCCGGGTCAGGAGGTTCTTTTCGCCGGCGGTATCTACGGAACCGTAAAAGGCATCGAAGGCGAAAAGGTCCAGATCAAAGTCCGATCCGGAGCCGTCGTAGACGTTTCGCGTTACGCGATTCAAGAGATCAAGTAACTGTCGTCAGCAAATAACGAAAGGAAGCTGATCAACATGGCAGAACCCAACATTCTTCTTACCCGCATCGATAACCGACTGGTTCATGGTCAGGTTGCCACCCAGTGGAACTCCACTCTGGGCTCCAACCTCATCCTCGTCGCCAACGACGACGTGGCGACCAACACCATGCGCCAGAACCTCATGAAGATGGCCGCTCCCGCCGGCGTCGCTACGCGTTTCTTCTCTCTGCAGAAGACCATCGACGTCATTGGCAAGGCGAGCCCGCGCCAGAAGATCTTCATCGTGGCCGAAACACCGGAAGACGTGCTTACGCTCGTCAAGGGCGGTGTGCCTATAAAGAAGGTAAACATCGGCAACATGCACATGTCGGAAGGAAAGCGCCAAGTCGCCACCTCCGTCGCAGTTAACGACGAGGATGTCGCTGCGTTTAAAGAGCTGCAGGAATTGGGGGTGGAGTTGGAGATCAGGCGCGTTCCGAGCACGCCTGTTGAGGACACGAGCAAGCTCTTCTCGTAATCCTCGTGATCCACGTTGTCGGGAGTGAAACCCTGACATTCTGTACGTGAAATCCAAAGTGCGTACATACATTTTGAAAGGAGGAGCAAGATGGAATACACGATCTTCCAGGTCGCTCTGGTCTTCATCGTCACGTTCGTCGCGGCAATCGACCAGTTTAACTTCCTCGAGTCTCTCTATCAGCCCATCGTCACCGGCGCCGTCATCGGTCTTATCCTTGGCGACCTCAACACCGGTCTTCTCGTGGGTGGTACTTATCAGCTCATGACGATCGGCAACATGCCGATCGGAGGTGCTCAGCCGCCTAACGCTGTTATCGGCGGCATCATGGCAGCCATTCTCGCTATTGCTACGGGCCTCGAGCCCAACGCGGCAGTCGGCCTTGCCATTCCGTTCGCTCTGCTTGGTCAGCTCGGCGTTACCCTGGTCTTCACGCTTATGTCGCCGCTCATGTCCTCCGCGGACAACATGGCTCACAACGCTGACACCAAGGGTATCGAGCGTCTGAACTACTTCGCCATGGCTCTGCTCGGCCTGATCTTCGCTGTCGTCGTCACCCTGTTCTTCATCGCTGGCGCTACCATCGGTCAGACCATCGCTTCCGCCATCCCGACCTGGCTGCAGACCGGTCTCTCCGCTGCAGGCGGCATGATGCGCTTCGTCGGCTTCGCCGTTCTGCTCAAGGTTATGATGAACCGCGATATGTGGGGCTTCTTCCTCATGGGCTTTGGCCTCGCGCTCATCACAGTTGCCAACGATTCGCTGGCAACCCCTGCCCTGCTCATCCTCGCTCTCATCGGCTTCGGCATCGCTTTCTGGGACTTCCAGCAGCAGACCGAGCTGAAGGGTGCAGCTGTTTCTGACGGAGGTGACTTCGAAGATGGCATCTAATGAGTATGTGATCCCGGAGCACTACGAGGATCTCACTCCTGCTCCGCAGCTCGACCAGAAGACCCTCAACAAGATGGCTTGGCGCTCCTGCTTCCTGCAGGCATCGTTTAACTACGAGCGTATGCAGGCCGCTGGCTGGCTCTACTCCATCATCCCCGGTCTGGAGAAGATCCACACCAACAAGAACGACCTCGCGGCTTCCATGAGCCACAACCTGGAGTTCTTCAACACCCACCCGTTCCTCGTTACCTTTGTTATGGGCATCGTGCTTTCGCTCGAGCAGAACAAGGTTGACATCCCCACGATTCGCGCCGTCCGCGTCGCCGCAATGGGCCCGCTCGGTGGTATCGGTGACGCCCTGTTCTGGCTGACGCTCGTGCCTATCACGGCCGGCATCACCTCTAACATGGCCATCAACGGCAACGCCGCTGCGCCGATTATTTTCCTGGTGATCTTCAACGTCGTCCAGTTCGCTCTGCGCTTCTGGCTCATGAACTGGTCCTACAAGCTTGGCACCAGCGCTATTGACGCTCTGACCGCCAACATGCAGGCCTTCACGCGTGCCGCTTCCATCATGGGCGTCTTCGTCGTCGGTTGCCTGGTCGTCACCATGGGTGGCACCCAGATCAACCTCCAGATCCCCAACGGCACCACCCGTGGCCTCTCCGCTACTACCGTGATCGTCTCCGAGAAGGAGGCCGAGAACTTCACCGGTATGGAGGGCATCGATACCGAGACCGCTGAGGCCGGTACCATCGCCATGACCGATGAGGACGGCAACGCCCTCACCGCTTCCGATGCCGACGGCAACGCTGTCGAGTGCGGCGTCACCGATCTGGGCAACGGCATGGAGTCCGTTACCTACGGCACCGTCACCGAGGATCCGGTCAACTTCTCTGTTGCCGACACCCTCAACACCATCGTCCCGAAGCTCGTCCCGCTTATGCTTACGCTGCTGCTTTACTACATGTTCGCTAAGCACAGCTGGACCCCGACCAAGGGCATTCTGCTGCTCTTCGTCCTCGGCATCCTGGGCGCTGGCCCGCTTGGTCTCTGGCCGAGCATCTGGTAAGGCTCTAGCTTGAGGGGTGTGTCCCTACGCGGCTCACACCCCGACCCCTTAAGCCATGTGTATGTTAAAAGCCGCGTGCTCGAAAGAGCGCGCGGCTTTTGTTTTCTTGTTGATTCGGGTGTGGCAGACAGATAATGCTAGACACCCAAGGTAGTAGCCGAGTTTGAGAAAATGGGAGGATAGGATGGCGATCGGAGCGCGTAAGCAACCGCTGTACGATCAGCTGGTCGATATTCTGACCGAAAAGATCGACCATGAATATCGCGCCGGTGACATGATTCCTTCCGAGCGCGAACTATCGGAGCGCTATGGCCTCTCGCGCACTACGGTACGCCTGGCTCTGCAGGAACTGGAGCGTTTAGGATTGGTGGTTCGGCAGCACGGTCGCGGTACCTTTGTGACCGACCGTTCGGCAAAGGCAACCAATCTTATGCAGTCCTACAGCTTTACCGAGCAGATGCGCGCGATGGGTCGCGACCCCGAGACCACGATTCTCGAGTTTTGCGAGATGGAGGCCGATAAGAATCTGGCCGAGCATATGGGATTGCGTATCGGCGATCGCATTTTTAAGCTCAAGCGACTTCGTTCTGCCGACAACATGCCCATGATGGTCGAACGCAGCTATCTACCGGTTCGTCAATTTCTGTCCCTAAAGCGACCGCTGCTGGAGCGTAAGCCGCTTTACGATGTGATTGAGCAAGACTTTCAGCAAAAGATTCGCGTGGCCGAAGAGGAGTTCTATGCGAGCATAGCCCGTCCCACCGACGCTCACCTTTTGGGAATTGTCGAGGGCTCGCCTGTGCTCGATTTGGTCAGGACTACGTATAACGAGTCAAACGAGGTTGTGGAGTATACACTCTCGGTTGCTCGTGCCGATCAGTTTAAATACAAGGTTTACCACCAGCGTAGCGACTAGTGTTCGCATCGTATCCATATGATGATTCTTTGCATTTAACTGGTTACTACCAGATAACCAACTGAAGTGTATAATTGCACGTCAGAGGATTACTTCTAGAGAGAGGTATTAGAAATGTTCGAGAAGAGTGTCGAGGAGCTCACCGAGCTCGGCGCCCAGATCACCACGGCCGAGATTGCTCAGCAGCCCGAGCTTTGGCGTGATACGCTCAACATCTATCGCGAGAACAAGGAGGCCATCGAGGCTTTCCTGGCCGAGGCTCGCGCTATGGGCGAGGGTCGTCTGTCCGTTGTCTTCACCGGTGCCGGTACGTCCGACTACGTTGGCGATACCTGCGCCCCGTACCTGCGTCACGCTGGCAACACTGATCTCTACGACTTTAAGCCCATCGCCACGACCGACATCGTGAGCGCTCCGCGCGACTTCCTGCGCGCCGAGGATCCCACGCTCGTGGTTTCCTTTGCCCGCTCTGGCAACAGCCCCGAGAGCCTTGCCGCCGTTGCCGTTGCCAAGGAGCTCGTCCACAACGTCAAGTTCCTCAACATCACCTGCGCTCCCGAGGGCAAGCTTGCCGTCGAGTCTGCCGATGATCCCAATGCGCTGACGCTGCTCATTCCGCGCGCCAACGACAAGGGCTTCGCCATGACCGGTTCTTATTCCTGCATGACCCTGCTCTCCACCCTTATTTTCGACACTGCCTCTGACGAGCAGAAGGCCGAGTGGGTCGAGACCATCGCCAAGATGGGCGAGGAGGTCATCTCCCGTGAGCCCGAGATCGCCGATTACCTGGCTGGCGACTTCAACCGCGTGACCTACTTGGGTTCTGGCTCCTTCGGTGGCCTTGCTCAGGAGAGCCAGCTCAAGATCCTCGAGCTCGCTCACGGTCTGGTCGCTACTTCCTACGACACCTCCATGGGCTATCGTCACGGACCTAAGTCCTTCGTCGACGATAAGACGCTCGTCTTCGTGTTCGTCAACAACGACGCCTACACCCGTCAGTACGACATCGACATCCTCAACGAGATCGGTGGCGACGAGATCGCTCAGCACACCATCGCCGTTCAGCAGGAAGGTGCCACCGTCTATGAGGGTGAGTCCTTCACCTTTAAGGGCTACGAGGCACTTCCCGAGGGTTACCTTGCTCTGCCGTTCGTGATGTTTGCCCAGGCTATCAGCCTGCTCAACTCCGTGCGCGTGGGCAACACGCCCGATACGCCGAGCCCCACCGGCACGGTCAACCGCGTGGTTAAGGGCGTGACGATTCACCCCTTCACCGCTTAATCGCGTCCCCCTGTAAGGGCGCCCGTCCGCTCATAACGGCGGGCGGGCGCTTTTTGTTTTACGTGAGCTGGGTATAAGCATCACCACAGTCAACTGCTTTAGAAGCAAGGAGTGCATATGAGCACGTACGCAATTAAGGCTGACAAGTTCTTCTTGCCGGCAGGCCCGCAACTGGGCGGCTATCTTATGGTCGAGGACGGCGTCTTTGGCGCCTGGCAGGCCGACGAGCCCTCTTGCGAGATTAAGGACTACACGGGATCGTGGATCGCACCGGGTATGGTCGATACTCACATCCATGGCTTCTACAACCACTCAACTACCGATAACGATCCCGAGGGCATCGATATCAGCTCAACCGAGCTCGCCCGTCGCGGTACCACCAGCTGGCTGCCCACGACGTTCACCGATGGCGTCGAGCAGATCAAGGACGCCTGCGCCGCTATCGCCAAGGCGGACGAGGGCCGCGGCCCCGACTTCTGCGGTGCTCGCATTCAGGGCATCTACCTGGAGGGCCCCTTCTTTACCATGAAGCACGTGGGCGCGCAGAACCCCGCTTATCTTATCGATCCCTCCGAGGAGGTCTTCGATCAGTGGCAGGAGGCTGCGGGTGGTCGCATCGTTAAGAGCGCCATGGCGGCCGAGCGCGACGGTGCCGCTGCTTATGCGGCTGCTCTGAACGCCAAGGGTGTGGTGACCAGCATCGGTCACTCCGACGCCACCTACGATGAGTGCATCGCCGCCATCAACGCCGGTGCCAGCTGCTTTACGCATACCTATAACGGTCAGCGCGGCCTGCATCACCGTGAGCCCGGTGTCGTGGGCGCTGCCATGTCCACGCCCGAGACCTACGCCGAGATCATCTGTGACGGCAAGCACGTAAACCCTGCCGCCATCAAGGCACTGCTGCAGGCAAAGGGCTGGCAGCACACGGTGCTCATCACCGACTGCCTGGGTTGCGGCGGCATGCCCGAGGGCAGCTACACCAGTGGTGGCATGGACGTCATCATGAAGGACAACCTGTGCTGGCTCGCCGACGGCAAGAGCATTGCCGGCTCGGTGCTCACGCTTGCCCAGGGCGTCAAGAACATCGTTGACTGGGGCATCGCCAGCGCCGATATCGCCATTCGCATGGCAACCGAGGTGCCGGCACGCTCCGCGCACATCGAGGATAAGTGCGGCAGCATCATGCCGGGTCGCGACGCCGACTTTGTCGTGTTCGACCATGAGCTTACCCTCGTCGAGACGTATGTTGGCGGCCAGAGCGTCGGCAACGCCTTTACCGAGTAACGATAGAAAAAGACGGCGGGCCCGAATCTGCTCGGACCCGCCGTATGGGTTAAACGCTCAAAAGCACCTTCACAGTTACAGCTTGTTAGCGATCTTCTTTGCCGTGCGCTTAACGCCGGCCACCAGGCCTCCTGCAGGATGCTCCTTCTCGTATGCTAGACGCTTCTCACGTTTGGCGTACTCTTCGACGATGATATCGCCGTACTCATCTTCGATCTTGTCGAAGAAGTCGACGGCGCCCTTAATTTCCTCAGCGGTCGGGTGTCCCTTTTGGACACCGCCGGCGAGTTTGAACGGCCCCCACGTATCAAAGCCGGGGCAGCCGTAGACACCCATAAAGATGGCCTGCCTCATGCGGCAGATGCCATCGATATCCTTGCCGTACCACTTGTTTTTGCCACCGTAGGTCATAAGGCCAAACACCTTGTCCTGCGGCTGCAGCACGTTGGTCAGTACACGTGCCATATCCTTGTCGATCTCGGAGTAATAGATGCCCGTGGCGACGCCGATTAGATGATATTCGTGCAGGTTGGGGTACTCGTTTTTGCCGAGTGACTTCACGTCGAGGGTATCGATCTCGGGGTGCGCCTCGACGATGGCGTCCACGAGCTTTTTCGTATTGCCGTGATGGCGCGAGGCGTAGAGGATGATGGTTCGCATAAGAAGGCCTTTCAGCTGTAATTGCATCAATGTCTGTATGGTACCCCGTTACATGGCTGGGATACCGGACGCATCGATGAACGTGCGGGTTTGTCCTTTGGTCAGGGCCGAGACGGGTACTTGCGAGCAAAAAGCAGTTGTTCGAAAGGATGGGCAATGGAATACGCTCTCTCCAACGATTCGATTTCTATTAAGGTGTCCACGGCTGGTGGTTCGTTTACCTCGATCGAGGCCGGAGGTCGCGAGTATCTGTGGCAGGGCGATCCCGCCGTGTGGTCCGGCCAGGCACCGATTTGCTTCCCGATTTGCGGAGGCTTGCGCGATAACAACGCCATGACGTTTGCCGGGCATCATGTAAAGCTCGCTCGCCATGGGTTTGCGCGCAAACAGGAGTGGAAGCTGCTGAGCCAGAGCGAGAACGAGCTGGCGATGTGCCTGGCTTCGGAGGATAACGCCGCACTGCTGAGCGATTATCCGTACCCGTTTAAGCTTGTCGCTCGTTATACGCTTGAGGGGGATGCCGTGCGCGTCTCCTATGAGGTGACCAACGAGGGAACCGAGGACATGCCGTTCTTTATTGGCGGTCATCCCGGCTTTAGGTGTCCGCTCGATGAGGGCGAGGCCTATACGGACTACGAGTTGCGCTTTGAGAAAGACGAGGCTGCGGAGCTCTGCACCGCCGTTCCCTCGACTGGATTGATTGACGTGGCAAACCGCTCCAAGAACCCCATGGTGGGAAAGACGCTGCCCCTGTCGCACGAGCTCTTCGATTTTGCGGAGACCATCTTTGATGTGCTCGAGAGCCGTCAGGTCACGCTTTCCAAGAAGGGCGAGGACAAAGGCGTTCGCCTGAGCTTTGAGGGTTTCCCGTATCTCATTGTGTGGAGTAAGCCCGAGGGCGATTTTGTGGCAGTTGAGCCCTGGGGCGGCCTTTCGACCTGCTCCGATGAGGACGACGTACTTGAGCATAAGCGCGGCTGCCTTGTCGCCAAGCCCAAGGAGACCATCGTTCGCTCGTTCACGATTGAGATTCTGTAATTCCGTTTTGTCGACTCGTATCGCGAGGCACAAGGAGCCTGCGAGATAAGGAGCTAAAAATGATCCTCACCGTTACGATGAACCCGTCTGTCGATACGCGCTATCAGCTCGATGAGCTCGTTATCGACGACGTCAACCGTGTGACGCCCGAAAAGACCGCCGGCGGCAAGGGCCTCAACGTGGCCCGTGTGCTGGGTCAGCTGGGTGACGACGTTGTGGCAACCGGTCTGCTCGGCGGCCACATGGGCGCCTACATGACTGAGCTCATGGACGCCAACGGCATTAACAACGACTTTGTGCCCATCAAGGGCGAGACTCGCATTTGCCTCAACATCCTCCACGCCGGCAACCAGACCGAGCTGCTCGAGAGCGGCCCGACAATTGCCCCCGAGGAGCTCGATGCCTTTACTGCCAAGTTTACCGAGCTTGCAGGCAAGGCCGACGTCGTCACCATTTCGGGTTCGCTGCCCCGCGGTGTCGAGGCAGACTACTATGCCAAGATTACGGGCATTGCCGAGAACGCCGGCGCCAAGGTGTTGCTCGATACCTCGGGTGCTTCGCTCGAGGCCGCCCTTAAGTCCGAAATTAAGCCCGAGCTGGTCAAGCCTAACCTGACCGAGATCAACGGCCTTCTGGGCACGAGCTTTACCACCGACGATGTGGACGAGCTCCGCGCCGCGCTCGCCTCTGACGCCCGCTTCTCCGATATCCCCTGGGTCGTCGTGTCCATGGGCGCCGCCGGTTCCGTGGGCTTCCATAACGGCCGTGCGTTCCGTGCCAAGACCCCCGATATCCCCGCCGTCAACGCTACGGGCTCTGGCGATTCGACCATTGCCGGCTTCGCACATGCGATTGCTGCCGGCGCCGACGATGAGACGGTGCTGCGTACCGCCAACACCTGCGGCAAGCTCAACGCCATGGATCCCATGACCGGCCATCTGGTCATGGATCGTTGGGACGAGGTCTACAACGGCGTTGTCGTGACCGAGCTGTAGGAGTTTGGGTTGCGGCCCCGGCATCGCTTGCTAGCTCATGTCGACGATAAGTGCAGTAGCATTATGCCGGGGCGCGACGCCGGCTTTGTCGTGTTCAGTCCCGACCTTACCCTGGTCGAGACGTGTGTGGGCGGCAACAGCGTCGGCAATGCGTTTGCCGAGTAGCCGCCAAAGAAACGATCCGAGAGGGGATTTAGATGATTTACGGTGCATTGGGCGATATCGAGGAATACCGCGGAATGCTCAAGGGCCTCGACGTGCTGATTGATTGGCTCGAGGAGAACGATCCGGCGGAGCTCGAGGTCGGCAGCCATCCGATTCTGGGCGACAAGGTCTTTGCGAACGTCATGGCTCCCACGACGCGTCCCGAGGCCGAGGCTCACTATGAGACGCATCAGCGCTATCACGACCTGCAGATCGATGTCGAGGGTCGCGAGGCCTTTAAGGTTGCCACGGGCAGCCTGACGTTGGTTCAGGAGTTTGACGAGAAGGACGACTACGATCTGGTCGATTCTGACGCTTCGATCGCCGGCGATCTTGCCGACGACAAGTTCGCGCTGTTTGTTGCCGGCGAGCCTCACATGCCCACGCTCGAGTTCCCGGGCGATGGCGCACAGCCGGTCAAGAAGATCTGCTTTAAGCTGCTTGCAGACGCTTACTGGGAGGAGTAACGCACTGCTCGGCTGAGCTGCTCGTCTGATGACGTGATTCCATTGAGGAGCGCGCTTGAGCCCCGTTAATCGCGGTTCCCTTGGGGATTGCGGTTGGCGGGGCTTTTTTGTTGAGTAGGGGAGTTGCCGGCGGCGTTTTGCTTGGATTTATTTGCGAAGAACATCGGCTAGCCGCAGGATTGAAATCATCGACCGATAAGTGAGTTCCACTTTTTCGCCCGCAAGCAGTCGTTTCGAGCCAATCTCATCTAGCCCCACAAGCCGAGAAAACAGCGGGCCGCTCATCGTGCCATCGTCAATTGATTCCCTTATGGTCTTCAAAACGTCCGTATCATGAAGCGATGCCGAGCTGTAGGGGGCAACACGAGCGGAACTCTCAATTAACGACGAGACAAAAGGATGGAGATGCTTTGGACATAGTCCATCAAACACCACATCCCCATTGTCGTTCGAGCCGACCAGGCGCCAAGTATAATGATCGACCCAGTCATCTCCGTCATATATGGCGTCCATGAGCAACTTCCCGTCTAGAGAGAGAAACCTATTTGGACATCGGGGCGCAAGACCGCAATCCATATCGGGCCTGCAGCAGCTCCAACCCAACGCACCACATAGGTTCCCTTTCGTACATGTGTATCAATCTGCCCCGAAATGCCGGTGAATGCAATTCCAGACCCGTTTGTCGGATAGCAATCGACGTATTTTTGTTTTCCGCTCACAACCTTGTATAGATATATCGTTCCAGCAAAAGAGAAGGTATCGTGACTATTTTAGATCTATATGGCCAATTCGAGCCCTCGCCATGGCAATTGTTGCAGCTGGGTTTCTTTTCATTAAAATTTCACTTTGGTAAATCCCCGCCCCTAAGCATTAAACCCGAAGTCCACCGAGTGGGCGAATTCCGGCGGATGTGCGCCTGAAATCGGTAACAAAAAAGCCGCCCGAAGGCGGCTATCTTGTGCAATGGAGCCAGCGACCGGGCTCGAACCGGTGACCCCCGCTTTACGAGAGCGGTGCTCTACCAACTGAGCTACGCTGGCGGCCATGTGGTGACGCAACTGAGACGTCAACGGCTGTCTATGATACGGGACATCGCAAATCCGCGCAAGTGTTCTGACGGCTTTTCTCACTTTAAATGCACTAATATTGGAAACGTGATGTCCCGCTCGTATGGGTCTCAAACAGAATGGGGCAGCCATGGCTCAACCCAAGATCCTTCTCACGCGTATCGATGACCGTTTCATTTACGGGCAAGACGTTGAGCTGTGGAACGAAGCCGTGGGTTCCAACCTTGTTTTAATCGTCAACGATGAGATCGCGGCAGATTCGCGCCAATGGGCACCCATGAGGGTGGCGGCGCCGGAAGGCGTTTGGACGCGGTTTTTCTCGGTGCAAAGGATCATCGACATCATTCATACCGCAACGCCGCGCCAGTTAATTCTGATCATGGTGGCCTCACCCGCTGATGCGCTTGCGCTGGTCAAGGGCGGTGTGCCCATTACCAAGATCAGCATTGGCCATATGCGGGCGGGTGAGGGCAAGCGCTCCGCAACTCCTGCCGTTGCCGTAGACAATACGGACATCGCCGCCTTCAAAGAGCTGCAAGAACTCGGCATAGAACTAGAAATCCGTTATCTCCCCAGCTCCAATCCCGACCCCATCCAACTAGTCATTTAAGAACGTCCCCAATGACTAGGTAGTAAAGCGCCCGTCGGCGGTGGTGCCGGCGGGCGCTGCTGTGCGATATGTTGCGTTGTGGGCTTAGTGCCTCATAAAGTGGTATTCGATCACATTGCTGTAGGGGTGACCCGGGCCCACAATGCCCTGCGGGAACAACGGCTGGTGCGGCGTGTCGGGGTACATCTCGGCCTCGAGAGCAAAGCCGGCGCCCCAGCCATAGTTAGCATCGTCCTTGGCGTGCTCGTCGCCCAGCCAGTTGCCGGTGTAGAGCTGCACGCCCGGGGCGGTGGTGTAGTAGTCCAGCTCACGACCGGTCCACATCTCCTCGACGTGCAGGGCGCGGCGCAGATTACGGCCGTACTGATAGCCATCGATGCACAGACAGTGATCGTAGCCACGGGCCTGCTTAATCTGCGGATCGTCGGCCTCCATGCCGGGAGCGACGGGACGCAGCTCGCGGAAGTCAAACGGCGTGCCCTCGACCGGAGCGATCTCGCCGGTGGGGATGTTCTGCTCGTTAATGGGCAGGTAATGGGCAGCGTTGGCGACAAAGAAATGTTCGCAGTCCATGCCGGCGTTATGGCCGGCAAGGTTGAAGTACGTGTGGTTGGTCATGGACACGTAGGTGGCGCGGTCGCTCTCGCAGCCATACTCGACACGAAAGACGCCGGTGCGCGTCACGGTAAACACGGCCGTAAAGGTGCGGTTGCCGGGTAGGCCCAGCTCGCCATCCTCAAGCGAGGTGGTCATGCGCACGGCATTGTGGACCTCGTCGAGCTCAACATCCCATACGCGCTTGTGCAGGCCGTGCTCAAGATCGCTGTGCAGGTTGTTGACGCCCTCGTTGGCCGGCATATGCCAGTCCGTGCCGTCGATGGTGATCGTGGCGCCCGCGGTGCGGTTTGCCACGGGGCCGATGGTCGCGCCAAAGCAGGCGGGGTTGTCAAAGTAATCCTCGAGCTTATCGAAGCCCAGCACCACATCGCGCACGTTGCCGGGAATGTCGGGCACATCGATACCCAGCACGGTGGCGCCATAGTCCATAATGCGAACGCAGATCTCGGGCCCGTTGAGGGTGTAGCGATGAACGGGGGTACCGCACGGCGCGGTGCCGAAAAGCTCGGAAGTGATCATTTGGTTCCTAACATCGAGGTATTTCGGACAAACTGTAGCGCGAACAGGCGAGATTATCACTACACCCCACTAAAGCAGGGGGTATTTTTCTCAAAAAAGTGATGATTGGAGCTGTGCGGGCGTTCATTTCTGACGCGCGCGAGTCTGATACAATTTGTTCGTTATTGTTTGAATTGACGTGAGCGTGGAACAGCGAGGACTCATCGTGATTAAAGCGGAGCGACAGGATAAGGTTCGGCAGCTGCTCGAGGAACAGGGAACGGTCTCGGTCAAGGAGATTTCGGATGCGTTAGGTGTCTCGGATATGACGATCCGCCGTGACCTTGAGGAGCTTGCGAGCCTGGGCGAGATCGAGCGCGTGCACGGCGGAGCCCGCAGTGCACAGGGCCGTCCACACGCTATGCTGCGCCATGAGTATTCGCACAGCGAAAAGCGCACGAAGCATGCCGAGGAAAAGTTGCAGATTGCGCGCCGTTCTGTGGAGCTTATCGAGGAAGGCTCGACCATCTTTTTGGGCACGGGCACCACGGTTGAGCAGATGGCCTCGATGCTGCCGGCGTTTCGCCTGCGCATTGTGACCAATTCGCTTTCGGTGTTTAACCTGCTCGAGGCGCGCGAAGACTGCGAACTGTGCCTGGTGGGCGGCGTGTACCGCCGCCGCACTGCCGCCTTTGTGGGCCCCACGGCCGAGGATACCTTGCGTGCGCTGGGCATCGATGCAGCCTTTATCGGTGCCAACGGCATTTTGGACGGCGACGTGTCTACGTCTAACATGGAAGAGGGCCGCATCCAGCAGCTCGCCTTTAGCAAGGCCGACTCGCGCTATCTGATTGCCGACTCCAGCAAGATCGGCAAGCGCGACTTCTACACCTTCTGTCGCCTGGACAGTTTGGACGCCGTGGTGTGCGAGCCGAGTATCTCGGTCGAGGACCGCGCCGCCATCGAGGAGCACACACAGGTCATCTGCTAGCTAACGCTACGGGATTGCCAACAGGCGATGCGGGAGGACTTTTACCTCCTGTCATTGTGGAAACCAGCGCGTCAGCGCTACGCAATATGACGCGCAAATGAGGACCCCACAATCAAATCGTCTCAACCTGTAACATCTAGACGTCCAAAACCGGTCTTAGTGTTACAGATTGAGACAATTCGGCGTGGTCTACCTTGTTTGTCTCGATCTGTAACGGTTAGGACTTAAAAACTCGGCTACGTGTTACAGATCGAGACAAAAGAAAAAGAACATTAGGACTTGAAAATAAAGTTTTGATAAGGGACCCGCCCAGTTAAGACGGTGCGGCAGACAATTGAGATTAGTTTGCCTCCGGAGTCGTAAGCATAATGAGTCAGTTCGATGACCGGAAGTTTTGCAACACCATAATTACTGGCTTCGGAATCGCTAAGCTGACGTGCTCTATAGCTTTCCCTAACAGATTGGATAGACTTGGACAAGTCGTCCATGATTCTGCTAAATGCCTGAAAATCTAACTGGTTATTCGGAACGCGCGACTTTGAAATGAAGAACGTATCAGCGCCTATGAAGCTGCCTTCAAGTTCGTAGGTCAATTCAAGACGCTGAATTTCATCGCGACTTTGACATCCAAATTGTTGGAGCATCATTACGGAAATTGGACGACCTGATGTGAGGCCGCCGAAATGTTTGGTGATGGCATCCGGATCAACGCCATCGCAATGGCTTGCAAAGTCAAAGTCTAAAAGTGAATTGAGCTCGCTAACGCGTTTCGGTGCAACAAACGATCCCTTACCTTGGATTCGATAGATACTTCCACGACGCTCCAGCTCACTCATGGCAAGTCGGACGGTTGTTCTGCTTACGGCGTATTCGTCGCAGAGTTCCATTTCTGTTGGAAGTTTATCGTCTGCTTGATATTCATCGACGATCTGCTTGAGCAGCGCGTCGGTGAGCTGTAAATAGAGTGGCCGTTTTTCGTGTGTATCGAGCATTAGAGCCTCAGTTTGCATGTTGGTTATACCTGATGGTTGCCTCAGTCGGGATGTAACGTGGGCAAGGTAACCTTAACGTATCACAGAGCGGCTCAGCATGACGATCTGATGCCTGTATCCACGAAGGGCTTGTCCGAGCGTGAAGATATTCTGGGGCGACTTGCCTACGTTGTGGGATCGTACAAAGTCTACGATGGCGCGCAGGTCTGCTTCTTGGAAGCAAGGGACGGTGTAGGGGGCTGGCACCAGAAGGATATCGACGCCGAGGTCAACAAACTTGCGCGCAATTTCGAGCGTCATGACAGGTTCAGCAACGCCCGCTCCATGCATTTTTCCGGCTATGACCAGGCCATTGAAATGCTCTTTGGAGAGTTTAATCGAATGGGCGATTGCATCGTTGGAGACGCCGGTTCCAGGGTTGCCCGTCAGGCAGATAAAATCAAATCCGAGTTCGTTAGCCTTTTCTAAGGTCTTGGGAGAGACGCGACGACCCATGGGGATTTCCGTTCGGGATTCAGACATCTCTGCCTCGTTATCAACTGGCTCCAGATTGACGCCAATGGGCCTTCCACATGCTCGCTTCACCCAAGTGACCGGGTTTTCATTGAGATCATCTGGAATACCGGCAATAACTGGATCGAACACATCGAGCGCGTTAAACAGAAGCAGGTCGGCACCTGCGGCACGTTCGATTTCTGCATTAGTAACGCCGCCGAGAAATTGGGAAGAGGGTACGTTTTCCGCCATGATGGTACGTCCCTCGGAAGCCAGAATTGCCTGTTTTAGATCCATGGGTGACGTGGCGGCAAAATCGGATGCGGACATGTTCAGTAATCGTTTGGGCATTGTTACTTCCTTTGACTAGAACGACAGGCTTGTGACATTGTCTCTAATATTGTTACAACAATATATTCAATATGTTATATCCAATCGGTGAACGGTTGCAAACTTATAGTACTGCTCAGGGAAAATAGTCTTTAGCTGGGAAAACCTTATAGTAATCAGCTACCGTTCACCGAATAAGTATTTGAATTCTTGACATATCAACAAAGCGGAAAAAGAATTGGTTATGACAAATCGCGCAAATGATATTACATTTCGCACAAGAACGTATTCACTTACATAAGTGGATACAAACGGGGACGACGACGGTTGAGTCCGGATAAATCGTTACGTGCCCGGGAATCATGAAAGGATGTGTTATGGACGCTATCGTCAAATTCCTTGAAAAACACCAGCCCCTCTTCGACAAAATCTCGAGGAACATTTATCTGGTGGCGATCAAGGATGGCTTTCTCTCGAATATGCCAATTGTGCTGTTCTCGAGCCTGTTCCTTCTTCTTTCGACGCTCCCTGCCTATGTAGGCATCACGCTTCCGCCTGAGGTGCTGGATTTCTTCAATAAAATCTATGCATATACCATGGGACTTCTTGGCATTATGGTGGCCGGCACCACGGCGAGCTCACTTGCCATGTCGATGAACCGTCGCATGCCTTCGGGTAAATCTCTCAACCCCACCTCGTGCATGGTTTGTGCCATGTGCGGCATGCTCTTACTATCGGTGACGAACGATGTTGTCTCGATTGGCGGAGCAGATACATCTGTTTTTGAAACCGGCTATATGGGAACCAAGGGTTTTCTCGCTGCGTTCGTAGCCGCATTCTTGACCGTTAATATCTATAAGGTGTGCATTAGCCATAATGTGACGATCAAGCTCCCCAAAGAGGTCCCTGGCTCTATTGCGCAGAGTTTTCGCGATATCTTTGCATTTGGGTTTTCGATCCTTGCGTGCGCTTTTATCGATCTTGCGAGCCGCAAGCTGCTTGCTGTGCCGTTCGCCAATTTGGTATCCGCTCTCATCTCGCCGCTGTTCTCCGCGGTTGACACCTATCCTGGCATGGCGCTTATCGAAGGCGCGGTCGCACTTTTCCAATTTATGGGTATCCACGGTGCTTCGGTTGTCATGAGTCCGATCAATGCTGCGCTCTACGGCAATACCGTTACCAATCTTGAGGTTTTCCAAGCAGGTGGACACCCGTCAATTGCTCTCACGCAGGACTTTACAAGCTTCATCGGCGGTCTGGGCGGTTCTGGCTGCACGTTCATCGTTCCTATTATCCTGATCATGTTTATGCGCTCCAAGCAGCTTAAAGCCATGGGCAAGGCATCGATTATCCCGGTGATTTTTGGAGTTAACGAGCCCGTTATCTTCGGTATGCCGATTGTTCTCAATCCCTATATGTTCGTGCCCTTCCTAGTGGCTCCTATGGTCAACGCCATTATCGGTAAATTTTTCATTGACGTCATTGGAATGAACGCCCCCATGTATACCATGCCGTGGGCGCTTCCCGGCCCAATCGGTGCATTCCTCACCACGGGTCTCGATCTGCGTTCTCTCGTATTGATGGCAGTGCTGTTGGTCGTTGACTTTGTGATTTACTATCCGTTCTGCAAGGCGTATGACCATCAGCTTTGTTTGGAAGAGTCTGCAAAGGAGACTGCAGGAACCTCGGATGCAGATGCTATTGCCGCACAGGAAAATGTCGCAAAAGCTCTCGAGGCGGTAAAGGACAAGGCGGAGCAGATCCGCGTGCTTGTGCTTTGCCAGGGTGCCGGCACTTCGACTCTCTTGGCAAATGCTCTTCGCGAAGGTGCCGCTGCTAAGGGTATCGATCTGGTTTCTCAGTCCGGTGCGTACGGAAGCCACTATGAGACGATGGATCAGTACAACGTGATTGTTCTGGCACCCCAGGCACGCATGTACTATGACGCTATGAAGGCCGATACCGATCGCCTTGGAATTAAACTGCTCACCACAAGGGGCAAGGAGTATATCGACCTTACCAACGATCCCGAAGGTGCAATTGACTGGATCGTTCAGGAGCTGGCCAAATAGTGGATGCACTCCGTCGTTGATTCGTCGGTGTATAGTACGGCCCTGCAGCTTATTGAGCTGCGGGGCCGTATTTCGTTGAGTATCTAATTGAGACAATGAGCGCAACCGTCGTGAGATCGCATTGGCGCTCTCCGAGTCACCGACAAGCTGACTTTCATCTATGTGACCAATTCGCTTTCGGCCTTTAGCCTCCTCGAGGCGCACGAGGACTGCGACCTGTGCCTCGTGGGCGGTATGTATCGCCGCCGCACTGCAGCCTTTGTGGGCCCCATGGCCGAGGATACCCTGCGCGCGCTGGGTATCGACGCAGCCTATATCGGCGCCAACGGCATTTTGGACGGCGACGTGTCCACGTCTAACATGGAAGAGGGCCGCATCCAGCAGCTCGTCTTTAGCAAGGCCGATACGCGCTATCTGATTGCCGACTCCAGCAGGATCGGCAGGCGATACATCTGCCCCCTGCCGGCGCGGGGGTACCGCTTTACAATGACGCGCAAATAACTTTGGGCAACAAGGATGAGGCTATTCTGAGATATGACTAGACTCCGTATTTCGTCTTTACGTCCATTGAGAATGAATCGTAGTCTTCATAGAGCCCCTCTCTGCTTTCATCCTCGGCGTGGTTTATACGTTCAAGGAGCTTATCCTTTGGAGCCTCTTTTGTTATTGCGGCCTCGCTATCGGGTATTGTGGATTGCAAGAATAGTTCTAGAGCATGGACGTCTTTGAGTATGTAGCCCGTCGAACGACCCGCTCCTGTTTTTTCGATTGCGCTGCAACCAACAAGCTGAGCGAGGGTTCGTTTAACGGTTACCTCGCTGATATCGGGGCAGTTGGACCGAATGTCGGATTTCTTAATGACGCCGGGTCTCTGTTGAAATAGAACGGTGATGCGCGCTTGCTTCGACATGGGACGAGTGCTTGATTCAATTAAGGTACGCTGCTCGAGCTGTCGGTAGGCGGCTAGGGTTGTTCCGAGCATGAAACGGATAAAGGGTACTTCGGTGTTTTGATTTTCATTCCATCCAGTGGAGCTTGCAGCGAGAGCGTTGTAGTAAAGCGCTTTGTTGTCTTCAATAAGTCGTTCGATGCTGATGTAACGCGCAACGTCGTATCCAGTCTTTTCGAGCAGCAGCGTTGTAAGGAGCCGGCTCATCCTGCCATTGCCATCGTTGAAGGGATGAATGCTAACAAAATCGAAGATAAAGCGGAGCGATATAAGGAGGGGATCGCAAACTTGGCGAGATAAAGCATCGTTGAGGGACTGGCAGGCTTCTTTAATAAGTCCCGGGGTTGCTAGAGCCGAAGGGGGCCTAAAGCGCACAAATCGATTACCTTGATCGTCAATGGAGACGATTTCGTTATCGCCATCTTTCCAATGGCCTCCATACGAGATTGCCGTGTGCGCCATGAGGTCACGATGCAACTGCAGAATGACCGATGGCGTTACGGGAATGGAATCGTGTTGCTCGTGAATAAGCGACAGCACATCTCGGTATCCAGCGATTTCTTCCTCTGCGCGGGAGCTTGGCTTGGCGGAATACGCCATGATCGCTTTGAGCCTTTTTTGGGTGGTAACAATTCCTTCAAGTCCGTTGGAGGATCGGGTGCTTTGGATCTTAGCCTCCTCCATTAGGGACGATAGAAGCTCGGGTTTGACTTGACTCAGAGCAAGCTGACGGCCTTTATGCTCGCGTATCGAGAGGAGGAGGTTGGTGATTGGAGTTGCTTCGAGTTCCGCTGGGACTGTGGTGTAATCGAACTGGCGCATGCGGCTCCTTTCGGTATCACGAACACACTTTCGATATCATAATACCATTAAATGATACCGAAAGTATGTTCGTGATACCGAAAACTAGAAACCATGCTTCATAACTGCTTGGAAAGTTTGGATTTGACTATCTTATTGTCTTGATCTGTAACATCTAGACGGTCAAAAGTGGTCTACATGTTACAGATCGAGATTGTTCGGCCCGGGCCACCCGTTCGTCTAAATCTGTAACAGCTAGGGCCGAAATACTCGACTAGATGTTACAGATCGAGACGAATGATCCGCTCGGGCCCACCAAAACAAAAAAGCCGCATGCGAACCCATGGAGGGATTCGTATGCGGCCGATAGGGGGTATGCGGCAAAAGTTAGGCCATGAGCAGGCCGGTCTCCGCGACGTTCTTGTACCAGTACGCGCTCGCCTTGGGATAGCGCTTCTGGGTCTCAAAGTCGATGTAGAACAGGCCATAGCGCTTGTTATAGCCGTTGGTCCAGGAGAACTGGTCCTGCAGCGACCACACAAAGTAGCCGTCGACGTTCACGCCGCCGTCGATTGCCTTGAGGATCCATGCGAGATGCTGACGCATGTAGTCGATGCGAGGGGCGTCGTCGATAAAGCCGTCCTCGAAATCGTCCTTATAGCCCATGCCGTTCTCGGTGATGTAGATCTTCTTGTAGTTGGGGTAATCGTTCTTAATGCGGAGCAGCAGGTCGTAGAGGCCCTCGGGATAGATGATCCAGTCCCAATCGGTGGTGGGTACGCCTTCGCGCACGCATGACTCGCCCACGCCCTTGAGGAACCAGCGCGAGGATCCCTTGTCGCCGGTGCCATTGTGGTTGATGTCGTTTTCGCCCTCGGCGGCACGCAGGAACTGACACTTGTACGTGTTGACGCCAAGGCAATCGTTGTAGGGCAGCGCGGCGGTCAACGCGGCGATGTCCTCGTCACGAACGTCGAGCTCGCCGCCGGCGATATGGGCCAGCTTGGTCGCAGCCTCCATGGTGTCGGCTGCATAGTGGCCGCGGAAGGTGGCGTCGAGTACCCAGCGGTTGTTGATGACGTCGGCCATGCGAGCTGCCTCGCAGTCGGCAGCGCTGTTGGGGTTGAGGGGATACTTGGGCTCCAGGTTCTGGACAATGCCGATCTCGCCCTCAAAGCCGCCCTCGTGGAAGGCGACGACAGCCTTGGCGTGGGCCACCATCATGTTGTGCATGAGCTGGAAGGCCTTGTCCAGGCGATACTTCTCGCCGTGCGGCCAGTTGCCGACGATAAAGCTGCCCTCGGCGGTCGCGGGAATCTCGTTAAAGGTGAACCAGTGCTTGACCTCGGTGAACTCGGCAAAGCAGAACTTGGCGTACTCGACAAAGGCGTCGATCGTCGTGCGCGTCAGGAAGCCCTCGCCGCCGTTCTGGTAAAAGGCCTCGGGCGTATCGAAGTGATCGAGCGTGACATAGGGGATAACGCCAGCTTTGTTGCAGGTGGCGAAAAGCTCGTGATAGAAGGCAACACCCTCGGGGTTGATCTCGCCGGTGCCACTGGGGAAGATGCGGCTCCAAGCGATGGAGACACGGATGCCGTTGATGCCGAAACGCTGGCACAGGTCGATATCGACCGGGTACTTGTTGTAGAAATCGCTTGCGGGGTCGGGGGAGAAGCGACCCTGAGCAGCCAGGAAATCGTCCCAGGGCACTTTGCCCTTGCCGTGCGTGCGGGTCTCGCCCTCAACCTGGTAAGCAGCGGTGGCGCCGCCAAACACAAAGCCGTCGGGGAACTGCATGGGGTTGGTCATGAGTCATCCTTTCTGTGGGATACGAATAGGGAGGGTGCCCGAACTGGGGATCCGGGCACCAACAGAGGGAGGAAACTAGTCGAGGTTCTCGCGGAGCCACTTGATGGCGCCAGCGGGGTCGCGGGTAAGGTCGATATATTCCTTGCCGCGGGGAGCGAGCAGCTTAATGCCCAGACGATCGGTGTCGGCCTTCATGTCGTTGTAGTAGCTACGAACCTGCGGGGCGAGCACGATGACGTCGTACTGATCCATGATGGCAGTATGCTGGCCATAGGCGCCTGCGGAGGAAGCGATGTTCTCTCCGGTCTGCGCAGCACCTTCCTTGATGGCGTTGGCAAGCATGGCAGAGGTGCCGGCGCCGGCGCACAGGACGAGGACCTTCAGACCGTCGACATCTTTCTTAGCGGATGCGTCGGCGGCGGGCTCGGGCTGATCGGCGACAGGCTTGCTGTCGGCGGCAGCGGCGGTCGGCTCGACGGAGACGGTAGTCTGCTCGATAGCGGGCGCAGAGGCGTTGGCGGCGATGGTGGCAGCACCATCGGACTCGAGACCCAGCTCGGCGGCGCGCTCGGCCTCCTGGTCGCAGAGCAGCTTATCGTATGCCTTCAAGAACGGTAGGTAGATGATGGCGTCCAGCAAGATGATGATCGCGACAAATACCAGGGCGATAAGCTGGAAGTTCGTGGTGATGAAGATGCCGATGGGGGCAGGGGTAGCCCAAGGCACCACGAAGGAGAAGCCGTTCATGCCCACGTTGTCGATAAAGAACTTGGCAACACTCACGTTGACGCAGCCGGCGGCAACAAAGGGGATGAGCATGTAGGGGTTAAGGATCATCGGCGCGCCAAAGAGCAGCGGTTCGTTGACAGCGAAGGCAACAGGAACAATCGAGGCCTTACCGACGGCTTTGAGCTGCTTGGACTTCATAAAGAGAATCAGCAGAAGCGGCACGATGAACGTGGCGCCGGTGCCGCCGAACTCACCCACGAGCGACATGTTGAAGGTGAGGGAATGGGCGGGGTGACCACCGGCCAGCAGAACCTGCAGGTTCTCGGCCTGGTTGGCAAGACGGATGGGGTCGATGCCCGGCTGGACGATCGAGGGGCCGTGGACGCCGATGAACCAGAAGAACGCGGTGGCTGCCTGAATAAGGATAAGGCCAGGATAGGTTTCTGCCGCAGTGAAGAGCGGGGAGAGCAGCTTGATGAGCAGCTCGGAGAACGGAACGCCCATGAGGTTGCGCACGACGACATCGATGATGCCGCAGATGATGACAGCGCCACCGAAGGGGATGATGTCGCGGAAGTTCTGAGCGATGGCGCCCGGAACCTCCTTGGGCAGCTTAATGGTCAGATCGCGCGAGACGCAGAACTTATAAACCCACACGGTAATGAATGCGGCGATATAGGCCGAGAACAGACCGCGCGTACCCATGCTGGTGCAATCGAAGACCGAAAGCTCGGAGCCGTTGAACTTGGTGGTGAACTGCGTAACAGCGAGCAGCAGCATGCTGCACTGGGCGGCAACCATGGTGGAGCCGTCGTTGAGCACCTTGCCGGCGGGCATGCGACGGTTCATGGACGCCGTGAAGTTCTTGGCAGTGGTGCCGGCAACCATGATGCCCATGACGCCCATGGTGAAGTTGTACAGCTTGTTGCACCAGTCGATGAGCGGCTGGGGCAGCGTGATGCCAACTACGCCAGGAAGGGTGGCGATCAACAGAAAGATCGAAGAGGTAAGGACGATGGGCATGCACCCAAGGAATCCGTCCTTGATGGCCTGGAGGTAGATGTTCCTCGAGATCTTCTCAAAGAACGGTTGATGCTTTTCGAGCATCTTTACGATGGCGTCCATAGAGCTCCTTTGCTACTTGATGCGCGATGCATGTGGATGGAACTGGTCGTCGATGGATGGTCAGGACTGCCCGGAAGCCTTCCTGCTTAAGGAAGGCATTGCGAAATGACAACGTTGTCATTTCGTTAATGACAACGTAAGACATTTTTGGAAGAGCAACAAGGATTTACGGGTGAGCGGTCGATATTGTCCGGTAAACGGTTGATTTGTTAGTCGGGCAGGTAGTGTATGCTAGAACGCAAAAAACAAGCGATGCAAAACCGACTGGAGAAGCAGTGGCAACGATGGACAAGAAAAATGTCTCAATGAATGATGTGGCAGTTGCCGCGGGTGTTTCTCTCAAGACGGTTTCGCGTGTGATCAACGAGCCCGGTAGCGTGCGAGAGTCGACACGCGATAAGGTCCATTCCGCAATGGAAGCGCTCGGGTTTCGAACCAACTTTGCCGCGCGTTCGCTCAAGTTGGGCCGTTACGGGTGCATTGGCGTGGTGCTGTTCCACTTGTCGGGCGGTGCCGTGGACGTGATTGACGGTATCGCCGATGCCGCCGAAGAGCGCGGCTTTGCGCTCACGATGATCAAAAAGCGGGCGGGGGAGAAGATGACCCTTGCCGAAGCGGCGCGTAGGATGTCGCAGCTGCCTGTTGATGGCATGATCTTCAACCTGCGTCAGATGGTCGATGACTTTGATACTTTTGAGGCACCGAAAGACCTCAAGACGGTGATTATCACACCAATGGAACATCTTACCTGCTCTACCGTCAGTGACGACCAAGAGGGCGGTTCGCGCATGGCGTGCGAGTACTTCTTGAATCGCGGGCACAAGAACGTGTACTTCGTCTCTGGTAAGAAAGAGGCGCTGTCGAGCCAGTGCCGTATGAAAGGTTGGCGAGCGGCGCTCGAGGCGCGTGGCATTGAGCCGCCCGAGCCTCTGCAAGGCGATTGGAATGCGGATAGCGGCTATGCCGCGGGCCTTGTGCTTGCCGATAAGCCCGATTGCACGGCGGTCCTCGCGGCTAACGACTGCATGGCAAACGGCGTGATGATGGCTCTACGTGACAAAGGGTTCAGTGTGCCCGACGACGTGTCCGTGATCGGCTTTGACGACGAACTCTACAAGACGATTCCCAACTCGATTCTGACGTCGGTAAAGTTTCGCCACCGCGAGCTGGGCGTCCGTGCGCTTAACGAGGTCGTCGCAGGTCTGGAGGCCCCGAGCTCCAGAAGCCGTACGCTCGTCTCGGGTGTGCTGGTCGAGCGTTCCAGCGTAAAGGACCTGCGGGCGTAGGGTTTTTCGGCCCGTTCGTCTCAATCTGTAACAGTTAGGACCGAAAAACTCAGCTAAATATTACAGATTGAGATATTTCTGCTCGGGCGTTCTGTTTGTCTCGATCTGTAACAGCTAGGATCCAAAAACTCGGCTAGATGTTACAGATTGAGATGAACAGGAGGGCGGGTGCGGTCTAAACAAAATGGCCCGCGCATCACGCATCGATGCATGGGCCATTTTTTGTCTGCGAGCGGCAGGTGGCGTCAGCGTCTTATGCCTTGAGGTTTTCCTCGATCCAGGCGACGGCACCCTTGGGATCCTTAGTGAGGTCGATGTACTGTTTGCCCTTGGGCGACAGCAGCGTGATGCCCAGGCGGTCGGTGTCGGCCTTCATCTCGTTGTAATAGGTGCGAACCTGCGGAGCCAGGACGATGACGTTGTACTGGTCCATGATGGCGTAGTGGCTGCCGTAGGCACCGGCGTTGGCGGTAATGTCGATGCCCAGCTCGTCGGCGCCTTCCTTAAGCGCGTTGGCGAGCAGTGCAGAGGTGCCGGCGCCAGCGCACAGAACCAGAACCCTCAGATCCTTGCCCTTAAGGGCGGACGGAGCTGCGGAGGCCTCAGTGGCAGAAGCGGTCTCGACAACAGGAGCCTCAACGGCGGGGGCGGCAGCGGTCTTGACGGCCTTGGTCTCCTCGGCCTCTTCTTCGGCCAGGGTCTCGGCCTCCTGCTTGCACAGGACGTTGTCGTAGGCCTTGCAGAACGGGTAGTAGATCAAGAAGTCAACGACCAGCAGGACGACAACCAGGACCAGAGAGATCGGCTGGAAGTTGGTGTCGATGAAGGTGCCGATCGGTCCGGGGAGTGCCCACGGCATGGCATAGATAAAGCCGTTCATGCCCAAAAAGTCGATGAAGAACTTACCAATGAGGACGTTGGCCACGGGGGCAAACAGGAACGGGATCAGGAAGTACGGGTTGAGGATGATGGCGCGGCGAACAGCAGCGGCTCGTTGACGGCGAACATCACGGGCACGACAGAGGCTTTGCCGACGGCCTTGAGCTGCTTGGAGCGCATAAAGAGCAGGAAGATAATCGGGACAATGAACGTGGCGCCGGTGCCGCCGAGTTCACCGATGTAGTTACCGAAGTTTTCGGTCAGGGCGAGGGCGGGGTGACCGCCGGCCTGCAGCGTGGCGAGGTTGGTAGTGATGTTGCCAAACAGCGCGGCGTTGAGGGCAGGCTTAACGACCGAGGGGCCGTGGATGCCCATGAACCAGAACAGAGGGATCATGAACCAGATGAGGGCGAGGCCGGCGTAGGAATCGGCAGCGGCGAACAGCGGGCTCACCAGCGTGGAGATGACGTTGGCAAACGGGACGGCCAAGCAGGTGCGGCAGATAACGTCGATGACGGCGACAAACAGGATGGAGAAGCTGAAGGCGAAGATGTCGCGGAAGTTCTGGGCGATGGCGCCGGGGACTTCTTTGGGCAGCTTGATGGTGATGTCTCGCTTAATGCAGAAGGCATAGATGTTGACCGTGGCAAATGCGGCGACAAAGGAGCTCAGCAGGCCCTTGGTGCCCATGTTGTCGGTAAAGAACACCGAGACATCGGCGCCGTCGATCTTGGCACTCGTCTGGGTAACGGCCAAGATGAGCATAGCGCACATGGCGGCGACCATGGTGCTCGTGGCGTTGATGGCCTTGCCGGCAGGCATGCGGCGGTTCTTGGAGCCGGTCAGCGCGCTTGCGGTGGTGCCGGCGACCATGATGCCCACGACGCCCATCGTGAAGTTGTAAACCTTGTTGCAGAAGTTCACGACGTCGACGTTCCACCAGTCGGGCAGCGTAAAGCCGCCGACCGTGGCGACAACGCCCGGCAGGGTCGAAATAAGCAGGAAGACAGAAGAAGACAGGATGATGGGCATTGCTGCCAAAAAGCCGTCTTTAATGGCCTGAAGGTAGATGTTCTTAGAGACCTTGTCGAAGTACGGCTGACCTTTCTCCAAGAACTTAACGATCGATTCCATAGTTCACGCTCCTCTTTGCATGAAATCTTAATGGCATGGACGTTGAAAACCTATATGGTCTCCCGCTTGCTAAAAGCCCGGGTGCAGGCGGGGCCGGTCCCAGGGGGAGAGAGGGGGGGCGGCTGGGTTTGTATCGCATAGGGCCGCTCCCTTCTCGGGGGAAAGCGAGGCGATGCGCTACTGCGCGTCCGCCATAGTGTCGGCGAGCTCCTTGTACCAGAGTGCCGACTGCTTGATGTAGCGTTTTTGCGTGTCGAAGTCGATGTAGAACAGGCCGTAGCGCTTGTTATAGCCATTGGCCCACGAGAACTGGTCCTGCAGGCTCCAGATAAAGTAGCCCTGGACGTCGACGCCCTCGGCGCGCGCCTGGAGCACCTTCTCCATGTGCTGGTCGACAAAGTCGATGCGCTCGGGATCGGCGACGATGCCGTTTGCGTCGGGCTCGGGGTCCTTGTGGCCCAGGCCGTTTTCGGTGATATAGATGACGGGGAGGTTGGGATAGGTGGCGCTGATGTGCTTGAGCGTGTCGTAGAGGCCTTGCGGGTAGATGAGCCAATCCCAGTCGGTGGTGGGGATACCCGGCATATCGACCTGCTGCCCGACGCCCTTAAACTTAAAGCACGAGGTGCCCTTGTCTCCGGTGCCGTTAAAGCTGTTGGTTGACTCGCCATCGTAGGCGGCGATAAACGCCGACTGATAGTAGTTGAGGCCGAACATATCGTTGCGGGGCGCCGCCTTGGCGAGCTCCTCCATGTCGCTGTCCTCAACCGTAAGTGTGGCGTTGTTGGCACGCAGAATCTCGTTGATGAGTGAGAGGGTGCGCGCGGAGTAGTGACCCAGGAAGGCGCCGTCCATGATGAAGTCGGTGTAGAAGGCGTTGTACAGGTCGGCGGCGTGCTGGTCGGCGGGCGACTCGGTGGCAGGATATGCCGGCGTCAGGACGTTGACCATGCCAATGCGTCCGCCCAGGTGCTCGGTCTCGTCAAGATCCTTATACAGGTTGACGGCGCGGGCGTGGGCAACGAGCTCGTTGTGCTGGCTCTGGATGCCGCTCGTCACATCAAAGTGATGGTTGGGCGGGAAGTTGCCTTGGATGTATTGGGAGTGCGAGAGGCTGATGAGCTCGTTGATGGTGAACCAATTCTTGACCTCGCGGAACTCGCGGAAGCAGAACTCGGCATAGCGCACATAGGCGTCGACGGTCTTGCGGTTGAGCCAGTCGCCCTGGTTGAACAGGGCGGCGGGGGAGTCAAAGTGATGCAGGGACACATAGGGCTCGACGCCATACTTTTTGCAGCAGGCGAACAGCTCGTGGTAGTGCTTAACGCCCTCGGCGAGGGGTTCGGCATCGTCGCCGTTGGGGAAGATGCGGGTCCAGGCGATGGACACACGAATGGCGTTGAGTCCATGCTCGGCAGAAAGGCGGATATCCTCCTCGTAGCGGTTGTAGAAATCACTGGCCGGGTCGGGCAAAAAGCGACCCTGGGCGACAAGGTAATCGTCCCACATGGTCTTACCCTTGCCTGCCACCTTCGTGGAACCTTCCGTTTGGTACGCGGCGGTTGCGGCGCCCCAAACAAAGCCCTTCGGCAGCTGCTGTACGCGGTTTAGCAAAGACATATGCATACACCCTCTCGTCTCGCTGTTCGATATTGTGCGTTTGCGCTCAGGAGGCTCCCTGGTTAGCGTTCAGCGGTGAAAAAGCCCGATAAGCACTATCTTAAAATGATTAGAACCAAAATGAGCACGTGAACATTTGACAATGAGCACGTTAACATCCGGCTGGGATGTATAGAAACAAAACAACTTCAAACAGCCGCGAACGGTTGTATTTGTTCGGTAAGCGGTTTTGATTGACAGAAGTTTTCATGTTGTGGTATATGGCTCGGGTATCATGAGCACGTTATCAATGTATGTACGATGCGCCATGGGCGCGGGGAATAGTTGGGAAGCAGGTTAGCGTGGAAGGCATGGATCAGCAGACAAGGAATGGTCGTTCGGCGAGCGCGGCAGAGGTTGCGGCGCTCGCTGGCGTGAGCCGCCAGACTGTGTCTCGCGTGGTCAACGGTATGCCCAACGTGACGGAAAAGACGTGCAAGCGTGTGCTGGCCGCCATGGAAGAGCTGGGCTTTCGTCCCAATTTTGCTGGAGCGGCGTTGCGCGGCGGGTCGTATCGTTCTATTGGCCTGTGCATGTACAACATCACACGTGTCGGTAACCTGGCGACGCTCGAGGGTATCATGCAAGCGGCGCGCGAGCACGATTTTGCCGTCACTATGATCGAGATGGGCGGCGACAAGCCCTATACACTTGCCGATGCCTCGCGCCGCATGGTCGAGCGACCCGTCGACGGCATGATTCTCAACATGAACCGCATGGCTCCCGATTTTGAGGAGTTTGTTCCCCAGCCGGGAGTGCGAACGGTCATCCTGTCCATGTATGCGCATCCGCGCTGCACGACGATCGACTCCGACCAGTATGGTTCGTGCGAGCTGTTGACCAATTATCTGCTGGAACATGGTCACTCGAATATGCGGTTTGTGGCGGGTCCGGAAAACTCGATTTCCTCGCGTTTTCGTGAGGCCGGTTGGCGCGATACGCTGGGTCGTGCTCATGTCGATGCCGCTCCGATGCTGCGTGGCGATTGGAGTGCGGACAGTGGGTACGCCATGGGCGAGCGGATTGCGGCCGAGGTGCTTGCCGGCGGGTCGCAGGCGCCGACTGCCGTGCTTGCGGCAAATGACCAGATGGCGCTGGGCGTTATCGCCGCGCTCGAGAACGCGGGCCTGTCCGTGCCCGACGACGTGAGCGTGGTTGGTATCGACGACGCACTCGAGGGACTTGTTCCTCACAATCGACTGACGACGCTGCGATTTGATTTGCGCGGTGTCGGTAAGCTTGCGTTTGAGGCGGCGATTGGAGAGAGCTCGTCTATCGAGGCGATTCATGTGCCGAGTACGCTGGTCGAACGCTCGACTGTTAGGGACATACGGGGTTAGGTCCTACTCCGTTTGTCTCGATTTGTAACAGGTAGACGGTCAAAAGCGGGCTACGTGTTACAGATTTAGATTCTTCGGAAAGAGCAATCCTGTTCGTCTCAATCTGTAACAGCTAGGACCAAATAACTCGGCTAGATGTTACAGATCGAGACAAACGGCTCCCGACCAGCCCAAAAACAAAAAGACCGGGGGCGGCGCGCCGTGTGACGTGCCGCCCCCGGCTGAGAAATGGGGACAGGTTATGTGGGCGGTGCAATTCCGCCAACCGCTTGTCGCAAGCCGCTAGTCCAGACGACGGGTCTGCGCTACGTGCTTGTACCAGTATGCGCTTGCCTTGGGCGTTCGCTTCTGGGTTTCAAAGTCAACGTAGAAGAAGCCGTAACGCTTGTTGTAGCCATTGGTCCAGGAGAACTGATCCTGCAGGCTCCACAGGAAGTAACCGCCCACGTTGACACCCACCTCCATGGCCTTAAGCAGCCAGCGCAGGTGCTGCTCGATGTAGTCGATGCGCGGCTGGTCGTCCACAAAACCGTCCTTGTAGGGGTCCTTGTAGCCCATGCCGTTTTCGGTGATGAAGATCTGCTTGTAGTTGGGGTAGCGCTGCTTAATGTAGACGAGCAGATCGAACAGGCCCTCGGGATAGATGATCCAGTCCCAGTCGGTGGTAGGGATGCCGGGTTTGTTCACGTGCTCGCCAATGCCCTTAACGCGCCAGCGGCCGGTGCCCTTTTCGCCCGTGCCGTTGTGGTGCAGGTCGTTCTCGCCATCGTAAGCCTTCAAGAAGCGGCACTGGTAGTTGTTAACGCCCAGGTAGTCGTTGTAAAGCGCGGCTTCGCGCATAATCTTGAGGTCCTCGTCCAGGATTTCGATGGTGCCGCCCGAGACGGCGGCCAGGCGGTTGGCGCACTCGAGGGTGTCGGGTGCGTAGTCGCCGCGGAAGGTGGCGTCGAGCAAAAACTGGTTTTGCAGCACGTGCTCGTTGTTGGCGGCTTTGATGTCGGCGGGGTCGTTCTCGTTGAGCGGATACTTAAACTCCAGCGACTGAATGACGCCGATCTTGCCCTTAAAACCGCCGTTGTGGAAGGCCAGTACTGCCTTGGCGTGGGCGAGCATCATGTTGTGCTCGCACTGGAAGGCCTCGGCCAGATGCGCCTTGACGCCACCGGGGAAGGTGCCCTCGATGTAGGTGTTGGAGGCGTCGGCCCAGATCTCGTTAAAGGTGAACCAGTAGGTCACCTGGTCGGCGTACTCCTTAAAGCAGAAGGTGGCAAAGTCCACAAAGGCGTCGATGGTCTCGCGGTTGAGGAAGTCGCCCTTCTCAAAGAGGGGAAGCGGCGTATCGAAGTGATGCAGCGTGACAAACGGCTCAACGTGGTGCTTGTGGCACTCGGCGAAGAGATCGTGGTAGAACTGGACGCCCTCGGGGTTGATTTCGCCGGTGCCGTTGGGGAAGATGCGGCTCCAGGCGATGGAGAGACGAATGCCGTTGATGCCGAACTCCTCGCACAGCTCCAGGTCGACGGGGTACTGGTTGTAGAAGTCCGAAGCGGGATCGGGGGAGAAGCGCCCCTGGGCCTCCAGAAAGTCGTCCCAGGCAACCTTGCCCTTACCGTGAGTGCGGGTCTCGCCCTCTACCTGGTAGGCAGCGGTGGCGCCGCCAAAGACAAAGTCCTCGGGAAACTGCGCGGGCGGGTTGGTGACGCTAGCAGGATTAACGGACATGATGATCCAATCGTCTAAATCGAAGGGCCAGCCGGTCTTGGATGGTCGGCTGGCCCTGGGCGTTACTTACTTCGAAAGTTGCTCACTCACGAAGGCGAGAGACTTGTCGCCGTTCTGGGAGAGCTCGATGTACTGCTTGCCACGGCAGGCGACGCACTTGTTGCCCACGCGCTCACAGTCCTTCTGCAGGTCGGCCAGGTAGCTTGCGGCCTGCGGGGCCAGGACGACCAGGTCAAAGTCGGGGAGCATGTCCACGTGGTTGCCATAGGCCTCGGCAGCGGTCTCGAGGTTAATGCCGCGCTCCTTGGCGGCCTTGGCCAGCGCGTTGGCGAGCAGGCCCGAGGTTCCGCCGCCCTGGCAGAGCACGAGCACGCGCTTGCCGTTGAGGTCGCTGGCGGTCGTTGTCTCGGCAGCGGGTGCTGCGGAAGCGGCGGGGGAGTCGGCCTTCACGGCCTCGGCAGCAGCGCCGGCGGCAACGCTCTTGGCGTCAGCCTTGCCCTGGAAGGCATCGTTGAGCTTGGCGGCCTTCTCGGCGTTCTTGGCGGCGAGCTCCTCCTGGGAGATCTCGGCCTCCTCGGCGCACTTCTGGGCGTCATAGGCACGGAAGAACGGGTAGTACAGAACGAAGTCGACGACCAGGATAAGGGCGAGCATCACAAAAGCGAGCGGCTGGAAGCCCAGGCCCATGATGGTGCCGATGGGGCCGGGGACGGTCCAAGGCAGGGTGTACATAAAGCCGTTCATGCCCAAGAAGTCGATAAAGATCTTGAGGATCCAGATGTTGGCGATCGGGGCAAAGACAAACGGGACAAAGAAGACGGGGTTGAGCACGATGGGCGCGGCGAACAGCAGCGGCTCGTTGACGGCAAAGCAGACGGGGACGATGGCGGCCTTACCGACGGCGCGCATCTCCTGAGACTTGGCCAGGAAGCAGAACATAAAGACCAGGACGAGCGTGGCGCCGGTGCCGCCCATGCAGACGACGAAGTACTGGGCACCCTGGGTCAGGACAGCGGAAGCGTGCTGGCCGGCCTGGAACGCAGCCAGGTTGTCGGTCATGTTGGCAACGAGGGCGGCGGCGATGGCGGGCTCGACGATCGAGGGGCCGTGGACGCCGACGAACCAGAACAGGCTCATAGCGCCGTAGATCACAGCGAGGCCGATGTAGCCGTCGGCAGCGGTGAACAGGGGCTGGAACACCTGGATGACGCCCTGGGCAAAGCAGAAGCCAAAAGCAGCGCGGAAGGCGATGTCAAAGACCCAAAAGACGGTGATGCAGACGGAGAAGGGGATGATGTCCTTAAAGGTCTGCGAGATGTTGGGCGGAACCTGCTCGGGCATCTTGACGGTGATGTTGCGCTTAATGAAGAACTTGTAGATGATGCCGGTCACAAACGCAGCGATAAAGGCGGTCAGCAGGCCTTTGGAACCAAGGTAGGTGGTGTTGAAGCCGCTGGCAGCGTCCGTGGCGATCGTGTCGCTCGAAAGGAGCAAGAAGCCGATGATGGCCGCGCACATGCACGAGATGAAGTTGATCTGGTTGTTCTTGGGCAGATCGCGGTTCTGAGCGTCGGCGAAGTGCTTGGCCGTGGTGGCGGCACAGGCGATGGCCAGGATGCCCATGGAGTAGTTGTAGCACTTCCACAGGGCGTTGTTGATGTCATCGGGCCAGTAGAAACCCCAGATATTGGGAACCGAGGCTACCAGGCAGAAGATGGACGAGAAGATGATGATGGGGATGACGGAGATAAAACCGTCGCGGATCGCCTTGAGGTACTTGTTGCGGGCGATCGCGTTGAAAAAGGGCTGCCCCTTTTCGATGATGGCGATGAGTTGCTCCATGCAAAGCTCCTAAGAGTCGGTGGGTTGGCAACGATGGTAGCTTTTGACGTTTGGTTGCCAAAATGTTGACGTTGCCATTTTGCGACACAAAATAAGACGCGAACCGATGGCCCCTGTGCCTGTGGACCGTCGATTCCTTGCGCGTAAACGTTTGAGCCGCCCGGTGGCTCTGTGTTTGCACAATGGCAACGTTAACATTTGGGCGACAAAAGCCGTTCGGGGAAGCAAAAATGTCGGTGAACGGTAGGTTTTGGGTGGTGAGCGTATGGTGGGGGAGGCGTTGGATATACTTGAAGGCGTTAAAAATGACTGCGCAAGGTGCCACCAATGGCATCGTTGACATAGAAAGATCGACCTATGGCCGCTGTTAAAAAATCGGTATCCGTCAAAGACGTAGCGCGCCTCGCGGGCGTCTCGGAGCAGACGGTCTCGCGCACCGTGCACGATTCGCCCAGCGTGCGCCCCGAGACCAAGGAACGCGTGCGTGCCGCCATGCGCGAGCTGGGGTATCGCCCCAATTTTGCCGGTCGATCGCTGCGCCGCGGTAAGTTTAAGACCGTCGGCGTCGCCATGTTCAACATTACCGGCACCGGCAATCTCGACCGTATGGAGGGCTTTGCCGCCGCGGCCGATAAGCACGGCTATGCCATCACCCTCACTAAAGTAGACGGGCATCCGTATACCCTCGAGAGCGCATCGTCGCGCATGAGCGCACTGCCAGTGGACGGTATGGTTGTGATCATGAATCGCATGCCGGCAGACTTTGGCACTTTTGAGCCGCTGCCCGGCATGCAGACGGTGCTCGTTACGATGTTGGAGCACCCGCTCTGTTCAACGGTCGATAACGACCAGTTCGATTGCTCGCGCCAGGTGGTCGAGTACTTGCTGGAGCGGGGGCACAAGACCGTGCACTTTATCTCGTGTCCCGAGCGCTCGCTTTCGGGCATGCGGCGCGAGGAAGGCTGGCGCGAGACATTGCGCGCGCATGGCATTGAGCCACCGCGACTTATCCGTGGCGATTGGACGGCGCAGAGCGGATATGCCGCAGGTCAGGCCCTGGCGGATGATCCGACCTGTACGGCCATTTATGCTTCCAACGACGCCATGGCCTACGGCTGCATTCGCGGGCTCGAGTCGCGCGGAAAGCGCGTGCCCGAGGACGTGAGTGTGGTGGGTGTTGATGACAGCCTGGGCGATATCGTGCCCGACCGTCGCCTGACCACGGTGCGCTTTGACAACAAGCGCGTCGGCATGTGGGCGGTCGACAAGATTGCCGGCGCCGAGGGCGTTGCGCCCGGTGTGGAGCACATGCTGTTTCCGGGCGTGCTCGTCGAGGGCGATACGGTGCGCGATGTACGCTAGGGGCGCAGGTCTGTTTGGGTTGCCGCTAATTGTGTTCGATATTGTTCAGATTGGTTTAAAAACCGTTCACGGGCGAAAAGTGACCGTTCATAGTTCGAAATTACGTTTTGAGCTGTTCTTTTTTGTTTGAATGTTATTGTTTCTGTCATACACAACGCAGCGCGTATGCCCGGACGCGATGCTCTCCATTGGTTCATATGTGAAAGGAACGCAATATGGCAACCAAAGAAGAAATCTCGATGGTTGGATTCGAGATCGTCGCATACGCAGGTGACGCCCAGACCGATCTGCTTGCAGCGCTCGATGCTGCTCGCGAAGGTGATTTTGAGAAGGCTGAGCAGCTGCACAAGGATGCCAGCGATGCACTTATCGGCGCCCACGACACGCAGACCAAACTGCTTTCGCAGGAGGCCGGCGGTGGCGAGATGGAGATGACCTTCATCATGGCCCATGCTCAGGATACTCTCATGACCACCATGATCCTGGAGAAGCAGGCCCGCTTTACCATCGATGCCTACAAGCGCATCGCCGAGCTCGAGGCCAAGCTCGCCTAACGAGCCCTCACAACCAAGTCCCCTTCCAAAAGCTCTGCCGCTACCCGCGGCAGGGCTTTTTTCTGTTCTCCTTCAAGTTGCGGTGAAATAGGGACTGAATAGGGGCCGGCGGGCACAAAACAATCCCTATTCCACCGCAACTCATCCGGAGATAGTCATTGGGGACAGTCTTGGTGCGCTCCGTCCGTCCTCCCGTTCGATTTTTGCTCGGTGGGTATACTTCCTTTCGCATTAAACGCCGGACTGAGGAGGTATCCAAATGCCGGATAACGGATCAATACAAAAAAGAGACGCGCACGAGATGGCTCATGGGCGTCCTGTCCAGATAACCGAGCACACGACGGTAACCGAGCTGCAGCCCAGTCTGTCCGATGTCGTGTGCGCAAACAAAAAGCTGCAGATTGGCTTTATCGTTGCGCTCGTGGTCCTGGCGCTGCTGTCGGGCTTTGTAGCTCGTCCGCATTTCGCCGATACCAAAACTTGGGACTCCACCATCGAGGTCATCGACCAAAAGAAGGGTAACGTACTGGCGCTCACGACCTCGTGCGTGGCGCTGTCTGCGGGCATTACCGCGCTGCCGGGTGATACGGGAACGCCGGTTGCCGAGCAGCTCGCGCAGCTTTCAGGCAACCTTGGTATCGTGCTTGCCGTGCTCTACCTCGAGAAATACCTGCTAACCATTTTGTGGTCGGTTGGCTTGGGCATCTTAATCCCGTTTGCGTTGGTGCTCTTTGCGGTGTCGCTCGGCATTCACGGGCGCTGGAGCACGAGCACTGTCCTGCGCCGTGTGGCGACGCGCGTACTGGTGGTTGCCGTGATCGGCATGGCGCTCGTGCCCGCGAGCGTATGGGTGTCGCAAAAGGTCGATGAAACGTATCGCGTAAGTATTGAGCAAGCTGAGCAAAAGGCTGCGGACGCTGCGGACGCGGCCGACACCACGGACAAGTCAGCCGAGACCAGCTCAAAATCGAACAAGAAAAAATCCGAGACCACGGCGTCCAAAAACGTGCTCGAGCAGTTGACTGATGGGGCATCGAGCCTTGTTACGTCGGTGACCAGCGGCGCCAAGCAGATGACCGACGAGATCGTGCAGCAGGTGACCAATCTGATTGAAGGCGTCATCGTGATGATCGTGACCTCGTGCGTTATCCCGCTGCTGGTGCTCGTGGCGTTCCTATGGCTAGGACACGTGCTGCTGGGGCTCGATATTTCCGGCCCGGCGAACTATTTGACGGGCCGCTTTCTGGGTGCTCCGTCCAAGCACGCCAAAAAGGGTGGGCAGTCCGAGTAGCTAAAACAGCTGTATATACCGGGGAATACCGCCGAAGGGCGGCCGAGACGCGTTCTCGGCCGCCCTTTTGTTTGCTGAACACATGGTCGCTACGTCCGCGCTCGGTCCAAACGGTCAGCAATCATCTGTGGGCGGTATTTGTTCAAAAAAGAACAAAGATAAACAAATAGTTGTTGCAGTTAGTGTTCGAATGTGTTCAAATAAACATGAACAGTGAAGAACCGCACATTCAGATGCCCGGACCTGAACGCGATTCAACACTTCCAAACAGAAACTACGCACCTGCGTATCTCTCAAGGAGGATGTCATGAGGGTTGTAATCGCTTCCGATGCCGACGGTATGTCGATGAAGGAGTCCATCAAGGAGATGCTCATCGCCGACGGTCACGAGGTCGTCGACTATTCCGAGACCCCTGCCGCGGACTTTGTCGATTCCGCGACCGCCGTTGCCAAGGACCTGCTGGAGCACAAGGATTCCCAGGGCTTCGCATTCGATAAGTACGGCGTCGGCTCCTATATGGCCGCCGTCAAGATTAAGGGCATGGTCGTCGCCAACATTTCCGACGAGCGTTCCGCCTACATGACCCGCGAGCACAACGGCTCGCGCATGGTCACCATGGGCCCGGGCGTTGTGGGCACCGAGGTCGCCAAGAAGATCGCCCGCGAGTTCCTGCGCGCGCAGTACGCCGGCGGCCGTCACCAGATCCGTGTCGACATGCTCAACAAGATGGCCTAACGAGAGCCACCGAGAACTCGAACTTCTACCTCAACTTGTGAATTCAGACGAAAGGACGTTCTGATGAAGAAGACCATCGCAATCGGTTGCGACCATATCGTTACGGACGAGAAGATCTATCTGGCCGACCGCCTGGAGCAGGCTGGCTACAAGGTGCTCGACTGCGGCACCTACAGCCACACCCGTACGCACTATCCCATCTATGGCAAGGCCGTGGGCGAGGCTGTTGCCAGCGGCAAGGCCGACTTTGGCGTGGCCCTGTGCGGCACCGGCATCGGCATCACCAACGCCGTCAACAAGGTTCCCGGCGCCCGCTGCGCCCTGGTCCGCGACATGACCTCTGCCCTGTATGCCCGTCGCGAGCTCAACGCCAACATCGTGGGCTTTGGTGGCAAGATCACCGGCGAGTTCCTGATGGCCGATATCATGCTTGCCTTCCTGGAGGAGCCCTACGAGAAGACTCCCGAGCACGACGCCCTGATCGCCAAGATCGACGCCTGCAATAAGGCCGACGCCGAGGCTCAGGCTGACCCGCACTTCTTTGACGAGTTCCTCGAGAAGTGGGACCGCGGCGAGTACCACGACTAAGGGGTTCCGGCGTTCTACCGAACGCCGGACCGGCCGACGCTGCGAAGCCATCTGGCGGGCAATCTGCCGTTCAGCTTCGGCGGCATGACCAGAAGGTCAATGCCGCCTCGCTTCACGGCACCTTGCCTCGCCAGCTGACTTCTCGCTGACGTTGGGGGTACCTGTGGGGTTACCGCTGTTGTTGCGAAGCTTTCTGGTTCAGTAAGCTGCTCCGATAACACGTTTGCTTGCTGAGCTTGTGGGCTTCGTTTTGGCGGGACCCAGTATTCTGCAGCTTTTCAATTGACGGCTCGCGTTTCTGTGAGGGGGCGCGGGCCGGTTTTCTATCAGCCCTATTGACTTGGCGGGCTGTCGTAAGAAAGGGAAGGCTCCTATGGAGTTTGTTCTTGATAACGGTTCTATCCGCGTAGCACTGAGCACGGCGGGCGGATCGTTCACTTCTATTACGGCCAACGGCCGTGAGTACCTGTGGCAGGGTGATCCGGCGGTCTGGTCGGGTCAGGCACCTATTTGCTTCCCGATCTGCGGTGGCCTTCGTGACGGTCACGCAATGACCATGGGCGGCCGCGAGGTAAAGCTCGCCCGCCACGGCTTTGCGCGCAAGCAGGAGTGGAAGCTCGAGGAACAGAGCGACAACATGGTTGCGCTGAGCTTAAGCTCTGCCGACCATGCCGAGTTGCTCGAGCAGTACCCGTATCCGTTTAAGATCGTTGCTCGTTACACGATCGATTCGGAAAAGGTGGCCGTTTCGTACGAGGTGACCAATGAGGGCACCGAGGACATGCCGTTCTTTGTGGGCGGTCACCCTGGCTTTAAGTGCCCGCTTGACGAGGGCGAGTCCTATGACGACTACGAGCTCCGTTTTGAGCAGCGCGAGGTCGCCGAGCTCTGTACTGCCGTTCCCTCGACGGGCCTGATTGATGTTGAGCATCGCAGCAAGAACCCCATGATCGGCCATGACCTGCCGCTTACCCACGAACTCTTCGACTTCGCGGAGACCATCTTTGACGTGCTCGAGAGCCGCGTGGTTACGTTGACCAAGAAAACCGAGGACAAGGGCGTGCGCCTGACGTTCCCCGATATGCCGTACCTGATTGTATGGAGCAAGCCCGAGGGCGACTTTGTGGCTGTTGAACCGTGGGGTGGTCTGTCCACCTGCTCCGACGAGGACGATATTCTGGAGCACAAGCGTGGCTGCCTGGTGGCCAAGCCGGGAGAGACCGTCACCCGCGGCTTTGAGATCGAGATCCTTTAACGAGTTATCGTATGTTTGGGGCGGGTTATGCCGCCCCGGAACAGGAGTTCAACATGATTCTGACCGTTACCATGAACCCGTCGATTGATACGCGCTATCAGCTCGACAAGCTGATCATCGACGACGTGAACCGTGTGACGCCCGAAAAGACCGCTGGCGGCAAGGGCCTCAACGTGAGCCGTGTGCTGCTGCAGTTGGGCGACGATGTGCTCGCGACCGGTCTGCTCGGCGGACACATGGGTGCCTATATGGCCGAGCTCATGGATGCCGATGGCGTCAAGAACGACTTTGTGCCCATCGCCGGTGAGACGCGCATTTGCCTGAATATTCTGCACGAGGGTAATCAGACCGAGCTGCTGGAGAGCGGCCCGCAGATCGCTCCGGCCGAGCTCGAGGCCTTTACGGCCAAGTTTGCCGAGCTTGCAGCGAAGGCGGACGTTGTGACGCTTTCGGGCTCGCTGCCGCGTGGCGTCGATGCCGGCTACTATGCCGAGCTCGTCAAGATTGCCGAGGAGGCGGGCGCCAAGGTGCTGCTCGATACCTCGGGTGCATCGCTGGAGGCCGCGCTGGAGTCCGACGCTAAGCCTGAGCTCGTAAAGCCCAACCTGACCGAGATTAACGGCCTGCTGGGTACGTCCTTTACGACTGATGATGTCGATGCCCTGCGCGAGGCGCTTGCCGCCGATGACCGTTTTGCCGGTATCCCCTGGGTTGTCGTTTCGATGGGCGCTGCCGGTTCGGTTGGCTTCCATGAGGGTCGCGCGTTCCGCGCCAAGACGCCCGCGATTGCGGCTGTGAACGCGACGGGTTCCGGTGACTCGACCATCGCCGGCTTTGCACATCGCATTTGGACAATCTGACGTTCAACTTCAAGGGCGCGACCAGAAGGTCAGCGCCCTTTCGTTTCACGTCACCTTGTCTCAAATGCGGCCCGCTCGCTGCCGTTGCCAAAACATCGGCGTTGCCTTGCTTCGGGAATGCGGCAGATAGAGACGTTCCTTTTTTGCCGGCAGTTTGGGACACTCCTTACGGGGCACCCCCTCCACAGCGCCTATGCCAGCTTGTCGATTTGCCCAATCTCCCAGAGCGGAATATTGACGAGCGTGCCTTCGTCTCTATATGCCGCTAACGATGTTCTCACGCAGCGCTCGAGCTTGAACTTCTCGCAGGCAATCCTCAGGCTCTTTGCTTTGAGATTCTCTGCCGCCTTGACCTCGAGCGGAAGCACGGTCCCCGCATGGTCGACGGCAAAGTCAGTCTCTGCATTGCCGGAGGAGGATGACCAATACGCGGGAGTATTGCCTTGGAGCAAAAGCTCCTGTGCGACGTATTGCTCGGTCAGCGAGCCTTTGAACTCCGTAAAAACAGCGGGCCCGTTCAGAACAATGGCTGGCGTGAGGCCGGAGAGTGCTCCGAGGATGCCGGTGTCGATGCAGAACAGCTTGAAGCCCGAGAGATCCTCGTAGCTTGTGAGCGGTGCTCTTAGGGCGGAAACACGTGGTACCTTATGAACGATTCCATAGTCCATGAGCCACTGGAGGCTTTCCTCAAAATCGCGTGCGCGCGCCCCGGGACGAAGCGCGCCGTAGACGAACTTCTTGTTTTCCTTTGCGAGCTGGCCGGGAAGGGATTTCCAAACCAGCCTCATGCGCTCGACGATGCGGGCTGGCGCATGCTTGCCAAAATCGGATTCATAAGCTTCGATGATTTGCTGCTGAAGCCTGCGGGCCTCGATGAAATCGTGGGAGGCGGCGAAAGCGGAGACAACTTCTGGCATGCCACCGACAACGAGGTATTCCTTGAGCAGGCGCTCGAGCTTTTCGGAAACATTCGCCAGCAGGTCCATGTCTGCGGCAAGGATGGCATCTGCGAGCGGATCGCCATCGACGGCACGAACGAACTCGACAAACCCCATGGGGCGCATGGTAAGCTGGTCGATCTTGCCGACGGGGAACGACTCGTTTTCGCGTCGGAGCGCGAGTCCCATATAGGAGCCGGCTGCCATGATATGGTATTCCGGCGCCAGCTCGTTGAAGTATTTGAGCGAGGTGATGCCACGCGGTGCCTCTTGGATTTCGTCGAAGATGATGAGCGTGTCTGTCGGCGTTATGGTCTGGCCGCGCAGGAGCTCTATCTGGGAGATGATGCGTTTGGGGTCAAGGCTTCCGTCGAACAGCGAACGTGCGCCCGGTTCGAGCATAAAGTCAAAACGGATGACGTTTTGATACTGCTGGCCTGCGAATTCGTTGAGAAGCCAGGTTTTTCCCGTCTGGCGGGCCCCCTTAAGCAGGAGGGGCTTGCGGTTTGCCCTAGATTTCCAAGCGATGAGTTCGTCCATTAGCTGTCGCTGCATACTGCCCCCTAACGATCATGGTTAGTATAAGACCGTCTTGGTCTTTCCATCGAAAAATGTGGGAGTAAACCACGTTTTTCCATCGAATAATGTGTGAGGCAACCACTTTTTTCCATCGAATAATGTGGGAGTTTAGGTCGGCACCTGGGGACGTTCCTTCTCTGCCGGCAGTTTGGAACACTCCTTGTTTTGGTGCAAATTAGCTACCCTTGCATCAGAAAACGGCGCCCGTCGGCGATGTTGCCGGCGGGCGCCGTGGTCGTGTAGGCGCTATTTGTTAAGTGCGTGCGTTCGAGCTCGCGTGCTACAGCGAGTCGATAAAGCGCTGCTGGGCGGCGCGTCCTGCCTCGTCCCATTTAAAGACGCCGGCGTTGTCGAGCACGTGGCCAAACACCACGCCCACCTCCTCGTGCAGGATATCGATGGCGTTGTCGGTCGTAAGTTCATCGGCGCGGCGTGCAAAGACATCCTCGGCCCATGCGGCGTGGCTGCGGCAAAGGTCGTCGCCCTCGAGCGCGCCGGCGAGATCGTAGCTGGCGTCGGCCTTGGCCGCCAGCAGGTGCTCGCGGACAGCGCCGAGCTCGGGAACCAAGCGCGGCGGTAAAATGGCCAGGCCCATGACCTCGATCAGGCCGATGTTCTCCTTTTTAATATGGTGATACTCGGCATGCGGGTGGAACACGCCCAGCGGATGCTCGTCGGTCGTGATATTGCAGCGAAGCGCCAGGTAGGTCTCGTAGATCTCGCCGCCGGCATTGCCGCGGGAATCGACGCGGCGGATGACGGGCGTCACGGTGTTGTGCGCTACGCCGTCGGCTGTGTGCGCGACGATGCCAACCGACTCATCGGTCCACTCGCGCCAAGCGAGGATAATCTTCTCGGCAGCGTCGAGCAGCTGAGCGCGGTCATGCGAGCGCAGGCGCAGCACTGAAAGCGGCCATTGCAGCACAGTGCCGCTGACCTGGTCAAAGCCGGGAACGCTAAACTGCGAGACCTCGGCGGCATGCATCATGGGGAACTCGTGCGCACCGCCCTGGAAGTGGTCGTGCGAAAGAATCGAGCCGCCCACGATGGGCAGGTCGGCGTTGGAGCCAATAAAGTAGTGCGGGAACAGGTCCACAAAGTCGAGCAGGCAGGTCAGTCCCTTACGGTCGACGTGCATCGGGCGATGCTCGGAGCTCATGGCAATGCAGTGCTCGTTAAAGTACGCATACGGGCTGTACTGGAAGCCCCAGCGCTCGCCGTCGAGCTGGATGGGGATAACGCGCAGATTCTGGCGGGCGGGGTGAGCGCCGCCGTCGGCTGCAGCGGAGCGTCCGGGATAGCCCTCGTTTTCGATGCAGAGCTGGCAGGCGGGATACTTCTCGCCCGTGTTTTTGGCGGCGCCGGCCGCGGCAATATCGCGCGGGTCCTTTTCGGGCTTTGACAGGTTGATGGTAATCTCGAGGTCGCCCCAGTTGGTGGGGGTGCTCCATTTGATGTTGCGCGCGATGGCGGCACGGCGCACGTAGCCGGCGTCGCAGCACAGGCCGTAGAACCAGTCGGTCGCGGCGCGGGGCTCGTTGACGCCCATACGTCCGTTGAATTCCTCGTTTACAACCGAAGGCCTCGGCATCAGCACGCCCATGATGCGCATGGCGATGCGGTCGCGGCCCGATGCCGTGTCCTCGGCGGCACCGTTGACAACGGCGGCCTCGGAAAGCGCGGCAAGTGTGCCTTCAAGGTCAAAGTTGGGCAGGGTGTCGGGGTGCAAGAGCGAGAGCTTCTCGACCCGGAGCGCCCAGGCCATGTCGAGCGCCGGGCCCGTAGCACCGATGCACTCGAGAATGGTGTTGTAGGCCCAGATGCGATCGTCCTGCCCAATCATGGATCGGTGGATGGCGTACTCAATCAGGTTCTGCGCAGCTTCGCGCACGTCGGTCGTTACAGCCATGCCGCGTAAGCCCCCTTGTCAGAAATTGCGTAGTGACGGGCAGAGCCCTCGCCCAGCCAGCCGTTCATCTTGGTAATAAAGGTGTCGACTAGGTCGAGCGGCACGAAGGCCTGGATGGTGCCACCAAAGCCGCCGCCGTGGATGCGGACGGCGCCGCGGCCGTCGAGCACATGCTCGGCAAGGGCCAGCGCATACATGGAGGGCTGCTCGGAGCCCAACTTGGCAACGACATTCTGCAGGTACATGGCAGAGCTGGCGCCGGACTCGCGCGTCAGGACCAGGAACTGGTCGATGTCGCCGGCGTTAAGAGCTGCCCAGCGCTTGTCGACCAGGCCGTTCTCGTACCAGTAGTGAACGGCGCGCAGACAAGCGCGGTCGCCCAGTTTGGCGCGCAGCTCGGGGAGCTTGGCGTCAAAGTCGGCAACGTCGACCTCGCACAGGCGTGTCTTGCCAAACTCGGCAGCAACGTCCTGCATCTCGCGCGGTACGGCGGCGTAGTCGTCGGTGGCTGCCACGTGGTCGGCACCCACCTTAACGAGCACGAGCGCATAGCCGTGATCCTCAAAGTTGAGCTCGAGCTTCTGAGTCTTGGGGCTTGCCTGATCCTCAAAATCCATGTAGGCGAGGCCGCCCAGGCACACGGCGGCCTGGTCCATCAAGCCGCAGGGCTTGCCGTAGTAGTTGTTCTCGGTGCGCTGGCTCATCTGCGCAAGCGCGACGGGCTCAATGGCGGGTGCGCCCCAGAGCGTCTCCATGGCGCGGCCGTATGCGGCCTCGACGGCAGCGGAGCTGGAAAGACCGCCGCCCGAGGGGACGGAGCAGGTGAAGGCAAAGTCGAAGCCGCGGGGCTCAACGCCCAGGGCAGCGACCTCGTGGGCCATGCCGCGGACGAGGCTCGCGGACGTGCCCTTCTCGGCCTCCTGAACATCCAGCGTGTCGAGCGTAATCTCAAAGGTGGGGTAGCCCTCGTCGGCAACGCGAACCTTGTTGGTGTCGGTCGCCACGGCGATGCCGTCGACGGCGACATCGAGCGAGCCGGCGATGACGTGGCCGCCCTCGTGGTCGGTATGGTTGCCGCTGATTTCGGAGCGGCCGGGCGCGTGCACATAGAGCACCTGTCGGTCGCCGATGGGGCCAAACTCCTCCTCAAACAGCTTGGTGAGCGTGGCGAGCGTCTTTTCGTCGGGGGTGGTCATGGGGGTCCTTTCCTTGGCGCGTACGGACGATTTTTTGCGTCGTTATGAGTACGTTAACAATTTGAAGCGGCATGAACTCAGCATCCACAATGCCGCACGTTAAGGGCTATGTTAACGTACTCATAACACAATACTTATCACTTTTTGAGAATCTGGTAATCGGTCGAAATTCGGCCGTGAACGGTAGTGCCGTATGGACTTATAGAGCAGAAAAGCTGCAGCTAGAAAAAGTAGAGTACGTTAACATGCATCCGACGATGGCGACCCTCCGCGCGGGCTCAATTCCTGCACGGGTCGGCATGCACGCTATTTTGATCTCGCAAGGGTGAAGGTGATCTTGTGGCAAGGCGCCCCTCCAACGATACAGGCTCGCGTCCGGTTTCCATGGCCGACGTCGCCCGCGCTGCTGGCGTTTCGCAGCAGACGGTCTCGCGCGTCGCCAACGGCCTGCCCAATGTGAACGAGCAGACGCGCCGGCGCGTGCAGGCCGCCATGCAGGAGCTCGGCTTTCGTCCGAGCTATGCCGGCCGTTCGTTGCGCGACGGTCGCTACCATTCGGTTGGCTTATGCGTCAACGATGTCACCAAGTTTGGGAACCTGACGATGATTGACGGCATCGCCAGCGCCGCTCGCGAGCATAGCTGCGCCATTACGCTGGTCGAGATGTCCAAGACCGAGGAGTTTTCGCTTGCCGAGGCCACGCGTCGCATGGCGGCCCTGCCGGTCGATGGCATCATCATCGGCATGAGCCGCATGGCGCCCGACTTTGAGACGTTTGATCCGCTGCCGGGAATCGGCACGGTTATCGTCACCATGTATGCGCATCCGCGCGTGACCACGGTCGATTCCGACCATTACGGCTGCTCGCTGCTGCTTATGGATCACCTGTTTGAGCTTGGTCACGAACAGATTCGCTATATCGGCGGCCCGTCCTTCTCGGTGGACGAGCAGTTCCGCCGCGCCGGCTGGCAAGACGCGCTCGAGCGCAGGCATATCGAGACGGTGGAGCCGCTCGAGGGCGACTGGTCTGCCAACAGCGGCTACGAGGCCGGCGGGTATTTGGCCGAGCACGACCGCGCCATGACGGCGATCTATGCGGCAAACGACCAGATGGCAAATGGCGCCATCGCCGCGCTGCGCGATAGCGGCCTGCGCGTTCCCGAGGACGTGAGCGTGGTGGGCGTCGACGATTCGCTCGATGATTTTGTCGCGCACAACGAACTTACGACCGTGCGGTTCGATCTGCATCAGCGCGGTCGCGAGGTGTTTGAGCATGCGGTTCCCAAGGAGGGGACGCCGGACAAGACCGTTGCCATTCGTATTCCCGGCCAACTCATTATTCGACATAGCACGGCGATACCACGCTCATAGTTTGCGCAGGTAAACGGCGATTTATCGTATTTCAATAACAATCGGTAAGGATGTCGGTAGATAGCTGTTGGGATGTAGTCGAGTGCTATGATAGACGGGCTCTTTTGTCTATCTAGGAGGCTTTGCCTGATGGAGATCACCAAGGATATCCGCTACGTTGGCGTCGACGATCACGACATTGACCTGTTCGAGGGCCAGTACGATGTGTCCGAGAACGGCATGGCATACAACAGCTATGTTATCTTGGGCGATAAAATCGCTGTCGCCGATTCGGTTGACGCTGGCTTTGTCGACGAATGGCTCGGCAACCTCGAGGCCGCGCTCGACGGCCGTACGCCCGACTACCTGGTTGTCCATCACATGGAGCCCGATCACTCCGCCGGTATCGCCGCCTTTATGGAGCGCTATCCCCAGGCCCAGATTGTGGCTAGCATGGGCGCCTTCCGCATGATGGTCAACTACTTTGGCACCGACTACCCCGAGCGCAAGATGGTCGTCAAAGAGGGCGATGTGCTCGACCTGGGCGGCCACAGCCTGACCTTTATCGGCGCCCCCAACGTTCACTGGCCCGAGGTGATCTTCTCCTACGAGTCTACCGACAAGGTGCTCTTTAGTGCCGACGGCTTTGGCAAGTTTGGCGCCAACGACATCGAGGATCCGGAAGGGTGGGCTTGCGAGGCTCGCCGCTACTACTTTGGCATCGTCGGTAAGTTCGGCAAGTTCGTGCAGGCCGTCCTCAAGAAGGCCGCCGACCTGGACATCCAGATCATCTGCCCGCTCCACGGCCCCGTGCTGACCGAGAACCTGGGCTACTACCTCGACACCTATAACACCTGGTCGAGCTATCAGCCCGAGGACGAGGGCATCACGATCGCCTATGCGAGCGTGTATGGCCATCTGAAGGCTGCCGTCGAGGAGCTCGCATCTGCGCTCGAGGCTCGCGGCCAGAAGGTCTCCGTCTTTGATCTGGCTCGCGACGACATGGCCGAGGCCGTTGAGGATGCGTTCCGCTACGACCGTCTGGTGCTCGCCTCCATTACCTATCAGGGCGAGATCTTCCCGTGCATGAGCACCTTTATCCACACGCTCGCCGAGCATGCCTACCAGAACCGTACCGTGGCGCTTGTCGAGTCCGGTTCCTGGGCGCCCGCTGCCGCCAAGGTTATGACCAAGGAGCTCGAGGGTATGAAGGACATCACCCTGACGCAGAACAAGGTGACCGTCCTGGGTTCGCTCAACGACGCATCGCGCGCCCAGATCGAAGCCCTCGCCGACGAGCTGTCCAAGTAACAACACGCTCGCTTCTACCGCCAAAACCACCACAAAGGTCTCCTTTGTGGTGGTTTTTGGTTTTAGGTGGTGGCGATGATGAGGGTTGGGGCGTCGATGTCGGTGACCTCGGTGATTGAGGTGGCGACGGTGTGATCGGGGTCGCGGTCCATCACGATGGTGTCGACGTCGGCAAGCTCGGCAAAACGGTACATGCCGCGTCCGTTAACCTTGCTGGCGTCCATGAGGGCGACGCTTTGACGGGCGGCACCGACCATAGCCGCTTTGGTCTCGGCCATCTGCGGAAAGTCGGTCGTAAAGCCGCAGCTGGGGACAAAAGCGCCAGGGCACATGACGGCAAGATCGGCATGGACCATTTGGAGCGCTTGCATAGTGAGCGGTCCGTACAAATAACGATGGCCTTTGCGCAACGCCCCGCCCAGCATGACGACATCGACTGAGGGCATGCTCTCGTCGATGTAATCGGCAATGGTAATGTCTGCTGTGATGACGGTGATACCGTCGCGTTGATCGAGGAGCCGGACGAACTCGAGCGCCGTGGTGCCCGAGTCGACGAGCAACGTGTCGCCGTCATTGACGAGCTCGATGGCGCTTTGCGCGATGGCCTGCTTGGCGGCGACGTTGACATTGATGCGGCGATCCTGCGTGGAAACGGTCAGGCGTTTGTGGAGCGATACGGCACCGCCATGCGTGCGGCGCAGCTTGCCTGCTTCGGCGAGCGCGTCCAGGTCGGCGCGGGCGGTGACGGAGGACACGCCAAAGGTCTGGGCGATTTCTGCTACCTGCACCGAGGCATTATGCTCGAGCATTTCCATAATGGCGGTACGGCGTTCGTCGGCAAAAGCACGGTTGGTGGCTTGGGCCATGCTTGCTCCATTCTCGGCTAAATTTGCAGGAATTGTGTTGACTCTATTTTCGTTCATTTTCTTTTTGAGTAAGAAAAGACCTTTCGATTACTTATCTTTTCTATAAAAGAAAGACGCTGAACACTCAAAGTTCAATATCGAACATGTCCACTCGGCTCAAATTCCTTCCGTTTGCTTTTCAAAAATGACTGTATTGACCTGCATGGGCTCAATATCTCGCACGTGCAAAGCTGCTGAATTTCATACAATGAGCGCAGCAAAACGCAAGGTAAAACGCCTTGCGAACAACTACGCCCGATGTCCAGATGCGGGCGAGGGAGAGGAGCAAACGCTCATGGCACTTGTTACCACCGAAAAGATGCTCAAGGACGCTCAGGCCGGCCACTACGCCGTCGGCGCTTTCAACGTCGAGAACCTCGAGTTTGTTATGGCCGTTCTGGCCGCTGCCGAGGAGACCAAGTCCCCCGTCATCATGCAGACCACCCCGGGCACCATCAAGACCGCTGGTCTGGACTACTTCTACGGCATGGTCAAGGCTGCCGCCGAGCGCGCTTCCGTGCCCGTCGCTCTGCACCTCGATCACGGCGATGGCTATGACCGCTGCATGCAGGCTTTCCGCACGGGCTACACCTCCGTCATGATCGACGGTTCGCACGAGTCCTTCGAGGACAACATCGCCCTGACCAAGTCCGTCGCCGATGCTGGCCGCGCCATGGGCGTGCCCGTCGAGGCTGAGCTCGGCAAGGTTGGCGGCAAGGAGGACGACGGTCCCGCGGTTGAGGGCGAGAGCCCCTACACCGACCCTGCCGAGGCCAAGGAGTTCGTCGAGCGTACCGGCTGCACCTCGCTGGCCATTGGCGTTGGCACCAGCCACGGTGTGTACACGAGCGATCCGCACATCGAGCAGTCCGTGGTCAAGGCTATCCGTGACGCCGTCGACGTGCCGCTGGTTCTGCACGGCACCTCCGGTGTGCCCGATGAGCAGGTTGCCGAGGCTGTGAAGAACGGCATCTGCAAGGTCAACTACGCCACCGAGCTGCGTCAGGCCTACACCAAGGGCTTCATGGCCTACATGGCCGAGAACCCCGCCTGCTTCGACCCCAAGAAGCCGGCCAAGGAGGGCATGCGTGAGATCACCGAGCTGGTTAAGATCCGCATGACCAACCTCAACTCTGTGGGTAAAGCAGAGTAACAGCAAGGGTACTCTGATCCCACCGGACGGCTTGGGCGGGTCCCCGTACTTAGTTTCCAAAACGTCCTCGCGCATGAAGGCCCCCGTTGCCTCGCTTCTACGAAGCGTTGGCAACGGGGGCCTTCGCGCTGCGGAATGATTTTGGAAACTAAGTACGGGGACCCGCCCAAGCCGTCCTGCTCGATCGCCCTTGTGGCGTTGGGGCGGAAAGGATGGGGCGTTAGGGCTTCTTTGCTGATGGGGGATTAGTATGCCCGGGCTTGGTTGGGGAATGCCTGGTCTAGTGAGGCTTGGAGTTTTTCGAAGGATGTCTGCAGGTTGAGGTGTTGGTCTGCAGAGCGTTTGGCTTTTGTGGTGGGGGAGTCGAGGAGGCCGTCTCTCTGTGTCGGGGGGAAGGAGAAAAGGTCTGCATGTTTTAGGGATGGCTGCTGTGCTGCGTCATTGGAAGAATGCATGCTTATGCGGCCTCCTCGATGTCCACCAAAAGGTTGCGCACGGGGTGTGCTGCTAGGTCCCGTGCGTTGGCAGTATTATGCCGCGGCTGCTGCAAAGAAGCGCTAAAGAAAGGGTTGAGACGTCTATATCCCACAAGGTATACAGAGCTCGGCCATAGAATAAATGAGATGGGACGGTGACAGATGAACACCCTGATGTTCTTCTATACCCTAGCGATACTCGTGATCTGTATTGTGACGGCGGTGCTCTCGCTTGCCGCCTATGCCTCGTCTCGTCGACGCTTCTTTATCTATGGCAGCGGCGTATTTATCTGCTATGCCATCGAGATGACCGAGATTTTCTTTTTTGAATACACGCTGCAAAACCAGAGTTTTCCAGCCAGCGACTATTACTCAATTACCATGCCTGTGTTGCGGACCTTTGTGGCGACCGCTTCGCAGGCTTTTATTTGGCTCATTGCCATGGATTTGCTCGACAAGCATTCAAAAAAGCAGTTTGTCATTCCCGTCGCAACGTTCTTGCTGAGCGAGCTGCTGATTATCGTCGCTGTCCCCTACGGCCCCATTCATCAATGGCTCTACTACACGATGCGTCAGGTATTCCTTGTTTTCGTGGGGCTATATATCTTTTGGACGGCACGCAAGAGCACGCAAGTCGAGCTGAAGGCACGCGTTAACAACCAACGAAAGCACCTGATTATCGGCGCTATTCTGGTCGGTTGCATCGTTGCCGAGGATTTCTACAACATTCTGATTGTCCCCATGAGTCTGGCGCCCTCTTGGCTGCAACTATATCTGTCCGAGCGCAACTTTAGCGAAAACGTCTTTGCCTGCTACTTTGCGATTCTGCTGATCATCTACTCCTACCACGTGCTTTCAATCCGCATGCAGGAGGCGCCCGAGGAAAAGAACGTCAGCAATCTTGATCGACACATCGAAGAGCAGATGCCCTTCTATCGCAACGCCTACAAGCTCTCCAACCGTGAGACCGAAGTTATGCGTCTGGTCGTACTGGGCAAATCGAACCAAGAGATCGCTGACGAGCTATTCCTTGCCGTGGGCACCGTCAAGACCCACATCCACAACATCCTGGTCAAAACCGAACAGCAAAACCGCACGACGCTCATCCTCCACTTTTGGAAGCGATAACCTGCCAAAAAGGGACAGGTTTATTTTGGCAGGTTTTATCTGGGCAAACGCCAAAAACCGCCGCGAGGGAGCTACTTTCCCTCGCGGCGGTTTTCTAGCAGTAAAACCAAGTGAGTAGGCTTTTGGCGGGATGCCGAGCACACCTCAAAACGCCACAGCCCTGACCTGCGATTTTATTGAGCACTTGCCGCGATGTGCTCGGCAGATCCAAAAAAGCCTACTCACTTGCATCTGAGATGCTCTAGATACGCAAAATACCGCCGCGAAGGGAGCTGGACTCCCTTCGCGGCGGTTATTCGCTCTGATTTTGCGACGGTTTTGCCCGCTTGTTACTCGCTGTAGCGGGTGGCGATGGCGGCTTGTACCATGCCGGCGCTCATGAGGTACGTTACCAAGAAGTAGCCACCGTATGCTGCCAGGAAGATTGCACAGGTGAGGCCCACGGTGCCGCCGATGCTCATATCTCCGAATATGCTCACCAGCTCGATAATCACCTTGAGCGCCACAAAGGAGTGCGCCAGGCCCACTGCCAGCGGGAACAAGAAGAATACCGCTTGCTGCGCCATCACCGAATGGCGAATCTGGCGGTCGTCACAGCCGATCTGCGCCAGCACACGATAGCTGCGGCTGCCGTCGGCCACATTGGAGAGCTGCTGGATCGACAGTATCGCCGCGCACGCAACGACCAGTACAAAGCCAATGTAGATGGCCAGATAGCTAATCATGCCGTTCATTTGCGCTGCTTGCGTGTACATCTCGGAGCGTGTGATGAAGATTCCCCATGACCCTGGCTCCTTGCCGTCAACGAGCAGATTGTCGAGCAAAGTGTATTTAATGCTCTCGTCTGCCTCGGTCGTATCCATCCCCTGTTTGTAATTAACGAGCAGGCTGCTGGAATACGGCTGCAGATTAAGTTGGGACAACAGCTCGTCGGCAACGACGACGGTACCCGGGTTACTGCCCGTCGCCGAGTTGGCGATGGCCGCCGTGTCCTTGTCCGACTTATCGGTTGCGGGCTTGAGCTCATGCCCGCCCAAGGTGAGGGTATGGCCGCCGGCCATGTACTTGGTGTACAGGTCGCCCAGCTCACCGCCCATATCACACGTAAGCAGGTACTGGTCGCGGCCAATGCTCACCGGCTCCTCGCCCATCATCTGGCGCAGTTTGTTGTACTGGCTCGCCGGCGTCACAAACAGACCCATCGTATCGGCATTGCTACCCCCGAGCGCCTTGGGGAGCTTTTCGCCCATGGTCTTGCACATCTCACCCGCAGACACCGAAGGATTCGAACCGCCAAACGGGTAACTCAGATACGAATCGATCTGAACATGCTCACCGGCAACATCGGCGATATTGACCTTCTTGCCGGTCTCGTCGTTGTTGTCCGCCGACTTGCCCTTGCCGTGCCATGCGGAGTACAAATCGACCGTTGTATCGGCTAGCACCATGCGGTCGGCTTCAGACGGATTGACATATTCTTTGTAGTAGTCGAGCGTATCGGGCGTGTAATAGACATACGTCTGAGACACGTCAACAGGGTTATAGCGCTCCAGGTTTTCATTCATCACGTTGGCAATTGACATACCGCACGTCACCGAGGTGATGGCCAAAAACAGGAGCATCGCGATGACGCCCATCGAAAAGCACACCGTGTTGACCTTGGCCGCAAGCTGGCGCACGGTAAACATGTTGAGGCCGCGCCAATACACGCCGCGCAGGCTCTGCAGCAGCTTGATGAGCATGCCCGAGAGTCCCCAGAACAGGGCAAAGGTGCCCACGGTAACCATAGCGGTCGTAATACCAAACTGGTTCATGGCCTCTTGCAGCTTGCTGTCCGTCGCGGTTAGCGGGAACCCATCACGTAGCAGACGGTAATAGGCCACGCCCACAAGCACCGCGCCCACGGCAAAGATGGCAATCGCGATCCAGGGGTTGCGTGTCTTGATGCTCTCGTTGCGACGCTCGGCACCCATAAGCTCGATGAGTTTGGTACGACGCACGGCGCGAAGGTTCAGCAGTAGCGTGAGCACAAACATTACGAGCATGCAGGCAAGGGTCAGATTGAACGCATGCACCGAGAAAAAGAAGTGGAAATTGGCGATCTGTGTCTTAAAAAGCGAGGCCGTAAAGAACGTCATGAGCTGGGAGAGTCCCACACCCAGCACAATGCCGGCGACAAAGGCCACGACCGATACTATCACGGTCTCGAGCGCCATGATCGTAGCGACGCGCCCGCGCCCCATGCCGAGCACCTGGTACAGGCCAAACTCCTTCTTGCGGCGTTTCATGATGAAGTTATTGGCGTACACCATCAAAAAGGCCATGACACCGGCCAAAAAGTACGTCAGGTCGCCGAGTATGCTGCCCATAACCTGCGCCAAGCCCTCTTCATCGATTCCGGCGATGTCGACCTGCATCGAGATGGTGTTAAAGGCATAGAAGACCGTGACGCCCAGGGTGAGCGTCAAAAGGTAGACGAGGTAGTCGCGGCCGGCACGGCGGACGTTGCCCCAAGCGAGTTTACAGAGCATCGGAGCCCTCACCGCCCATCATGGCAACGACCTCCATAATGCGGTCGAAGAACTCGCGACGGTCGGTGTCGCCGCGGCGCAGCTCGGTGAAGATCTTGCCGTCGCGGATAAACAGCACGCGGCTCGTGTAGCTGGCGGCAAAGCTGTCATGCGTGACCATGAGCACGGTGGCGCGCAGGCGGCGATTGAGGGCCTCCAGGCTCTCGAGCAGCAGGCGGGCGCTCTTGGAATCGAGGGCGCCGGTGGGCTCGTCGGCCATGATCATGGTGGGGTCGGTGACGAGCGCGCGAGCCGCGGCAACGCGCTGCTGCTGACCGCCGGACATCTGGTAGGGATACTTGTCGAGCACCTGACTGATGGACAGGCGCGCTGCCACATCCTGCACGCGGGTCGAGATCTCTGCCGAGTTTGTGCGGGCAATGGTGAGCGGCAGGGCGATATTCTCGCGTGCCGTGAGCGTATCGAGCAGGTTGGAGTCCTGGAAGATAAAGCCGAGCTCCTCGCGGCGGAACTGCGAAAGCTTGGCCTGCTTCATGCGCGTCACGTCCTGACCGTTAATGCGGATCGTGCCGCTCGTGGCGCTATCGATGGTCGACACGCAGTTGAGCAACGTCGACTTGCCCGAGCCCGAAGCGCCCATGATGCCAACGAATTCGCCGCGGTTGACGGTAAAGCTGACGTCGTTGAGCGCGCGGGTCACGTTGCCCAGCGCTCCATATACTTTTTCGAGATGCGCGACCTCCAGTACCGGGGTCGCCATGTGCGTGGTTTGCATACCGAGTCCTTTCTTGCGATTAGTCTACGGCATCTATAGTCGCAAGAAGACGAGTCGGCTACCATCGATATGGCTTACGCTTGCCTTACCGTTGTGTAAGGTAGGGGTAGTCTTTTTGGGACGGGGCTTTTTTAGCTACCCCATCTGAAACCTTCGAAGCATGAGGCCGCATTTGACATAGGGCAGCTAAAAAAGCCCCGTCCCAAAAAGACTACCCTGCCACTTGTTGATGTTGAGGGAGGACTCCTGTTGAAGACTGTTCATGTTGCCGCTGGGATCATTCGCAAGGAAGGATCCGATGAGCTGCTTGCCGTGCAGCGCGGCTATGGCGACATGCAGGGACTTTGGGAGTTCCCCGGTGGCAAGCTCATGCGCGGCGAGACGCCCGAGGACGCTGTACGCCGCGAGCTCATGGAAGAGCTACGGGTCAAAGTCACCAACCTGCGCGATTTTTACACCGTTGAGTACGACTACCCCGATTTCCATCTCTCCATGGAGTGCTACTACTGCTCGCTCGCCGATGAATCCGATGAGCCGCAGAAGCACGACCGCCAACTCGATATCCGCTGGATTCCGCGCACCTCGCTTGCCACGGTGGAATGGATGCCCGCCGACAAGGGGCTCATTGATGCCCTGATTGAGCTGAAGGAGGACCGGCTTGAGGCCAACGCCGCCAACCGCACCGAGTCCACCACAGCCGACGAGCCCGTTACCAAACCCAAGCGCAAAGCCAAGCGCCACAGCAAAAAGCGTCCCAAGCCCGGTCTGATCGACGGCATCGATACCTCGGACCTCTCCGCTGACGAGCGCGAACTGGTACGCCGTCGCGCCGCCATCAAAAAGTCCATGAAGGGCAACAAACGCGCCAACACCAAGCCCGAGCTGCTCGTTCGCCAGCGCCTACGGGCCGCGGGCCTTACGGGCTATCGTTTGGAATGGAAGGTTCCCGGCAAGCCCGACATCGCCTTCCCCGGCCGCAAGATCGCCATCTTCGTCAACGGCTGTTTTTGGCACCGCTGTCCCAAATGCAACCCTAGCAAGCCCAAGCGCAACGTTGAGTTTTGGGAGGCAAAGTTTCGCCGCAACGTCGAGCGCGACCGCGCTGCCGTGGCAGCACTCACTCAAATGGGCTGGACGCCCATAACCATCTGGGAATGCGAGCTCAAAAAAGACCGTATCGACGCCACGATGGAAAAGGTCATCGAGCAGGTGCGCGCCGCAGAGCCGCAGCGCTAACAGCGAGCCGTCCACACGCCCCACACAGGCGAGCCACATCCGCGTCACAAACCTTAGAAAGGCCTTAAGCTCAAAACCTTTCAAGAGTGTTACTCGATACCTCTGACCTGCGGTTTCATTGTAACACCAAACCAGGTTAAGCCTTCGTTTCATTGCGGATTAGGCGCCGAGATACAGCATAGCCGTATACCGTTCGCGGTTCTAGATGGTAAACCCCCTGTAAACTCTTGACCTGCGGGTTTATATTGGTTTAGAGGGGGTGTAACTCCGTGAACGGTCTTTAATCCCGAATAAACTAGGTAAAAATTGCATACGGGTGAATGATGGTCTTGTCAACACGAGGCGTGATGTTCGAGCGCCTCATAGTAATAGTCGGCAAGACCGGCGGAAAGGAAATCGACATGGCACTGCCTAAGGATTTCATCGACACCAACGACTTCACCAAAGAGCAGATCCTGGCTATCGAGGATCTTGGTCTGGCAATGAAGAAGGCCATCAAGGTTGACGGTTATTATCCGCACCTGCACCGCAACAAGAGCCTTGGCATGATCTTCCAGCAGGTCTCCACCCGCACTCGTCTTTCCTTCGAGACCGCTATGACCGACCTCGGCGGCCATGCTCAGTTCTATGGCCCTGGCACCATCCAGCTCGGCGGTCACGAGTCCCTGGGCGACACCGCTCGCGTTATGGGCTCGCTGCTCGACATCATGATGGCTCGCGTTGACCGTCACAAGGACGTCGTCGGCCTCGCCGAGGGCTCCGCTGTGCCCGTCATCAACGGCATGTCCGAGTTCAACCATCCCACGCAGGAGATGGGCGACCTCATGACCATGCTCGAGAACCTCCCCGAGGGCAAGAAGATCGAGGACTGCACCCTGGCCTTCATCGGCGACGCCACCCAGGTCTGCGTCTCCCTCATGTTCATCGCCTCCAAGGTCGGCATGAAGTTTGTCCAGTTTGGACCTAAGGGCCACCAGATCCCCGACGGCGGCCTGCACGTTGGCACCGTCGAGGAGCGCGCCGAGTTCGGCAAGCAGATGATGGCCATCGCCGAGGAGAACTGCAAGGTCTCCGGCGGCTCTGTCGTCATCTCCGACGACATCGAGTGCATCAAGGGCGCCGACTTCATCTACACCGACGTGTGGTATGGCCTGTACGACGAGGAGGTCTCGGGCGAGAACTACATGGACGTGTTCTATCCCAAGTATCAGGTCACCATGGACATGATGAACTTTGCCGGCCCCAACTCCAAGTTCATGCACTGCCTGCCGGCCACCCGCAACGAGGAGGTCGTCGACGAAGTCATGGACGATCCCGAGCGCTCCCTGTGCTGGGTCGAGGCCGAGAACCGCAAGCACTCCATCCGTGCTCTCCTTGCCGCCCTGGGCAAGCGCACCCCGCTCAACGACGAGGGTGTCGAGTACTCCGCCAAGGCTGAGCTCCACGCCGCTCTCGAGGCTCTCGAGCAGCTCTAAGCCTCAAGGCTTCTAAAAGCACGTTTGCGGGCGGCGGATGCTCGTCTCCTGTCGCCCGCTCACCGAGGCCCAAGCAATTGCCTTAATACCTTAGGGCCTCGGATCTGTCCAAGACTGAGCGAAGGAGCTCATCATGAGCGACGGAAAGAAAAAGCTTTCCTTCTTGACGGTCATTTCGACCATCATCTGCGTCGTCTTCGTTTGCGAGGCCGCCGCTCCTGCTGCTGCCATTGGCAACCAGCAGTTCTTCTGGTGGATCTTCCTGATCCTGACCTTCCTGCTTCCCTACGGCATGGTTGTCGCCGAGCTCGGTACCACCTATGACGGCGAGGGCGGCATTTACGACTGGGTACGCGATGGCCTGGGCGACAAATGGGGCGCCCGCATCTCGTACTACTACTGGGTCAACTACCCGCTGTGGATCGCCTCGCTGGCTACCATGTTCCCCGACATTTTGGGCATGGTCTTTGGCGTCGAGTTCAACTTGATCGCCAAGATGGGTATCGATCTTGCCTTTGTGTGGATCGTCTACCTCATGGGCCGCTCCAAGGCGGCCGACTCCGAGTGGGTCCTTAACGGTGGCGCCATCATCAAGGTCGCCGTTGCCGTTATCGTTGGCGCTTTGGGCATTTGGTATGCCATGGAGAACGGTTTTGCGAACGACATGTCCGCTGCCACCTTCCTGCCCGAGCTCACCAACACCAACGCTCTCGGCTACCTGTCGATCATCATCTTTAACTTCATGGGCTTCGAGGTCATCTGCACCATGACCGACGACATGGCCGATCCCGCTCGCGATATCCCCAAGGCTATCATCGTCGGTGGCCTGTCCATCGCCGTGATCTACCTGTTCGCTGGCTTTGGCATCGGCGCCGCCGTGCCGGCCGACTCCATCGATCCCGACTACGGCATGATCGTCGCAGTCCAGACCATGGTGGGCGACTCCATGATCTTTAAGGTCATCTGCATCGCCTTCCTGATCACCCTGTTCGCCAACATGGCCGCTTGGTCCTTCGGCGTTAACTCCGTTGCTCGCTACGCTGCCGAGCACGGCAACATGCCCAAGGTCTTCGCCTCGATGATCTCGGATGACGACATGCCCAACGGCGCCAACCTGGTCAACGCTGTCGTTGCCTCCCTGGTGCTGTGCCTGCAGCTCGTTCCCATCGACGCCATCTCCAACGGTGTCTTCTGGATGCTCTTTGGCACCTCTGTCGTCTTCCTGCTGTTGACCTACATCCCGATGTTCCCGGCGTTCCTCAACCTTCGTAAGAACGACCCCAACCGTGAGCGCATCTTCACGTTCCCGTTTAAGGGCGCCATGATGAAGGTCATGCTGGCCATCCCCTGCATCGAGCTGGTTCTTGCCATCGTTGCCACGCTGATCCCGTTCTCCGCTGCTGAAATTGGCGACAAGGTCCCGATGATCGTTATCTTCATCGTGCTCGTGCTCATCGGCGAGGTCGTCCGCGTCGTCAGCGCTAAGGGCCGCGAGACCGAGTACAAGGGTCTGACCCCTGAGCTCGCAGCCCAGCGTCTCGCTGAGGAGGCCGCCGAGGCCGAGGAGAACTAGAGCACCCGGTTCTGGGGCTCCAACCCTCCTCGTGTACCAACGCGCGCTTCGTCGGGCTTGTCGCTCCCGACTCCGGGCACTCTAGCCTCTTCGGAGGCGTGTCCAAGCGACAGGTTTGCTAACCATTCCCCCGGGGTGGGTGTGAGCGATAGCTCCGGTAACCACCGCCCACCCCAATCTCTCTTCCGTATCCTTCGTGCGTTTTGTCTCCGCGCACTTGGTTACGTCGTCGCTTGCCGGTGCGATTCCGTGAAAACCGGCACCGGGCGCCCCGACCTTTGCCGGGGAACGGGCGCCTACCATCTCTTGGTTTTAGGCTGCGGGTAACCCGCCCGCAGCAAGCGATCGTTCGATTTGGAGGAAATCTTATGCGTACGATCACCGAGTCCGAGTCCACCCCCAAGGCCGACGGCTTCTTCATGCCCGCCGAGTTCGCCCCGCAGGATCGCGTGTGGATGGGCTGGCCCCACCGCACCGACACCTGGGCCCACGGCGCCAAGCCGGCCCAGAAGCAGTATGCCGCCATCGCCCGCGCCATCTCCGAGTTCACCCCGGTCTATATGTGCGCCAACCAGGTCGACTACGCCAACTGCAAGGCCGTCTTCGAGAACGACGAGAACGTCACCGTCATCGAGATGACCACCGACGACGCCTGGTTCCGCGACACTGCCGCCACCTACGTCATCAACGGCAAGGGCGAGAAGCGCGCCAACCACTGGCACTTCAACGCCTACGGCGGCCTCGTCGACGGCCTGTACTTCCCGTGGGACAAGGACGAGCAGATCGCCCTCAAGATGGCTGAGCTCTCCGGCTGCCGCCGCTATCGTCCCGACGACATGATCCTCGAGGGCGGCTCCATCACCGTCGACGGCGAGGGCACCCTTGTCGTGACCGACCAGTGCCTGCTTTCCCCGGGCCGCACCTGCTCTGCGGTTCTGGAGGAGGAAGAGGATCCCGAGTCCATCTGGCCCAAGTACCGCAAGAAGTTTGAGCCCTGGAGCGAGGAGCTTCGCGCCTACATGGACGAGCACCTCAAGGATTACCTGGGTGTCGAGAAGGTCATCTGGGTCAAGGAGGGCATCGACCCCGAGGAGACCAACGGCCACATCGACGACGTCGCCACGTTCATCGCGCCGGGCGTCATGGCCTGCATTTGGACCGACGATCCCGAGTATCCGTTCTACGAGCAGTGCCACGCTGCCTACGAGACCCTCTCCAACGCCGTCGACGCCAAGGGCCGCAAGATGAAGGTCTACAAGCTCTGCATGCCCGTGAACCCGCTGTTCATGGACCAGGCTTCCTGCGACACCATCGACGCCGACGAGAACGCCGAGCCGCGCGTCCCCGACGAGCCGCTGATCGCCTCCTACATGAACTACCTCGTGACCAACCACGGCGTTATCGTCCCGCAGTACGGCGACGAGAACGACCAGCTGGCCGTCGACACGCTCCAGAAGATCTACGACGAGGTCTGGGGCGAGGGCGTCTACAAGTGCGTCGGCGTTCAGTCCGAGCAGGTCGTCTTCGGTGGCGGCAACATCCACTGCATTACTCAGCAGGAGCCGTCCGCGTAATTGTCTGTCTTCCCGAGGCACGGCACCTTGCCCTTCAATCGTCGGGCATGACCCTTAAGGTCTATGCCCTCCTCTTTCAGGGCAATCTGCCGCACCTCAGAAACCCAGCCGATCAATCGGACAGTCGGTGAATCGCACCGTGACCATCTCGGGGCATTGATGGTCGGTTTATTCGATGTCTTGGTCGGCTGGGTTTTTCTTTGGGCACTCCGTTGCCTCCACTTCGGAGTGCCCGCCTCTTTGATTGAGTACGCGTCTGATCTGGGATTTATTGCGGGTTAGGCCAATTGTTCGCTTGAATATCCCAGGTCAGACGCATCTTCAATTGCCAAAAGATTCCGGTCGCAATCGCGGCCGTTTTGATCGGAGTATCTATGTACCAGTGTATCGTTATCTACACGCGCCTGTTCCGCGAGCGTTGGTCCAACAATTGCATCCTCTCTTCTCTTTGGGATGGCACCTGCACCGGTGACGCGGCCTGCAACCCTACCTTGGGCTGCGCCTTCGGTACAGATGCCATCCTTTTTGCTGTAGGGGAAGCGTGCCATGGCAGGTAAAAAGTTCTCCCTGTTCGAGGTCATCCTCTCGGTTATCTGCGTTGTCTTTACCATCGAGGCGGCTGCTCCGGCATCTGCCATGGGTAACGTGCAGTTCTTCTGGTGGATCTTCCTTATCATTACGTTTTTGCTTCCCTATGGCCTGGTGGTGGCCGAGCTCGGTACGGCGTTCGATTCCGAGGGCGGCCTGTACGACTGGGTTCGCCTGGGCTTGGGAGACCGTTGGGGTGCACGCTGCTCCTGGTGCTATTGGGTCAACTTTCCACTGTGGGTGGCAAGTATCGCCTGCATGTTCCCCAGTGTCATCAATGCGGTATGGGGCATCGAATTTTCGTTTGGGGTCCGAATTGCCATCGAGCTTGCCTTTGTGTGGGGCGTCACGGTCATGGCAATGCAGCCGGTGGCCGAGGCCGATTGGGTCATGGATGGCGGCGCCGTCATCAAGGTGCTCATTACCGCCGTGGTGGGAATCATCGGCATCTGGTTTGCCTGCAACAACGGCTTTGCCAACGATATGTCGTTTAAGACATTTGTCCCCGATCTGGGAGACACTAACTCACTGACGTATCTTTCAATCATCCTATTCAACTTTATGGGCTTTGAGGTGGTCGCGACCTTTGCCAGCACGATGAAGAACCCATCGCGCGATATCCCCAAGGCGGTTATCGCCGGTGGCGTTGCCATCGCGGCGATCTACATTATCTGTGGCATCGGTATTGGAGCCGCGGTTCCCACCGAGCAGCTTTCACTCGATTCGGGCATTGTGGACGCGGTTGCCGCCATGGTGGGGCGCGCTCACCCGCTGACGATGGTCGTGGGCGTGGCCTTTCTGGTAACGCTGTTTGCCAACATGATCTGTTGGAGCTTTGGCGTCAACAACGTGGCGAGCTATGCCGCGCGCCATGGCAACATGCCGCGTCCCTTTGCGCTGGTGTCCAAGAAGACCGGCATGCCCAACGGCTCGGCACTCATTAACGGTTGTTTTGCCAGCTTGGTGCTGCTACTTCAGATTCCGCTGGGTGAAGGTTCCGACGTCTTTTGGGTCTTCTTCTCGATGAACGTCGTCTTTCTGCTCATGAGCTATATCCCGATGTTCCCGGCGTTTTGGCGCCTGCGTAAATACGACGACCGCCCGCGTGTGTTTCGCGCGCCCTTCGAGGGCAAGGTGCTTGCGGTAGCGCTTGCGGTGCCGGTGGTAGAACTCGTGCTTTCGATTGTTGCGACAATCGTGCCGCTTAACAGCTCGCCCGCCGAGATGTCAAAGTTGCCGATCCTCATGGGTGTGGTGATCGGCGTGTTGCTGGGCGAGGTTTCGCGCCTCATATCGCGCCGCGGCCGCAGCATCGACAATCCCGGCGTTGGCGCAAGGGGGACAGGTCGCTTTGCACCAAAACAGTAGCGCCGCGAGTTGTGCGGTGCTAGATGCATCTTGGATTACTGCTCACGCTGCTCGGGATCAGATGCGAGCTTGGGTGCAAAGTAGGGGACGTGGCCCAGGTAGGGGCAGCTGTCCGAACGCGCCTCAACGGCGCAGGGGACATTGTCGTAGGTCATGGAAGAACCGAGTCGGGTGATGGCCTTGGCGGCGGGCGCGACGAGCATCTTGAGCGGAGCGATCGGTGTCATGGCATCTCCTTTCATCGGTGAGACACAGCTTGTTTATCTAAACGATACAGTACGTTTAATCGGTGAGTCTAATCTTGCGGCAAAGAATCTGTCAACATCCTCACAGCATCTAGACAGGGGAGGCGGGCATGAGTTTCGCGTTCTATATCTACACCACGATTATCATGGGTGTGGCTCTGGTGACCAGTGCCGTGGCATTGGTGGTTTGGCTCATGACGCGCCGTCGCGACAGCCTCGTGGCCGCGGCGGGTTTTTTGCTCTATATGCTCGATATGTCGGTCATCTTTTTTGACGAGTACAATCGGCTCAAATACGACTACGCCGTTACCTTTAGCGAGCCGCTGCAGCACCCCTTGCTGCGCTGCGTGCTTGGTATTGCCATCTATGCCTGCGTGGTGCTATGGATGTTTGCGCGCTTGCGCAAAAGACCGACGTCGCGCATGCTCGGACTCGCTATCGTGCCGTTTTCAATCTTGCAATTGCTGCTGGTGCCTCGCAGCGGCGCTGCCGGAGAGGTGCAGCAGTATCTCTTTTGGCTCACGCGTGACCTGGGTAATGTAGGATGTCTTGCCTATGCCGCCTGGCATTACCGGTACAGAGCAACGCGTGTTGAGAAACTCGACCTCGACCGCTCAAAGCTCTTTTGGAAGGTGGCCTTCGTTCTTGTGTTTTGCGTGATCGCCGAGGACACCTACATGATCTTGTTCTGCCGCCCCGACTCCCAAAACCCCGTCATCGGCCTCTTTTTGTGGTATCTGTCCGAGCGCAATATCTCCGAAAACGTACTGCTCGTGGTATGCGGGCTCAGCTTTTTTGCCAGTTTAGCCATATCCTGCGTGTGTATGCCCGTCATCCGCGTGCCGATGAGGACGTGGCAGCCGAGAGCGCAAGCTCTGAGGACGATCTCGCATCGCGTGTGGTGATTTATGCCGACGCCCATAAGCTGTCACGGCGCGAGCAGGAGGTGCTCACGCTGGTGCTGAAGGGCAACGACGCCCAAAACATCGCCAGCGAGTTGGTCATCAGCCCTGGCACGGTCAAGGCACACTTGCATCGCATCTACGTTAAAAGCGGCGTCTCCAACCGAGATGACCTTATAGATACCTTTTGGCGTTCCTAACCTCATTCTTCCTCGCATGCGGGTCTTGCTGTGTGGGCGGCCACACCGTTGGGCGTAATGAAGCGGTAATAATCTCAGACAATAAACCTGCAGGTAAAGCGTGTAAACCTGCTTAAACTGACCGTTTGCGGTCCCTGGCCTTGGCACGGATTTGCCCCTGTGTATCAATGGGTGTAGCGCGAAGCCGCGGACGTGGGACAGACGTCCGAGCACGGCTTGTAGGCACGCGCCGATGCGGGAGCGCTACGCTCCCAACCGAGTGCCCACGCGGGCGGTGCGTCCGCGTTACAACCAAAGATGCCTGAGGAGGCTCGCATGGACAAGGCTGATGTAGTTATCAAGAGCGACGCCGTCTTTACCGGCGATGGGCTCGAGCCGTTTAAGGGCGGCGTTGCCGTGCGGGGCGATAAAATCGTTGCCTGCGGTGACGATGCTCACCTGGCACCGTTTATCGGTCCCGATACCGAGGTGCGCGACTTTGGCGACCAGCTCGTCATGCCCGGCCTGATCGACTCGCACACGCATTTTGCCCAGGGCGCGTTTATGACCGACCCCGATTTTGCCGTCAACCTCATCGACTGCACCAGTTTTGAGATGGCGATGGAACGTGTCGTGGCGTTTGCGGCCGACCATCCCGATAACGAGTGGATTCTGGGCTGCCAGATTATCCAGTTCCAGTGGGATGTCCCCGAGATGCCCACGGCCGCGATGATCGATGAGTACATCTCCGACCGCCCGGTATTTCTGCAGCAGGTTGACTTGCATACCTTTAGTGCCAATACCTGCGCCATCAACAAGGTGGGAGTAACTTCGCAGACGCCCGATCCCGCAGGCGGCAAGATCCTTAAGGATGCCGACGGCAATCTGACGGGCGTGTTTTCCAACAACGCCGGCGCCTTCTTTATGGACGAGGTCTACGACCCAGCGCCCGAGGTTGTTGACGCGTCGTTTGCAAAAACCGCCCGGCGCGCCAATGCCCTGGGAATCACTACGGTCGGCATGGTCAATCCTACGTTTGTGAGCATGGAAAACCCGTATGCGGTGTTGGCAGGTCTTAATGCCAAGGGCGACTTGCCGCTGCGCGTGTTCCTGTACACCGACCTGTTCGAAAACGAGTCCTTGACGCTCGAGCAGATCAAGGAGAAATACGCCTTCCCGGGTACGCAGGTGGAGTGGCACGGCTTTAAGCAGTTCCTTGATGGTGTGTGCTCCGACCATACCGCCTGGATGCTTGAACCCTATAGCAACGCACCCGACACCTGTGGTGAGCCCGCGGAGGAGCCGGAGCGCATCCGTGCTGCCATCCTGAGGGCGCAGGAATGGGGCGTTGACACGCGCATCCATGCAATCGGCGATCGCTCGGTGCGTTTTGTGCTCGATTGCTTTGAGGAGGGCGAGCGCTTGCATGGCAAGCGGGATTGTCGCCACTCCATGGAGCACAACGAGACGGTTCAACCCGAGGATATGCCGCGTTATGCCGAGCTCGGCGTCTGCCCCGGCATGCAGCCGTGGCACATGCTGCTCGATATGGCTGACCTTGCCAAGGACGAAGCCGTGGGTCCCGAGCGTGCCGCGCTTTCGTGGCCCCTGCATAGCCTGCTTGCCAGCGGAGCCGTGGTGCACCTGGGCAGTGACTTCCCCGTTGTGGGCTTGGAGCCCATGGAGGAGGTGTACGGCGCGGTCTTCCGCATGCTCGAGGACGGTTCCAACCCTGAGGGCTGGTTCCCCCAGGAGCGCATTACCATGGCCGAGGCTCTGCGCGCCTACACCTATGGCAGCGCCTACGCCATGCATGCCGAGGACCGCATCGGCACGCTCGCGTGCGGCAAACAGGCAGATATCTGCGTGCTCGACCGCAATCTCTTTGATTGCGAGCCGGCCGAGGTGCTCGAGGCTACCGCAGCCCTCACGATGATCGCCGGCAAGGTGGTCTTTGAGGCATAGCGCCATCGTTTGATTGGGCGGCTTGGTGCCAGTTGTCAGCCGCCTGACATCCATTCAGCACTACTCTCTCAAGGAAAGGGGAGAACAATGGCAGAAGAAGTAACCGCTGCCGTGGAGGAGGAGCGCGAGCTCGCCTCCCAACCGATTCCCGGTCTGGTGCGTAAGTACACCATCGTCACCGGCCAGGGCATGCTCGCCCAGATCATCATGGTGGTCCTTGAGGGCCTCGTGATGGGTTGGGGCCTAGGTGCCCACGGCCTGGCATGTGTCTCGATCATTATGTCGGTCGAGTACATCAACCTGGCCTTTGGCAACCTGTTTGGCACCGGCGTGCCCGCCGTGGTGGGCAACCTTTTGGGTGCCGGCGACATCAAGGGCGCAAGCAAGGCTTTTAGCCAGGGCTTTTGGCTCACCACGATCGTGAGTGTGCTGCTTGCTGTGGTGATGGCAGTGTTTACCGAGCCCATCTGCACATTCTTTGGCGCCACGCCCGACATCATGGCCGATACCGTTGCCGGCGTGCGCACCTTCGCCGTGCTGCTGCCGCTCACGGTCATTGGCCAGATGATCACCGCTGTGATGCGTGTGGACGAGAAGGTTCAGATCCAGGCCAACCTCATGACCGTTTCGGCCATCGTCGCCATCTGTTGGCTCGCGCTTTCCACGTTTGTGCTCAAGTTTGGCGTTATGGGCGCCGGCGTGTACTACGGGCTTTCCATCGGTATCTGGGCCATCGGTATCTTCTGGTTCATCGGGGGCAAAAAGTCCCAGCTCCAGATTAGCCTGGCCGACCTTAAGCTCGACCTCGCCATCTGCGGCCAGATCTTCAAGATCGGCTTCCCGTTCTTCCTGGTCCAGGGTGCGACCTTTATCTTTAATACCGTTGCCAACTCGCTTTTGGGTTCGCTCGGCGGCGACATGGGCTCGCTCTACATCGCAGCCTTTGGCGTGATCAACGGCTACATCCTCTACATTACCATGATGGTTGCCCAGTGCTTCTCCTACGGTCTGCAGCCCATCGCTGCCTTCAACGCCGGCGCAAAGGCTTGGGCACGCCTTAAGGAGACGCTCTCCTGCACGCTTAAGTACCAGGTTGTGACGCTGGCGCTGGTCACCGTCGCGCTCTGGCTTGCCGCCACCCCGGTGTGCGCCTTCTTTGCCGGCAGCGATCCTGCGCTCGTTGAGGTTGCCGCCAACGCCACGCGTACTGTCATCCTGGCTGTTGCCCTGGGCTATCTTGCCATGACCATGTCGATGTATTTCCAGGCGGTCGAGAAGGTGGGTGTCGCCACGTTTACGGGCCTGCTTCGCTATGTGATCTGCTCGGTGCCGCTTATGTACCTCCTCGGCAACATGATGGGTGTCGAGGGCGTGTGGATCGCCCTGGTGGTGGCCGATGCCATTACTGGCATCATCTCCATTGCGCTCGCCGCGCACGAGTCCAAGCGCCTTGCCACGCTCTAGGCTCGGACATGGCTGGCGTACGATAGTCGAACAAGTTAACTCGCCTGCAAGCCACCACAATGGGGACAGCCCCCATTGTGGTGGCTTTTGTTATTTAGGGTCTGAGATTTCGGCTCTATAAATAATGCTTTTGAACTGGGTTACTATAAGATTATGGTAAACGCTACTATAAGATTATGGAGAATGAAACTATTCGATTATGGTAACAGCGTAATAAGGGGCGTTGATATGGCTGAGTTCATTAACAGGGATTTGCATGAGTTGCTCATTCGCATGGCAGGCTGGTTTCCTGTTGTGTCGTTGACAGGGCCTAGGCAGAGTGGTAAGTCTACGCTGGTTCGGCATGCCTTTCCCGACTATTCCTACGTCACGCTTGAGGACCCTCAAACGAGGCGCGCGGCCTTGGAGGATCCGGTGAGTTTTATCCGCAACCGAAAGGGCGGACTCATCATCGATGAGGCGCAATACGCCCCGGATTTGTTTTCAATGATCCAGGTTGTTTCGGATGAGCGGGGAGACGCCGGTCAATACATCCTTACAGGCTCGCAAAACTTTTTGATGATGAAAAGCATCGGGCAGTCTCTTGCCGGGCGAGTCGGGATCTTAAAATTGCTGCCATTATCGTTTCGAGAAGCGGAGAGGGGCCAGCAGGGGCAGCTGGAAGTGGATTTGTTCGCGCTCGAAGGGGGATACCCTCGCCTGCGTTCCGCCGGAATGCCGTCCTCGGTTTATTTTCCCAGCTATATCGATACCTATGTTGAGCGCGATGTTGTGGGCTTGCTTGATGTGCGCAATAAGGCGGAGTTTCATAAGTTTCTGTCCATAATTGCTCAGAGCGTCGGTGCCCTCATCAATATATCCTCGCTTTCTCGAGATACGGGCGTGAGCGTATCGACCATTAAAAGCTGGTTGTCCATTCTGGAGCAGAGCTACCTGACGTTTTCGCTGCAGCCCTATTATGCAAATGCCAAGAAGCGTCTAACTAAAACGCCCAAGCTCTATTTTTACGACACGGGGCTGCTCTGCTACTTGCTCAAAATTGGATCACTGGAGCAACTATTGGAGAGCCCTTATCTGGGGGCCGTTTTCGAAAACCTCATCGTTTCCGAAACGGCGAAGAGCCATCTCAACGTGGGCGAGAATCCCGAGCTGTATTTCTATAGGGACGACAGCAAGCGTGAAATCGATTTGCTCGACTGTACAAACTCAGGGAGTCCCAAGGCTATCGAAATAAAATCATCCAGAACGTATCACGATAAGTACGCCCGCCATCTACAGACTGTATGCGATGAGATCGACATTGCAAAAGATGCGCGCTATGTTGTGGCCCGCGTGGGCTCAACGTATGAGTCGAAAGACTGTAGTGTGGTTTCGGCGCGTGATTGGCTTTTACGATAACAAGCTCGGCGTATTAACGGCTGCCGCGAAGGGAACCGGCCCCCTTTTTGCGGCGGTTTTTGCCTATCTGGTGCGTCTTAGATGCAAGTGAGTAGACTTATTTGGATATGCCGAGCACATCGCAACAAATACTCAATAAAACCGCAGGTCAGAGCTGTGGCGTTTTGGGGCGTGCTTGACCTCCTGCAAAAAGCCTACTCACTTGGTTTTTCTGCTAGAAGACCGCCGCGAGGGAAGGCAGCTCCCTCGCGGCGGCTGACATTTGCCCAGATAAAACCTGCCAAAATAAACCTGTCTACTCTTTGAGCCAGAGCCGACACTAATTCAAATGGCGAAATCAAAGGGCGTTCTCTGCATGGAGGGCGCCCTTTTTTATCGCGGGATGTTTTGCGTGGCAGTCATGAGGCCCAGGCGGTTGCTGACGCCGAGCTTGCGATAGATGGCGTTGACATGCTTCTTGACGGTTGACTCGCTTATGAATAGCTCGTTTGCCATCTGTTTGTTCGTTTTGCCGTCGAGCATGAGCCGCATGACTTCGGCTTCGCGCGGTTGGATATTGTGTTCTGTAATGAAAGCATTTAGCTGGTTTGTGTCTTCTGTCTGGGTGAGTTTAATGCCCCGAGGATAGAGGTTGGCGAGCGCGAGGCTCGCGTGCCGAGCGACTTCGAGCAGGATTGCGAGCTCGGTGTCGGTGAAGTCTCCGGCCGTGCGTTCACGAAACAGGGTGATGCTTCCTAGCGGGCTGTCGTTGTGCGCGAGCGTGGCCGTACAGCCAAAGTAGACGCCCTGCGGTTCCATCCATTTGCGATAGATGGGCGTGGCATCGCGTCGCTCGACGTCGACGAGGTCGAGGTCGCGGTAGACGCCGACCTTATGTAAGTCAAAGCTCCATGTTGTATAGTCCATCGCGGCGTAGCGGTTGTAGTAGTCGCTCAGTGCGCGGTCGTCCATTCCGCTGCTTGCGGGGTGGACGTAGCGTGGGGCATCACTGCCCGCTGCCTCGATCAGGTCGAACATGGCGATCCGATGGGGCACGAGCCCTGTCGTTCCCTCGAGGGTCTCCTTTTGCAGCTTATCGACACCGTGTGATGCGTGGATTGCAAGCGCGAGCTCGTTGAGAGCAGTCCAGGTCGTACTGTCCAACTCAATAGTCTGCTGATTATTGCATGGGGGCATAGGGCATCCTTTCCATTGTGGAACCCAGTATGTCATGTTCTCGGCCTGAATAGAACTTTAGGTCAGCGAATGGTATACCGTCGGTCGCTGAAAGGGGCTCGAGGGACCATTGAGAACATCTCGGTGCGGCCGCATCATGGTCTCGTCAAGCAAAAGCACCGAGATTTAGGAGCTTGAAATGAAGACCATTTACGAGAGCGAGTCTACGCCAAAGAAGGACGGATTCTACATGCCCGGCGAGTACGAAGAGCGGGAGCGCACCTGGATTTTGTGGCCGCATCGCTCGGATGTGTGGCGCTGTGGTGCCAAGCCGGCGCAAAAGGTCTTTACCGAGATTATTAAGACCGTTGCACGTTTTCAGCCCATCACTGTGGGCGTCAACACTGAAGACTTCCCCGCGGTGTGTGAGATCTTCGACGGCGTTGAGAACGTGCGCGTTATCCACATGGAGTACAACGACAGCTGGATTCGCGACCCCGGCCCGGCGTTTCTTGTCAACGACAAGGGGGACGTGGCACTCTCGCACTTCCACTTTAATGCTTACGGCGGTTTCATTGACGGCCTGTATTTCCCGTGGGACAAGGACGCTTCCATTGGCCTGCAGGTGGCACAGCTCGAGCAGGTTAACCGCTATCGTCCCGAGGATTATATCCTCGAGGGTGGCTCGTTTAACTGCGACGGCCAGGGCACCGTGGTGACCACCGAGATGTGCCTGCTCAATGAGGACCGCAACCCCCAGTACACCAAGGAGCAGATCGAGGAGAAGCTTGCCGAGTACCTGGGCATCGAGAAGGTCATTTGGATCAAGGATGGCATCGACCCGTTTGAGACCAACGGGCACGTGGACGACGTCGCATGCTTTAGTGCGCCCGGCGAGGTCTGCTGCATGTGGACCGATGATCCCAACCATAAGTTCTACAAGGAGTGCCAAGAGGCGTATAAGACGCTTTCCGAGACGACGGATGCCCGTGGCCGCAAGCTCAAGATCCACAAGGTGATTATGCCTGCGACCTCGGTATATATGACCGAGGAGGAGGCCAGCACGATTGACCCCGTCGAGGGCGTGCTGCCGCGTACCCCCGAGGATGCTTTCGAGCCGAGCTACCTCAACTTCCTGCCCATCAACGGCGCAGTGCTTGTACCGCAGTTCGGCGATCCCAATGACGCCCAGGCGCTCAAGGATATCCAGGCTGCTTATCCGGACCGTGAAGTCATCGGTATCATGACTCGCGAGGTTATCTACGGCGGCGGCAACATCCACTGCATCACCCAGCAGCAGCCCAAGGCGCGCTGTAAATAGCAGTTCCATGGTGAACAGTGCTTGATTGTCCGCACGCGAAAGTCCGCCGACTTCAATGGTCGGCGGACTTTTTGTGTGGTGGTTTCAGCTGAACGGCGGGCCGTGCGGCTTGGGTGTGCGGGCACACAATCTGGGGAAACCAAACAGATTGGGGCCTTATATGATCGACTCGAAGGGAAACGTGCGACCCGAGGGCATGTTTAACAGGGCGTACCTGGCCCCCGAAGCCCAGCGCGCATACGATACGCTGCTCGAGTGCGTGCTCAACGGGCAGAAGGGTTGCGAGGCTTCGGCGCATGCGGGCATGGATACCATCAAGGCGCTCGTATAGCTTTACGCTTTCGGATGTGACACATAGGACTGCGTGCGCCGCTCCCGGCTATATTGCCCCCGAGGTGCTTCAACTCATGGAGATAGCCGGCATCAGCGATTTCGAGAGCTTGGCAGCGTCCACGAATGCCCCCGTGTTTACGCCACAGACGGATGACTTTGGACTCGCGGTCCATATCTTTAAGATGCTTAACCGCGGAATACACCCATACGCTTCTGGTGAGCTGGACTTGGACATATTTGACCTGGACGACGATGACATTCCGCCTGCACCATTGATAAACAGCTGCGTGTGTAATGGGCACAGCCCGTTTGTGGGGACGTTGGTCGGATACGTTGTCCCAAAGTACGCTCTTGAGCTCGATGATTTTAGCGGCACTATGGGCGAGGCACTCCGTCGATCGCTGTATGGCAGGGCGGAGGAGCGTCTTGACGCACGCACATGGGCGCGCCTGCTCGACCGCTATCTATCCGAGACAGTTGTGTGCAAGCGTGGCCATCTCCACCACTCGTTACAGCACGAATGCCCTTGCTGCCGAGGAGAGCGCGCCTTGTTGACTCGTCTTGGTTGATGGTTTGGGCCGTCTTGTAGAAAGCCCGTGAGGCGACATGCAAGTTAATCCTGCGTGTCGCCTCCGTACATATAGACGATAAATCCGTCGCCGGTGTCCTGGCTGTGATCCTCCAAGATGCGCTTCATGTTGAGGTGCTCGTAGAACTGCCAGTCGGAGTTGCAGTCGCTCATCAGGAAGAATTTGGTGCACCCGGCTTTGGCGAGTTCGGCGCGCGCAAGGTCGATGAGCGCACGGCCGAGCCCCTTGCCCTGCCATTCGGGCACGATGATGATCAGGTTGAGCTGGCCTTGGGCATATTCGTTGCCCGTGGCGGCAAAGCGGTCGGCTGTTGCCTTCTCGCGGCTATCGCCAAAGAGCGAGCCTTCGAGCTTGGCATCGGCGGTCTTTGCCATCTCGGTTGCCTGGACGAACATCTCGTTGTAGCAGGGCTCCCACGTGGGATTGGTGCGTGGTTTGCCGTCTTCGAAGATACCGATGCAGCAAGCGGCGATGATGCGGCCTTCAGCTTCGGCAACGAGCGCGATGGGGGAGCGCTGCAGCTGCATGGCGATGTTAAAGCGCGCACAGAAATCGGCGGCTTCGACGTCGCCTCGGTTGCGCAGCGTGTTGCACCACAGCTGGTTGTAGATGGCGGCGATGCCGGCCAGGTCATCGAGCGTGGCGGCACGCAGAGTTACGTTGTCAAGGCTCATGGGGGCTCCTTCCAAGTTGGGTCAGGCCACCCCTGAGTGTGACATGGACGCAGGACGGCCGCATCGACCATTCGGCAGGCGAGCCTCGAATCCTCGGGGACGGAGGGTCCTAAGAAGGAATGAGGGCGGATTTTCGGACACTTGCTCGATGAGAGTGGATAATCTCCCACTTTAGCGCTGGTATAGGCCAAAAACGGGAGATTATCCACTCTCATTCTGGGTAGTCCGGGCCGCATTTGAGACAAGGTGACGTGAAACGAAAGGGCGCTGACCTTCTGGTCGCGCCCTTGAAGTTGAACGTCAGATTGTCCAAATGCGGCCCGCGTAACTAAACCCGCTCCGCGATCTCGTGGATGAGGTAGTCGGTCTTTTCCCAGCCCAGGCACGGATCGGTGATCGACTTGCCAAAGACGCCGCCGTCGACCGGCTGGTTGCCGTCCTCCAGGTAAGACTCGATCATAAAGCCCTTGACCAGCTTGGAGATGGACTCGTTGCGGCGGCAGCTGTCGAGCACTTCCTTGCAAATGCGATACTGCTCCAGCGGACGCTTGCCCGAGTTGTCATGGTTGCAGTCGATGATCGCTGCCGGATTGGCATAGCCGGCATGCTCGGTATAGCGCTCGGCCAGGCGCTCCAGGTGCTCGTAGTGGTAGTTGGGGTAGGTGCGCCCATCGAGACCGATGTAGCCACGCATAACGGCGTGCGCGAGCGGATTGCCGTCGCACTCGACCTCCCAGTTGCGGAAGATGAAGCTCTGGTGCGCCTGCGCGGCGTAAATGGAGTTGAGCATAACGGTGGTAGAGCCGGCAGTGGGATTCTTCATGCCAACGGGTACCGAAATGCCGCTCGACACCAGGCGATGCTCCTGGTTTTCGACCGAGCGTGCGCCCACGGCAACATAGCTCAGCAGGTCGACGAGGTATTGGTAGTTGGACGGATAGAGCATCTCGTCGGCGGTGAAGAAGCCCGTTTCCTCAATAACGCGCAGGTGCATATGGCGGATGGCCTTGACGCCCTCGAGCAGATCGTCGGGAGCCTCGGGGTTGGGGTTGTGCAGCAGGCCCTTGTAGCCGGTGCCCTTGGTGCGCGGCTTGTTGGTGTAGACGCGCGGAATGATGATGAGCTTGTCCTTGACCTCCTCGGCGGTCTTGGCCAGTCGGTTCATGTACTCAAGCACCGAATCCTCGCGGTCGGCAGAGCACGGGCCGATGATGAGCACCTTGCGTGCGTCCTCGCCGGTAAAGACTTTGGCGACCTCGGCGTCAAATGCCTGCTTTTTGGCGGTAAGCTCGGCGGAAAGCGGCATTTCCTCGCGGATCTCCATGGGGATCGGCAGCCTGCGTTTGAATTCCATGGCCATATGGGGCCTCCTCAATTAGATAAGCCAAAGCGTGAATTGTCGAATGACCGGCATTATCCGCTGTCGCACACTAAAGTGCAACCCCTCGCCGCCCCGAAACCTGCCAAAAAGGGACAGGTTTATTTTGGCAGGTTTTATCTGGGTAAACGTTGGCGGGTCCCGGAATGGAATGATGCCACGTGGCTTGGAAGAGACTGCCGATCGAGTTCCAGGGGAGGCGGTTCGGCGGTCGCAGAACAAAAGCGGGGGCGCAGGTTGTCCTGCGCCCCCGTTCTCGGGCGTTATTCGTTCCCTGCGGCAGAATTTACGCCGCTTCGTCGAACTGCGAGTTGTACAGGTCGGCGTAGAAGCCGCCCTGGGCGAGCAACTCGTCGTGCGTGCCCTTCTCGACGATGTCGCCGTCGCGAATTACCAAGATCACGTCGGCGTTGCGGATCGTGGACAGGCGGTGCGCGATAACAAAGCTGGTACGGCCCTGCATCAGCGCATCCATGGCACGCTGAATAAGCTCCTCGGTACGGGTATCGACGTTGGAGGTCGCCTCGTCCAGAATCAGCGCCGGGCGGTCGGCCAAAATGGCACGGGCGATGGTCACGAGCTGGCGCTGACCCTGCGACAGGTTAGTGCCCTCCTCGTTGATCATAAAGTCGTAGCCGCCGGCGAGCGTATGGATAAAGTGGTCGCAGCGTGCGGCACGTGCAGCGGCTTCGACCTCGGCATCGCTCGCATCGGGGCGTCCGTAGCGGATGTTTTCGCGGATGGTGCCGTTAAACAGCCAGGTATCCTGCAGCACCATGGCAAACTCGCCGCGCAGCGCCGCGCGGTCCCAGTCGCGCACGTCGACGCCCTCGACACGCAGCGAACCGTCGTCCACATCGTAGAAGCGCTGCAGCAGCTTAATGAGCGTGGTCTTGCCGGCGCCGGTGGGGCCGACGATGGCGATGGTCTGGCCGGGCTGCGCCTCGCAGCTAAAGTCGTGGATGATGGTCTTGTCGGGCGTGTAGCCAAACTTGACATGGTCAAACTCCACGTGGCCGGGGCGCTTCTCGGGAATCTGCGCGTCGGCCTTCTGCTCCTCCTCGGGCGCGGCCAGGAACTCAAACACACGCTCGGTGGCAGCTGCCATCGACTGCATCGTGTTGCTCACGTTGCCCAGCTGCTGCACGGGTTGCGTAAAGTTGCGAACGTACTGGATAAAGCTTTGAATGTCGCCGGGCGTGGCATTGCCGGTCAGCGCGAGCTGCGCGCCCACCACGACGACGCCCACGTAGCCCATGTTGCCCACCAAGCTCATAAGCGGCATCATCAGGCCCGACAGGAACTGCGAACGCCAGCCACTAATAAACAGGCGGTCGTTTTGACGGTCGAACTCCTCGATTGAGGCCTCGGCGCGGTCGAACACCTGAATGACGTTTTGACCGGCAAAGTCCTCCTCGATAATGCCGTTGACGGCGCCCAGGACCTGCTGCTGCTCGCGGAAGTACGGCTGCGAGAAGTGAATCATCACCATCAAGATAATTGCGGCTGCCGGCAGCGTGAGCACGGTGACGCCGGTGAGCGGCAGGCTGATCGACAGCATCATGACGAGCACGCCGATAATCTGCGTCACCGACGTGATGAGCTGCGTCACGCTCTGGTTGAGCGACTGACCCAGCGTATCGACGTCGTTGGTGATGCGGCTGAGCACGTCGCCCTTGCTGTGGCCGTTGAAGTAGCTCATCGGCACGACGGCAATCTTGGCGGCAATCTCCTTGCGCATGCGGTAGCAGATCTTTTGCGTGACACCGGTCATGAGCCAGCCCTGGATCAGGCTGCAGGCAGAGCTCGCCAGATACAGGCAGAGCAAAAAGCCGAGCGTCTTGGCGATCCAGTTAAAGTCGACATCGCCGGTGCCGTTGACCTTGGCAACCAGGCCCTCGAACAGCTTGGTCGTAACCTGGCCGAGTACCTTGGGTCCCACAATGTTAAAGATGACCGAGCATACGGCAAAGGCGACGGCGACAAACACGGCAACCTTGTGCTGGCCGATATAGCCGAGCAGCTGCCTCATGGTGCCCTTAAAGTCCTTGGCCTTTTCGCCGCGACGCATGCCGCCCATGCGGCCCATGGGTCCACGCTGACGGGTGGGCTTGGGAATTTGGGTCTTGGTCTCGTCTGCCATTAGCGCTCGCCTCCTTCCATGACGGCTGCAATCTCTTCTTGGGTAAGTCCCAGCTCCTTGGCGGAAAGCTGCGACTGTGCGATTTCCAGGTACGCCGGGCAGCTGCGCAGCAGCTCCTCGTGCGTACCGGTGCCCACCACGTGGCCGTCGTCGAGCACGATGATTTGGTCGGCGTGCATGATGGTCGCGATGCGCTGGGCCACGACCACGAGCGCGGCGTCGGTGACATTTTTGGCGAGCTCCTCGCGCAGGCGCGCGTCGGTCTTGTAGTCAAGCGCGCTAAACGAGTCATCGAACACCACGACCTCGGGCTTCTTGGCCAGGGCGCGGGCGATGGCCAGACGCTGGCGCTGACCGCCCGAAACATTGGAGCCACCCTGGCTGATGGGGGAGTCGTAACCGCCCTCGCGCTCGGCGATAAAGTCCTCGGCTTGGGCGATGCGCGCGGCCTGGCGCATGTCATCATCGCTTACCATGTCGCCGGCAAACTTGAGGTTGCTCTCGACGGTACCCGAGAATAGGCGCCCCTGCTGCGGGATGTAACCAATGCGGCGGCGCAGCTCGGAAAGGGTCATGTCGCGCACATCGATGCCGTCGAGCGAAATGCTGCCGCCCGTGACGTCGTACAGGCGCGGAATCAGCTGCACGAGCGTGGACTTGCCCGAGCCCGTGGAGCCAATGATGCCGAGCATCTGACCGGCATGCGTGGTGAAGTTCACGCCGCTGATGACGTCGGCGCGGGCATCGGGATACTGGAAGCTTACGTCGCGGAAAGTGAGCTCACCGCGCGGCGCGCTGGCGGCAGGCAGTTTGGGCGAGGCGGGGTCGTTGATGCTGGTGGGGCAGGTGATGACCTCTTCCACGCGTTCGGCCGCGACCTCGGCACGGGGCAGGATGACCGAAACCATGGTGAGGATCATAAACGCCATAACGATCTGCATGGTGTAGGAGATAAACGCCATCATGTTGCCGACCTGCATCACGCCGTCGGACACGCCCTGCGCGCCAAACCAGACGATAAGCACGGTGATGCAGTTCATGACGAGCATCATGAGCGGCATCATAAAGCTCATGGCGCGGTTGGTGTAGAGCTGCGTGGTCATCAGGTCGAGCGACGCCTTGTCAAAACGCTCGAGCTCATGCTCCTCGCGGTTGAACGAGCGGATGGGCATAAGGCCGTCGAGTAGCTCGCGGGCGGTAAGGTTCACGCGGTCCACGAAGCTCTGCATCTTCTTGAACTTGGGCATGGTGAGGCCCATGAGCACGCCGACGACGGCCGAGACCGCGATGATGGCCACGGCGATGGTCCACTCCAGGCCGGTGTGGTTGGCCAGGACGCGCATGACGGCGACGATGCCCATGACGGGAGCCATCAGGCACATGCGGATAAATAGGGTTGCGGCCATCTGGATCTGCTGAATATCGTTGGTGCAGCGGGTGATGAGCGAGGCCTGGCTAAACTTGCCCACCTCGGCCGGCGAGAAGTGCATAACCTTGTTGAAGGTCTCGCGGCGCAGGTCGCGGGCGATGGAGCAGGCGGTGCGCGACGCCACGGCACCGGTCAGAATGGTGGCGACGAGCGACACCAGGCACAGCCCAAACATCGTGGTCGCCATGTGGCTCAGGTAGGCGTTCTGCACGTCGGCGGGGTCGATGCCCTGTGCCTTGTACTCGTCCTGTACATAGCTCACGGCGCGCTGGGTCACGATGGAGCCCGACATGGAGCCCATTTTGTCCGCCATTTGGTTGGCGCCCTCGACGAGCTTGCCCTGATCGATAAGACCGCCTTCAACGCCTAGGCGCAGGCTCTTCATGGTGATCTTGCCGCCGTCGGCGTCGATCTGCTTTTGCATGCTCTGCGCGGCTGCGGCCTTCTGCTGCATCTCGGCGAGCTGCTCGGGCGTCATCGCCGCCATCTGCTCGGGGGTGGGCATGGCCTGAGCGGCGCCGCCATCGCTTGCCTCGGTGGATGCGCCGGTCATGTCGCCCATGGAGTCAGCGTCGATGCCCTGGTTGAACGAAAGGACGACAGTTTCGGGCAGGCTCATGATGTCGGCAATCTTGCCGCCGTCGCTGCGCTCCTCCTCGGTGCCCTTGTACGTTCGAATGCCGTTATTGTCCGCCTTGCTAAACACGGCCTCCACAGCTTTGGCGCCCTTGGCGCTCATAAAGAGCTCGAGGTCGTCGAGCGATTCGGCGCGAATGGTATCGGGCACGGGCGAGGCGATACCGCCTTGCTGCACGCCCACGTCGACGATATCGCTCATATAGGTAGGCAGCGCCAGGTCGGCGTTGCAGCTGATTACGATGAGTACGATAGCTGTGAACAGTGCCAGGATATGCTTTTTAAAGAGCTTGAGAATCCTCACTCGGCATCTCTCCTTTCTTGATTGCGGTCGATAATTTCGTTGGCACGTCTAAGAAGGCGCACCATCTCTTGGGTATCTGTTTCGCCGAGCTGCTCGAGGAAAGCCGCGGTGCGGTCCTCGAATTCCCGGCGTTTGATTTCGAGATCCTGGAATCCCTTGTCGGTCACTATGACGTGTACGCGACGACGGTCGGTCTTTGAGTGCTCACGCTCAACCCAACCCTTGGCTTCGAGAGCGCGTAGGATATTGGCGATGCGGGCGTTCGAGACCCAGGCGCGATCAGCGAGTTCGCTCGGCGTGAGCGAACCGCCAGCGAGCATAAGGGCGCGCATGACAGCCATCTCGCCGCTGAGAGCTTTGTCCACAAAGCGCGAAACGCGCTGGTGAATGCCGCCAAACTCGGTAAGGAGCTGACGCCCAAGCTCATGGAAGTCGGTATCTTCCACCGAAAACCCCTAACACTAGAAACTATTTTCGGTGAAAGATGATACCCTTGCACGCGCGCCCTATACGGTAGATTTTGAGACATGCCTAGAAAACTACCTTTAGGCGACCTCCGTACACCGTCGGTGCCAGTAAAGTTTGGGGCAGATCGTTAGGCATGTCCTAAAGCCTACTCAGAGGCACTTTACCCTGCTAAAGCTGGCATAACAGCTAGAGTGAACGTCGTACAAAGGCAAGGAAAAATACCAAACAAATCGGTGAACGGTAGTTGTTCGCGCTCGCATTTCCTGCGGATTTGTTAAAAACGCCATAATGGTATAAAAAAAGAAACATATAACAGCACTGATGAAGGGGGTAGCTATGTTATCCTTCTCAAACGGGTGAAATCTTGGGTTTTGGGTTGCAGTTCCAAGGTGGACAAACGTTTTTCCCTGTACCAACGTGTGGTGAAGAACGGAAGAAGCCGGTAGTGCAAGCCGATAATTCAAGAATTCAATAAGCAGCGGTGTGAGAGAGCGCCGCATTACACGTAACTAGGAGCGTGGTTACACAATGCAGGAGGCATGGGAAGGCTTCAAGGAAGGTATCTGGACGGGAGAGGTTGACGTCCGAGACTTCATCCAGAAGAACTACACCCCCTACGAGGGCGATGAGTCGTTCCTCGTAGGTCCGACCGAGCGTACCAAGGAGCTGTGGGGCGAGGTTCTCGACCTGCTGCTTAAGGAGCGCGAGCAGGGTGGTGTCCTCGATATGGACACCAAGACCGTCACGGGTATCGTGAGCCACCCCGCTGGCTACATCGATAATGCCCATCGCGACAAGGAGACCATTGTTGGCCTCCAGACCGACAAGCCGCTCAAGCGCGCGCTGCACGTCAACGGTGGTATCCGCATCGCTTGCCAGGCTGCCAGCCAGCACGGCTACAAGGTCGACGAGAACGTTGTCGAGCGCTACACCTTCGAGCGCAAGACCCACAACGCTGGCGTCTTCGATGTCTACACCCCCGAGATGCGTGCTTGCCGCTCGGCTCACATCATCACCGGTCTGCCCGATGGCTATGGCCGCGGCCGCATCATCGGCGACTACCGTCGTGTTGCCCTGTACGGCGTCGACTACCTGATCAAGGACAAGGAGGCCCAGAAGGCTTCCACTCCGACGGTCATGACCGCCGACAACATCCGCGATCGCGAGGAGCTGCAGGAGCAGATCCGCGCCCTCGGCGAGCTCAAGATGATGGCCGAGACCTATGGTTTCGATATTTCCAACCCTGCTACCAACACGCAGGAGGCCATCCAGTGGATGTACTTCGCCTACCTTGCTGCCGTCAAGGAGCAGAACGGCGCCGCTATGTCCATCGGCCGTACCTCTACGTTCATCGACATCTATGCTGAGCGCGACCTTGCCAACGGTACCTTCACCGAGGAGCAGATCCAGGAGTTCGTGGATCACTTCATCATGAAGCTCCGCATGGTCAAGTTTGCCCGTACCCCCGAGTACCAGGCCCTGTTCACCGGCGACCCGCAGTGGGTCACCGAGTCCATCGGCGGCATGGGTGTCGACGGCCGTACGCTCGTTACCAAGATGAGCTACCGCTACCTGCACACGCTCGAGAACATGGGCACCAGCCCCGAGCCCAACATGACCGTTCTGTGGTCGACCCGTCTGCCCGAGAACTTCAAGAAGTTCTGCGCCAAGACTTCTGTCGCCAGCTCCTCGATCCAGTACGAGAACGACGACCTCATGCGCGTTTACCACGGCGACGACTATGGCATTGCCTGCTGCGTGTCCTCCATGCGCATTGGCAAGGAGATGCAGTTCTTCGGCGCCCGCGCCAACCTGGCCAAGTGCCTGCTGTACGCACTCAACGGCGGTGTTGACGAGGTCTCCAAGAAGCAGGTCGGCCCCAAGTATCGCGCCGTCGAGGGCGATACGCTCGATTACGACGACGTTGTGGCCAAGTACAACGACATGATGAAGTGGCTCGCTGGCGTGTACGTCAACTCGCTGAACATCATTCACTACATGCACGACAAGTATTGCTACGAGCGCATCCAGATGGCTCTGCACGACAAGCACGTGCACCGCTGGTTCGCTACGGGCATCGCTGGCCTTTCCGTCGTGGCTGACTCCCTGTCCGCCATCAAGTACGCTAAGGTCCACCCCGTCCGTGATGAGAACGGCATCATCGTCGACTTCGAGACCGAGGGCGAGTTCCCCAAGTACGGTAATGACGACGACCGCGTCGACCAGATCGCTCACGACGTTGTGCACCAGTTCATGGAGTACATCCGCATGAACGACACCTACCGCAATTCCGTGCCCACGACCTCGGTTCTGACCATTACCTCCAACGTCGTGTACGGTAAGAAGACCGGCTCCACGCCCGACGGCCGCAAGGCTGGCCAGCCGTTCGCCCCGGGTGCTAACCCCATGCACAAGCGCGATAGCCACGGCGCCATCGCTTCGCTGTCTTCGGTTTCCAAGCTCCCGTTCCGCGATGCTCAGGACGGCATCTCCAACACCTTCTCCATCATCCCGGGTGCGCTCGGCAAGGAGGACCAGGTGTTCTTTGGCGATATCGACCTTGATCAGCTGGGCGAGTAACTATTGTTAGTGCTATACTAACAATAACGATTACTGATTAGCGCGCCGGTTTCGGCCGGCGCCTATCGATCGAAGGAGACACATTATGAAGGTTTCTGAAGTTTCCGAGACTCAGGCCGATAACCTGGTCCACATGCTCGACGCTTACGCCGAGAAGGGTGGCCACCACCTGAACATCAACGTCTTCAACCGTGAGACGCTGCTTGACGCTCAGGCTCACCCCGAGAAGTACCCGCAGCTGACCATCCGCGTTTCCGGCTATGCCGTGAACTTCCACACGCTCACCAAGGAGCAGCAGGACGAGGTCATTTCGCGTACCTTCCACGACAAGTTCTAAAGGGGTTTAACTCCCGCAGGATCGCCGGGCCGCTTTGGGTTACTTTCCAAAACGTCCTCGGACATGCAAAGGGCTCCGCTGCGCGCTTCGCGCGGCGGAGCCCTTTGCATCCTGCGGAAATGTTTTGGAAAGTAACCCAAAGCGGCCCGGCGGGGGTCCTGTGTAGTCACCCTTTAGGCGGAACTCTCCTAATTATTTGGATGAGTCGTTTACTTACTTGTGCTGTTACCGTCTTCCCGCTGCTGTTGGGGTATGCTTTGTTCTTATGTAAACGTTTGACATGTTGATGGGGGAGGGTGCTATGGCTCGCGAGGGCGCTCGTTCTAAGGATTCTGCTAAGCCTGGCATCAAGGAAGTTGCAGCGGTGGCGGGGGTTTCGCCTACTACGGTATCTCGCGTGCTTAATAATCGCGGCTATATTAGCCAAGAGACCCGCGATAAGGTCCATGCCGCGATGGAGCGCATCAACTATACGCCCAACGATATCGCCCGTGCCATGCTCAACGGTCGCCTGAATCTTATCGGTATGATCGTTCCCTTTGTGAGCAGCCCGTTCCATGCTCAGGTTGTGCAGGCGGTCGAGCGCACGTTAGCGGAAAACGGCTTTAAGATGTTGCTGTGCAACAGCGCCAATCGACCCGATCTTGAGCGTTCCTATATTGACATGCTCCGCCGCAATATGGTCGACGGTGTCATCGTCAACTCCCTCAATATCGGTGCCGAGGCATATGCCGAGATGGGCTTGAGCCTGGTTGGCATCGACTGCGATCTCGGCGAGGGCTCTGTCCAGATTGCAAGTGACAGCTATGGCATCGGCGAGCTCGCCACGCGCCGTCTGATTGATGACGGCTGCAGGCGTATCCTGTGCCTGCGCAGCAATAGCCGCATGCGCATGCCTGCCAATAAGCGTACCGATGCCTACCTCGATGTTGTTGAGCGGGCCGGTTTGTCCGCGCTTGTCCGTGAGGTTGAGTTCGTTAAGCCCGACGACGAAAAGGGCGCGGTCGTTGCGAAGATCCTCGATGAGAACCCCGATATTGACGGCATCTTTGCGGGAGACGATACGATGGCGGCCATCTGTCTCAACGTGATGAAGCAGCGCGGCTTGAGCGCTCCAGACGATATTAAGGTCGTGGGCGCGGATGGTGCCCGCCGAACTATGACGTTTATGCCTGACTTAACAACCGTACGTCAAGATATCGATCGCATCGGAGAGCTCGCGGCGCAATCCATCATCGCTCTTATTAACGGCGATAATCCCGAATCGAATATCAAGCTCCCCGTTGAACTCATTGAGGGCAAAACCGCGTAGTTCATCCCGTGCCAAAAGAATTCCTCAAACGCCTCTGATGACCGTTCACCGGCATATGTCAACCGTTTGCCGACGACTGGAACTGCGAAAAGACGTATTGGTGTGAAAACGTTTGACATATGAAAACGATTGACATATCTTGCCATTGTACCGAGTTAGTATGTCGTGGAAAGGAAGTCTCGGATGCACAAGGTGTATTACCAGCCTGAGGGAATTTGGGTAGGCGACATCATGCCGTACGGCGAGGACGGCACGTTCTATCTCTATCATCAGCGTGACACGCGTAACCCCGAACCTTTCGGAGAGCCGTTTGGCTGGGCACTCGCTACGACCAAGGATTTCGTCAACTACAAGGACTTTGGCGAGAGCCTTGAGCGCGGCGGCGACGAGGAAGTCGACCAGTACATTTATGCCGGCACGGTGTTTAAGGTGGGCGACAAGTACCATGCGCTCTACACTGGTTGCAATCGCGATAAGGTCCGCGCACGTTTGATGAAGCAGGTTCTTCTTCACGCGACGAGCGACGACGCCGTCAAGTGGGAGAAGAACATCGCCGAGACGCTGCTTCCGCCCCAGGAGGGTTACGATGACCGCAACTGGCGCGATCCCTTTGTGCTTTGGGATGAGGAGAACGAAGAGTACATGCTCATCCTCGGCACGCGTGTGGGCGAGGACAAGCGTCTGATGACCGGCCGCCTGGTCAAGTTCACCTCCAAGGATCTGACCAACTGGGAGTTCCAGGGCGACTGGTGGAACCCGGGCCTGTACACCATGTTTGAGATGCCTGATCTCTTTAAGATGGGCGACTGGTGGTACCTCGTCTTTTCCGAGTACAGCGACGGCAACAAGACCCGTTACCGCATGTCCAAGTCCATCAACGGTCCTTGGATTACCCCCGCTGACGACTCCTTCGACGGCCGCGCGTACTACGCCGCTCGCACCGCATTCGATGGCGAGCGCCGCGTTCTCTTTGGTTGGGTCCCGACGCGCGACGAGGGCGGCGACCCCAGCTCTTACCTGTGGGGTGGCACTTTTATGCCCCTCGAGATCGTTCAGCGTGCCGACGGAACGCTCGGCACCAAGCTCCCCGACAGCATGCTTGGCGCCTTTGGCGAGGCTAAGGCAGTCGAGACCTTTGAGCTTTCCTGCGAGTCGGGCAAGGTCGAGCAGGTGCTCGCCGCGGATGCCGGCTCCACCTACTTGCTCGATGCCGACATTGAGCTCGGCGGTAACGCTGCCGGCTTCTCGGTCAAGTTCGCCGAGGACGCCGAGACTGGTCTTGCCTATGAGTTCCGCGCCAACCTGCGCGAGGGCAAGCTCGAGTTCACGCCGGCTCCCCAGTACCCGTGGTTCCAGGTCAACAACATGGGCCTCGAGCGTCCGTTGTTCTTTAAGGGCGAGGGCACTCACCATGTGCGTCTGGTCGTCGACGACGACATCGCGACCATCTTTGTCGATGATGTTGCGCTCAACGCTCGCTTCTGCAACAAGCAGGGCCAGGGTGTGGCGCTTACCGTCACCGACGGTGCGCTCAAGTGCGCAAACGCAACGATCGCGTCTCTGTAGCGGCAACGAACCGTTTTATGATTTAGAAAAGGAATGGAGAGGAACATGGACTACAAGGCAGTGTCCCAGCAAGTCGTCGACAACGTCGGCGGACTGGAGAACATCGAGGGCGCCACGCATTGCGTGACCCGTCTGCGTCTGGTGCTCAAGGATACGAGCAAATACAACAAGGCCGAGCTCGAGAACATCGATGGCGTCAAGGGCGTGCTGTACAACAGCGGCCAGCTCATGATCATCTTCGGTACCGGTACCGTCAACAAGGTTTACGATGAGTTTATGGCTCTGACGGGCGTTAAGGAGATCAGCGCTTCCGAGGTCAAGGGCGCCGAGGCGGACAAGAAGGGCAAGTTCTTCTCGGTCCTCAAGGTATTCTCGGACATCTTTATCCCCATCATTCCCGCCTTCGTCGGCGCTGCAATCATCATCGGCCTTAAGTCGCTGATCGTTGCCAACGGCCTCTTTGGCATGGAGGGCAGCCTCGCCGATCACAGCGAGTTCCTCAAGAACCTCGCAAGCTTCTTTGCCATTATCGCCACCACGTTCGACTACCTGCCTGTCCTGGTTATGTACAGCGCAGTCAAGCGTTTTGGCGGTAACCCGATCCTGGGCATCCTCGTCGGTATCGTCATGGTTCACCCGAGCCTTATGAACCGCAACACGTTCGTTATGGACCCGACGGGTGCTGAGTACTGGAACTTCGGTCCGCTATCCATTCCCATGGTTGCTTTCCAGGGCGGCGTATTCCCTGCAATCCTGACTGCCTGGTTTATGGCCAAGGTCGAAAAGATTGCCCAGAAGTACATCCCCGAGGTCGTTTCGTTCGTCTTTGTCCCGACCGTTACCCTGATTCTCGCTAACGTCGCCCTGTTCACCGTGTTCGGCCCGCTCGGCAACCTGATCGGCGACGTCCTCGCTGGCGTAATCGATGTCCTGTACAACAGGATGGGCGTCTTTGGCGCCTTTGTCTTCGCCGCGTTCCTGCAGCCGCTCGTCGTTACCGGTACGCATCAGTTCATCCAGGGTATCGAGGCAAACCTTGTTGCCACGACTGGCTTCAACTACATCCAGGCCATCTGGTCGGTTTCCATCATCGCCCAGGGCGGCGGCGCCATCGGTATGTACCTCATTCACAAGAAGCACTCCAAAGAGCGCAACATCTGCATGTCGTCCTTTATCCCGACGCTGGTCGGAATCTCCGAGCCCGCTATCTTTGCTGCAAACATGCGCTATTCGATCATTCCGTTCATCTGCGCATGCATCGGTGCAGGCTGCGGCGGTGCCTTCGTCAAGCTCTTTGAGGTGCGCGCTATCGGTCAGGGTCTGACCGGCGTGCTTGGCCTGCTCATCGTCACGCCCGAGACCCTCGTGTGGTATGTGGCTGGCAATCTCATCGCCTTTATCGTGCCGATCGTCTTGATCTTTGCCTACAACAAGGCAAAGGGCGTGCCGACCACCGATGAAGAGGGCGCTGGCGCTGGCTTCGACGTTAGCTTCTAGTTGAGCCGTTCAGTGTAATCTGAGGATAAGTCCATTTGAGGAAGGGCGTTCGACTCGTGTGAGTCGAGCGTCCTTCCCCATAGACGAGAAAGTCAACGGCGATGTTAAATCAAAAAAACAAGGTGACACGCGCGGACTATGAGCAGTGGCGTGTCGGACAGGATGAGACGGCGGCTCGCATCGCGTCCGACCCCGATAGGCTTCTGTTCCATGTGGAGCCTGAGCTTGGCTGGCTCAACGACCCCAACGGTTTGGTTCAGATTGGTGATACGTATCACATCTATCATCAATACGATCCGTTCGATGCTGCGCATGGCGGTCCAGTGCTTTGGAACCATCTGACGACAAAGGATTTTGTGACGTACGAGAATCACGGCCCCGTGCTGTTCCCCGATTCCGATTTGGATTCGAGCGGAGCGTATTCTGGTTCTGCCTTTGTACGTGATGGCAAGATTCACTACTTCTATACCGGCAACGTCAAGCATTTTGACCGCGATGATTACGACTACGTGTTGACGGGCCGTGAGCAAAACCAGATTCATATGGTTGCCGAGAATCCCGACGAATTGGGCGAGAAGTGCATAGCTGTTGGACCGGTCGATTACCCCGACGATATCGGTACGCACGTGCGCGACCCCAAGATCCTTGAGCACGATGGTATCTACTACATGGTTCTGGGTGCTCGTACGAAAGACGACCGTGGCTGCGTGCTTGTCTATACCTCGCGCAATCTTGAGGACTGGAGCTATGCGACGCGCATTGAGTTGGGCGAGAAGTTTGGCTTTATGTGGGAGTGCCCCGATCTGTTTGAGCTCGATGGCGAGCTTATTCTCGTTTGCTGTCCGCAGGGTGTGCCTGCCGATGGTTGGCGTTACCGCAATCCGCATCAGTGCGTGTGGTTCCCCATCGAGGCCGATTGGGAGGCGCCGAGCTTTAAAATCGTCGGGCAGGGCATGCCCCCGATGGTCGATGCCGGTTTTGATTTCTATGCTCCGCAGTCCTTTGAGGATACTGCAGGCCGGCGTTTGATGATCGGATGGTCGGGTTGCCCCGATGCGACGGCAGAAAACCCGACGGTGGCGCGCGGGTGGCAGTGCGCGTTGACGGTGCCGCGAGAGCTGAGCATGCGCGATGGCAAGCTCTGCCAGCAACCGGCGCACGAGATTGAGAGGATGCGCGGCGACTGCGTTCGCGCGACAGGCGGTGAAACCGTTGAGGAGCCGGGCCGCCTGTTTGATCTTGTGGTTTCCTGTGAGGGCGCCAAGATGGTCGAGCTCGAAATCCGCAAGGGTGTCTTTGTGTGCTATGCAGACGGGATGCTTACCCTCGACATGGGTGACGAAGGCTATGGGCGCGACCAGAGGTCGATCGAGCTCAGCGAGCTTCGCGACCTGCGCGTGCTTTCGGACACTACGATGGTCGAGATTTTTGCAAATGGCGGCGAGGCGGCACTTACGAGCCGTACCTATTCGCCGGCGGTTCCGGCGATGGAGCTGCACGCCGAGGGCGCGGCATCGATGAATTTCTACCGCCTCGCGCATTAACCGTGCGTGGAGCACGATTGGATTTACTGGACGGAATGTGTCGCAGTTGTCGCGGCCAACTGCCGCTTACCGCATATAGCGACCGTTTGCGGAATAAGTAACCCTCCTTAATAAACCGTATGGAATCCTAGATAAGCACGGAGTTTTCCAAGGAGACGCTGTCCTTTGTTGTGTGCAAGGGGCGGCGTCTCTTTGGCGCTTGGACGCTGTTGTGCAACAGTGTGTCGGTGCGTGCCATGTATTGAAAAGCCAATGTTGAGATGGGTCGTGATAATAATGGGCAAGTACGTAATCGTGGTTGAGTCTGGGTCGGATGTGACGCCGGAGCTTTGCGAGCGCTACGGCATCGTGCGCGTGCCCATGCATGTCACGATTGGTGACGAGACCGTCGAGGACGGTTCGATCGATCCGCTCGAGATTTATTCACGCTGCAACGAGTTTGGCGTAATGCCCAAGACTAGTGGCTGCGCGCCTGCGGATTTTGCTCACGTGTATGACCGAATTCATGCCGAGCAGCCCGACGCGACTATTTTGCATCTCGCGTATTCCGAGGCCACGACCTGCTCGCATCAATCATCGAAGATCGCCGCCAAGGGGCGCGGCTACGTGTTCTCCATGGACACGCGTTTTGTCTCGGTGGGCCAGTCGCTCGTTGTCGTCGAGACCGCCAAATACATCGAGGCTCACCCCGATGCCACCGTCGACGAGATCTTTGCTTTTACGAATTCCGTCATGGACCGTGTGCTGCTGGGCTTTGTTCCTACCGACCTAGCCTTCCTTAAGGCGGGCGGTCGTCTGTCCAACGTGGCATTCCTTGGCGCCCACCTGCTCAAGATTAAGCCCTGCATTGAGGTAACGGGCGGTAAGTTTGTGGCGACCAAGAAGTTCCGCGGCTCTATGCTCAAGTGCGCCCGCGCCTTTATTGACCACATGGTTGCGAAGGGCGAGATCGACTACTCGCACATTGGCCTGGCGTATTCGGTAGGTCTTTCCCAGGAGCTGCGCGACGACATGGAAGTCTATGCGCACGACCTGGGCTTTAAGGACGTTACCTGGACTCAGGTCGGCGGTGTCATCTCGAGCCATTGCGGCCCGACCGCCTTCGGTGCGATGCTCACGCTTAAAGAGTAAGACCTGGCGTCTATCGATTTCTATTGCCTCGGCGGCGGGCGGGTTGCGACAACCTTCCCGCCGCTCTTGCGTGGGGCCAAATAGAACAGCCCAATTGACCGCTAAACCGTTTCGCCATCATGCATATGGGCTAGAATGACTCTGGCATTTATGTAGCTAAAACCAATGAGAGGCAAGGTAGCGGGAATGGCTGAGATGACGCTCGAGGGTGTGGACGCTCGTCCCGAGGACTCTGCGTTTGCCCTGGGCCGCGTGCATTCGATTGAGACGATGGGAACGGTCGATGGACCCGGCATCCGCTTTGTGGTGTTTGTTCAGGGCTGTCCCATGCGCTGTGCGTATTGCCACAACCCCGACACCTGGTCGGTTAACGGCGGCACCATGGTGACCGTCGAACACCTGATGGACGAGTTCCAGAGCAACCATGAGTTTTACCGCAGCGGCGGTATTACGGTATCCGGCGGCGAGCCGCTCCTGCAGCCTGAGTTTTTGGCCGACCTGTTCCGCGCAATGCACAACAACCCCGATGGTCGCGTGCATACCTGCTTGGATAGCTGCGGCTATGCGTTCGATCCCGCGCATCCCGAGAAGTTCGATGCCGTACTCAACGAGACCGATATGGTGCTGCTCGACATTAAACACGCCGATCCCGTCGAGCATAAAAAGCTGACCGGTTGCGATCCCGCGCGCATCCTAGCGTTTGGTGATGAGCTTGCGCGTCGCAAGATCAAGGTTGTTATTCGTCACGTGGTGGTGCCGGGTATTACTGATACGGTTGAGGAGTGCGAGGCACTCGGTCGTCTGATTGCCCCATGGCATAACGTGGTGGGCCTGGAAATGCTGCCGTATCACACGATGGGTGTCGTCAAGTACGAGCAATTGGGCATTCCCTATAAGCTCGAGGGCGTTCCACAGATGGATACCGCGCGCATGCCCGAGCTGCGCAACGCCGTCATGACGGGCATGAAAAAGCGCCGCGCGGAACTCAAAAACGCCATCGGCTAGCGAGCCATTTTCGCTCCCCAAAGGCACTCATTGGGGACAGACTTAAATGAGTGCCCCCGGGCACCTAGTTGATTGCTAAAGAGCCCCGTCAAGTTGCGGTGGAATAGTTCTTGTTTTTCGGCTTATGCCGCCCAAACAGGAACTATTTCACCGCAACTGCGTTTTGGACAGAGATGCGCAACAGAATCGGTGCATTTGCATAGAAACGCTTGTGGTTTCTTTAAAGACACTTTAAACGCCACTGAATATCTTTGGAAAGAAATGCCTGCTCGGTATTATGCTGCTCGTATATAAACGGTAGCAGTCAGGAGACCACGTGCGAAGCAACGCATCGCGGGACGAGTATGTGCCGCAGCATGGCAGCAGATATGAGACGAAGGGCACGCCTTCGCGTGGCCTCGCTGACGTTCGCATCCGCGTGACGAAGATTGCCGCCGTTGGGATGCTAACGTTGGCGGTTATTATCCTCGGAATTACCGCCAAAACCTACGCGTCGGAGCGAATGGCACACTCAGATGCGTCAACGGTACAGACGCAAAACAAAAAGGTCTCTGAATCTAAAGCCACCGCAAGTCAAACCCTGTCGACAGCGAGCCTTAAGACGAGGCTTTCGAAGGCGGACTTTAACGATATCCCCTCAGGCGATACCGTGCAGACCTTCTCATTGGTTGATGACCAGATCCCCGCCCTGGAGGATGGGAGCCTCGCCGCGCTCCAAGATGCCCTTGATCAGGCCCAGGAATTGGGCGATGTGGGCGTGGTGTTTTACGATTTGTCGAGCGGCAAGGGCGTGACGTATAACGCCGATGTCGAGGTTTACGGCGCGAGTAGCTACAAGGCACTCTATGCGTTGTACATCTGCGAATCTCTGGTCGAGACGGGCCAGGTCTCACTCGATGATTCCCTTGGCACCTATGGTGGCTATAACATGGGCTGGCAGACGGTGCGCGACCTAATCGAGGCCGCGGTCGTTAATTCGGATAACGATTCGTTTATTGCGTTACGCGCGGCGTTTGACCATGCCGGTTACGAGGATTGGATTGTCGGTCTTGGCATCGATTACGATACTGCACTCGATCCAATGAGTGATTTTCCCACTTATTGCCCGCGCACCTCGGCCAAGTTGTGGCGCGAGATGAGCGAGTATCTGAGCATGGATACCGAGACTTCACAGTGGTTGTCGGGCCTTCTGGCATCAACATCGCGCTCGTTTATTCGCGATGGCATTGCGGACGATCAGGTCTCGGTGCGCAACAAGGCAGGCTGGATCAGCGAGGACGGTTGCTATTCGACATGTGATGCCGGACTGGTCGACGTCGACGGCCATAGCTATGTTATGAGCATCATGACGTCGATGCCGTGGAGCGACCAATCGAGTGAGGCCGTGGCCGCGATTGCAAAGGCGCTCTATGATGTGCGGTCCTCGTTGGCCTAGCGACTTCGTAAAAAGTGAAAGAGCCAAAATGCTGGTACCATACCGTGGATAAGCAATTTGCACGGATTTGGGGGATGGCATGGCAACCATCGCGATCATAGGCGCACTCGAAAAAGAGGTTGCGCAGATTAAAGAAGAGCTGAGTGGCGCACATGAGGCGCAGGAGGCGGGCTTGACCGTTGTGAGCGGCGAGCTTGACGGTCTGACGGTGGTCGCCACGACCGCTGGCATGGGTACCGTGAACGCCGCTGCCGCAACGCAGCATCTCATCAGCAAATACGCCCCGCAGGCCGTTGTGTTTTCAGGTATCGCGGGAGGCCTAAACCCTAAACTGCATATTAACGACGTGGTTATAGGCAAGTGCCTGCGCTATCTGGATACCGATACGGCACTCATCGCCGAGTCCGCGCCGGGGCTCGAGAAGTTTGTCTCGACGCCGGCGTTGGCTGATGTTGCCGCCGCCGTGCTTGCCGAGCATGGATTTGTGGATGCCTCGGCGGATGAGACTTCTGCGAAGAAGGACCCCAAGCAGTTCCTGTGTGGCACTATCGCCACGGGTGACCGCTTTGTTACGGGTGACGCCATGCGTAACGCTGCGATTGAGGCCACGCATGCCGATTGCGTCGAGATGGAGGGCGCGGCAATTGCGCACATCGCGGCCAAGAATGGTGTCGATTGCCTGGTGCTGCGCGCTATCAGCGATAATTGTGACGAGGCATATGACGCGTTTTGTGAGCGCGAGTTCGATCTGGATGAGTACGCTCGTACCGCGAGCGGCATCACGCTTGACATCGTTCGTCGTATTGCCGCCGCGTAATAGCGCGCCCGTTTTGTAAAAACCTACGACCAAGGAGTGTCCATGGCCGATTCCATTAACTACCAGCTTGCCAAGTTCGTCGCCAGCTATGGCAAGGTTTCGCAGATCCCCGAGTCCACCTGTCCCGAGGTGAGCTTTGTGGGCCGCTCCAACGTGGGCAAGTCCTCCATCATGAACAAGCTCTTCGGCCGCAAGAACCTCGTCAAGGTTTCGAGCACGCCGGGCAAAACGAGCAATATCAATTTCTTCGAGGCCGACGACGTGCACTTTGTGGACCTGCCGGGCTACGGTTTCGCTCGCCGTTCCAAGGCCGAGCGTGACCGCTGGGCAGAACTTATCGGCGACTTCTTCGACTCCGAGCGCAGCTTTAACCTGGTTGTATCGCTGGTGGACATTCGCCACGATCCCAGTAAGCTCGACCATGACATGATCGACTACCTGCAGGGCAACGAGTTCAACTTTATCGTCTGCCTCACCAAGGCCGACAAGCTCAGCCGCACCCAGCAGGCCCGCCAGGCAGCAGCTATCAAAAAGCAGCTCAACGTCCCGGCCGAAAACGTGATCATCACAAGCTCCCAGACCGGTACCGGCATCGACGAACTCAAAAAGCGCATCGCCGAGGCCTGCCTCTAGGGCATGCCGCACTGTCAAACAACTTTTGTCTATCTATATCACCCCAGTGATAGTTATTGGTAAACTATCACTGGGGTGATATTTTTGTTTGGAGGTCGATATGGAGCTTTGGCACGGGTCGGAGGTTGTTGTCGAGCATCCGTCGTTGGATAAATGCAGACAATTCAATGACTATGGGCGCGGGTTTTATTGCACGCCACATGAAGAAATGGCGATGGAATGGGCATGCCGGACCGAGTCGGATGGCATTGCAAATCGATATGAACTTGATTTAGATGGCCTTTCGGTCTTGGATTTAGAGTCTGGGGAGTTTTCAATCCTCAATTGGCTTGCGATTTTGGCCGACAACCGGGAGTTTAATGTCTCGACGCCGCTAGCACGCGACGGACTTCGATTTCTGCTTGATAACTGTTTGATTGATATTTCTTCTTACGACGTTATTCGGGGCTATCGTGCCGACGACTCGTATTTTTCTTTTGCAAGGCAGTTTGTTAATGGCATGATTTCGCTCCGACAACTTCAGCGCATTATGCGCCTGGGCGATCTAGGCATTCAATATGCTCTTATGAGTGAGCGCGCATTCTCGGCGATTAGATTCTGCGATTGGAAGCCGGCTTCGGGATCTGAGTTTTATCCCAAGCGTTTTGAGCGAGAGCAGAACGCTCGGCGCAAGTACTTGGACACGGTAAATGGATTTGATTCTGAAGGTATCGACATCAAGGATTTAATGGCGGGGAGGGTTGATTTGGATGATCCAAGAGTTAACGAGTTGTGGTCCGAGTAGGACGTACCCCGTCTACTACCTCGAGGACGCAATGAACAACCTTGGCGACTGCTTTGACTATGCCGTGAACGACTATGGAGCGGAAGGGTCCGAGATCGCTGAGCTCTTTTGCCTGAGCGGCGTAGCTCGCGAGTTTGAGCGCGGCAACGCATGGGTCGTATCGGGAAAATCAGGTGTTGAGCTGTTCGCACTTATCGCCGAAAGGTCGGGATATCAAAGCGGGTCTATACCGGACCGCACCTATCGTTTTGAGAAGACGCCGGAGTATTGGACGGGCTGGATATTGGCATATCTGCAATGGCGTCTGGGCGAGTCTTTCGAAGACCTGCTGCATGCCGTTCCGTTCGATGCGCTGTGCAATATGTATTACCCCTGGCACGAAGCCTCAGAGGAGCGTGTGGCGCGTCTTGTTTGCGATATAGCGAAGAAAACACCTCGTCAAACCAAACTGGCGCTAGCAAGGAAGAGGCTTAAGAAAACCCAGCAAGACCTGGCATACGAATCGGGCGTATCACTCCGCTCAATCCAAATGTACGAGCAGCGCCAGAGAAACATCAATGAAGCTTCGGTAACAAGCGTAAGAGCCATAGCAAAAGCCCTCCACTGCAACATCGAAGATCTTCTAGAGCCAGTCTTCGAATACAAAGAAACCAGCGCAGCCTAACCCAATTTATTGCCGAGGTTTGTATCTAGTAAGCACTCCTTACCAGCAAGAGTCCCTACCAATAGAAAGCGGCTTAAAGGGCCGAAATCGTATGAATGGCATTGCGACTTCCAAATGGGTGACTGCTGCTTGAAAAGCTATAGAAATAGGGGCCGATTTAACGGCCCCAAGCATCGCATAAATGGCATATACGTTTTATCAACTATTTCTTGTTTTTAACCCATTTGCAGATACGCCAAATAAACACTCCGATGAGAATCCAAACGAGAGCGATCATAATGTCTGAGCGTGCAGGAATTGGGATCATTGAACTTCCTCAATTGATGTGAGTCTAGTTTGCATAGGTGTGGAGCGTGCTGCCTTCCATGGTCGCTTGCAACACGGCGATACCGGACGTCATCCCCATCGATTCATAGTTGAGTCGATATGTCGCCTGTTTCGAGTTCCATATAAAGGACTCGTTAGTTACCGTACAGCCGGTAGTCGTATAGTTTTGTCCCCAAGCGCTGGTAATGAGCGAGTTCGCTATCTTGATCTTGAATTCGCGATAAATAAAAGGACTGTTGTAATAGATAGTCCAAGTTCCAGATGCGTTGTTGTAGTAACTGTCCCATATCAGGCTGGGCTCATTGGTTTTTTTAATTCCTATTACTGCAACGGTCCCATCCTTAAGCTTGATTTGATGAGACTGCTCGGGACCTTTCGTTAAATCAAAATCTTGGGTTGCGCCAGAAATTGCGACAGCATCGCTTTCTGCAGCATAAGCAGTCGAAGGGCTAAACGAGAAACATATCGGTAATATCAAAAGTATCGAGAGGAAAAACGAAGCTTTGAGTGTGCGTAACACTTTGACCACCTCCATACTGCGATGCCTAGTTAAATAGTAGCATAGATAAACAGTTTATTATGTAACTTAAAAAGCCCCTATCTGCCCGGCGCCCCTTCAAAGCGTGGGTTCCTGTAGACATCCTCAGCAAGGTAAACGCAGGGATGGTCGGGGTGTTCCCCTCAAAATTATTCCGCAGCGCGAAGGCCTCTCGTCCGTGGCTCCGTTGGAGCACAAGATTAAATCAGCGAATGCGATTATCCTTTCGAGGCTGCGCAGGCCCCCTTGGGGCTTCCCCTGAAAACAATCCGCAGATCGAATTGCCCCGTCGCGCGAAGCGCACGACGGGGCAATTCATGATCGAGGACGTTTTCAGGGGAAGCCCCAAGGGGGCCGGTGAGAGCAATGAGGCAGGGCGCTACAGGTACTCGATTTGAGCGCCATCGGTGTCGCACGTCAGAATATACGTGTCACACTTGGGGAACTGTTCACGCAGTTTGACCTGTAGGAACTTTGCCACGATGGTGTCGTCAGTCACGGCCATGAGGGTCGAGCCCGAACCGCTGATCCAGATGGTCTTGGCGCCTCCGTTAAGGCAGGTGTCGCGCACGGCGTTGTAGTCGGGGATGAGGCGGCGGCGATAGGGCTCCTGGATGCGGTCGTCGTTGGCGGCGGCAATCAGGTCAAGGTCGCCGGTCTCCAGGCCGCGCGTCATGCCGGCGATGCGGCCCATTTGCCATACGGCGGTGGAGAGTGGAATCTCCTGTGGCACAACCTTGCGCGCCTCGCTCGTATGCACCTCGTAGGGCGGAATCACGGTAATAAAACGCAAGCGATCGCTCACCTCGTAGCGCAGGCACTGGGGCAGCGAGTCGGTCGGCGTAAAGGAGCAGACGGCGCCGCCCAGGATGGCGGGGGCGACGTTATCGGGATGGCCCTCGACCTCGGTGGCAATGCGGACGAGCTCGGCACGGTCGACGGTGTGGCCCGTCAGCGCGGCGGCCGCCATAATGCCGGCGACGACGCAGGTGGAGCTGGAACCCAGGCCGCGGGCGACGGGCACGTCGGTTTGAATGTCGATGGCAACGGGGAAAGCCGGCTCGCCCCACGCGGCCAGCGCATCGACAAAGCTGACGTAAACCAGGTTGTTCTCGTTTTGGAACTCTTCGGGGCAGCCCGTGATGGTGAGCTTGTCGGCGCGCTCAAAGGTAAAGTGCGAGTAGAGGCTGACGGCCATGCCGAGGGTGTCGTAGCCGATGCCTAGGTTGGCGCTGGTTGCTGGGACGGTGATTTTGATCATGTGGGTCCTCCTTGGCGGGTCTGACCGTTTAGTTCGCTGCTCGGGCAGTCCTGGCTCGCTCGGAAAGCACATTAAGTGCTTTCCGGCTCGTGCGGAACTCGCGACGAACTAAACGGCCAGACCCGCTCGCATGCTCGTCATCATCCCGAAAGCTAAATAAAAAGAAGGTGCGCCGGCTTGCGCCGGCGCTTAATAAGGGGTTTAGTTGGTTGCCATCTTTTTTGCAGCCTGCTCTACGTAGCTGGCCATCTCATCGACGTCGCAGATGTCTTCGAAACGGACGGGTTTGGATTCGAGTTCGGCGAGCTGGGCTGGGGCGACCGTGTTGGTTGCCTGCTCGAGCACGCGCATGGCCTCAAAGTCGTCCTTGGGAACGTCGAGGCCCAGGGCGTCGCAGCAGGCGCGCGGGAACTTGTAGGGGCTGGCGGTCGAAAGCAGCACGCGGGCCTTGGCGCCCTCGGCGGGGGCGACCTTTTCAAAGACGTGATAGCCGCAAGCGGTGTGCGGGTCGATCACATAGCCGTTTGCATCCCAGCAGTTCTTGATAGCAGCGCGGACCTCGTCCTCGCTGGCCCAGCCGCAGCCAAACACACTCTGGATCTTGGCCAGCAGCTCGGCGGGCACCTCATAGCGACCAGTCTGTGCCAGCTGCTCCATAAGGCCGGCAACGAGTTCGCAGTCGCCATCGGACAGGAAGTACAGCATGCGCTCCAGGTTAGAGCTGATGAGGATGTCCATCGACGGCGAGATGGTCGTGAAGAACGGACGGTTGCGGTCGTAGACGCCGGTGGTCAGGAAGTCAGCGAGCACGTTGTTCTTGTCGCTCGCGACGATGAGCTTGGCGACGGGCAGACCCATGCACTTGGCATAGTAGCCGGCCAGGATATCGCCAAAGTTGCCGGTCGGTACGCAGAACTCCACGGAGTCGCCGGCCTCGATGGCGCCGGCGCGCAGCAGCTGCGCATAGGCGGCAAAGTAGTAGACGACCTGCGGCACCAGGCGACCGACGTTGATCGAGTTGGCGCTTGAAAGCACCGTGCCGGCGGACTCAAGACGCTCGGCAAGCTCCTTATCGGCAAAGATGCGCTTGACGGCGCTCTGGGCATCATCGAAGTTGCCGCGGATGCCGCAGACGGCGACGTTGTCGCCCTCTTGCGTGGACATCTGCAGGTTCTGGACGCGGCTGACTTTGCCTTCGGGATAAAAGACGGTAATACCCGTGCCCGGAGCGTTGGCAAAACCGGCGAGTGCGGCCTTGCCGGTGTCGCCCGACGTGGCGGTGACGATCATGATGCGCTCGGCGCCGCCGTCCTTGGCGGAAGTGCGGGCCATCAGGCGGGGGAGCATCTGCAGGGCGACGTCCTTAAAGGCACTCGTGGGGCCGCCAAAGAGCTCCATCACATAGGTCTGAGGGGCGTCAGCGCCCGGCGCAGCGTCGAGTTTAACGAGCGGCGTAACCTCTTCACTCGCGAACGTGCCGCGGTATGCCTCGTCGACACACGCCGAAATTTCTTCGGCCGTGTAATCATTCAGTAACATTCCCAACACATCTTGAGCGATTTCAAAGTACGATTTATCTGCAAGCGAGCTGATATCGACCTGCTGGGTGCCGAGCTCGTCCGAGACAAACAAACCCCCGTCGGGAGCGATGCCGGTACGGATTGCCACCTTACTTGAGCACGATAAAGTGCGTCCTCGTGTACTATGATAAGTTCCCATATAACACTGCTCCTCGGATGCCTTGGTCCCAATCGGTGAAACCATGGTATCAGAGCGTGCAAAATAGGTTCGCAGAGGCTTTTTAGAAAGGTAACCTCCAGCCCATGATTAAGATTGCCAAGTTTGGCGGCTCGTCGGTCGCCGACGCCGAACACTTCAAGAAGATCAAGGCCATCGTCGATGCCGACCCGGCTCGCCGTTTTGTGGTGGTTTCCGCCTGCGGTCGCCGTTTTAAGGGTGACACCAAGGTGACCGACCTGCTCTATCTGGTTAACGCGCACGTTAAGTACCACGTGTCGTGTGAGGAGCTGCTTGAGGACATTGGCCAGCGCTATTTTGATATCGCTGACGAGCTGGAGCTCACCTATCCCATCCGTGAGGAGTTCGCGGCCTTTGCCGAGCGCGCCCGCTCGGGCGGCTACTCCACCGAGGAGCTTGTGAGCCGTGGCGAGTACTTTACCGCCCGCCTGATGGCCGAGTACCTGGGCCTACCGTTCTTGGACGCCGCGACGGTTGTGGCGTTCCATCACGACGGTACGCTCAGCATGAATCGCACCTCCGAGCTGGTGCAGGAGTACGGCCAGCAGGGCGGCTTTGTTATGCCCGGTTTCTACGGCGCGACGCGTGAGGGCCAGATCAAGCTGCTCGACCGTGGCGGCGGCGATATTTCCGGCTCAATCCTGGCCAAGTGCCTGGGCGCCGACCTGTACGAGAACTGGACCGACGTTTCTGGCTTCTATTCTGCCGATCCTCGCATTGTTCCCGAGGCTCAGCCCATTGCGCGCGTTACCTACGAGGAGCTGCGCGAGCTTTCGTACATGGGTGCGAGCGTTCTGCACGAGGAAGCTGTGTTCCCCGTGCGCGAGGCTGGTATTCCGCTGGTCATCAAGAACACCAATGCGCCGCAGGACCCCGGCACTATCATTAGCGAGACGGCTGATGAGGGCGAGGCGGAGCCCATCATTACCGGCGTGACCGGCAAGCGCGGCTTTGTCGCCATCAACGTGGCCCGCGACCGCACCAAGCCCCGCGTTGGCTTTATGCGCCGTGCGCTTTCGGTCTTCGAGCGCTATGACGTTTCCGTCGAGCATATGCCCACCGGCGTCGACCGCTTTGGCGCCGTGGTGCAGGAGCAGGATGTGCACGATTCGCTGTACTCACTCGTGGGCGACATCCAGCAGGAGGTCGAACCGCTCGAGATCGAGGTTGTCGAGGGCTTGGCGCTCATCGCTACCGTCGGCCGCAACCTGCGCGGTCGTGCAGGTATCTCGGGCCATCTGTTTGGCATGCTCGGCCAGGCCGGCGTGAGCGTGCGTATGATTTCGCAGAGCTGTGACGAGATCAACATCATTATCGGTGTCGAGGAGAAGGACTTCGACCTAGCGATTCGGACCATTTACCGTGCCTTCTCCGATGAGAACGGCATTGTGAAGGTCTCCGACCTGGAGGCTCCCGCGCCGGTCGATCCCGCTCTGGCCGCGCTCAAAAAGTAGCGACTGCTCGGTAGATTTTTGGGTCATGTCTCAAAAAACTAAGGCGGGGCGTTTCGTTTCGGTTTCGTTTCGACGGGGCGGGTTTCGTGCCCGCCCTGTTCTTGTATAAACTGGCAACAATAATCGGCCTGCTCGGCGTGCGGGCAAAAGCCACAACCTTTAAAGGGGGAAGCATGAAACAGTACACGGTTGCTATTTTGGGCGCGACGGGAGCCGTGGGCACCCAGATGCTCGAGTGCCTCAACGAGCAGGAGTTCCCGGTCGGCAAGCTCAAGCTGTTGGCAAGCGCACGCTCCGCGGGCAAGACCGTTGAGTTCCGCGGCGAGCAAATCGTGATCGAAAAGGCTTGCCCCGAGGCCTTTGAGGGCTGCGACATCGTGCTCGGCGCTGCCGGCGACGATATCGCCAAGGAATTGCTGCCCGAGACCGTAAAGTGCGGCGCCGTCGTGGTCGACAACAGCCATGCCTTCCGCATGGATCCCGAGGTGCCGCTGGTCGTGCCCGAGATCAATGCCGACGACATCAAGTGGCATCACGGCCTTATCGCCAACCCCAACTGCGCGACCATTATCGGCCTGGTTCCCACCTGGCCGCTGCACCAGCTTGCCGGCGTGAAGCGTATGATCGTGTCCACGTATCAGGCAGCTTCGGGCGCTGGCGCGCCCGGTATGGCCGAGCTCGAGGCTCAGCTGGCCGCCCTGGGCCGTGGCGAGGAGATTCCCGAGCCGCGCGCGTTTGCCGCCCAGCTGGCGAGCAACCTGATTCCGCAGATTGGCGGCGTCAAGGAGGAGGGCTTTACCTCCGAGGAGATGAAACTGCAGAACGAGGGCCGTAAGATCATGCATCTGCCCGAGCTGCGCGTGAACTGCACCTGCGTGCGCGTGCCCGTGCTGCGTTCGCACTCCGAGAGCATTACGCTCGAGTTTGAGCGCGACATCACGGTGGAAGAGGCCCGTGCTGCGCTGGCTGCCGCTCCGGGCGTGAAGCTGGTTGACGACATGGGCGCCGAGGATGCGCATGATCGCTTCCCCATGCCGATGGATACGTCCGATCAGGATCTGATCTGGGTCGGTCGCGTGCGTCGCGACATCTCGAACCCCGAGGCCACGCGCGGTATTACCTTCTGGTGCTGCGGCGACCAAATCCGTAAGGGCGCGGCAACCAACGCCGTCCAGATCGCTAAGCTGCTCTGCGAGTAGTGCGACCTGTCCGGCGGGGGCCGGGCTTAGTTTTCAGAACGTCCTCGACCATGTGTGGCGCCTTGTCCTGCTCCTTCGGAGCCGCGGACAAGGCGCCACACTGGTCTGCGGAGTGTTCTGAAAACTAAGCCCGGCCCCCGCCTGCGGTGACTCGGCTGCGAGCGGCCAGCGATGGGGCCGTTGTTGGTTGGGGCCGCTGGGCTGATGTGAGGGCACGTGGCCGCTGCGGGCCCTGGTCCCGGCGGCGGCCTCGGCGCTGTGCGCCCGCTGCCTTGGGTAACTTTGGGGTCGATTGAAGTTGTCTACACAATTCGCGGTATTATGGTGCGGAGTTTTGAAAGGAGCCGCTGGTGGTCACGACGACGTTTGCTTCGCCTTTGGGCGAAATCTTGCTTGCCGCTGATGGCCGCGGTCTGACGGGGCTTTGGTTTGAGGGACAGGAGCATTTTGGCTCCACGCTTCTCAAAGAAGATCCTGAACATGTTGAAGGCGCCGATGCAGTTTCTGGTGCTGGCGGCATGTCGTCGGTGAGTCCTGCAAATGGTGCGGCGTCTTCGGTGCTTGAGCGTTCCTGGGCTTGGCTGAATGCTTATTTTGCAGGGCAGGAACCTCGGTTTACGCCGCCGTTGCATATGATCGGTACGGCGTTTCAGCGTGAAGTTTGGTACGAGCTGCTTTCCATTCCGCGCGGCGAGGTTGCCACGTATGGCGAGATCGCCCAGCGTGTTGCGGCTCGACATCGTGTACCGGGAAACGAGGCGCCCGTTGTGTCTCCCCGTGCCGTGGGGGCCGCGGTCGCGCGTAATCCCATTTCGATTATTGTGCCGTGCCATCGCGTGGTCGCGGCAGGCGGTTCGCTCAACGGATATGCCGGTGGGCTCGACCGCAAGGAGTGGCTGCTTCGGCTTGAGGGCGCGTACGAGGAGTAGTGCCCGAACACTTTGCATGGCGAAGGCACCGCGAAAGGACGAGTCGCTGTCCTTTCGCGGCGCCTTTCGTTTAACGGCAGGAAACCCCTATTGCTCTTGCAGGTCGTAGACGGTTGTGTTGCCGACGGTCTGGGCCGTGTAGTTTTGAGCGACCCATTCGGCGATCTCGCTTGCAGCGTCCGAGCCGCCCATCTGCGTGCCGCTCATGCCTCCACCCATGCCGCCGCTTGCGATGTAGTAGCGGATGAGGCCTTGTGCAACGTAGGCCTTGAACTCATCGAGCGTGGGCGCGGGGTCCGATCCGTTGAAGCCGCCGATGGCCATGACGGGAAGCTCGCTTGCCAGCTGGTAGCTTGCGGCGTTTTGCGAGCCAGTGGTCGCCGCCGCCCAGCGGTAACCACTGGCATTTTGCGTGAGCAGCCCGATCAGGCTGTCGTTGGCGGACGTTCCGCTGAGCAGGCCGGACCCGCCGTCAGGCGTAGCCCCGTTGCTGCCGGGGCCGCCACCGCCAGGGCCACCGCCCATGCTGCCGCTCGGTCCTCCCGTGACGATCGAGCCGGTGTGCCCGGTCGAAATCGTGCAAGCGGTCCAAACAATCGGCCCAGCTAAGAGGGCAACGATGCCGATCGCCGCAACGCCGCGGGCGCCGTGTTTCAGAGTCAAAGGCCATGTCGTAGGCAAGCGATCCTGCATCCAAAAGCCGATGATGCAGAGTGTAAGTCCTGCCACCACGCCAATCACGCCGATGCAGACGCCCAGCCAGACAAAGCTGCCGGAGCGTAATATCAGCGCCATATCCCAGGCGCTCGCCATGGCAATCAGAAGCCCCGCGATGTTCGGCATCCAGGAACGATTACGAAGCTCAAGCAGGCTGGCGCCGCATGTGGCGACCAGTACCGCGATGGCGGGGGAGAGCGCCACGGTGTAGTAGGCGTGGAAGATGCCGGCCATAAAGCTAAAGACGAGCCAGGTCACGACAAGCCAGGTGCCAAAGATGACAATCTGCGCGCGGCGAATGCGCGTGACGGTGTCCGGGTCGACTTCGCGCCCGCGTTTTCCCAGATAAAACCTACCAAAATAAACCTGTCCCTTTTTGGCGGGCGTGGCGGCGATAAGGCCGAGAATAATGGCGGCGAAGGCGATGGGGGCGAGCCAGGTGATCTGGTCGCCAAAGTCGCTTGTCCACAGACGGAACAGGCCAGTTTCGCCCCACATGCCGCCTTGGCTGGCGCCGTTGAGCGCCTCGGACGCTCCGGGGATGACCGAACCGGTTTCGTTGCCGGTCAGGCGCCCCAGGCCGTTGTAGCTAAAGGTAAGTTCGATAAACGAGTCGGTTTGTGAGCCGCCAAAGTAGGGGCGCGAGCCGCTCGGCACCAGCACGGTGAGCGCTACCCACCAGCCGGCGCCGACAACCATGGCACCGAGTGCCACGACAGCGTCGAGCAGACGGCGCGGCCAAGTCGTGGGCGAAAGCAACAACATGGCCAAGCCAAAACCGGGGAGTACCAAAAGCACCTGGAACTGCTTAGTCAAAAAGCCCAGACCGATTAGCAGGCCGGCCGCGGCATACCAGCGGGTGCGCATGCGATTGTCGTGACGGTCCGCTGGCAGCTCGAGTCCGCGCAGTACGCAGGCGGCGGCGCTCAGCATAAGCAAGATGAGCAGGGCATCGGGGTTGTTAAAGCGGAACATGAGGGCCGCGACAGGCGCGGTGATAAACACGATGCCCGCCACGATGCCGGCGGCGTTGCCCCAAACGCGGCGCACGGTGGCGTACAGCAAATACGTGCACGTAACGCCCATGAGCGCCTGGGGGAGCAGGATCGCAAACGAGCTCAGACCCAGCAGACGCACCGAAAGCGCCATGAGCCAGATGGATGCGGGTGGTTTATCGACGGTGATAGCGTTGCCGGCATCCAAGCTGCCCCACAGGAAAGCCTCCCAGTTCTTGGAGCCCGCCTGCGCCGCGGCGCTGTAAAACTCGTTGGCGTAGCCCGAGGCGGTCAGGTTCCAAAAGAAGACAAATGTGGCTGCAAGCATGAGCAGTGCAACGGCGATCCAGTCGATCGGGTCACGGGCGGGGGCGAGCGATGGAGCCGAGGACGCGCACAGCTCGCGGCGAAGAGAGCGCGCCCCCTGCGAGACATGTGCTGATCGGCGAAGGGTATCAAAGCTCATCAGGCATCCGCCGCCTGCTTGAGGGGATAACGATACGCGCTTGTCGGCGTAGCGCCTGTCTGCCCCTCGCTCGCTTTGAGTCGCTTCATTCCGGCAAGGTCCTTGCGCACCGTGTCGACGATGTGCACCGTGGTGCCGGGGTCTTCCTTCCAGCGCACGGCGAACTCGCACGATGCGATGCCCATGCGTTCGGCCAAGACCAGAAGCTCGGTATCGAAGAACCATTCGTTGTCCTGGATGAGCGGCAGCAGTGTGTCTGCGGCTTCGGCGGATATGGCTTTAAACCCGCACTGTGCATCGTGAAAATGCACACTCAGATAGCTCTGCAGCATGCGGTTATACGAGCGCGAGATAAGCTCGCGTTTGACGCAGCGTTCCACCCGCGACGCTGGCAGCAGGCGTGAGCCAAAGCAAACGTCGGCGCGTCCGTCCAGAATGGGGCCGACAAGTTCGGGAATCTGCCGAATATCGGTGGAAAGGTCGACATCCATATAGGCGCGCACGCGGGCCTTGGACGTGCTCCATGCGATTTTGAGGGCGCGTCCGCGACCCTTTTGGGGAATGCGGATGGCGCGGAGTGTAAAGGGAAACTTGCAGGCGAGGAAGCGGGCGAGTTCCCAAGTCTTGTCGCTGCTGGCGTTGTCGGCAATCACAATCTGCCAGGTAAACGATTTGGCATGAAGCGAAATCTGGCGCAGCTGATCCATCAGCAGCATGATTGAGGAGCCGAGCTCGGCCTGCTCGTTAAAGACGGGGATGACAAAGTCGCAGTCGACTTCGCGCGGCTCGCCGCAGTTGAGGATGGAAGAAGGGGAGGGTTCGCTTTGGATGGCCTGTGCCGTTGAAGCTGCGGTTCGTGGCTGAGCGGCTGCAGATGTAGGGTGATTTTGCGTGGTGGCGGGTACGGTGCGGACGTTTTGCGCGATGATGTCGGGCTTGGTCATAATGATGCCTCTCTGTTCAGATAGCTAGGCGGAAAGGGAAGTCTGTGAGGCGTCAGCGTCGGCACCCGTGTCCGCAGGTGCATCGTCCGGGGCGTCGGTTGAGCTGCCATCGGTCGAGCCATCGACAGAACCGCTCACGTCGGGTGTGTCCGTGGGCGCCTGCCCGCTCGGAGCGCTACCATCCGAGGCGCCGTTGCTGTTGCCGGTGGCGCCATCTGCGTTCGGTGCCCCGCCGCCCTGCATGCCACCCTGCGCGGCCTGGGCCGATCCGCCGGTCGCGGCGCTCATGATGGCACCACCTGCAAGCCCGCCAGCGAGGCCGCAAACGGCTGCGAGCGTTGCGACCAGCAGCAGGTTGGTGGCGCGGCCGGACTGCTTGCCATCGCGCTCCTTTGCCGGAGCCACCTGCTGCGGGGCGGGTTCGGCGACATATGCGCGGGTATCGGGAGCGGGCGCCGACGTGTCGGCGGGCATGGCGTGCTCTCCAGCAGACTCTCCCGCATAGAGCGGATTGACGACTGTGGCGGGCACATCGCTCGCTGCGTGTTGGGATGCCGTATTGGGCTCGGCGCTCTCGCTGCCGGTGACGCCGTCGGTATTGCTGTTGAACAAACTGTCCATAGTGTTCTCCAATCGGATGGGTGCGGGGCCGCCTATAAGTGCGGCCCCGGCATCAAAGGGGATGGCATGGTCTCGACATGCCGTCGCGAGGTGGTACGGCTGTCCTCGTGACAAAGCTGTTCTACCGCGGCCGGCACACAGACAAGCGCTCGGCATGTGCGCCTTAAGTTTGGCTAAGCCATATCCTGCGTATTTGAAAATGCGCAGGTTGAGCGGCTAAGGCTGCGCTAAGGCAGCTTTTGGTGCGCTATTATCGGCAGTATCGAAGCTTGTATTTCCATGCGCTAAAGGAGCAACTATGAAGCTGATGCTTGCCGAGGACGAACCCGGCCTCTCCCGTGCCCTTACCGCGATTCTTCAACATAGCGACTACGAGGTCGATACCGCACTCGACGGTCTGACGGCGCTCGAATATCTACTCGCCAATGACTATGACGCCGCAATCCTGGACATCATGATGCCCGGCATGGATGGCATTGAGGTGCTCAAACGCACGCGTGAGTCCGGTAAGCGTCTGCCCATCATCATGCTTACGGCCAAAAGCGAGGTGTCTGATAAGGTTGAGGGTCTGGACGCCGGCGCCAATGACTATCTGACCAAGCCGTTTGCCGCCAAGGAGCTGCTCGCGCGCATTCGCGCCATGACGCGCGCCGCGACTGCGATCGACGCCACGACGCTCAGTGTGGGCAACGTGCGCCTCGATACGGCAGCTTGCACGCTTGTGGGTCCCTTGGGCGAGGAACACCTAGCCAATCGCGAGTTTCAGCTTATGGAACTCTTTATGCGCAACGCCGGCACACGTATGCCTACCGAGCGTTTGTTGCTCGAGGTTTGGGGCGAAGATGCGCCCGAGGGGGCCAATGTGGTGTGGGTCTATATCTCGTACCTGCGCAAAAAGCTGACGGCGCTTGGTGCCAACGTGGCCATCCGTGCATCGCGCAACCAGGGCTATTCGCTCGAGGTTGTTGAGGAGGGCGAATAGGCGTGAGCGCGAGTGCGTGGTGGAAGCGCACGACGGCAAAGCTCGGCATGGGCGCGGACTCGGGTAATCCGGGGCGCGCCGATGCTGCCAGTGCAATGGGACGTCGCCTGCGTCGTAAGTTCATCCTGGTTGCCATGGGTGCCGTGACCGCCGTGCTTACGCTTATCATCGCCGGCATCAATATCGTCAACTACTCGCATGTCTGCAAGATGGCCGACGCTCGTCTGGACTATATCTTGGCGGGCAAGGACGGCATCGATTGGACGGATGAGCCCAAGACCGATCTCGTCGAGGATGTGGGCGCCGGTAAGACCGCTGCCGGTGACAGGGTGGTCATGCGCACCGGGCACTTCGAAGGTATGACGGCGGAGTCTCCCTTCGACACGCGCTACTTTACGGTGTCGATTGCCGGTGGGCAGGTGACCGATGTCAACACGGCTCGCATTGCCGCGGTGGGTGCCAAGCGTGCTGCACGCATCGCTGCAGGACTATATTCCAAGGGTTGGACCTCGGGCTTTTCTGGTAACTACCGCTATACGGTTACGGTTCAGGGCGACGAGACCACCTATGTGTTTGTGGACTGCTCGCGCGAGCTTGCAAGCTTTCATTCGTTTTTGAGCGCGAGCGTGGCGATTAGTTGCATTGGCTGGCTGGCGGTGTTGGCAATTGTGGCGGGTGCCTCGGGCGCGGTGATTCGGCCGATGGTCGAGAGCTACAGCAAGCAAAAGCGCTTTATTACCGATGCAAGCCACGAGATCAAGACGCCGCTGGCCGTGATTGATGCCGCCAATGAGGTGCAAGAGATCGAGAGCGGCGAGAGCGAGTGGACGCAGAGCATTCACGAACAGGTTGCACGGTTGACGGCGCTCACGGAGCGTCTGGTGTTTTTGGCTCGCATGGACGAGGGTTCGGCGGGCTTTACCATGATATCGATCGATCTTTCGGAGGCAGCGGACAAGGCGGCGTCGCCGTTTGAGTCGGTGGCGGTTTCGCGTGGCAAGCGTCTGTCGACGTCGATTGCGAGTGGCGTGCGGGCCCATGCCGATGCTGCAGCGGTGGCGCAGGTGGTTGAGCTGCTGCTGGATAACGCCACGCGCTATGCGAGTGAGGGCAGTGTAATTGAGTTGAGTCTGCGTGCCGTCTCACGCGGTGCAGGCAAAGGTTCGGCCGAGCTTGTCGTTTCGAACGCCGTGGACGAGCTGCCCGAAGGCGACCTAGATCGATTGTTCGACCGCTTCTATCGTGCGGACGTGTCGCGCAGCTCCAAGACGGGCGGCTCGGGCGTGGGCCTATCCGTGGTGCGTGCCATCGCCGAAGCCCATGGTGGGAGCGCTTCTGTCTGCGGCCACGGCAACCAGATCACCTTCACCGTCCGCCTCTAAAACCTGCCAAAATGAACCTGTCCCTTTTTGGTCGGTGCGAAATGGGTAATACTAAAGAGTTATCCGACCAGATGGGAATTAATCGATGGCCTATATCGAATTCAAAGACGTCATCAAGGCATACGGCGAGGGCGACGCCCGCATTCACGCACTCGACGGCGCGAGTTTTACGGTCGAGCGCGGCGAGCTCGCCATCATTTTGGGTGCTTCAGGCGCCGGTAAAACGACGGCGCTCAACATCTTGGGCGGCATGGACACGGCAACTTCCGGCACCGTGACGGTGGACGGGCGCGACGTGAGCTCCGCTAACGAGGCGCAGCTCGTGGAATACCGCCGCGCCGACGTCGGCTTTGTCTTCCAGTTCTACAATCTGGTCCCCAACCTGACGGCCCTCGAAAACGTTGAGCTCGCAGCTCAGATTTGCCCCGATTCGCTCGATGCCGAACAAACGCTTCGCCAGGTTGGCCTGGGCGAGCGCCTGGGCAACTTTCCGGCACAGCTTTCGGGCGGCGAGCAGCAGCGCGTGTCCATCGCCCGCGCACTGGCAAAGAACCCCAAGCTGCTTCTGTGCGACGAGCCCACGGGCGCGCTCGACTATAAAACCGGCAAGCAGATCTTGCAGCTGCTGCAGGATACCTGCCGCAAGCAGGGCATTACGGTCATCATCATCACCCACAACTCCGCGCTGGCGCCCATGGCCGATCGCCTGATCCGCTTTAAGAACGGTCGCGTGGAGAGCGAGACGGTCCAGCAAAATCCCGTGCCTATCGAGACGATCGAGTGGTAGCGCCCATGGACCAGGACCGCCAAAACAGCCTACGCCGCGACGCACAGAACACGGAGCGCGAGCAGGATTTTACGACCTACCGCACTGCCCAAAGCTCAAACGATATGGTGCCGACGGTTTTTCGCCGTGGCATCTACCGCACAATCCGAGGCAGTCTTAAGCGCTTCTTGTCAATCGTGGTCATCACCGCGCTTGGCGTGAGCGTGATGTGCGGCCTTAAGGCGGGTTGCGAGGACCTGTGCGATTCGGTTGACGCCTACTTCGACCAGCAAAATGTCTATGACATTAACGTGCAGTCGACCTATGGCCTGACCGACGATGATCTCGCCGCCATCCAAGAGGTCGATGGTGTCGAGACGGCCGAGGGCATCTACACCGAGACCGCCTACACCGCCGTGGGTACAACGCGCGAGCGTGTCGTCGTACAGAGCCTCTCCAAGGAGAACATCGATCAGCCAGTGCTCGTGAACGGCGATTTGCCCGAGAGCGCCGATGAGGTCGCGGTGACTTCGAAGTTCCTGAAGGCTTCGGGTAAAAAGCTCGGCGATACGGTGAGCTTTGCTGCCAACGATGCGAGCTCGTCGAACCAAAGCGCCAAGGATCAGTTTGCCGATGGCGATTACACCATCACGGCCGAGGTTCTCGATCCCACTGATGTGAGCTCCGACTCGACAGTCAACGCCTTTCGCGCTGCTTCGGCCGCGGACTACAAGTTCTATGTGAGCGAGGACGCCGCGACATCTTCTTCCTACTCTGCGGTCCACGTGATCGTCGAGGGAGCCAAGAGCCTCAACTCCTATTCGGATGCCTACGCGGCAAAGATCAACAAGGCCAAGGGCAATATCGAGAAGATCCGCGAGGAGCGTGAGAAGGCGCGCGCTCAGGAGCTGACAGTCGACACGCCGGCAAGCTTAGATGCGGCTGAGCGCCAGACGAATATGCTCTTTGGGATTGAACAGGGCAACATCAACCGCATGGCAGAGGGCAGCGACGAGCGTGCGCAGGCGCAAGCCGACCTGGACCAGCGCCGTGCCGCCGCCGACCAGCAGTTTGCCGATGCCCGCGCCGAGCTCTCTGACCTGGGCGAATGCACCTGGTACATCCAGGACCGCGGCAATATCGCAAGCTACTCGAGCGTGGAGAGCGATAGCTCGTCAATTGAGGCCATCGCCACGGTGTTTCCGTTCATCTTCTTTATCGTCGCCGTGCTCATCAGCCTCACCACCGCCACGCGTATGGTCGAGGAGGAGCGCACGCTTATTGGCCTGTACAAAGCGCTCGGCTATTCGCGCGGGCGTATTCTGTCCAAATACGTGGACTATGCGCTGTGGGCTTGTCTGATCGGCGGCGTGCTCGGCAACATCATCGGATTTGTGGGCCTGCCGCTGTTCCTGTTTACGGTGTTCGACGACATGTACTCACTGCCCCAGATGCTGCTTTCGTACGACATCGTGTCGTCGCTCGTGTCGGTGGCGCTGTTTGCCGTGGGCGTGGTGGGCGCTACGATTATCGCCTGCCGCCACGAGATGGTCGAGACCCCAGCCTCGCTTATGCGTCCCAAGGCCCCGCGCGCCGGCTCGCGTATCTTGCTCGAGCGCATCGGCTTTATCTGGCACCGTATGGGCTTTTTGAACAAGGTCGCTGCACGCAACCTATTCCGCTATAAAAAGCGCGCCTTTATGACCATCTTTGGCATCGCGGGTTGCACCGCGCTTGTGATCTGCGGTATGGGTATTCGCGACACGTCGGTCGCGCTTTCGCCCAAGCAGTATGGGCATATCACGCGCTATGACTTGCTGGCGGTCGCCAACCCCGATGACTTTACGCAGACGTGCGCGGCGTTGGATGAGCGCAGCGCGGCCAATGATTCCAACGTGACCGTAACTTCGACGCTGCCGATCATGACTGACAACGTTACCTTTACGTTTGGCGGCAAGAGCGAGACCGTGCAGCTGATCGTGGTGCCCGATGACCGCATGAACGATCTGGACGACTACGTGTGCCTCGAGGACGAGTCCAAAGAGCCGCTATCCTTGCGTGACGGAGATGTGTACCTGAGCAAGAGTTCACAGCTGGTGCTGGGGATTCAACCGGGCGATACGGCGCACGTCCAGGATTCGTCGCTCAACGTAGCCAAGGTCAAAGTCAGCGACATTTCGCTCAACTATCTGGGCAACACGCTTTACATGACGCAGGGCACCTATGAGCGCGCGTTCGGCCGAAGCGCGCGTCTTAACGGCATCTTTGTGCTGCTTAAGGGTTCATCTTCTGACCAGATTGCGTTTAGCAAGAAGCTTAAAAGCGACGGTTGGCTCACCATCTCGAGCACGGCCGAACATTGGGAAAACTATGAGGCGAACTTTACTATCATCAATTCCGTCGTGGTGCTCGTGACCTTTATGGCGGCGTGCCTGTCGTTTGTGGTGGTGTTTACGCTGTCCAACACGAATATCTCCGAGCGCGAGCGCGAGCTGGCGACCATCAAGGTGCTGGGCTTCCGCCGTGGCGAGGTGCACCACTACGTCAACAAGGAGACGTTGATCCTCACGGCGATTGGCACCGCACTGGGCGTGCCGCTGGGTGGCCTGCTTGCCGAGAGCTTTACGTACATCCTGCAGATGCCGTCGCTGTACTTTGACGTTGAGGTCGAGCCGCTGAGCTATGTGCTTGCCGTGGTGCTGTCCTTCGGCTTTACGATTATCGTCAACCTCGCCACCAACCGAACGCTCAACAAGATCGACATGGTCGGCGCCCTCAAGAGCGCCGAGTAGCCTGCCAAAAAGGGACAGGTTTATTTTGGCAGGTTTTATCTGGGCAAACGCCGGACAACCATTAGGTGGTCCGGCGTTTGCCCCGTTTTGCTGGGGATATTTGTCGCTCAGTGCCCTTACTGGCCAATCCAGTGCTGCGCATAGCTCTTAATGTCCTCGGTAAAACCGTCAAGGTCGTCAAGGGTAATCACGCTGTCGATAAGCAAATTGGCTATCTCGCGGTGCATTGTGCTGCGGCGAATGTCGTTTGCAATTACGCCTGAGGACAGCTTGTTTCTATTGAGGCTCTCTTCTAGTGCCCAAAATCTACTGGACGCTTCGCTGTCGCCATTCAGTATCTCAACGTACTGGCCGATGAGCTTTTCCATATAACGTTCTTGCCATTGAGGAAGCATTTTCTTAAACAGCTTCCAGTCGCTTTCGGCTACGTCGCGCATATGTCCTCCGCTCGTCAAACGGGCTTTTCATTTGCCTTTCATTCTATTTGGTTTTCGCTCGCAAGCGTGGATGAGAGGCTCTCTTTAGCCTTCGAGATAGGGCTTGAATGGGTCGTATGCCACAAAATGGGCCTATCTACTATGTTTAATTGGATACCCTCAACCATGCCGGGAAAACAAAAAACAAAACCGCAGGTAGAAGGCCTGTCGATTTTCGAAAAGGCGGTCATGGTTGGCCCAATCGAGTTAAACGTAGTAGATGGCCCCATTTCGTGGCGGACCATCAAACGAACGCCGATGCTTGTGCTGTAGCCGCTCCGATCATACGTAAGTTGCGGTGGAATAGTTCCTAGATTCAGCCATTTGCGGGCTAAGCAGGAACTATTTCACCGCAACTGAATTTCAGGCCAGGCACCCGCAGCAAGAAGACGAATAACCTCGGCGAGTATGTAAACGCAGGGCCCTCCGACCCCGCCCGACGATTTCGATTGGCGACCTTTGACGGAGTCAAGGGAGGAGCCAAATCGAAATACGTCGGGCGGGGTCGGAGGGCCCGATGGGATGAATTTCGGCTGAGGCTATTCGTCGCCGAAGCTGATGCCCAACGCCTTGGCCTCGCGCACCAGATCACTCTGGGGGTCGACATACTTGAGCTTGCCGGCGACTTCCTCGAGCGGCATGTGGCACATCTTGCCGTCACGCAGGGCGATCATGTAGCCAAACTCGCCGCGTAGGCAGCCGAGTGCCGCCTCGACGCCGCACTGGGTCGCAAAGATGCGGTCCTGGGCGTCGGGCTGGCCGCCGCGCTGCGTGTGGCCGGGGATGGCGACACGGGTCTCGCGACCAGTCTCGGCTTCGATCTCCTTGGCGATGTCGTAGACAATCGAGGGGCTCGTACGCTCGGCGAGCTTCTTCTTGTACTCCTTCTTGGACAGCGCCGCGTCCTCCTTGGAGATGGCGCCCTCGGCGACGGCCACGATGGTAAAGCGGCTGCCGGTTTCCATGCGATGCTCGATGGTCTTGATGACGTTATCCATGTCGTAGGGGATCTCGGGAATCAGGATGACATCCGCGCCGCCCGCGACGCCGGCGTACAGTGGAATCCAGCCAACCTTGTGGCCCATGATCTCGATAACGAACACGCGCCCATGGCTCGAAGCGGTGGTGTGGATGTCGTCGATGCACTTGGTGGCGACGTCGATGGCGCTCGTAAAGCCAAACGTCAGCTCGGTGCCCCAGGTGTCGTTATCGATGGTCTTGGGCAGGGCGATAACGTTGAGGCCCTCTTCGCGCAGGCGGTTGGCGGTCTTGGTGGAGCCGTTGCCGCCCAGCATAAACAGGCAGTCGAGCTGCAGCTTATGATAGGTGTGGACCATTGCGGATACCTTCTCGACGCCATCGGCCTCGGGAATATCCAGACGCTTGAACGGCGTGCGGCTCGTGCCCAGGATGGTGCCGCCGCGGGTGAGGATGCCGCTAAAATCGGCGGGCGACATGACGCGGAACCTGCTGTAGATAAGGCCCTGGTAGCCGTCCTCAAAACCATAGATCTCGATAGGTTCTTCGCTATTGGTCATAAGCGTTTTGACGATGCCGCGCATGGTGGCGTTGAGCGCCTGGCAGTCGCCGCCACTGGTAAGAAGACCGATCCTGAGCATGATGAATCCTTCCGGGCAAGTTATAACATGCGCATAAGTTTACCCCCGCACACTGTTGATACGGGGGTAAAACGTGTTAGCTCAAGCGTATGGAAATGTAAGCAACGTCAGGGAACGTAAGGTCGACGGGCCTGGCTCCTTACAGTGCGAAGGCATCGACGTTGCCCCAGTGGCGGCGCAGCGTGATGGCGGCAGCGGGCTCGGTATTGTCAAAGACGACCGACCACTGCGTGTTGCTGGTGATGTCTTCCGGATTGGGCTTTTGCGCCGCAGCGCGTAGGGCCTTCCAAGCGACTGCCTCGTCTTGGGCGCCGACATGGGCGTCAAGGACATCGGCGATTGCGACGGCGCGCTCTTTACCATGGCCCAGCTCGCCATTCTTTTGGTTGGGCAGCACTTCGTCGCCATAGCAGGCGTAGAAGTTCGTGACCTGGCGAACAGGGGTCGCTTTGAAAGCACGGTCCGGATCGCGCGGATCCCACTCTACTACGCGCGCGTCACCGGCGGCGTCGTTGATAAAGAAGTGGTAATCGCGTCCTGCCATGGCGTGCATGTCGTAGGCGGAAAGCAGGTCGACAGCTTCTTGCGTGGTGGCGGCACGGTCGAGCACCAGACGGATGGCGAGTGAGGTATTGATGACGGGGCGTTGCGCGTCCTGGTCACAGGGCTTGGAATCCAGAGTGAGTACGGCAATGGACACGCCGCATTCGTTAACACCGTCGAGCTGGGCAAACGGGCCCATGAGTGCGGCGGCACGTCCGGCGACGGAGTCAAGCGGAGTGTTATCGCCCAGGTTGTTAAGGGCGGCAAACCCGATGGAGGCATAGCCGCCACGTGGGTGATTGCGCACCAGCAGCGCCGAGGTGTCGTCCTTAAAGTCGTAATTGCGACCGGTGCGCACGCGGCCTTCGGCATCTACGGCGACAAAAGCGCTGCAGGCAAACTGGGGCGCCTGGACATGTACCGGCACACCGGGCAGCACCTGCGCCACCACGGCATCGATGTAGGCCTGGTCGTCGCGCACGCCAGCGGCGATGATGCGATCAAGATCGTAGTCGTAGGCGATGTCGATTGCGTACAGGTCATAGCCATCCGCGTAGCCGGTCAAGCGTTTGAGCGACGCGGCGGACTTGATTTGCTTGTGATAAACGATACCGGTGGCAGCGGCAAGGCCGACGGCGACTCCCGCGACACCGCAGGCGATGGCAATGTTACGTGGCTTCATGACGACTCCTCTCGTCCTGTTAGCGTAATTGTCGCAAAAGGTGCACGGGCATGATGGCTCAACTTGGTGAGTGGCGCGGAATTAAGCACGGAATGAAGAGTGCGGCACTGGCGTGGCGGGGTATGCTGGAGGGGACCATCAACCCAGCGAAAGGGGAGAGCATGACGGATCAGGAAACGCCCGAGCGCGCGCATGTGACGGCCGACGATATCGAGGCCGCCAACGACCTTATCGACTTTATCGAGGCGTGCCCCAGCATGTTCCATACGGCGGCGACTATTATGGCCGAGCTCGACGAGGCGGGCTTTACCTACCTGCCCGAGAACGCGGCGTGGGACATCGAGCCGGGCGGGCGTTATTACACGCAGCGCAACACCTCGAGCGTTGTTGCCTTTAAGGTGGGCGAGGACCTGGCCGCGACGTGGGGCGAGGACGGCGTTGCCGGTGACTATCATTTTCAGCTCACGGCGTCGCACAGCGATTCGCCGACGTTTAAGGTCAAGGCCGTGCCTGAGCTTGACGGCGCGGGCGAGACGCTGCGCCTGAACACCGAGGCCTACGGCGGCATGATCGACTACACCTGGTTCGATCGCCCGCTGGCACTCGCGGGCCGCGTGCTGGTGCGCGAGGGCGACCGTATTGAGAGCCGCCTGCTTGCCACCGAGCGCGAGGTTGCCATTATTCCGAGCCTTGCCATCCACATGAACCGCGGCGTTAACGAGAGCTTTGCTCCCAATCGCGCCGTTGACCTGTGCCCGCTCATCAGCGCTGGTGACCTTAAACAGGGCGACTTTGACGCCCTGATCGCCGACGAGCTGGACGTTGAGCCCGAGCAAATTTTGGGCCGCGATCTGTTCCTGGTCAATCGTCAGGATGCGCGTATTTGGGGCTGGGCCGACGAGTTTATCTCGACACCCAAGCTTGACGACCTGGCCTGCGCCTACACCTCGCTACAGGCATTTTTGGGCGCCGAGAACGCGCGCGACGTCTCGGTCTTCTGCTGTTTTGATAACGAGGAGGTTGGTTCCGAGACCAAACAGGGCGCCATGTCAACGTTCTTGGCCGATGCATTGCGCCGCATTAACGGATCGCTGGGCTTTGACGACGAGTCGTATCATCGCGCCCTTGCCGCATCGATGCTCGTGAGCTGCGACAACGCGCATGCCGTGCACCCCAACCACGCCGAGAAGTGCGATGCGCGCAACCAGGTTGTGCTCAACGGCGGCATCGTCATCAAGGAAGCCGCCAACCAGCACTATTGTACCGATGCCTTTAGCCGCGCGGTGTTCCAAGCTATTTGCGATGACGCCGACGTGCCCACGCAGGCCTTCGCCAACAAGAGCGATATGGCCGGCGGATCCACGCTCGGCAATCTGTCCAATATGCAGGCGAGCATGCATGCCGTGGACGTGGGCCTGCCGCAGCTGGCCATGCACTCGAGCTACGAGACCGGCGGCGTGCGCGACGTGATGTACGCCATCCGCGCCCTCACCGCCTTCTACGAGCGCGACCTCCATATCAATGGAGCCGAAAGCGTGGAGCTCTAAATGCAAGCCGAAGACGAGAAGACCGAGGGCAGGTCTCAACTAATCGATCAGGGGTCGAAGCTGTTCGCCACCGCTTGCCATGAATCGGGAATCGACGTGTCCAACGCGTGGCCAGCGAGCGATGAAGAACTCAAGCGTAGCGCCTATTCGGACCGCTATGATGAGGAGACGGACTGGCTCTAATAAGCGAAGTGTCGAAAACGCTAGATGTATGTTTGATATCACTTTGGCGAGAGTGTCGCAGACAGAACTACCGGTATGGCGCAAGCCAACCTGACCCCATTGCACCAAACCTACCAGAGCGAACAAGTTGGCATGAAAAAGGCAAGGCATAGACCTTCTGGTCATGCCTTGCCTTTTGAATGACAAATTGTCGCTCTGGGCGGCGCGCAGCGTCGACCGGTCCGCCGTTCGTTAGAACGGCGGAACCCTAATGTTCGATCCAACAACGTAAAGTTTCGCCAGCTTGCAGGTGACGCAGATTCTCTGCGGCAATGTCGACCACATTGTCGAGCGTAGCCTCCAAGTGGAACCAGCCCGAGATGTGCGGCGTGATGAGCATGTTGGGCGCATCCCACAGCGGGCTTGTTGCGGGCAGTGGCTCAGGGTCGGTGACATCGACCGCGGCACCGGCAAGGTGTCCGGACTCAAGAGCGGCAACCAGATCGTCGGCAACCACAAGATCGCCGCGGCCGCCGTTGGCAAAGAAGGCGCCCGGTTTCATCGCGGCGAAGAACTCGGCGTTCGCCAGGCCGCGGGTCTCGGGTGTGCTGGGCATAAAGGATGTGACGATGTCAGCCTCGGCCAGACGCTCGGGCAGGGCGTCTATGCCGTCCATGTCCTCAAACACAATGGGGTAGACGAGTGGATGGCGCTTGATGCCGCGGACGTGCGCGCCCATGTTGCGGCAGAGCGTGGCGAAGTGGCCGCCGATATCGCCCGCGCCCAGCACCAGCACATTGGCGTTTTTGAGCGAGGTGACCGGCCCCAAATCCTCCCAGCGATGCTCGCGCTGCAAGTCGTGATAGCCGGGCAGGCGCTTCATCATGGAAAGGACCATGGCAAACATGTGCTCGCTCACGGCCTGGCCGTAGGCGCCCACCGAGCAAGACAGTTTGGCGTCGACCGGCACAGTGCCGGCGGCAAGGTAGTCGTCATAGCCGGCGGTTTGCAATTGCAACAGCTGGAGACGCTCGCATGCCGTGAGCATGTCAGGGTCGATGTTGCCCAGGATCACGTCGGCATCGGCGACCTGCTCGTGCGTGGCGGCGTCGGCGCTCGTGTAGATAAAGTCCTCGCCCGGAGCGCTCGACTCAAGAATTGCGCGATGACGGTCGTTGACGGGCAACAAAACCAGAATGTTCACAAGCAGTCCTCTCCGCTCGACCTGCCAAAAAGGGACAGGTTTATTTTGGGCAGGTTTTATCAGGCAAAACGTTCAAATAAAACGCCGGGCTTCGCGATGGTTAACATATCCATCGCGAAGCCCGGCGCATCCACGGCTACCAGCTCAGCAGTTCGTAACCATCCTCGGTCACCACGAGCTGTACCTCGCACTGGGCCGAATCGCTGCCGTCCTTGGTGCGCACGCACCAGCCGTCACCCTTGCTGATCTTGATGTCGGGCGCTCCGGCGTTGACCATGGGCTCGATGGTAAAGACCATGCCCGGAGCCATGATGGTGTCCACATCGGGCGCCTCGGTGGTAAAGCCCACAAACGGGTCCTCGTGGAACTCCTTACCGATGCCGTGTCCGCCGTACTCGCGTACCACGCTAAAGCCGGCGTCCTCGACCGTCTTTTGCACGGCCTCGGCCATCACGGACAGCGGCAGCCACGGCTTGACGGCAGCCAGACCCGCCTCCACGCTGGCGCGGGTGACGTCGACCAGGCGCTGGCGCTCGGCAGAGACCTCGCCGATGCAGAACATGCGGCTCGAATCACTAAAGTAGCCGTCAAGAATCGTGGAGCAGTCGACGTTGATGATGTCGCCCTCGTGCAGCACATCCGCATCGCAGGGGATACCGTGGCAGACGACGTCGTTGATCGAGGTGCACACGCTCTTGGGATAGCCCTCGTAGTTAAGATCGGCCGGCGTGCCGCCGTGCTCGACGGTGTAGTCGTAGATCATCTGGTCGATCTGGTTGGTGGTCATGCCCGCGGCGATGTGTTCGCCTACGTAATCGAGCACACCCACGTTGATGGCGGCCGAGCGCTTGATGCCCTCGATATCGGCGGGCGTCTTGTAGAGCGTGCGGGGCAGAACCTCCCAGCCCTCTTCCCACAAGCGCTCGAGGCGCTCATCAAAGGCGCTATGGCATTTCTTATATTTTTTGCCGCTGCCGCACCAGCAGACGTCGTTGCGGCCGGGCACGGGTCCATTGTCAAACATGGCTAACTTCCTTTCATTCGCAGCTAGTATAGCCCACCCACGCGTCCATAAAAGTTGCGGTGATATAGTTCCGATTTAAGCGGTTTAACAGCATAAATAGGAACTATATCACCGCAACTGATGGAGCGGGATGGCGGACACTGGCTGCTGCGTGGTTTTGCTAGTAGCTCACCTGGCAGGGAATGCCGATGGCGCGCACGCGCGCGGCAATGGCGTCGAGCACCTCAGGCGCCGCTTTGGCAAGGCCGGCGACCGGTGTCTCGCGCGCCACCGTGTAGATGGTCGCTTCTTGTGGGCGAATGCGCTCGAGCGCCGCGAGCCAGGGGGCAACGTACTCCTCGCCGATGTTGTCGATGAGCTTGCCTTGATACTCGCCGGTCAAAAAGATCGTCTGGATAATAACGTGACCGTCAAAGCTTGCGAACGTCTCGATCTGGTGCTCGACGTCGTAGGGGCCAACGGGCTGGTCGAGCAGCTGGATAAACGCCGGGTCGACGGTATCGAGCTTAAGAATGTTGTCGTCGACCATCATGAGCGCGTCGTGCACCTCGGGGCGGTCGGCGCGCGTGCCGTTGGAGAGCACGGCGATCTTGGAGTTTGGGGCAAGCTCGTTGCGCAGCGCGACGGCGCCGGCGATGGCCTGCGGAAACTCCGGTGCGGCGGTGGGCTCGCCGTTGCCTGCGAAGGTGATCACATCGGGAAGTTCGCCCTCGGTTGCCATCTCGCGCAGCTTTGCCTCGAGCGCGTCGAGTACCACGGCAGCTGTGTTGTACGGCTCGTGACAGGGGCGCTCGGCGTTGAGGCCGTTTTCGCAGTAAATGCAGTCGAACGTGCAGATTTTGCCGCTGGCCGGCATCATGTTGACGCCGAGCGAGAGACCAAGGCGACGGCTGCGAACGGGCCCAAAGATGGGGCTGGCATTCAAAAACGTAGACATAGGCATATGCTCCTCAAGACAATTGTGCCTAAGCATAGCATCGGCTCCAAAGCAGGGTGCGGGCTCTTGCTTTACAAGTTTCGTTTTTTCACGTCGCTCATTATGCCGTGTCATGAAAAGCCTCGGGTCGGGTAAAGTTAATCTGTTAACAAGGCGTAAAGAAATGCGGGTCTATCCAGCCGTACTGACGCGCAACTGGATGGGCGTTGATGATGGGGGCACAACATGGATTTTACGGTCGAGAATGCGGGCACCACGATTGCCTGTCGCGAATATGCCGGCCCGGATGTGTCGCCTGATACTCCTGCCTTGGTGTGCGTGCACGGCGCTTGTGTCGACGGCACATTTTTCGACGGCATTGCATGTGAGCTCAGTCACAACTACCGCGTAATTGCCTACGACCGCCGCGGCTGTGGCGGCAGCAGCGAAGCGGCAGACGGCAGCTATGATCTTGCCGCTCAGGCCGCCGACCTGCAGGCCGTGATCGAACACGTTGGCGCTCCGACAAATGTGCTTGCGCACAGCGCCGGTACGTTGGTGGCGCTGGAGCTTCTTCGCATCGAACCCCATCTCGTCGCCCGTGCGATTCTGCATGAGCCGGCTGTGTCGGCCGAAGGCGTCGGCATGGGCGCGGCTCCGATTTTGCTCGATATGATTGCGGCTGGAAAGGTTTCAAGGGCGCTTCGGCTTTTCTTGGGAGCTCTCGGCGACTTGGACCCCGAGGCTCCTGGGACGACCGAAGCGGAAGCCAAGCATGCCCTGCGCAATGGTCGTTGCTTTATGGCCAATGAATACGGAACAAATATGACATATGCTCCCGACTGGGAGCGCGCCCGAGAATCAAAGGCGGTGTCGGCTGTGTTTTTGGGCGAGCTTTCGGTCGGTACACCCCGCGAGGCGGGCACAAGGGTGGCGGCTGAGCTTTTGGACTGTCCACTCGTAATGGTTCCCGGCGCGCACAACGGCCTGCGCGATCGCCCGGTAGCGGCTGCCCAGACTGTCCGTGACATCCTGGGGCTCTAGCACCCGCAATAGCCAAAGCAGACTTCACCCGCAAACGTTTCGGCCTTGTTAACAAATGTGCTCAAAACCTTACGTTTGCGGCTCCAATTGCGCCGTCTGCCAACTCATAAAAATGTAACGGCATTCACGTGCTTACCTGCATCGGCAAGGTGTTACCCTTGTAACATTTGGAACCCACCGCTACTATGCGAAGCTATCGAAAGGGCCCCATATGCTCAATAATCACGAGGCCAATCTAACCGACGAGGAGGCTGCCGTCGAGGTCGCCCGCGTCGCGAAGACCTACCCCGTGGTACGTTTGCTGTCGGCCGACCAGATTAAGAGCGAGCGTAACTGCCTGCTCGCCGGCGATCACTGCCCTTGTTTGCGTCAGTCGAGTCTTGAGGCCTTGGCGAATTCGGGTGAGGTGTCGGAGCAACTGCTCAACGATGGTACTGAGTACCGCGCCCGCCTGCGCCCTCTAAAGGTCGAGGGCGAGCCTCGTGTCCTGCTGATGGTGCGTCCGATCGATGAGCAAGAGGCTGCAGAAGAGGACCTTGTCTACACCGACGTGCTGACGAGTGTGCGCAATCGCCGATATTACGAGGAAAAGCTCCGTAGCGCCCGCATGAATGCCGGCGTTGCGGTGATCGACCTTGATGATTTTAGGGTCTTCAACGATACGTGTGGCCGTCATGCCGGCGACCTTGCGCTCGGTGCTGTGGCGACAGCCATACGCAGCGGAATTCGTTCGACTGACGAGCTTGTGCGCTATGGCTGCGACAAGTTTGTGGTCGTCATGCCCAATATTCCCTCCGATGACTTCACCCGTCGCCTGCATCAGGTGTCCGATGCCGTTCATTCCACGATTGTTCCGGGCCATGAGTACGTGAGCTTGACGGCATGTGTTGGTGGCGTTCGCATTCATGGCGAGACGGTCGATGAGGGAGTTGGCCGCGCTGTCCAGTTATTGAGCCGCGCTAAGGCAAAAGCCGGTACGGTCGTGACCGATGCCGATTCCATCGAAGCCTTCCAAAGCGACAAGCCTTTGGTGCTTATTGTCGATGACTCCGAGATGAACCGAGCCATTCTCAGCGAGATGCTCAAGGACGAGTATTGCATCCTCGAGGCCGACCACGGTCGTGCGGCGCTCGACATGGTCGACCGCTATGGCGATGAGTTGTCGCTCGTGCTGCTGGATATTGTCATGCCGGGCGTAAGCGGCTTTGAGGTGCTGGCCGATCTGTCGCGCCGATCGGTTAGTGACAATCTGCCCGTCATCATGATTTCGAGCGAAGATTCCGATGATATGGTTCTGCGCGCGTACGAGCTGGGTGCCTCGGACTATATCAACCGCCCGTTTGACTCCCGTGTCGTGCGCCGCCGTGTAAGCAACACCATCCGCCTATACGCCAAACAGCGCCGCCTGACGAACCTGCTGTCCCAGCAGTACAACGAGCGCGTCAAGAACAGTCGCATGCTCATCGACATCATGGCCGGCGTCATGGAGCTTCGCAACGGCGAGAGCGGCAGGCACGTTACGAACATCGAGAAGCTGACCGAGCTGCTGCTTGGCTGTCTGGTCCGGCGTAGCGACACGATCTCCCTCGACAATGAGGAACGCTCCATGATCGCCCTGGCTTCGGCGCTGCACGATATCGGCAAGATGTCGATTGACGATGCGATTCTCAACAAGCCCGGACGCCTTACGCCCGAGGAGTTCGAGATTATGAAGACGCATACCACGATCGGCGCCGACATGCTGCTTGAGCTGGGCCGCCATCACGTCGGTAATGCGCTTATGGAATATGCGTACCAGATCGCGCGTTGGCACCACGAGCGCTGGGACGGCAAGGGTTATCCCGATGGCCTTAAGGGCGACGAAATTCCCATTGCCGCACAGGTGGTTTCGGTGGCCGACGTGTACGATGCCCTGACGAGCGTGCGCGTGTACAAGGACGCTATCCCGCACGAGGAAGCGATCAAGATGGTTCTGGACGGTAAGTGCGGCACCTTTAACCCGTTGCTGCTCGACTGTTTGCTCGAGGTGCAAGACCAAATTGCCGAGACATTGGCACGCCCCGCCGATGTCGTCGCGTTTCCTACGATTTAGTTTGACCAAAGGAGTTTTTAATCCATGATTTCCATGCGTGAGGCGTATGAGAAGATCGGCGCTAATTATGAAGACGCGTGCGCTCGGCTGATGGGCGGGGAAATGCTTGCCCGCTTTGCCCTCAAGTTTTTGGATGACGAGAGCATGGACAAGCTGGAGGCCGCCATGGCGGCAGGAGACGCCGAAGGTGCGTTTATGGCAGCGCACACGCTCAAGGGCGTGAGCCAGAACCTGGGATTCGATAATCTGTACGAGCCGGCGGTCGTGGTGACCGAGGCGCTGCGCGGCGCCGATACCGTTGATGGCGCTCGCGAGGGAATGCATGCGTTGCAGCAGCAATATGCGGCCACGTTGTCGGCCCTGCGCGAGGCGGCTGAATAAGAGCTTGCGAGCCTTGGGCTGCTTGCCGGCTACATATAGGTAAAAGGGCGCCCCGCCGGACCATGTGGCCGGCGGGGCGCCCTTATCTGTTTTGTGGTTTGCGAGCTAGCGGGCCTGCTTGACCTTGGCTGCCGCCTCGACAAACGACTTCCAGAGGTTAAAGTCGGTCTCGAGCGTCTTCCACGTGTACTCAGGATGCCATTGTACGCCCAGGCAGAATGGCTGGCCTTCGACTTCGATGCACTCGGGAACGCCGTCGGTTGCTTTGGCGACCAAGCGCGTGCTTTTACCCAGACGGTCGACGCAGCAGTGGTGTGCGGAGTTGGTCTGGATCAGCCTGTGCCCGCCAACCGCGCGTTCCAGCAGCGAGCCCGGTACGACCTCGACGGGATGCACGGGGTCGTTGAGCACGTGGGTATGGCGCCACTGCGTGCGGCCCTCGCGAGCACCCAGGCTCGGCACGTCCATGCACAGCGTGCCGCCGGTGGCGACGTTGAGCAGCTGCGTGCCGCGGCAGGTGGTAAAGAGCGGCTTTTTGGCGCGGAGCACCTCGCCGACCAGCTTAAACTCAAAGCTATCGCGGATCTCGCAGCAGAGGGTGGGGTCGTAGGGTCGATCATCGCCCCAACGTTTGGGATTGACATCGGGGCCGCCGGGAATGGCGATGCCGTCGGCGATATCGACGTAATGACGGATGACCTCAATGTCCTCGGTGATGGACATCTGCAGCGGCAGGCCGCCAGCGGCAAGGATGGCATCGACAAAGACACTTGCGATTTCCTCGTTGGGGGAGAGCATATCGGTTAAAAACGGCTCTGCCTCTTCCCAGCGCGGTGCGACGAGGATGAGTGGGCGGTCGGCGGGGGCGACGTCGACGTGCGGGGTGTAGGACGATGAGGTGCGGGTTCCGATCATGGGTGCGGCTTTCGAATCCGGGTGGACATGGTGCTGGGGTGGCGCGGGGCAAATGTTACTGATGAATTTGCCCCGCGTGGCAATTGGGTTAGTGGCCCTTGATGGAGTTGAGGAAGTCCTGGGCGCGCTTGGTCTGGGGATGGTCGAAGAACTCGTCGGGTGTGCCGGTTTCCACGATCTGGCCGTCGGCCATAAACACGACGCGATCGGCAACGCGGCGGGCGAAGTTCATCTCGTGCGTGATGACGATCATCGTCATGCCCTGCTGGGCCAGACGGACCATGACCTCGAGCACCTCGTTGATCATTTCGGGATCGAGGGCGCTCGTGGGCTCGTCAAAGAGCATGGCCTTGGGTTGCATGGCAAGCGAGCGGGCGATGGCCACGCGCTGCTGCTGGCCGCCCGAGAGCTGTGCGGGCACCTTATCGGCCTGCTCGGCCACGCCCACGCGGCTCAGCAGGTCCATGGCGCGCTCACGAGCTTCTTCCTTGGACACGCCCAGCACGTCGACCGGCCCCAGCATGACGTTCTGCAGTACGGTCATATGTGCAAACAGGTTGAACTGTTGGAACACCATGCCCAGCTCGGCACGCATGCGGGCAAGATCCTTGCCTTCTTGCGGCAGGGGCTCGCCCTCGATGAGGATCTCGCCCGAGTCGATGGTTTCCAGGCGGTTGATGGTGCGGCACATGGTCGACTTGCCCGAGCCCGAGGGGCCAATCACCACGACGACCTCGCCGCGGTCGACCGACAGATTGATGTCGTTGAGGACGTGCAGGTCTCCATAGTGCTTATCGACGTGCCTGAGCTCGATCAGCGGCTGATTGCCGGTAGAAGAGGTGCTCTGTGCCATGGTGCTCGGCTCCTTATGACTCGAAATGGTAAAGCGTTAGCGGATGATGGTCGCGCCGGTCTTGTGCGAAACATAGACAGCGGCCTTGTTGATCGCGACGTTGATGAGGATGTAGATGGCCGCGATTACCAGGTAGACCGACACGAGGGCGTCGTAGTTGGTAATGAGCACGCGGGCATTTTGCATGAGGTCAGGGTAGCTCACCACGTAGGCGACGGTGGTGTCTTTGACTACGACCACAAGCTGCGAAATCAACGACGGAATGATAAACCGAATAGCCTGCGGCAACACGATTTTAAAGGTGATTTTGGCCTTGGAGAGACCGAGCGCCTGGGCCGCCTCGACCTGGCCGCGCGGCACGGCGTTGACGCCGGCGCGGAAGATCTCGGCGAGTACGCCGGCTGCGGCGAGCGCGACGGGAAGCGTGAGCATCCAAAACGACGGTAGCGCGATCTTGTACTGGGGCAGCACCAAAAAGAAGAAGTAGATGAACAGCAGGCTCGGCACGCCGCGGAAGAAATCGGTGAGCACGCGGCAGACCAGCTGCAGCGGCTTGATGTCGCTGGTGCGGCCGAGCATAAGGCCTAAGCCCAGTACCAGCGCGATGGCGCCGGCGGTGAGTGCGACTTTAACGGTGCCCTCAAAGCCGGCAAGTAAGAACTTCCAGGTGGTGAGGTGCGTAAAGAAATACCAATAGTGGACCGAAAGCTGACCGGTCACATAAAAGCGCTGCAGTACCAAGGCGATGAGCGCCGCCACGGCAACCAATGAGATGGCGGTGCCGATGCGAATCTTGGCGCGCATCTTGGGGCCGGGAGCCTCGTAGAGCGCATCACGCATGGTAAGCGCAGGGGAGGAATGCTTGCTCATCGGAGGACCCTCACCTTCTTATCGATATAGTTGCCAATGTGGCTCACCACAAAGGCCGTGCCCAGGTAGCCGAGCGCCGAGATAAAGAACGCGGCGACGCCGCCAAGTGAGCGCGTGTTGATGTAGCTCACCACGCCGGTGAGCTCTTGCGGCTTAAGCGGCACCTGGCTGCCGAGCGCGGTGGTGAGCATGACGGCGATAAAGAGGTTGGTCATGGGCAGCACGCTCGAGCGCAGTGCCTGCGGAATCACGATCTTGGCGAGGATACGATTGAAGCTCATGCCGAGCGAGCGGGCGGCTTCGACCTGGCCGACGCCGACGGTGTTGATGCCGCTCATAAAGTTCTCGGAGCCAAAGGCCGAGCCCAAAAGGACCGTGGCGACGATAACGCAGGTGCGGTAGGGCAGAACGACCTTGAGCGGCGGCAGCGCATAGACGACGATGATGAGCAGCGCGATGCCGGGGATATTACGGAAGACCTGGACATACAGGTCGCCAAAGACGCGCAGCGGCTTGAGCGGCGACACGCGCATCACGGTGACGGCGACGGCCAGCACCATGGCGATGGCAAACGACTCAAGCGTCATACCCCAGGTTGCTAGCAGCGCGTCGATATAGTTCTGGCCATAGAGCGACCAGAGTTCGGAGAGACTCATGCGGACCTCCCGCCGATAAGGAAAGGGGCTCCCGTGTGTACGGAAGCCCCGACAACTCTGTGAGGAAACAGTTTACCGCAATAAAGCGCATCGTGCGTTTCCATATGGTTTCGTTGCGGCCGTTACCAGGCTCGTTGCCTAGGCGCCGATCTCGGGCAGCTCGGGAACATTGGTGTCGCCCGTGCGGTCGCCGATGCAGATCTGCCACAGCTCGGTCCAGGTGCCGTCGTCCTCGATCTTCTTAAGGAAGTCGTTGACAAAGGCGACGCCGTCGGAATCGAGCGGCAGACCGATGCCATAGGGCTCCTTGCTGCCGAAGGGCTTGCCGGCGATCTTGTACTTACCGGGCTCGCGGACCAGGGCGCTCTGCTGCATGTTGTTATCGATGACGTAGGCGTCAACGCGACCCTGCTGGAGTGCCTGACGGGCCTCCTCGTCGGTCTTGAACTCCTGCTGGCTGGCCTTGGGGGCGAACTCCTCCAGAATGGCGGGGCCGTTGGAGCCGGACTGGACGGCGACGTTCTTATCGGCCAGGTCGTCGACGCTCTTGATGTCGTCGTTGTCGGCGAGCACTAGGATAGCCTGCTGGGTGTAGTAGTAGGGACCGGCAAAGGAGACGAGCTTCTTGCGCTCGTCAGTGATGGTGTAGGTGGCGAAGACAGCGTCGACCTGGCCGTTCTGCAGGACGGACTCGCGCGTGTCCGAGGTCACCTGGGTGATCTCGACCTTGTTCTCGCCCAGAATGTAGTTGGACAGGAGCTGTGCGATGCCGGCGTCAAAGCCACGGGTCTGACCGTCTTTCTCGTTGAGGAGGGAGAAGAGCGTGGAGGTCTGAACGCCACCGATCTTAAAGACGCCGGCGTCCTTGACGGCCGTGGCCCAGGTGCTGGCGGCGATGGCGTCGTCATCGGCCTTGGGGCCGTTGTCGACGAGCTTGTCGAATGCCTTAGCGTCGAGCGTGGCGGAAACTTCGGTATCCTCGGAGCCCTTGGAAGAGCCGGCGGCGGAACCCTTGTCGGCCTCGGCGCTGGTGTCAGAGCAGCCGGCAAGACCAAGGCCGGCGACGGTTGCGAAGGTGGCGGCAACGAAGCCGCGGCGGTCGAGAACGACCTGCTGGGAGAGGTTCTTGCTCATGGTAGAACACCTTTCTCAATAAAATCCCTAGCGGTTGAGTAGAGTTATACCCTATCGCGCTCAAATGGGTCAACACGAAATAACTCAGAAACATACTTACCTTATGGGTAATTCTACCTACCAAAAAGGGACAGGTTTATTTTGGCAGGTTTTATCTGGGCAAGCGTCGATTATTACAGCTGAGATAGCGTTTTGCGGACGGCGTGGCCGCTCGCGGCGGTCGCTATAATGGCGGCAACGCGACACATATATGAGTAAGGAGATCGCGTATGAACGGTTATTCGTTTTTCGCACCGACCAAGGTGCTGTTTGGCGCGGGCAAGTTGGGCGAGCTGGGCACGAAGAAGCTGCCCGGCACCAAAGCGCTCATCGTTACGACCGGCGGCAACTCGGCCAAGCGCTTTGGATACCTGAGACGCGTGGAGGCCGAGCTCGAACGCGCCGGCGTGGCGCATGAGCTGTTCGATCGCATTGAGCCCAATCCCCTGCGCGAGACCGTCAATGCGGGTGGCTGGATGGCGCGCACCCATGGCTGCGACTTTGTCCTGGCGCTCGGCGGCGGCTCGGTCATGGACGGCAGCAAGGGCATCTGCGCGGTGGCGGCCAACCCGCATACCGATGCCGAGGGTAACGAATGCCTTGGTGACATCTGGGATTTTGTGAATGGCGGTACTGCGCTCGGCCTGCCGATCCCCAACGATCCGCTGCCGCTTGTTTGCGTAACCACCACGGCGGGTACCGGCTCCGAGGTCGATGCGGGCGGTGTCCTGTCCTGCGAGGACAATGACGAGAAGCTTCGCCTGGGCGATCCGCGCCTGTTCCCGGTACTTTCGATCGTTGATCCCGAGCTCATGGTGAGCGTCCCGGCGCGTCTGACCGCCTATCAGGGATTCGACGCTCTGTTCCATTGCGTTGAGTGCTACATCTCAAATACCAACACGCCCATGGGTGACATGGTTTGCCGCGAAGGCATCCGCCGAGCCGCCGCGGCGCTGCCTACGTGCATCAATAATGGCGATGACCTGGAGGCGCGCTCGAGCCTTGCGTTTGCCAACACGCTCGGCGGCTATGCCATGGATGCCTCGGGCACCACGGGCTCGCATGGTCTTGAACATGGCATGAGCGCGCATCATCACGACCTGCCGCACGGCGCCGGCCTCATCATGATCGCCCGTGCCTACCACACGTGGATGATCGATCACGGTGTTGCACCAGAGCGCTATATCGACATGGCGCGTCTGATGGGCAATGCCGCCGCGGATGATCCGCACGATTTTGTGATTGAGCTCACGCGCCTGATGGAGGCTTGCCATGTGGCCGACCTCGCCATGAGTGAGTGGGGGATTACGGTCGAAGAGCTGCCGGCCATCGCGCACAACGCTCTGACGACCAACGGCGTCCTGTTCAGCCACGACCCCGTGACGCTGACCGACCCCGACGTCGTCGAAATTCTCAAGCTAAGCTACCGCTAACCACCACAAAGGGGACACTTTGGCGGTTCGTCTCAATCTGTAACATCTGCAGCCGTTTTTGCCGAGCAACTGTTACAGATCGAGATTTGCTCTTCAGGGGAATTCGAATGTCTCGATCTGTAACATCTGGACGGACAAAAGGTCTCTATCTGTTACAGATTGAGACAAACGTCGGGGACTAAGACGTCTTGTCTCGATCTGTAACAGTTAGACGGGAATTCGGGCCCTGGATGTTACAGATTGAGATAATCGCGTCGCAAAAATTAAAACCTCCGCAGGGGCGCTTCCCTTGCGGAGGTTTTCTTACTCGTTGAGTAGCCTCACGGCTTCGGCGGCCATGTTCTCGACCGTCATGCCGTTCTGCGCGAGCAGTTCGTTGGGGTCGTAGCGGTCGGGGAAGCCCTTGGCGATGCCGAAGGTGCGCGTGCGCACGGGCGTGCAGGCCAGGTAGCACGCCACGCGCTCGCCCCAGCCGCCGTCCAAGATGCCGTCCTCGAGGGTGACGACAACGCGATGCTCGGCGGCAAGACTGTCGAGGAACTCGCGGTCGAGCTCGGTTGCAAAGCGCGGGTTGACGAGCGTGGTCTCGATGCCGTACTCGGCGGCCAGGCGGTTTGCCACGCGCTCGCCCAGCTCAAAGAAATCACCGAGTGCGAGCACTGCTACGTCGCGACCCTGGCGAACCACGTTGTAGTGAACGGCACTGTAGTCGGTGTCTTCGGTGGGCGCAAGGTCGGGACGGCTCACCAGGCCAATGCCGGGCACGCGAATCGCCACAGGATGTTCGCGATGGTCGAGCGACCAGTTCAGCATGGACAGATATTCCTCCATGCAGGCCGGCGCTAGGTAGCGCATGTTGGGAAGAGCGCCCAGCATGGAAATATCGAAGAACGAGAGGTGCGTCTCGGACGTGGTGCCAAAGATCGAGGCGCCAAACACCAAGATGGTTGCGGGGGCATCGTTGAGGCACAGGTCGTGCCACAGCTCGTCGTAGGCGCGCTGCAAAAACGTGCCGTACACACCAAAGACTGGCTTGGCGCCCGAGCGCGCAAGCGCGGTGGCAAAAGTTACGGCGTGCTCCTCGGCAATGCCCACGTCGACAAACTGCTTACCTGCCGCAGCGCGAAGCTCGGGTGTAAAGCCCATGATGTAGGGCGTGGCGGCCGTGATGCCCACGACCTGCGAATCGCGCTCGATGGCGGTGCTGAGCGCCTCGCCCGTAATATCGGCATAGGTGCGCGGTGCGGGCTCGCTCGGATGGCCCGGGCAGAGCTTGCGCCCAGTCGCCATGTCAAACGGACCCACGTGGTGCCAGCGTTCCGGGTCGCTCTGGGCTGGCTCAAAGCCCTTGCCCTTGGCGGTGGAGACGTGCAGCACGATGGGGTGATCGATATTGCGCAGTTCCTGCAACGCGTCGACGAGGGCCAACACATCGTTACCGGCGTCCAGATAGCGGTAGTCGAGCCCCATCGCGCGGAAGACGTTGCGCTCACAGGCACCGTTGCTGGCGCGCAGCTCGGCCAGATTGCGATACAGGCCACCGTGGTTTTCGGCGATGGACTGGTCGTTATCGTTGACGATGATGATCAGGTTGCTGTCGAGCTCGGCGGCATTGTTAAAGCCCTCAAACGCCAGGCCGCCCGAAAGCGAACCGTCGCCAATAACGGTAATGACGTTATACGTGTCACCCGCCAGGTCGCGCGCGTGGGCAAGGCCGCAGCCCAAGCTCACCGAGGTCGAGGTATGCCCCATGGCAAACAGGTCGTGCTCGGACTCGTCGGGATTGGCAAAGCCAGAAGCCTCACCATAACGCTCCGGATCGATATAGGTGTACGCGCGCCCAGTCAGCGCCTTGTGGGCGTAGGTCTGGTGCGACACGTCAAAGACAATTTTGTCGGTGGGGGAGTTAAACACGCGATGGAGCGCGACCGTGAGCTCAACGACGCCCAGGTTGGGGGCAACGTGTCCGCCGACAGCGGCGGAGCTTTCGAGGATGGCGTGGCGAATCTCGTCGCAGAGCTGCGGGAGCTCGGCGCGATTAAGAGCCTTGACGTCCTCGGGCGTTGTCGTTTGCGTAAGCAGCATCGTTGTGGGTTACTCCATGCGAATCGAGCGCCGGCGCTCCCTCGGCCGGCACAATTGCACAAAACAGTCTCGCACATTTTGGCGTTTGATATGTGACGGCGGCGCGGTAATTCGCCAACTGGCGGGGCAAAACGTTTTGTCCGATGCCATACTAGTAAATTCGATGATGATTTTATTCAATGCGTGCAGTCCGTGGTTTGCCGCCGTGAGCCGCTGGAAGGAGGCAGCATGTCCAGTGCCGTTCGTGCCGAGAAAATCGCGCGCGAGGTCGACGATGCCGCCCGCCAGCTGGCCCAGGCAGGTCGCTTGGACCTGACACACGAGTTTATCCAGCATGGTGACGTGACGGTCTATGCACATGTGACTTCGGTAGCGCGGGCGAGCCTGTCCTTTGCCGAGCGCCTGGGCCGCGTCGGTGTCTCGGTCGACCGCGCCTCGTTGCTGCGCGGGGCCCTGCTGCACGATTACTTTCTCTACGATTGGCACGAGCCCGACCCAAGCCATCGCCTGCACGGATTTCGACATCCGTTTTTTGCCCTGGCGCGTGCCGAGGAGGATTTTGAGCTGACGCCGCGCGAGCGGAATATTATCGTGCGGCATATGTTTCCGCTGGTACCGGTGCCGCCGACGTGCCGTGAGGCATGGATTGTGTGTCTGGCTGATAAGTGGTGCGCGCTGCGCGAGACGGTCGCCGGCCGTCTGCCGCGCAAAGACGACGCGAACGATTTGAGCGAGGGCTCGAGCGACGGCTCGAGCAAAGATTCGAGTGAAAAGAGGAGAGGGTAGACGGTGGGGACCGCGATCGACATGGCATTTGACGGCGCGACGCTTGCCGCCTGTCCGCTTTCGGCACTGGTGCTCTCGTTCGCCTTCTACGGGTTTTGCGGCTGGGCATGGGAATCGACGGTCTGCGCCATGCTCAACCACGGACGCTTTGCCAACAGCGGCTTTTTGCTGGGACCGTGTTGCCCCATCTATGGCGCGGGCGGCATTGCCTGCTGGCTGCTGTTGCGCGGAATTCCTGACGCGTCGAGCCAGTTTGTCGCTGCAGCGCTCGTATGCAGCGTGATTGAGTACAGCGTGGGCGTGCTGCTGGAAAAAACAACAGGCGCTCGCTTTTGGGACTATTCGCACCTGCCGTTTAACCTGCACGGACGCATCTGTCTGTACTGGGCATGCGCGTTTGGCCTGGGTGCGTTGTGCATTTGTCGCGTGGTGGAGCCGGCGGTGTTGGGCCTGCTTGCCCATCTGCCGGTGCTGATTGTGCGGCTGTCCGCCTTTATCGTCGCGGTCGCGATGATGGTCGACGCGGTGTGCTCGTTGGCGAGCTGGCGGCGTCTGTCCGATCAGTTGGAGCGCGTCCGGGCCGACCTTGCCGACCGCATCAATGAGTCGCTTGCCGATGCGTCAGACTCCATGCTCGAACGTATTCCCGATTCGGCGATCGACTCGGTGGCACAGACGCACATCCGCAGCCGTGCCGTTAACGCGTGGCTGGCGGAGCTGGGCGACGCGACGCTCGATGCCCTGCGCGAGAAGGCTTCGATGCCGACGTTTATCTCGGATGGTGCTCGCGGCCTGGCGCTCGCTGCCCGCCGCGTGGCCGATGCCGCGCCGAACATGCCGCGTCCGTCGCTCAGTCGTCGCCTTGCCGGCAAGCGCATGAGCCGTCCGGTGCCAAGCGTGTCGCTCAGCCGACGCGACCTGCGTTTCTTCAATGCCTTCCCGCGCTTGCGCATCAACCGCTACGAGGGCGTCATCCGAGCTACCGACCTCCGCGACCGAGCCCGCGAGCTGTTTCGGCGCTAGCCGGGACGGGCGCGCTCGCGGCTTCCTTGCTCGCGTATTTCCCGTTGGTTTCGCGCCCGTTGCCGCGCCGTTTCCAAGATTGCGGTGCCGTTGGAGGCGGCAAGATTTGGGTCGAGCCGGCCGAGGAGGTTATCCGCATCCGCACCGGCGAACATGGCCCCGCCGCGGTGTAGGACAATCTTTCGCCTGACGGGCGTGCCTCTCTTGGGGCGCGCCCGTTCTCGTCTACAATATCGTGCAGACGAAGGAGAGGCATGCCCATGATCAAGATGTTTGCGAGTGACTTAGACGGAACGCTGCTGAATGCCCTACACGAGGCCGACGGAACCATCCGCCGCGCCATTCGCGAGCTGACCGAAGCCGGCCTGCATGTGGTTCCCGCGACCGGACGCTCGACGCTGCCGATCGGCGAGCATGGCTTCACAGGTCTGGCACTCGACGCCTGCTGCTCCAACGGATCCATCGTGCGCGACAGCCATGGTGAGGTGCTCAAGACCTGGACCATCGACCCGCAGGTTACCGAGGAGCTGCTCAAGGCGTTCCCGGACATTTGCTTCGACTGCTCCACGCCCGACGGCATGTTCTCGAGCGGTTCGTTCGAGATGCACCAGGCGGGCTTTAAAAAGGACAGTCCTATCAAGCGCATCGTGATGCGCGGCATGCGTGCACGTGGCGGGTATCACGAGGAACAGTATTTCGACCAGTCGATCGGTGACATCCTGCGTCATGACGTGTGCAAAATCAACTGCCGCGTGACCTCGCTCGAGCTGGAGCGCGACCTTAAGGCGTATTTGGCCGAGCGCTCGGACCGTGTGGTCAACGCGCCGTTCGATCCGGTGATGTTCGAGATCACGGACGTGGCGTGCAACAAGGGTGAGAGCGTGGCCTGGCTGGCGGGCTACTACGGTATTGCCGAGGACGAGGTCGCGGTTTACGGCGACGGCGGCAACGACATCGCCATGCTCAAGCGTTTCCGTCACAGCTATGCCACCAAGAATGGCAGTGACGCGGCCAAGGCCGCCGCGAGCGCGACTATCGGTAGCTGCATGGTCCACGCCGTCCCCAAACACATGCTCGCCACCATGCACAAGCAAAACTCCCGCACCGTCATCGAATAATGTGACAAAGGGACAGCCCCTTTGTCACATGGGAGATGCCGGCTTTTGGCGTATAGGACTGTTACGCTTTCGCCACCAACAAATTTCGAGTTATTCGGCCTGTCGGAGGTCGTTAAATGGCTAAAGATGCCCTCTCAGGAACATTCATACCTCTAATGGTGTTTGATTCGGTGACGTAAGTGCACAAATGGGCATGTATGCGCTCAAATAAGGACAAAAACTTTCAGATAATCCCGGTGGTGCATTTATACAGAACCAGCAGCGTGGCCGAATAACTCGAAAAATGTAGGTAGCAGTTCGGCGACAAGCTCGGGTATGGCAAAGGAACTGTTCCTTCGCCATACCCGAGCTCCGATCTTCTGAAATGCGAACAAACATTCGCATACCTAACTGCGCTTTGATAGAATTGATGCTGTTGGCGGCAGTTCCATGTGCCGGGCAGCGCCCTCCATCTGACGGGAGGTGATGCCCATGACCGATTTGATTGATTTCGTGAGACTTCTGACCGCTTTGGTCTCGTTCTTCACGGCGCTTGTCGGCCTTTCCGAGGCACTCAAGCAGCGTTCGAAGCGCAACAGAAGGGGTCGCCGCCGCTAAGGCGTTGACCCCCTAATGCAAACAACGGCGCTGCCCAGCTTTCCAGAACTTGGGCTGCCGTCGACACTATTCTACCCACGAATGACATTTTGGACAATCGGTAATGCCGCTCTAAAAGCCTGGCACAACCGGCACAACCTAGGCGGTCGCTGGATGTGACAAAGAGGCTGCCCCTTCGTCACATTCCAAATATTGCCTTTACGTGTTGATGCACACGGTGTGCAATAATACTCGCACTGTGCAATAGCGTACAGGTTGAGTAACAAGGAGGACGCTTGTCCCAGCTCGAAAAATGCGACCGCCGGTCCCTTCGCTCGCAGCGTGCCCTTCGCCAGGCACTTGCCAGCGAGCTTGCCGAAAGCGGCGACCTTTCGCGCATTAATGTCGCGTCGCTCACCGAGCGCGCTGGCCTTACGCGCCGCACGTTCTATTCGCACTACCGCGATATCCCCGACTTTATCAATCAAATCGAGGACGGCTTGCTGGCCGAGATCCGTGAGCGCATTGAGCTCATCACCGCAGCTCAGCTGCCCGACCTCTATCACAACATCGATGAGCTCGAGCCGGCGCCCGGTTCGGTTGAGCTGCTGCGTTATCTTGCGGCCAACCGCGACTTAATCGGTGCGCTGCTGGGTCCGGGCGGCGACCAGGCCTTCATTAAAAGGATTATCGATACCGCGCGTGAGGCGGTAGTGCCGCGTGCGCAGACGGGCATTTTGGGCCTGGCGCTGGGCACGTTCTTTGACTACTACGTTACCTACGTCGTGAGTGCCGAAGTCGGCCTGATTCAGCGCTGGTTTGAGCGTGGGCTCACCGAATCGCCCGAGGCCATGGCGCGCATTATGACGGTTATCGCCTTTGTGCGTCCCGGCGACCTATATGGCCAACCCATCGATATCAACGTGCCGGAATACGGCTTGAAGCTATTGAACCTGCAGCTCGAGGACGCGGCCGACACCGCCGCAACCGTCGAGTCCAACAACTAAGAGGAGAGACAATGAGCAAACTCGTCGAGGGCATCAAGGACCGTATGGTCGCTGCCGCGCGTGAGGCTGCACCCGCCGTAGTGGATGCCGCGCAGAAGGCCGCGACCGCTGCTGCCGAGAAAGTTGCCGAGGCAGTTGCCGATGCCAAGAACGCGGCAGGGGAGACGTCCGTCGTCACCGAGCCCGCCGCCACCGAGCCCGCAGTCGCCACCGCCGCCCAGGCCCCCGAAGGCGCAATCTTCAACCCCGAGGCCGCCCACGGCAACCTGCACCTGGGCATCGACGTGGGCTCCACCACCGTTAAACTTGCCGTGCTCAACGACGACAACCAGATCGTCTACGCCAAGTACCAGCGCCACCACACCGACGTCCGCGCTTGTGCCCGCGACCTGTTCGAGGGCGCTGCGACCGTGCTGCCGACGGCCCAGATGACCTGCGCCATTACCGGCTCGGGCGGCCTGCTGCTGTCCCAGTGGCTCGACCTGGAGTTTGTCCAGGAGGTCATCGCCAGCAAGCGTGCCGTCGAGACCCTCATCCCGGCCACCGACGTCGCCATCGAGCTGGGCGGCGAGGACGCCAAGATCATCTACTTCGACAACGGCATCGAGCAGCGCATGAACGGCACCTGCGCCGGCGGCACGGGCGCGTTCATCGACCAGATGGCAACCCTGCTGCACACTGACGCCAGCGGCCTTAACGAACTCGCGGCCAACGCCACCACCATCTATCCCATCGCTAGCCGCTGCGGTGTCTTTGCCAAGACCGACGTCCAGCCGCTGCTCAACGAGGGCGCCCGCCCCGAGGACGTGGCCGCCTCCATCTTCCAGGCCGTCGTGACCCAGACCATCTCGGGCCTGGCGTGCGGCCGTCCCATCCGCGGCAACGTCGCCTTCCTGGGCGGCCCGCTGCAGTATCTCTCCGAGCTGCGCCATCGCTTCTACCTCACGCTCAACCTGGACGAGGAGCACCGCATTGTGCCCCAAAACGCCCACCTGTTTGTGGCGAGCGGCGCCGCCATGGCGCATGAGTCCAACAAGCTCAGCACGTTCCCGCAGCTCATCGAGTCTATCGATGCCCTGGGTGACACACAGGGTGCCGAGGTCGAGCGCCTGGATCCGCTCTTTGCCACCGACGAGGACTTCGCCGAGTTCAAAACCCGCCACGACCAGGAAGTCGTCCCCAAGGGCAAACTCGAAGGCTACACCGGCCGCGTGTTCATCGGCATCGACGCCGGTTCCACCACCATGAAGGCCGCGCTCGTGGGCGAGGACGGTCAGCTGCTGCACACCTGGTACGGCAACAACAACGGCGACATCCTGGGCACGGCCAAGGTCATCATGGCCGATTTCTACAACCACATTCCCGCCGGTTGCACCATCGGCCACGTGACTACCACGGGCTACGGCGAGGCGCTGCTCATCGAGGCCCTCAAGGCCGATTCCGGCGAGATCGAGACCGTCGCGCACCTGCGCGGCGCCAAGGCGTTCCTGCCCGGCGTCGAGTTCATTCTGGACATTGGCGGACAGGACATGAAGTGCCTGCGCGTCAAGGACGGCGTCATCGAGCACATCATGCTCAACGAGGCCTGCTCGTCGGGCTGCGGCAGCTTTATCGAGAGCTTCGCGGTCTCTATGAACATGGACGTGCGCGCGTTCGCCAACGCTGCCATCCATGCCAAGGCTCCGGTCGACCTGGGCAGCCGCTGCACAGTCTTTATGAACTCGCGCGTCAAGCAGGCGCAAAAGGAAGGCGCCACGGTGGGCGACATCGCGGCCGGCCTGTCCTATTCCGTCATCAAGAATGCCCTGTTCAAGGTCATTAAGCTGCGCGACCCCAAGGAGATCGGCAGCCAGGTGATCGTTCAGGGCGGCACCTTTATGTCCGATGCCACGCTGCGCGCGTTCGAGCAGCTCACCGGCGTTCATGCCGTGCGCCCTGACATCGCCGGCTGCATGGGCGCCTACGGTGCGGCCCTGCTCGCCCGCGATCGCGCCGGCGCCGACGGCACCTCGACCATCCTTTCTGCCGAGGACATCGCGCACCTCACCGTGACGCAAAAGCATGTCCGCTGCGGCCGTTGCTCCAACAACTGCCAGCTCACCGTCAACGATTTTGGCGGCGGCAGGCGCTTCATTACCGGTAACCGCTGCGAGAAGGGTGCTGGCCACAAAAAGCAGAAAACCGAGGCCCCCAACCTCTTCAAAAAGAAAAACGAGCTGCTCTTTAACCGCGAGGTGCTGAGCCCCGACGAGGCCCCGCGTGGTACCGTGGGTATCCCCCGTGCGCTCAACATGTACGAGAACTACCCCTTCTGGCATGCGTTCTTTACGCGCCTGGGCTTTAGCGTGCAGCTGTCCGACCAGTCGAGCAAGAAGACCTACCAGGCGGGCATCGAGTCCATGCCGTCCGAGAGCGTGTGCTACCCGGCAAAGATGAGCCACGGCCACGTGATGAACCTCATCGACCGCGATGTCGACTTCATTTGGATGCCGTGCGTGCGCTGGGAGCGCAAGGAGGATCCGACCGCCGGCAACTGTTACAACTGCCCCATCGTCATGAGCTACCCCACGGCGCTGGCGCTCAACATCGACGAGATCCGCGAGCAGAATATCGAGTTCCTGTACCCGTTTGTGCCCTATCACGACAAGACCGAGCTCAAGCGCCGTCTGTACCAGGTGCTCGCCGTCGACCGCGTGGCCGATGCACAAGCCGGTCGCGGTCGCGTGCGTGGACCCAAGATCACGCGCTCCGAGGTCGATGCCGCCGTCAACGCTGCCTTTGAGGCCGATGCGCGCTTCCACGAGGACATCCAGACCATGGGCGAGGAGGCTCTTAAGTGGGTCGAGGACCATGGCGGTCACGGCATCGTGCTCGCCGGCCGTCCCTACCACAACGACCCCGAGATCAACCATGCCCTGCCCGAGCTTATCTCGAGCTTTGGCTTTGCAGTCTTTACCGAGGATTCGCTCGCGCATCTGGTAAAGCCCGAGCGTCCGATTCGCGTTGTTGACCAGTGGATGTACCACAGCCGCCTGTACGCCGTCGCCCGTTTTGTGACGATGCGCAACGACCTGGACCTGATCCAGCTCAACTCTTTCGGCTGCGGCTTGGACGCCCTGACCACCGATCAGGTGCAGGAGATTCTGGAAGCCAGCGGCAAGATCTACACCGTGCTCAAGATTGACGAGGTGTCCAACCTGGGCGCCGCGCGTATCCGTATCCGCTCGCTCATGGCAGCGCTCAAGGACCAGGAGGCCGAGCGCTTGGCCGAGGCCACGGCCGCGGGCGAGGCCTACGAGCAGGGCGATGCCGCGCCGGTGGCGCCCTCCACGGACGCCCCCGCGTTCGCGAGCCGCAAGTACACGTTTGAGGCTCAGCGTGAGAGCGCATCGACCGCGTGGCCCAAGGTGCCCTTTACCGAGCAGATGCGCGAGGAGGGCTACACCATCCTGTGCCCGCAGATGGCGCCGATCCACTTTGACCTGGTCAAAGAGGTGTTCCGTGGTGCTGGCTACAACTTGGAGCTGCTGCCCTCGACCGATCACGACGCCGTCGAGGCCGGTCTGCGCTATGTGAACAATGACATTTGCTACCCGTCGATCCTGGTGACGGGCCAGATTATGGAGGCCATCGAGAGCGGTCGGTACGACCTGTCCAAGACCGCTGTGGTTATCAGCCAGACCGGCGGCGGCTGCCGTGCCACCAACTACATCGCACTCATCCGCAAGGCCCTGCGCGAGAGCGGTCACCCCGAGATCCCGGTGATCTCGCTTTCGGCCGTGGCGCTCGGCGAGGACAACCCTGGCTTTAAGATTACGCCGGCGCTGCTCAAGCAGGCGGTCTACGCGGTGCTCTTTGGCGACGTGATGATGCAGATGCTCTACCGCTGCCGTCCGTACGAGGCCACGCCCGGTGCCGCCAACGCGCTCTACGAGGAGTACATGGCGCGTGCCCGCAAGCTGGCGCCTAAGTTCAACCGCCACAACTACACCAAGCTGTGCCGCGAGGCCATCCGCGCGTTCGACACCATGCCGCTCGTGGGCGAGGGCACCAAGCCGCGCGTGGGCGTGGTTGGCGAGATCCTGGTCAAGTTCCATCCCACGGCCAACAACCACGTGGTCGATGTCATTGAGCGCGAGGGCTGCGAGGCTGTGGTGCCGGGCCTGCTCGACTTCTTCCTGTACTCCATGAGTAACGCCGAGCTACAGAAGGACGAGCTGGGAAGCTCTGCTACCACGCGCGCTGGTATGCAGGCGCTCATCAAGCTCGTGGACTGGATGCGCACACCGGTGGAGGAGATGCTCGAAAAGTCCCGCCGCTTCGAGGCACCCGAGCGCATCGGCACCATGGCCGACAAGGCCCGCACGGTGCTTTCGGTGTGCAACAACATGGGCGAGGGCTGGCTGCTCACGGCCGAGATGCTCGACCTGATCGATCACGGTGCGCCCAACATCATCTGCACGCAGCCTTTCGCGTGCCTGCCCAACCACGTGGTGGGCAAGGCCGTGATTAAGGAGCTGCGCCGCCAGCACCCCGAGAGCAACATCGTCGCGGTGGACTACGACCCCGGCGCGTCCGAGGTCAACCAGCTCAACCGTATTAAGCTCATGATTAGCGTGGCCAAGGAGAACATGCGCGCCGGCAAGGGCTTTAAGCTCGAGAAGGTGGCGCCGCTCACGATGGACGAGGTCACCGGCCAGATGCGTGCCCATGATGGCTGCGTGAGCTGCGGCTCGGTCGATGAGAGTGCTGTGGCGTCGGTCGCTGAGCGCCTGGGACGCGGCATTAAGAAGTAGCTTGCCTGCTATGGGCTAGATATGAGACAAACGGGTGGTGGCCGTACCGGCTACCACCCGTTTTTGCTGGACATATGTTGCGCAAATGACCTTGCTACAGCCTTCCGTGGGCTTGCCCGATTTCTGGGCCGGTTCGGGCTTTGAGGACAAGTTACTGCAGGCCCAAGGCGATTTTTCGCTCAACGCAGGCCAGCACAGTGTGACCTATCTGCCAAACGACGAGACGACCGCTACGGTCTACCCATCGCCACCTACGAGATGGAAGCCGAGAAGTACATCTACCGCGTGTACAAGTACGAGCTGTAGCGCTGCGCTTAGGTTTGACCAATGGAGTATGAAAACACGCCGTTCGCCGTTGCCCCCTCCGCGAGTGGCAGCCATATGGTTTGATGTTAGAAACATATAGTTGTCGCCAGCCTGCTGGCGACGTTCCCCCTAATATCGGAGGTTCCAGGTATGTTTCACGCTCCGTTAAACAACTATCGGTTGGGCTAACATGGGTCGCCGTGCTATTTTGATAACCCTTGCAGTGGTCTGCTTGGCTGTGCTCCTGGGCGTTACAGGGCTGTTTGCTATAAGCCGAGAAACGTCCTATATGCGGGAATGCGCTTCCGAAGGGTTTGCCATTGACGGTTACTATCGGGACGACAAGACGAGTCTGGAAACCCTGGCCTTTCTTGAAGAGGATAACCATCGGTGGCAACTGGTCGACAAAGACGGCAGCTGCGTTGACGGGCAGTTTAAGCGTACGGACGATCCCAATATCCTGGTATTAAAGAAGGAAAACGGCGAAGAATTCGGCACGGTTCACGTTGCATATATATCGCGCCGACGCAATCAAGGGCAGATTTACCTAATTAGAAATACTAAGGTGACCCGATTTTATCTTGTGAGCACCGATCCGGCGTTTACGGTGGAGTCTGGCGATGTCGATGCGGACGTCTGATTCACGGCAATAAAACAGCGAGCGGGGCGCGGACGTGAACTACGTCCCGCTTTTTGCATGTGCCTGCGTCGCGTCTGAGCCTCGCCGCGACTTGCGCCTGTGCGCGGGAGCCATCCCATGCTCCGCATTACTCCACATCAAACTCCACACGATCGAGTTCGGGCACATTGAGGTTGATGAGCTTGCGGGCGACGTGACGGTCGTGTGCCCCAAGCGCCTCGCTTGTCGTCACATGGGCGACAATCTCGCGCTCGACGATGCCCTCCTCGTCGCCTTCGGTGGTCGAGGTTTCGACGGCGACGGTGTAATCCTTAAAGCCCGGCAGCACCGCGGCAAGCTCGCGCGTGGTCTCGGTGACGCCGTAGCCGTCCTGCACGCCGGCCTGCGCCGAGCCAATGGAGCCCGCCGTCATTACGATGCAGGGGATGGCAAAGATCGCCGTGCCCACGATAATGTGGCGGCGCACCTTGCGTGACAGCTCATCGACCTCGGCATTTTCCTCGGCTGTCACAATGCCGTCGCCGTTCAGGTCGCGCTTGAGCGGCACGCGCAAAAGAAGCAGCACGGCTTCGGCAGCCAGTGCGATAAAGACCACGTTGATGCCAAACTCATAAAACGCCGAGAGAAACAGTGACCCGCTTGCGATGGCGATGCCGTAGCCCGCCGCGCACAGGGGCGGCATGAGCGCGGTCGCCACGGCCACGCCGGCGATGAGCGTGGCGGGTTCCTGGTCGCGCGAGTTGCCCAGGCCGCCCGCAAAGCCGCCCGCGAGCGCGACGGCAAGGTCCCACACAGTCGGTGTCGAATTGTCGATGATGGCGGCCGTGGTGGTGCCAAGGGGCGAGAGCTTAAAGTACAACGTGGACGTGACCAGGCAAAAGGCCATTTGCAGCGCAAGGCCGGCGACGGCTTCGACGGTAATCTCGCGGTCGAGCGTGGCGATGCCATATGCCATGGCAAGGACCGATCCCATAAGCGGGCAGATGAGCATGGCGCCCACGATGGCAATGTCCGAGTCGATATCGAGGCCGATGCTCGCGATAAGTATGGCGATGATGAGGATGCACAGGTGAGAGCCGGTCAGGCGCGCCCCGTTTACAAAGCGCTTGCGAATTACGTGGTAGGGCGCGCGACCTTCGCGAATGTTGAATGCGCGCTTGAGGAAGCGGCCGGCGTTCTCCATGACCTCACTATGGGCAGGGTGGATGCCGTGGCGCCGGTGATGGCGTTCGCGTAGTCGCTTGATCTGTTGTTTGTCGAGTTCCATGTCCACCTCGTTCCAGCGCGGTCCGCGCAACGCGCCCGTTGTCCTAACTCTACACCGTGGCGGGCGGGGTGTCTGTTTGATGCGGAATCCGATAGGGCGGATGACGCGGGAGCAAATGCAAATCACAGGCTCAATTCCATCCCGCGGGAATATGATGCACCAGCTCCTTCAAATGTGACGAAACTGTGAAGCACGAGAGCGTGAATTTCAAAAAAACGCTGGTCGCCAATGTTGCGCAACAGAATTCAAAAATCGACAGCTACTGTTTGATACGTATGGATACATCCGTGTCAAAGGGAGAAAGCCATGGCAAACTACAGTCCACAACACTTTGAGCCTCGGGCCAAGGCCGTCAACGTCAAGGGCGTTGCCAACCGCGCCGTCGCAACCGTTTTGACGGCGGGCCTCATCGCTCAGCCGCTCATGTCGCCGCTGGCGGCAATCGCCGCACCGTCAACCGATAACGGCGATTCTGTTCAGGGGGGGGGGTAGTTCTGTAGAGAATACCGTTGCCGCCGGTAACCAAGCGGTCGTAAAGACGGCTGCCCAGCTGGCCGAGGAGTCGGCAAAGCAGCTCAAGGACGCTCAGGCCGCCTACGATGCCGCCCAGAAGAAGGCCGACGCGGCGGGCCAGTCTCAAAAGCAGGCGCAGCAGCAAAAGAATCAGGCCTCGCAGGCTGTGAGCGACAACGAAATCGAGCAGAACGCAGCAGAAGTCGCCGCGCTCCAGGAGAAGATTGACGAGCTCAAAGCCGCCGTCGAAAAGACCGAGCAGCAGCAGAAGAAGCTGGGCGACCTGAACGATCAGCTCGATCAAGCCAACAAGAGTGTCGAGGATAAGACCCAGGCGCTCAAGGACGCCAAGGCAAAGCAGGATGAGGCCAAGAAGGCCCTCGATGATGCCCAGGCCAAGCTCGAGGCCATGGGTATGGACGAGTACGAGGCCGCCAAGAAGGCCGTCGAGGACGCACAGGCAAAGCTCGATGACGCCAATAAGGCCGTTGCTACTGCACAGGCCAATCTGGACCAGGCCAAGGCTGCCGAGGCTAGCGCCCAGCAGGAAAAGAAGGACACTGAGGCCGCTCTGACGACTGCCCAGGCCAAGAAGCAGGAGACTGCCGCTGCTCTCGCAGCCGCAACCACCGCGCGCGATAACGCCCAGCAGAAGTTCAACCAGGCGCAGGCCGCGCTCGATGCTGCCGTCTCGGGTACGGGTGTTGACCTGAGTGCGCTTGAAGCCGCCGAGAAGGCCGCCGCTGGTGAGCTTAAGACCGCGCAGGCGGAGCTCAATGCCGCGACGGATGCCGACGCTACCGCCCAGGCGAACCTGCAGGCGGCCCAGAATACCGCCACCGCCGCGCAGGAGAAGGCCAACGCCGCCAACGCTGCCGTGGCATCTGCCCGGTCTGCATACGATGCGGCAAACAAGGAGTACAAGGACGCGGCCAGTAAGCGTGACGCCGCGAAGACGGCATACGAGCAGGCCCAGCAGACCGAAGCCGACAAGAAGGCGGAGTACGACCGACTCGTCGAGGTCCGTCAGCAGAAGCACAGCGAGTGGGAGACGGCATGCGCTGAATCCGATACCGCCAGGAAGGCATACGACACCGCGAATGCCGAGGTCGAGAAGCTTAACCAGCAGATTGCCGACCTCAAGTCGAACATGACCGTAGACCAGAATGCCATCAGCCAGGGTATGTTCGGCTTCATGAACTACATCATCGGCGGCAGCCAGTTCACAGCCACGCAGAAAAAGAACGCCCAGGATGCCGTATCGACGTTGACCGGCGCCGATGACAAGGCCGAGTGGTATGACGATTACGTCGATCAGGACATGTCTCGCGACACCAACCCGCTTTCCTTGGAGCAGATGCGAAACGCCCTGACATATCTCGACACCCAGAACAACCTCCGCAAGGCGAACGGCCAGTCGGCGCTCAGCGTCAGCCTCCGCATGACTGTGGCCGCCGCCCTTAATGCATCATATTCGTCGAACCACTGGGGACACTCGAACTGCTACTCGGATAACGGTGAAAATCTTGCTGGCGGTGGCGGTGCATATACCGGCGGCGAGACTGAGGACACCCTAGGCTGGCCCTATACTGGTCTCTACACTCAGGAGAAGGTTAATTACGAGAATTGGATTAAAAAGAACGGTGCGGATAGCGAGGTTGGCAAAGATCTCATGGCTCATCGCTATGATTCGTACTATATCTACCAAAACTATCGCGATGTCTATTCCGGTACAAAAGATGAGAACGGTAAGGAAAGAGGAGACGGCTGCGGGCACTATCTCAACATTATCGATTCCGCTACGGTGGCTATCGGCATCGCGACGGGTAGCGGTAAAAACACCGATTCCGAGGTAACCATCTTCGATTACAGCGCTGATGACACTCAGGCTGATTTCACAGTCTCCGAGTTCAAGAAGCTCCTGAACGACTACATCGATTCCGCCTACAATGCAGGCGGCACGCAGGAGCAGAAGGAGCAGCTGAAGCAGCTTCAGAACAAGCTGGCAGAGGCGCAGAAGACGCTGGGCACGGCCGATACGGCATATCTCGCTGCTCTCAATAATCAGAAAGACGCACAAGACGCCTATACCGCGGCTGACACGAACGTGAACACCGCCAAGGGCGAGTACGAGAAGGCTAAGTCCGGCACCGCCGCCGCGAAGACGGCATACGACGCCGCCGAAGCCAAACTCAAGGGTGTCGACGTCAAGACGCCCCAGACCAAGCTCGACGCCGCCAAGGGCGAGGCCACTACTGCCCAGGCAGCTCTCGATAAGGCAAACGCCACGCTTGCTGACAGCAAGACGAAGGCAGCCGAGGCCGCTGCTCACAAGGCGAAGGCTCGCAGCGCCCGCGACGCCGCCAAGGTAAAGTCCGATCAGGCCAACGAGGCGTATGACAACGCCACCGCTTCGGTCAAGGACCTTGCCGCCAAGTGCGATGCCGCCAAGACGGATCTTGCGAACAAGCAGGGCACGCTTAACGATGCCAAGAAGGCCGACGACACTGCCCAGGCTGGCGTTGACAAGGCTCAGGCCGCAGATGTGCACGCCGCGACCGCTCTTTCGGGCGCCAAGCAGGCAGTTGCCGCCAAGACGCAGACCCTGTCCGACGCACAGGCGAAGGCCAAGGCCGCCGAGGGCGAGCTTGCCACCGCAAACAAGGCCTTCGAGCGCTTCGCCGGCGCCCAGAAGGCGGTCGACGACGCCAAGGCCGCCTATGACGCTGCCGTCGCCAGTGTCGCCGATGCCCAGAAGCAGCTCGAGGCCGCCAACGAAGCCGTCGTCGATGCGAACTTCGATATCGTCAAGGCCAAGGCCGAGCTTGCCAACGACGAGGCGCTCAAGGCTGATCTTGAGGCTGTCGACCACAAGGCATCCCTTGCCGCGGGCACGACGGGCAACGAGAAGCTGGTCAAGCTGAACGCTGCCTACGCACGCTATAAGGCCGCCGTCGATGCCGCCGCTGGCCTCAAGGCTGCTCTGAGCGATGCCGATGCCAAGCTGTCCGATGCCAACGACGCCTATGCCGCCGCGCTTGCCGAGCTTGGCGATGCCAAGGATGCCCTGGCTGCCGCGCAGGCCGAGTACGACAAGTATCATCCCAAAGCTGAGCCGCAGGCCAAGCCTCAGGTTGCGCAGGCTGCTGCAAAGGCTCCTGTCGCCAAGAAGAAGGCAACGTCGGCCGCGCTTGCCCAGACCGGCGACAACTCCGCGCTTGCGGGCGAGGTGTTCGTCATCGGCGGTATCACCCTCGTGGCCGCGGGCGTGACGCTGGGCGATCGTCGTCGCAAGCACATGTAGTGATCCGGGCGTAGATTCTGCAACGAACTTCGGTTCATAGCAGGAACGCTTCGATAGCTTAACCGATAAGGCCGGCGCGCTGTTAAACGCAGCGCGCCGGCCTTTCTTTGCGTTGGTATCAAAAAGCTCGGTCGGTAGCCGCGAAAGCTACCGACCGAGCAAATCGTGGGCAATATGGTTGCTGTCGAGCAGCTGCTCAGCTTAGCCCAGCAGGCTTAAGCCCACGGAGACAAACGCCAGGATAACGCCGACGATGGACTCGCCGCCGAGCAGGCCGCTGGCAACGACCAGACCCTGTTCCTGGAAGGCGGCGTCCTTGGCAGCCCTCTCCTCGTCGGAAAGACCAGCGGTGGCGTCGCGGTGGGCGGACCACTTGTCGTAGGCGAGTTTGACGCAGGAGCCCAGGAATGCCGTGAGTGACATGTAGAACGGCAGGTACACGCCCAGGCCGATCATCATGGCCGGAATGCCGAGCCAGTACATGACGATGCCGGCGATAAAGCCGCCAACGAACCACGGCACGCTCGGGATGCCCGAGACCATGGTGGCGACGACGCTTGCCTGCGCGGCAACAAAGCTCTTGTCGGGGCCAAAGGCGTCCGGGCCGTAGGCGGTGACGAGCGCGACCATGACAGCGGCGGCGACCAGGGCGCCCACGATGCCGCCGATGGCTTGGCCGATCCACTGAGCACGCGGGTTGGTGCCCAGCACGGCGCCGGCCTTAAAGTCGTTCATGACGTCGCCCGCAAGGCCGCACGCCACGGCTACGATGCCGGCGATAAAGAACAGCTTGACCTGAGCGATCTGTGCAAAGGCAGCCACGATGAGCATAACGATGAGGCCAAAGATCTCCATGGGGTCGATGCCCGTCTGGCCGCAGCTCTGTGCGCTCATGATGGTGGTGACAAAGGTGAACAGCGTCACGATGACGGCCGGAACGGGACCAAGGTCAAGCACGATGGCGATGATCACGGCGATGGCGGCAGCGCCCAGGCCGATGGTGCCGGCGTCGAGCTTAAGGGAGCCCGAGATGAGCGACTGCTCGTCGGTGTCGGTGGAGCTGTCGGCGGCAAGACCGCGGACGATACCGGCGACCTGCGGCAGGATGTCCTTGAGGACGACGGCGACGCCAAAGCCCATCATGAGGCCCATGCCCAGGGACTTGACGATGCCTTGCGCAGTCATAACGTCGAACAGACCGGCAGCGGTGCCGCCCAGGATGATGCCAAAGTTGCCCAACAGGGCGCCGGCAAACCAGAAAGCGACCGGGGCGAAGCCCACGAGGAAGCCGATGGACAGCAGCATGGGCGAGTTGTAGATGGCAAAGGTCACGCCGGGGATGTTGAGCGTGCACAGCATGCTGGGCACCACGCCCAGGGCGTCGCGCAGCACGCTGTAGATGCCTGCGATGGCCATGGAGCCAAAGAGCTGCTTACCGGTCTTGCCGCCGGCCTCGGTGGCGCGTAGGGTCTGAGCTGCGGCGTTGCCGGTGGGGAACTCCAGCGCGGCGTCCACGATAAAGTGACGGTGGATGAGCGCGGTGGCCAGCAGGCCCAGGATGGTGCCGGCGAGCGCCACGATAAACATGTCGAGCCAGCTGATCTGGTCGGCATAGCCCAGCATCCAGGCGCCCGGGATGGTAAACGCCAGGCCGCCGGCGACCATGGCACCCGCGGACATGATGGTGTGGGTGACGTTGGCCTCGTTGAGGCTGGCGTTGCCCATGAGCTTCAGGAAGAACAGCGAGATGACGGCAGCGAAAATGATTGGCCAGGGGAGGGCGCCCATCTTGAGGGCCGTGTAGGCCGAGCTTGCCGTGATGATCACGCAGCCAAGGACGCCGATGACGACACCGCGCAGCGTGAGTTGCCCGCGCATCGAGGCGCGGTTCGAGGGATTGCTCATATTGAACTCCTTTGCGTATATCCGCTTCCCCCGGGAGCGCCGCTACGGATGCGGCGCGGGAAGTCGGGTTACCAAAGGCCGTCGCGTGAGCTCGCAAACGACCGCGCATCAGTATAGCCGCAACCTAGTCATTTTGGGATGACTGGTTTAGGTAGGCGATATACTGCTGGGCAGACGAAAGGAGCGCCGACGATGCTTAATGGGTGCGCATATATATTGACGGTCGACGTGGATAACACGTTCATTCGCTTTGGCCTGTTTGCAGAGGATTCGGCCGCGGCGCAGGAATGCCCGCTTGCGACGTGCGAGATCACGACGCCATCGAGCATTACGGCCGACGAAGCGCGTATGCGTCTCGCTCAAGTCATGGCCGCGCTGGCGGCTGATGCGGGCATGCCCGGCGCGCTCGTGCCCACGGCGGCCGTGCTGAGCTGCGTGGTGCCGGCGCTCGAGCGCCCGTGGAAGGCGGCTCTTTCCCGTACCTGCACGGGGCGCGTGCTCACCGTGGGGCCGGGCCTCAAGACCGGCATGCCCGTGCACTACGACGACCCGGCCGAGATCGGCCCCGACCGCATCGCCGACGCCGTGGCGGCCCGTGCCGTCTACGGCTCTCCGTGCATCGTGATCGACCTGGGCACAACGACCAATATCGAGGTCATCGATGCGCACGGAACCTTTGTCGGCGGCGTCATCGCGCCGGGTCTGGCACTTGGCGCCCGCTCGCTCTCGGCCGCTGCGGCGCGCCTGCCGCAGGTCGAGCCCTCGGCACCCACGCATGTGATCGGTCGCAACACGCGCGAGGCCATGCGCTCGGGCGTGGTCTTGGGCGAGGTGGCCCGCATCGACGGCATGCTCGACATGGTGCTCGCCGAGATGCGCTCGACCAAGGCGGCGGGCGAGGGCAGCGTGCCCATCATCATCACCGGCGATGATGCCGAGGCGCTCGCGGCGTTGGTCGGCCATAGCCTGACGGTAGACGACGCGCTGACGCTGCGGGGTCTCGCCGAGCTCTACCGCATCAACCAAAAGCCCCGCCGCGTGTAAAAGTGAGGGCGCTGGTGGGACAAACGCCTCCACCTTTCACCTGCTACAATGGGTCAAACTATTGCGATTACGGAGGTGTCTGCCATGTCGGACGATCTTCATCAAACTTCGTCAGGCAAGCGCCTGGACGTCATTAGCTGGGACGAGTTCTTTATGAGCGTGGCCATCGCCGCGCAGCGCCGCAGCAAGGACCCCAACACGCAGGTGGGTGCGTGCATCGCCAACACCAACCACCGCATCCTTTCGGTGGGCTACAACGGTACACCCTCGGCACTCAACGACGACTTTTTTCCGTGGGGTACGAGCGACGACCCGCTGCAGGACAAGCACAACTACGTGGTCCATGCCGAGGCCAACGCCGTGCTCAACTACCGTGGCTCGCTCAAGGATCTCGAGGGTTCCACGGTTTACGTCACGCTGTTCCCGTGCCATGACTGCGCCAAGATCCTGGCGCAGGTGGGTGTGGGCGAGGTCGTCTACCTGGACAATAAGTATGCCGACACCGATGACGGCCGTATCAGCCGCCGCATTCTCGACTCTTGCGGCATCAGCTACCGCCAGGTTATCGTCGATGTTCAGATTGGTACCGGGGGACAGGCTCGGCAGTAATATGCGTTGTTGCTATCTGACGACGAACGCAGCTCAAAGAGCTCCGTTCCAAATTGACTACTCGTGAAGGTCGCGTCTGTGCGCATGGACGGCTCGTGAGCGGGTACACGGCTGTAGTAACATAGCTTCTGTCCGCGGGCGCGCCCGCGTAATTGTGAGAAAGGAGCCCCTGTGGCTGTTAACGAAGAGCTGCTTAAGAAGGTTCTTGAAGAGATTCGCCCCAACCTGCAGGCCGACGGCGGCGATATGGAGTATGTGGGCGTCGACGACGAGGGTGTCGTCAAACTGGAGCTGCAGGGCGCTTGCGCCGGCTGCCCTATGAGCGCACTGACCCTGTCCATGGGCATCGAGCGTATCCTCAAGGAGCATGTGCCCGGCGTTACCCGTGTCGAGCAGGTCAATGCCTCCGGCGAGACCGACGACCTGTACGACGAGTACGCGCCGTTCTAAGATGCGAAAGCTGCGGACGGCATACTCCGCATAGACGTTACGCCCAAATATGCGGCTGCGAGCGCAAGGCCCGCGGCCGCATTTGTATGTAGGGAGTAGGAGGGTCGACATGCTCAACGACCTCTACCATATGCTTGATCCTGTCGCGATCTCGGCGGGCCCCATCACCATCTACTGGTACGGCCTGGCCTACGTGGTTGGCGCTCTGCTCACGGCGGTCGTCATGTACCGCACGCAGCGCCGTTGGGGCTTTAACATCACGATTGACGACCTGACGAGTGTCGTGGTCGGCGTGGTCTTTGGCCTCATTATCGGTGCCCGCCTGTTCTACGTCGTCTTTTACGGTGATGGCTACTACTGGGCGCACCCGCTCGAGATCTTTGCCACCAACGAGGGCGGCATGAGTTTCCATGGCGGCCTGGTGGGCGGCGTTATCGGCGGCGTGCTCGTGTGCCGCATGTACAAGCTCGACGCCTGGACCATCGCCGACCTTGCAGTTATCGGTGCTCCGCTGGCCTTATGTCTGGGACGCTGCGCCAACTTTGTCAACGGAGAGCTGTGGGGCAAGCCGACCGATCTGCCATGGGGCGTGGTCTTTGGCGGGACTGCGGGCGATATGCCGCGTCACCCCTCCCAGCTCTACGAGGCATTTCTTGAGGGCATCGTGCTCTTTTGCATTCTGCAGGTGCTCAGCCGCAAAAAGCCGCTACTGCCCCAAGGTACGTTTATGGGCGTGTTTGTGATGGGTTACGGCATCGTCCGCTTCCTCATTGAGTTTGTGCGCGTGCCCGATGCGCAGCTGGGCTATCTGCTGGGTGGCGTCATCACCATGGGTCAGCTGCTGAGCCTGCCGCTCGTAATCGCGGGCCTGGCGCTCATCATCTTTGCTCGTCGCCGCAACCAACCCCAGCGCATCTACCTCGACGCCTAACTACCACAAAGGGGACAGGCACCTTTGTGGTGATTCGCTGGGCAACGATGACAGAACCGTAACGTTTCCCCAGATAAAACCTGCCAAAATAAACCTGTCCCTTTTTGGCAGGTTTCTAGAAAGGCTCTTTGGACTGTGAAGGATTCCGATCTCTCCACAACGGCTGCGCGCGACGCTGCCCGCATCGTCTGGTTTAAGCGCTACCCCGCCAAGCAGACGCTCATCGCATTTTTGCTCGCGCTGTTGGCGACCACGGCGTTTTCCATCGATCCCGCCCCGGTGTCGAGCAACGCAGTCTTGGCGATTGACCCCAAAGCCTCGGGCATGCTGTACGTGTGCTACGAGGTGCTCCTCTCGTTTGCCGGCCATACCGACGCGGTCATGCTGCTTGCACTTGTCTGCCTGCTCACCTTGCCGTTTCGCTACGTGTTCTTTGGCCGTGGCGACACCTGGCGTCCATCGATCATTCTGCCGTCGCTGTTCTTCGCCATCTGCATGGTGTTCGGCCGCAGCTACGATCTCACCGACTCGGCCGAGATTGTCCTTGGCGACAAAGCCCGCATCATCTGCGCCTGGATTGGCGGCGCGGGCTGGATGCTCTTGGCGGTCGTTGCCTTCTACCTTGCCTTTGAGTGTCTAGATTGGCTGAGCTCTCGGCGCATTCCGTTTTCCGAAGCGCACTTTGGCCGCGTATGGCGTGTGACTCACGCCGTGCTCTCGGTCCATCCCTTTGCCGGGCCCTTCCTGGTGCTTATGATCGCCTGGGCGCCCACGCTCATCGCTTCGCTGCCCGGCCTTTTTATGGGAGATACGGGCGCGCAGATTCGCCAGTGGTTCAACTATCCCAACGGCACGAGCGACTACTTGCGTCTGCTCAATCCTAATGTGTTGCTCAACGGGCATCATCCCGTAGTGCACACGGCCATTATCGGTTCGTGCGTCCAGCTGGGGCTTTCACTGTTCAACAGCGCTAACGCGGGTCTTGCCATCTACACCTGTGCTCAGTTCGTCATCACGGCCGCCTGCATGGCCTATTCCATTTCGTCGCTGCGCAAACTGGGCGTGAGCCTGCCGGTTCGCGGTGCGATCCTGCTGTTCTTTGCGTTTATGCCGATGTTCTCTAACTATGCGGCGTTGCTCACCAAAGACGTGCTCTTTGCCGACGCGTTTTTAGTGCTGTTGGTGCAGACCGTGAAGCTCGTGGCCTGCGGCCTGCCCCGTCGCGATGCCAATGTCGAGCGTGCGGGCGAACAGAGGCCCGTGCTCTTTGCGCGCCACGACTGGCTGCTGCTCGCTCTGGGCGCCATGGGTTCCACGTTTCTGCGCAACGGCGGCCTGGTGTTTCCCCTGGCGGCATGCGTAATCGCGGCGGCGTTTTGCGTATGGGACGTGCATGTGGCTCGTCGTGCAGCCAAACAGACTGGTGCTGCGCCTTCGGGCGCCATCTCGCGCTTCCGCTGGGTTGGCGTTCTCGCGGTGCTCGCGCTCTGCCTTGCCTCTAATATGTACTTCACCAAGGTCTTTATGCCGGCGCACGATATCACGCCTGGTTCCAAGCGCGAAATCCTCTCGATTCCGTTCCAACAGACGGCTCGTTTCGTCCAAAAGCACGACGGCCTCAACTCGGGCGTCAATCCTACGGTTAAGGAGGACGGCACCATCGTGGAGGCGCCCTGCGACGGTTTGGTAACCGATGAGGAGCGCGCCGTGATCGATCGCGTACTCAAGTACGAGAACCTGGGCCGCCGCTACAACCCCGACAAGTCCGATGCCGTCAAGAACTGCTTTAACGAGTACGCCTCGCAGGAGGACATCGATGCCTATTTTGAGGTATGGGCTCAGATGTTTAAGAAGGATCCCGAGTGCTATATTTCGGCGCTTATCAATAACTACTATGGTTATTTTTATCCGAGCGCGCGCGATGCCTGGGTCTACAGCACGGCGCGTAGTGCCGAGATCATGGCGCGTCCCGACAACCTCAAGTACTTCGACTTCCATCCGGTTGACAGCAACGTGGTGCGCTGGTGTGACCATCTGATCAACCTATACCGTGTGGCGGTGCAGCGTGTTCCCTTTATCTCGCTCACCATGAGCTCGGCCACCTATGTGTGGATCATGATCGCCGTGGTGGTCTACCTGCTGCGTCGTCATTCATGGCGTGCGCTGGCAATCTGGGTGCCGCTGTTGGGCGTGCTCGCCGTGTGCCTGATTGGCCCGTGCAACGGCTCGACTTACATGCGCTACCTGTATCCGGTCATCGCCTGCATGCCCTTCGCCATCGGCGCCACCGTCACCCGCAGCGACTTCCTCTGGTTCTAACTTGGTGCATTGAGGTCAGGTTTCTTTGCACCAAAGGGGCCATCATCACGACGCCTTCATTTTGGGGTTTATCTCGCAGGCCAGTAGGTATATCATAACGACGTTTGTTTATATTGCCCGAGCATCTGCGCTGGGCTTTAGGTCGAAACCGATAGGAGACACGTATGTCCGGACACTCTAAGTGGGCCACAACCAAGCATCGTAAGGGCGCGCAGGACGCCAAGCGTTCCGCCCTCTTCTCCAAGCTCAGCCGCAACATCACCGTTGCTGCCCGTCTCGGCGGTGACCCGCTGCCCGAGAACAACGCCAGCCTCGCCGCTGCCGTTGCCAAGGCCAAGGCTCAGTCCATGCCTAAGGACAAGATCAAGTCCGCTATCGACAAGGCTTTTGGTTCGGGTGCTGACGCCGCCGTCTACGAGAACATCGTGTACGAGGGCTACGGTCCTGCCGGTGTCGCCGTCTACGTCGACTGCCTGACCGACAACCGCAACCGTACCGCCGCTGATGTCCGCTCCGCCTTCTCCCACGCTGGTGGTAACCTGGGTACCTCCGGCTCCGTCGCCTTCCAGTTTGAGCGCAAGGGCCAGATCGTCGTCGCCAAGGAGATCCTGGACGAGAACGCCAAGAAGGAGACCATGATCGCCAACGGTGCTGCCGGTGACGAGGATGAGTTCATGATGGCCATCGCCGAGGCCGGCGGCGAGGACTACGAGGACGCCGGCGAGGAGTGGATCGTCTGGACTACTGCCAACGAGGTCATGGCTGTCTCCAAGGCGCTCGAGGAGCAGGGCGTCCAGGTCAAGGGCTCCGAGACCACCATGGTCCCGACCACCCCGACCGAGGTTTCTGGCGCCGATGCCAAGAAGGTTCAGCGCCTCATCGACCGTCTTGAGGAGCTCGACGACGTCCAGGATGTTTACAGCACCATGGACATGACCGACGAGGTCATCGCTGCCCTCGAGGAGGAGTAGCGCCTGCACGGATTGAGCCGTGCATATCTGGGCATAATGAAGCGAGCATGCAAGCCTCGTGGAATAGATGAGCCGGATCCGCGTGCGTAGAGCACCGGACCCGGCTCTTTTATAATGATGCGAACCGTTTTGCATTTCGAGAGCCGAGATTTGAAGGGAGCGCCGCGTGCGCGTATTCAAACGAGCCCTAGCGATCGTGTATCTTGCCGCCACCATCGTGGCGCTGGGTACGCTTGTCTGCCAGTTTTGGGGGCCGTATACGTATCGCTTTATGCTGCTGATGCGCGACCCCATGCCGCGCATTGTTGTGACGGCATGCGGCGGAGTTGTGGCGATTGGCGTGCTGGTAAGCTTCTTCCGCCTGATGTTCGCCCGTTGCGAACCGTCCTGCGTGCATCCGGCGGGGGAGCGCAATATCGAGGTTACCCTTGCGGCGCTTTCTTCGTGCGCCAGGGCCGCTGCCGAGCGCGACGACCGCGTGATGGTCGAGCATGTCGAGGCCCGCGTCCAAGGCTCCGACGATTCGCACGTCCGATTTAAGGTCGAGGCTATCGCGCTTGACGATAAGGACGTGGCATCTCTGGCTACCGCGATGCAGCAGCGCATCGAGGAAGCTTGCGACACCATGCTCGGCACGCCGGGTACGACCACGCGCGTCCGTTTTTTGCCGTCCAAGACTACCGTCCAGACCGTGGAGGTTTCCGGTGAGTGATACCAATCAAGACAAGACCGCCCGCACGCCGCGCCTGACGATCGACCAGAACGCCACGCCGGCGAACGAACCTGTTGATTCCAAAGCAGAGGCAACCGAGTCACAAGACGCGGCAGCCGCGGATTTTGACGAGGCTATGGGTCTCATCAAGGGTACGGGCGCTGCCATCTGGAGCTATGCTGTGCGTCATCCCAACACCACGCTCGGTGCCGTCGCTGGCTTTATCCTTGCCGTGTTGGTGCTCACGCTCGGCCTGTGGGACACGCTCGTCATTGCATTCTTCGTGCTGATCGGCGCCGTGATCGGCCAAATTCGCGACGGCGAAAACGGGATCGTCAACTTCTTCGGCCGTCTGTTTAGCGGCCGCTAATATGTATTCGACTGTCGCATCCGCGGCAGGCATAAGGAGGAACCATGGCTTTTAATACGAAGGTCGATGTGGCCGATACCGAGCTCGAGGAGAATGAGGCGGCCGTCGCCGAAGCCGAGGATGTGACGCTCGAGGATGAGGCGCTCGTCGAGGCCGAGTCCGCCGATGACGCGGACGAGGATGATGAGGAAACAGACGAGTCCGAGGACTCGCTGACCTATTCCAACGGTGTGATCGAGAAGATCGTCGCCATGGCCACCCGCGAGGTGCCGCACGTCCTGGGCATGAAGGGTAACCTTATGCACTTTGTGCAGGAGCAGTTTGGTGCCGAGAATCTGACCAAGGGCGTGACGGTTGAGGTCACCGATGACAATCGCGTGGTCGTCAACATCTCCGTCATTATCGAGTACGGCGCCTATGCGCCCGCGATCTTCGACGATGTCAAGGCACGTGTCACCGAGCGCCTTGCCGCGATGACCGGCCTTGAGGTGGCGGGCGTCAACCTGCGCATCGAGGACGTCATCACCCCCGAGGAGTACGAGCACCGCACCAGCCAGCACGAGTAACCTTCCAAAAAGGGACAGGTTTGTTTTGGCAGGCTTTATCTGCGAAAACGTTAAACGGCCGACCGCGCAAGCAAAAGCGTGGCCGGCCGTTATTTGTATGCCCCCCGATGTGGGCATACCGCTCGTCTAACTAGGGGTTGCAATCGTCGCGTTCCGCGTTACCCTAATGGGCGCATTGTTTCCAAATTGTTAACGAGGGGTTGCCGTAATGGCCGACGAGCACGAAACAGAAAGCAAGGCATGGGCGATTGAGGCCGCCGCGGCAGAGGCGGCATCGCGTGCTGCCGAGGAGGTGCATCGTCCTCCCGTGGTGCCGATGGAGCGCGTGGTTGATCGCACCGATATCGAGCGCGGCGAGCGTGTCGGTCAAAAGCGCAGCCAGGAGCCGGGCTTCCCGCGCTTTTTTGCCGAGCTCAATCTGGGCCTGATTCTTACGGCCTTCGCCATCGTTGCGTTTAAAACCCCTAATCACTTTGCTTTTGGCGGCACCTCGGGCGTGTCGGTCATTCTGTCCACGCTGTTCCCGACCCTGCCCGTCGGCGTTTTTATGTGGATTATCAACGCGGTTCTCGTCGTCTTGGGCTTTATCTTTTTGGAGCGCAAGGCAATCCTGTGGAGCGTCTTCGCCTCGTTTGCGTTGTCCGCCTATGTTTCGCTGTTTGAGCTCTTTATTCCGACCGATGTCTCTCTGACGGGTGATATGTGGCTCGACCTGTGCTTTGCCGTCATCTTGCCGGCGCTCGGCAGCGCTATTGTCTTTGACATCGGCGCCTCGACGGGTGGCACGGACATTCTTGCCATGATCCTCAAGCGCCGCACGACGCTCGAGATTGGCCGTGCCCTGCTGCTGGTCGATATCGGCATCGTGACCATCGCGGCCTTTTTGTATGGCCCGCGTGTCGGTCTGTATTGCGTGCTCGGCCTGTTTGCCAAGACGCTTGTGGTCGACAAAGCCATTGAGAGCATTCACCTGCGCAAAGTCTGCACGGTCATTTGTTCCGAGCCCCTTAAGGTCGAGGAGTTTATCGTCAAGCATCTCAACCGCACGGCGACCATCAGCCGCGGCTACGGTGCCTTCTCGGGCAAGTGCGTGACGGTGATCATGAGCGTGCTGAGCCGTCGCGAGGCCGTGCAGTTGCGCCGTTATGCGCGCGAGGTCGATCCGGGTGCCTTTATCACGATCGTCGACAGCTCCGAGATTGTCGGCAAGGGCTTCCGCGGAACGAACTAGCACAGACGTATTCAACGAACCGCCTGCTGGCGCCGTGTACCTTGCAAATCGGTCATCTTTGAGTATTTGACCCCACATTGGGCAATAATGATGCTAAAGACATCGTTTGCGATCCAAGTGATTCGCTCAAGATACGAAGGGATGATTCTATGTTCTGCTCGCAGTGTGGCGCCCCTATGGGCGATAACGACAAGTTCTGCGGCGTGTGTGGTGCTCCTAATGCCGGTGCCGCTGGCACCGCTCCCCAGGGACAGCCTCAGCCCCAGCAGTTTGTTCCGCAACCGCCCGTGGCGAATGCGCCAAAGGGCTGTGTGGCTCAGGCGTTCCAAGATATGACTAAGACTCCGGGCGTGCTTCAGCGTGTATGCCAAATCGCGTTTTTGCCGGCGCTGATTTGCGTTGTGTCGGTGCTCGTGTTGTTTATTCCCGTTATTGGCGGCATTGCGGCTGCCATCGGCTTTTTGGCAGCTTGCATTGCGAGCGTGTGCGGTTCGGGCTTTGGCATCGAGTGGGGTCGCGATCTGTCGCTTAAGATCGATGACGGCATGGATCGTCCGCTGATGCGTTCCACGTCGTTTGGTCTCGGAGTCTTTTCGAGCGTTATTTCGGTCGTGCTCGAGGTTATCGCTGCCATTCCCGTTATCGGTGTAGTGCTTTCGCTGGTGGAGAGCGTGGTAATTGGCGCCGCGGGCTCGTATTCGTATTACGGCTCTTATGCGCTCGAGGCTGCGCTGTTCGGTTCGCTCGGCCTGCTTGTCCTGGCGCTAATTGCCTCGGCGATTCTGGGTGTCTTCTTTAAGATGTTCGCCGACATCGCCGTGATGCACTTTGCGGTGACCGGGCGTGTCGAGAGCGCGTTTTCGCTCGATAAGGTCTGGGCGGCGTTTAAGCACAACAAGACCAAGCTGTTCTGTGCTTAGTTCCTTCCCGAGTTTTTGACGGGCCTGGTCGCCAACGTTGTCACATGGATCTTGACGGTCGTCTTTGGCGCCATTGCCTCTGTCGGTATGTATAGCTACTACTATCGTCCTACGGGTATTGAGGCAATTGTCACCGGCGGTGGCGTCACGCTCGCGCTGTTCTTGGTGCTGGTCGCTTTCGTCACCGTATTTCTTACGGTCTTTGGCAAGATGCTCAAGCACCGTGCCGTTGGCTATTGGGCCGCACGCTATGCAAGCGAGTGGGCCGATGAGGATAAGGACGACGTCCTGACTTTTGTGTTGCCCTTCGAGAAGAAGTCCACCCCTTCGGGTTACGGTGCTCCGGATGCTTCGCCGGCACCTGCACCCGCTCCCGCGACCGAGCCTGAGCCGGCGCCCGAGCCTGAGACGGCATCTGAGTCCGAGCCTGCACCTGAGCCTGAGCCTGAGCCGGCACCTGCACCTGAGCCGGCGTCCGAGCCAAGCTCCGACGAGGAGCCTCAGGACGAGTAGCCACGCCGTCTGCTATTTGGGGACGGGGTAGAAATGGTAGAAATAGCGCTTGAAGAATGAGCGGGGGCGGACGTTTCGATACGTCCGCCCCCGCTCTGCTTTAGCCAGGCTGTTATGGATGGGTGTGACGACTACTCGTCGTGCTTCTCCTCGCGGCGTGCAGCAGCGCGTGCGTCGTGGATGCCCTTGATCGCGGCATGGCGAGCCGTTCGGGCATCATGGATGGCGTCGCGAGCCTCGGCGGTCGTCGCCTTGGCAGAGCGCAACTTGGCGGCCAGATCGGGGTTGGTTTCGGCGACCGCGGTAATCGCGGGGCCGTCGAGTTCCTCTTGCGTGGGCTCGGCCAAAAAGTCGATGGCATACTGGGCGGCCACCATGGAGCCCTTTGCCAGCACGGTCTCGTCGATCTTGTAGAAGCAGGAATGTTGGGCGTACGTGGCGCCAATCTTGGGGTTGCGCGTACCTACAAAGGCGAGCACGCCCGGTACGCGACGCAGGTACTCCGAAAAATCCTCGCCCGAAAGCGTGCCGCGATAATGGCCTTGGCCGGTGGGGCCCAGGCACTTGATTACAGCCTGACGGCAGCGCTCGCTCGAGGCGGCGTCGTTTTCGACCTTGTAGTTGGCGATGGTGTAGTCGGTGAGCTCTGCCTCGGCGCCCAAGGCGGCCGCGGTATGCTTCACGATGCGGCGCATAAGCTCCGGCATTTCCTCGTGGGTCGAATCGCCGTAGGTGCGCACCGTGCCGGCGAGGTAGGCCGTGCCGGCGATAACGTTGCGTGCGGTGCCGCCGTGCAGCTCGCCGACGGTGATGACAGCCGGCTCGTAGGGGCTGATCTCGCGCGAGACGATGGTCTGCAGGGCGTTGACGATCTCTGCGGCCACCATGACGGCGTCGTGACCGCGCTGGGGCATGGCGCCGTGGCACGAGGTGCCGCGTACATCGATACGGAACCAGTCGGTATTGGCCATGCGCGGTCCGGGCTCGCAGCTCACGGTGCCGGCGTCAACCTCGCTCCAGATATGCGCGGCGTAGGCACCATCGACGCCGTCGAGCACGCCCGTGCCGATCATGAGCTTGGCGCCCTGGCCGTTTTCCTCACTGGGCTGGAAGACGATGCGGACTTCGCCGTGGATGTCGTCGGTCATATGGCGCAGGATTTGCAGCGTGCCGAGCATCATGGCGATGTGGCAGTCATGGCCGCAGGCGTGCATGCAGCCCTCGTTGACGCTGGCGAACTCCTCGCCGGTCTGCTCGGTGACGGGCAGGGCGTCGATGTCGGCGCGCAGCAGGATGCGGCGGCGTGGCGTGCCGTCCTCGCGGTAGGCATCCGGCGCGGTACCGCGAAGCGTTGCCACCAAGCCGGTCTTGAGCGGACGCTCGTAGGGGATATTCATGGCGTCGAGCTGGTTGGCGATGTCGGAGGTCGTGCGCTCCTCGGCAAGGCTCAGCTCCGGGTGCTTATGGAAGTGCCGGCGCTGTTTGATGATATATGGTTCAAACTCGGTAGCGATATCTTTGATGGCTGCGGTGACGTCGTCAGCCGCGCGAGCCTCGGTCGCCGCCATAATCTGCTGTGCCTTGGTCTTCGTCATGGTCGATTTGCTCCTTGCTGGGTTGATCGCAAAATCGTACAGGCTCTCTCCAGTATGCCACCTGCCGCTAGGGCTGGTAAAGTTGCCGTTTGCCGCTTGGGGTTTTGTTACAAGGGCGGGGGAGTACACTCGGGGGTGTTGAATTTCCTGCCAGAGATGGGGATGCCCATGCAACATATCGATCGGATTATCCGCTCCAAGAACGTCTTTACCGCGCAAGACGGCATCGATACTGCCCGCGAGCTGGCGATTGCCATCGCAGGCGACCGTATCGTCGCAGTCGGTGCGCCCGATGACGTGATTGCCGCCGCGCCTGCCGCCACGCCGGTTATCGACTACGGCGAGCAGTTTGTCTGCCCCGGTTTCCATGACGCTCATCTGCACTTCTTCCATACCTCGGTCGGTTCCTCGCCGTACATGCTCATGGATATGGGCACGTCCGAGGCGGCGCTGGTGCAACATGCGCTCGAGTTTTCCCAGGATCTGCCTAGTGACGCTTGGGTTGTGACGCAGGGCTGGCGCGATTACCGTTGGGATCCGCCCGAGCATCCTACCAAGGCGTCGCTCGATGCGGCATTCCCCGATCGTCCCTGCGTTATGTATTCGGGCGACGGGCACACGCTTTGGCTCAACAGCCGCGCACTCGAGGCGCTCGGCGTCACGCGCGACAGCGAGCCGCCAGCGGGCGGCAGTTACGACAAGGATGCAAACGGCGAACTCACGGGCATTGCTCACGAGGCGGCTGCCATGCAGCTACTACCGCGCTGCCTTGAGTGGCTGGGGGAGGATCGCATCGCAAGCGCTTACGCCGATCAAATGAGGCGTATGGCCGAGCAGGGCATCACCTCGATCTGCGATATGTCGCTCATGCCCATGCCGGGCTGCGATTTTATCCGCGACGACGTCTACGACAAACTGCAGGCAGCCGGCAAGCTGGGCATCCGAGCCCATCTGTTCCCCACGCTGCTGGATGACCAGTCGCGCTTGGAAGAACTCCAGACCCGCTACGCAAACAACGCGCTGCTCTCGGCGCCAGGCTTTAAACAGTTTTTCGACGGTGTGTCGAGCGAACACACGGCATATCTCACCGAGCCCTATACCAACCCGCGCTTCCCGGGCGATCAAGGTCGCCTGACGGTTCCTACCGAGCGTATGCGCAAGCTGGTCCTCGCTGCCGCGGAGCGCGGCCACACTGTGCGCATCCACGTCATCGGCGACGGTGCCATCCATGCCGCGCTCGATATCTTTGAGGAGGCCGCCGAACTGTACGGCCTGCCCCAGCACAGTCATAACACGCTCGAGCATCTGGAGAACCTCTTGCCCGAGGACATCGATCGTCTACGCAAGCTTAACGTCGTTGCCTCGAGCCAGCCCTGTCACATTACACTCGACCCGGGCGGCCCCGAGCGCGATCTGGGCCTGGAGCGCAGCCGCATCATGTGGCCGTTTGCGACCTATAAGCAGCGCGGCATTCGCCAAGCCTTCGGTACCGACAGCCCTATCACAGCTGTTACCAGCATGAACGTGCTCTACACGGCTATCACGCGCCAGGACCCCAAAAGCCACTGGCCCGAGGGCGGCTGGTTGCCGAGCGAGCGCATCGATGCAGCAACAGCCCTGCGCAACTACACCCTGGGCAGCGCCTATGCAGCGGGCGACGAGCAAAACCTCGGCAGCTTGGAGCCCGGCAAGTATGCCGACCTGGTAGTCCTGGACCAAAACCCGCTCACCATCGACCCCCAAGAACTGCAAGCCACCAAGGTTCAGGCCACCTACCTGGCAGGCAACTTGATCTACGAGCGTTAACTCCACATCCCACCCCTCAGTTGCGGTGAAATAGTCCCTAAAAACGGCCTTCAAGCCCAAATACAGGAACTATTCCACCGCAACTTAAAAGAGCGCGTCCCAACAACGTGCCCCTATCTTGTGCATTCCATCCGCATCGCCATTTTGCTGCACTGACTTTTCTGAATGCCGGGGCCGAATTAGTCAACCTGGCTCCCGGGGCGGACCGGAGGGCATGAAGTTTGTCGCGAGTTCCGCACGCAAAGGAAAGCACTTAATGTGCTTTCCGTCTTGCGCAGGACTGTAGAGCAGCAAACTTCATGCCCTCCGGTCCGCCCCGGGAGCCACTGCTAAGTTATCCCCCGGCATTCAGAAAATCTAAGTGCCAAAAAATAAGATTTTTTGACTCCGTGTTGTATAACCCGCCATTCGTGGGTACCATTCAACGCGTACGCAAACAAAAAGGGTTAATTCGCGTGGTATAACCGCGCGGCCCAAAAAGGAGGAGACAAGCATGTCGTCTTTGAAGCCGCTTGCAGATCGTGTTCTGGTCAAGCCCGACGAGGCCGAGCAGAAGACCGCTTCTGGTCTGTATATCGCCAGCAACGCTCAGGAGAAGCCGCAGCGTGGCACCATCGTTGCCGTTGGCGCCGGCAAGGTCAACGACAAGGGTGAGCGCATCCCCATGGACGTCAAGGTCGGTGACGTTGTCATCTACGGTAAGTTCGGTGGCAACGAGGTCAAGGTCGACGGCGAGAAGTATCTGCTGATGCGCGCCGACGACATCTACGCCGTCGTCGAGGCCTAGTCTCGTCAGAATCTCTGATTCGTCTTTGAACGCGCCCGCCGCACAGGACTCGGAAGCGGCGACGCGAGTCACATTTCTTTTGGAGGATTACCTACCATGGCAAAGAACATTACGTTCAACACCGATGCCCGCGCTAAGCTTGCCAAGGGCGTCAACACTCTGGCCGACGCCGTTACCGTCACCATGGGCCCCAAGGGCCGCTACGTTGCGCTGCAGCGCACGTTCGGTGCTCCGACCATCACCAACGACGGCGTTTCTGTCGCCAAGGAGATCGAGCTCGAGGACAACATCGAGAACATGGGCGCTCAGCTGGTGAAGGAGGTTGCCACCAAGACCAACGACACCGTGGGTGACGGCACCACCACCGCAACCCTGCTCGCCCAGGCTATCGTCAACGACGGTCTGCGCAACGTCGCCGCTGGCGCCAACCCGCTGGCCATTCGTCGCGGCATCGACAAGGCCGTTAACGCCGCCGTCGCCGAGATGAAGAAGCAGGCCAAGCCGGTCGAGACCAAGGAACAGATCGCTTCCGTCGGTACCATCTCCGCCGGTGACCCCGAGGTCGGCGAGAAGATCGCCGAGGCCATGGAGGTCGTGGGCAAGGACGGCGTCATCACCGTCGAGGATTCCCAGACGTTCGACATCACCATCGACACCGTCGAGGGCATGCAGTTCGACAAGGGCTATGTCTCCGCTTACTTCGTCACGGACAACGACCGCATGGAGGCCGTGATGAAGGATCCGTACATCCTCATCACCGACCAGAAGATCTCCAGCGTCCAGGACATCATGCCCGTTCTCGAGGCTGTCCAGCGCGCTGGCCGTGGCCTGCTCATCATCGCTGAGGACATCGACGGCGAGGCCCTGCCCACCCTCGTCCTCAACAAGATCCGTGGCGCCCTCAACGTTTGCGCCGTCAAGGCTCCGGGCTACGGCGACCGTCGCAAGCGCATCCTCGAGGACATCGCCGTCCTCACCGGTGGTCAGGCTGCCCTGGACGAGCTGGGCGTGAAGGTCGCTGACATCACCGCCGATATGCTCGGTACCGCTAAGTCCGTCACCATCTCCAAGGACAACACCGTTGTCGTCGGCGGCGCTGGCTCCAAGGAGGCCATCGACGCTCGTATCGCTCAGATCAAGGGTGAGATGGAGAACACCACCTCTGACTTCGACCGTGAGAAGCTCCAGGAGCGCCTGGCCAAGCTCTCCGGTGGCGTTGCCGTCATCAAGGTTGGCGCTGCTACCGAGTCCGAGCTCAAGGAGATCAAGCATCGCGTCGAGGACGCCCTGCAGGCTACCCGCGCTGCTGTCGAGGAGGGCATTGTCGCTGGTGGCGGCGTCGCCTTCATGGACGCTGCTCCTGCGCTCGACGCTGTCGAGATCGACGACCCCGAGGAGAAGATCGGCGTCGACATCGTCAAGAAGGCTCTGACCGCTCCGGTCGCCACCATCGCCAAGAACGCTGGCTTTGAGGGCGCTGTCGTGGTCGACAAGGTTGCCGAGCTGCCCGCCGGCCAGGGTCTCAACTCTGCCAACGGCGAGTGGGGCGACATGATCGAGATGGGCGTCCTCGACCCCGTCAAGGTCAGCCGCGTCACCCTGCAGAACGCTGCTTCTGTCGCCAGCCTGATCCTCATCACCGAGGCCACCGTCTCCGATGTGCCCAAGAACACTCAGCTTGAGGACGCAATCGCTGCTGCTACCGCTGGTCAGCAGGGCGGCGGTATGTACTAAGGCCGACAAGGTCTAGAACTCCCACCGGGAATCCGGGGGCGGGACGGGGACTTCTCTCCGGAACGTCCTCGGACATGCAAAGAGGCTCCGCATCGCGCTTCGCGCTGCGGAGCCTCTTTGCGTCCTGCGGAATATTCCGGAGAGAAGTCCCCGTCCCGCCCCCGGATTCCCTGCGTTTACGGCCTTGAGGTCGGCGTGGGCGGAGATCGTGGCTGATGGGGATACGTGTCCCGGTCGCTGTTTCGCGGCTTTGCCGCGAAAGGCGCGTTACTTTGGGACGGGTGGGGAACGTGGTTGTTGCGGTAACTGGTCCCCGCCATAAATTACCCATGGCATACTTGCGCGAAAGCCTACTGGTGCTACACTTGCAATTGCTGTTTCAGGGCGGGGTGAAATTCCCCACTGGCGGTAAATCGGGCGGTGCCAAAGGGGCGCCGTGGTGCAGGCGAGACGCCTGCGGCCGAGCCGATGAGTCCGCGACCCGTGTGTGCGTTGGTTCGCATGCCGGCTGAACTGGTGAGATTCCAGTACCAACGGTTAGAGTCCGGATGAAAGAGGCAGGTGATCTTATGTCTGAACAGTCGCAGCATATCCATTTTGAGAACACGAATAGGTGGAGCACCAAACAGCTCGTTACCATGGCGCTGATGTGCGCCTTGGGTGCCCTGTTTATGTACGTGCAGCTGCCCATCCTTCCTTCGGCGCCGTTTTTGACGTATGACCCGTCGCTGGTGCCGGCGATGGTGTGCGGGTTCGCGTACGGTCCTAGTGCCGGCACCGCTGTTGCCGCTATGGCTATCGTTATCCATGCGCTCACCACGGGTGACTGGGTCGGTGCGCTTATGAACTTGGTTGCCACGCTGGGCTATATTCTGCCCGCGGCTATCGTTTACCAGAAGATGCACACCTATAAGGGTGCCGTGATTGGCCTGGTGCTCGGCGTCATTGCCGCTACAGCGCTGTCTATGGTCGCAAACCTTACCATTGGCGTATGGTTCTGGTATGGCTCGGTCGATGTGATCGCCCCGCTCATGATTCCTGCCGTACTGCCGTTCAACCTTATCAAGACCGTGCTTAACTCGGTATTGACGCTTGCGGTGTACAAGGCGGTTTCCAACCTCATCACGCCTAAAAAGGACCAGGTCAAAGGCCGCGCATGATTGAGTGTCGGGGCGTTTCCTTTAGTTATGACGGTGCCGCACCGGCGCTCGACGGCGTCGATCTGAACATCGAGGACGGGGAGTTTTTCTGCATCCTCGGTGGCAATGGGTCGGGCAAGTCGACGTTTGCCAAGCATCTGAATGCGCTGTTGCAGCCCGATGCGGGCACGGTACGCATCAACGGCATGGATGCGTCCGACCCCGAGCTGGTCTACGACATTCGTTCGACCGCGGGCATGGTATTCCAGAATCCCGACGACCAGCTGGTGGCAACGCTTGTCGAAGATGACATTGCGTTTGGTCCCGAAAACCTAGGCGTGCCATCGGCGCAAATTGCGCAGCGCGTACGCGAGGCGCTGAAGGGCGTGGGCCTGGTGGGCTTTGAGCACCACGAGACCCATGCGCTTTCGGGCGGCCAAAAGCAGCGCGTGGCGCTTGCCGGCGTGCTTGCCATGGAACCGCGCGTGCTCATATTGGACGAGGCGTCCTCGATGCTCGATCCGCGCGGACGCAAGGGCCTTATGAAGGCCTGTCATGCGCTCCACGATCGCGGCATGACTATCGTGATGATTACGCACTTTATGGAAGAGGCCGCCGAGGCCGATCGTGTCGCGGTGTTTCGGGCGGGGCGCGTTGCCATGCTCGGTACGCCCGAGGAAATCTTGACGCGGGCGGACGAACTTGCGCAGCTCAACTTGGATATGCCGGCGTCGTGCTGTCTAGGTAGGGCACTTCGTGCGAAGGGCGTGTCCGTTTGCGCGCAGGTGCGTGAGGCGGATATGGTCGCCGAGATTGCGCAGGCTTATGCCGAGCGGAGTGGGGCAGGCACCGCGGGGCAGTCTTCCGCATCCCAGTTGGAAATCGCTGACGGCACTGTTCCGGTAGACAACGAGGGCAACGCGTCGGAGCCCGTCATAGAGCTATCCCATGTTTCGTACAGTTATTCGCTCAGTCCGCGCGAGCGCCGCCGCTGGCATAAGCGCTCGGCCACTGCGGGCAAATCGAGCAAACAGGCTCTCTGGGGAAACGACCCCAGCAGTCCGTGGGCGCTGCGCGATGTATCGCTGACGGTGCGTCGCGGCGAGTTCCTGGGGCTAGCAGGCCATACCGGCTCGGGTAAATCGACTCTGGTCCAGCATCTCAACGGGCTGATCCGTCCGCAGGAGGGAAGCATTTGCGCGCTGGGGCTCGACCTATCAAACAAGAAAGACGCCGCTGCGGTTAAGGCCAAGGTCGGCGTGGTGTTTCAGTATCCTGAGCGTCAGCTGTTTGCCGAAACCGTGGCGCAGGACGTGGCGTTTGGTCCGCACAACCTTGGCTTGCCGCAAGATGAAGTCGACCGTCGTGTCGAGTCATCGCTCTCGCGCGTGGGCCTCGATCTTTCCACGGTCGGCGACAAGAGCCCCTTTGAGCTTTCGGGCGGCCAGCAGCGTCGCGTGGCGTTTGCCGGCGTGCTCGCCATGGAACCTGAGGTGCTGGTGCTCGACGAGCCCATGGCGGGCCTCGATCCGGCTGCCCGCAGGGATTTCCTGGAGCTCATTGGCCGTTTACATGACGAAGGCCTGACCGTTGTCATGGTTTCGCACAGCATGGATGACCTGGCAAATTGTTGTGACCGTATCGTTGTGATGAACGAGGGCGCGGTGTTTGCCGAGGGAACGCCCACGCAGGTTTTTGCGCATGCGGATGAGCTTAAATCAATCGGCTTGGGTGTTCCCGCCGCCCAGCGCATGGCGCTGGCGCTCGCGAAGGCAGGCGTGCCGCTGCGCTTTGACGGCCTCTATACGGTTGAGTCGCTGGCAGACGAGTTGGTGGACCTGCTAATCGGTCGCTCGGGCGGTCCTTCTAACGTCGCGGACATTGCTAAATCCAAGACGGTCGCGCGAGAGGAGGGCTGCTAATGGAGGCGTTTTCGTTTGGCAGCTACTATCCCGGCGATAGTGCGATCCACCGCCTAGACCCGCGAACTAAGTTGCTCTTGGGCTTTGTGTTTCTGATCACGACGCTCACAGTCAGCAGCTTCCGCGGACTGGCCCCGGTCGCAATCTTCGTTGTCCTGATCTATGCCGTGTCCCGGGTGCCGTTGCGCCGGGTCCTATCATCGATGGCACCATTGCTGGCGATTGTCGTGGTGGTCGCAGTGCTCAACCTGTTTTCCGACCAGAGCGGGCGCATCCTGTGGCAGCTCTGCTTTCTGCAGATAAGCGAGGGCTCGCTGCGTTCTGCCGCCTTTATGGCGTGCCGCCTGACCCTGATGATGGCCGGCATGAGCGCCATTACGCTCACCACGCCCACGCTCGACCTCACCGCGGGCTTTGAGCGTCTGCTCGCACCGTTTGCGCGTGTGGGACTTCCTGCGCACGAGCTCGGCATGATCATGGGTATCGCGCTGCGCTTTATGCCGCAGTTTGCCACCGAGATGAAGCAGACGGCCGATGCGCAGGCGAGCCGCGGTGCGCGCATGACGGGCGGTCCGCTCGGCGGCGTGCGTATGCTCGGCAGTGTGGCGATTCCGCTGTTCACGGGCGTGTTCCGTCATGCCGAGACGCTTTCGGCCGCCATGGATGCCCGTTGCTATCATGGCGAGCAGGGCCGCACACGTTTGCATGCGCTTGCATTTGGCCGCAGCGATGCGTTGGCGGCGGTGGTGACGGCGTTGCTGCTCATCTGCGTCATCGTCATCAATCTTCAACTTGTTTAGGCGCGATTCGAGCGCAAGAAAGGGGTCCCTATGACCGACAACGACCGCACGGCTCAGCTTGAGCGCGCCTGTTCGTATCTCAGGCGCATTCCGGCGTGGTATCTGGCCACGACCGATGTGGCCGACGGGTATCAGCCTCGCGTGAGGCCGTTTTCATTTGCCATGGTCGATGACGGTAAGCTGTGGTTTTGCACATCGCGCGACAAGGATGTGTGGGCGGAGCTGAGTGCGAATCCCAAGTTTGAACTCTCGGGCTGGAAGCCGGGGGAGTGCTGGATCGTGTTGACCGGCGAGGCCGCACTTGAGGACGACGCAGTTGCGAGCGACAAGGTGCGTCAAGCGGGTTTTAAGCACATGGTGGGCATCGGCGAGGAACACGAGAGCGCCAACGACGGCCGCCTTGCGTTCTTCTCGGTCCGCAACATCGCCGCGCGGTTCTGCGATATCGACGGCAGCGAGGAGCGCCTGGAGCTCTAGCTCACACAACCAGGCTCCCAAAATAGCTAGTACAGGAGGAAACGTGGACGGATTGAATACGGTTTTGGAGTATTTGACGTCGGTGCCGGCGTGGTATCTGGCGACAAGCGTGGACGGGCAGCCACATGTGCGTCCGTTCTCGTTTGCACAGATTCAGGACGGCAAGCTGTGGTTTGTGACGGCGCGCACCAAAGATGTGTGGCAAGAGCTTCTGCAAAACCAGCGCTTTGAGGCCACGAGTTGGTGGCCGGGCCATGGTTGGTTGATCCTGCGCGGGCGTGCGGGGCTGGAAGACCGGGCTTCGAGTGAAATGCGCGAGGCCGGTTGGAAGCATCTTGAGCGCCTGGGCGAGCACTATGAGGGGCCTAACGACCCCACGCTCGTCTTCTTTAGCGTCGAGGATCCCGAGGCTTTTATCTGCAATCACGACGAATGGGTGCCGGTCGAGCTCTAGCCAGCTGGCTCATCCTAACAACTTGGTTTTCGCATGGGCGGGCCCCGTATTGCCCGGCGCCGTTAGGAGCGCCGGTCAATACGGGGCCCGCTCAATTTGTCAATTCCTTCAAGCGAATGTGTCGGGAATGTTTCAATGCATGAATATGCAAGCCATTTACGTGTTCATGCATCTTTTGGTGCTAAAGTTTCAACCCACTTCATAACGACCACTGCGAAATGCGCATCGGTGCATAAATCGCAGACAAGGAGTCTGATATGTCATTGAAGGTTGGAATCGTCGGCGCGGCTGGATATGCCGGAGCCGAGCTCATTCGCCTCGTGCTCGGCCATCCCGAGTTTGAACTTGTTGCCATTACGTCCAACGCCGATGCCGGCCAGCCGCTGTCCGCGGTGTATCCGAGTTTTGCTGGCGTGAGCGATCTGGTTTTCACCACGCATGACGCCCCCGAGCTTAAGAGCTGCGATGCGGTTTTTCTTGCCGTGCCGCACACGGCTGCCATGGCACAGGTGCCCGCGCTGCTTGCATCGGGCGTCTCCTGCTTCGATTTGTCTGCCGACTACCGTCTGAGCGATCCGGCCGTGTTCGAGGCGTGGTATGCCGCCGCGCATACGAGCCCCGAGCTGCTCAAGACGCGTGCTTTCGGCCTCCCCGAGCTGTTCTGCCAGGACTTAGAGACCGCTGCTTCCAGCCATGCCGACGGCAAACCCGTGCTGGTCGCCTGCGCCGGTTGCTATCCCACCGCAACGAGCCTTGCTGCCGCTCCTGCCGTGCGTGCGGGCTGGGTGGCCGAGAACGGTCCCGTGATTGTCGATGCCATCAGCGGTGTAACGGGTGCCGGCAAGTCCTGCAACGCTCGTACGCATTTTTGCAGCGCCGACGAGAACTTGGAGGCCTATGGCGTAGGCAAGCATCGTCATACGCCCGAGATTGAGCAAATCCTTGGCCTGACCGATCGCATCGTCTTTACCCCGCATCTGGCACCGCTCAAGCGTGGCCTGCTCTCCACGGTGACGCTGCCGCTCACGCCGCAGGCCATCGACTCCCTGGCTCTTGAGGACGTTGTCGACTATTACAAGCAGTTCTATGCCGGTCGCACCTTTGTGCGCGTGCTCGACGCCGACCAGCAGCCCAAGACGGCTTCGGTCGTCGGCACCAACGCCGCTCAGATTGGCCTCGCGCTCAACAAACGCGCAGGCGTGCTGGTGGCGGCGGGCGCCATCGACAATCTGTGCAAGGGCGCTGCGGGCCAAGCAGTCCAGTGCGCCAATATCGTCTTTGGCTTTGACGAGCGACGAGGCTTGCCCACAGTGGCGTGCCCGGTGTAGCACATTCGATTGTTAACGATTTGGTAGTCGGGCATCGAGTGGGGCGCCACTCTTAAGCTGGTCTCATGATTACGACTGGCATGGCGCACCAACCGATGTCCGTTTTTTGTTTGACATAAGGAGTCATAAAGACGATGAATACCGAGCTGTTTGATATCAAGATTCGCGCCGTCGAGGGTGGCGTTACGGCAGCGGCCGGCTTTAAGGCCGCAGGCATCCATGCGGGATTTCGGAAGAATCCCGAGCGTCTGGATTACGCGCTCGTCGTGCCCGATAAGCCCTGTCCCGGTGCCGGCGTGTTTACTACCAATCGCTTTTGCGCGGCGCCCGTGCAGGTGAGCCGCGCCAACCTGGGCGGTGCGGACAAGGGCTACGGTATCATCGCCGGCGTTTCGATCAACTCTGGCAATGCCAACGCCGCCACGGGTGAGACCGGCCTTGCATGCGCGCGCGAGACATGCAGCATCGCATCGCAGGTCATCAGCTGCGAGCCCCAGCAGATTCTGGTTGCCTCCACGGGCGTGATTGGCCAGATTCTGCCGATCGACACGTTTGAGACCGCCATTCCTGCTGCCTACGAGGCGCTCTCCGCCCACGGTGGAGCCGATGCCGCTCGCGCCATCATGACGACCGACACGCACTCCAAGGAGTACGCCGTGTGTTACCGCAGCGAGGCCGCGGGGCACGCAGGTAATGCCTATACGGTGGGCGGTATGTGCAAAGGCTCGGGTATGATCATGCCCAACATGGCCACCATGATCGCAGTCATCACTACCGATGCCCCCGTCGAGCCGGCGGCGCTTCACGCCCTGTTACTCTCCACCGTCAAGCAGACCTTTAACAAGGTAACGGTCGATTCCGACACCTCGACCAACGACACCTGCATCATGCTTGCCTCCGGCGCCGCTGCCGCAGATGCCGAGCCTATCGTCGAGGGCTCCGATGCCTTCGACGAGTTGGCATTTGCCGTGCACGAGGTGTGCGAGAGCCTGGCGCGCAATATCGCCGCCGATGGCGAGGGCGCATCCAAGCTTGTTACGGTCAACGTTACCGGCGCCGTGAACGACGAGGAGGCCGATATCGCCGCTCGCGCCGTTGCCAACTCGCCGCTCGTTAAGACCTGCATCGCCGGCCACGACTGCAACTGGGGCCGCGTCGCCATGGCACTCGGCAAGTGCGGCGTGAAGTTTAATCAGGAAGACGTTTCCATCGACATGATGGGCATGCCTGTCTGTCGCGATGGTCTGACTGTTCCCTTTGACGAGGACGAGGCTCTACGACGTTTCGAGGCGCCCGAGATCGTGATCTCGGCCGACCTGGGCGCAGGCGACGCGGCAACGACCGTGTGGACCTGCGACCTCACGCACGAGTACATCTCCATTAACGGTGACTACCGTTCCTAGATTCCAGGCACGCTGCGCATCTTGCCGCGATTGCGGACAGCGGAGCACGGCGCGATAACGATACGAAAGACGAGGCAGATTATGAAATTCGCACGCGATTGTCGTTCGAGCGAATCCAACGAAGCAACCGCGCAGCTGCTGTTCGAAGCGCTGCCGTGGATTAAGAACCTGACCGGCAAGACGGTTGTTATCAAATATGGCGGAGCCGCCATGGTTGATGAGCAGCTGCGCCGCGACGTGATGAGCGACATCGTTTTGCTCAAGATCATCGGTATGCGCCCCGTCATCGTGCATGGCGGTGGCAAGGCTATCAACGAGGCGCTCAGCCACTACGACATCCCCGTCGAGTTTAAGAACGGCCAGCGCGTGACTACGCCTGCCACCATGGACATCGTGCGTGAGGTACTGGGCGGCAAGGTCAATCAGGAGCTGGTCGCGGCGCTCAACCACCACGGCAACCTGGCCGTGGGCGTGTCCGGCAGCGACGCCGGCACCCTTATCGCCGAGCCGCTCGACCCAGAGCTCGGCCGCGTGGGCAAGGTCACGCACGTCAACACCGACTATATCGAGCGCCTGCTCGATAGCGAGTACATCCCCGTCATCGCTACCGTCGCGGCGGGGGAGGACGGCGGTTTCTTCAACATCAACGCCGACACCGCCGCCGGTGCCGTTGCCGCGGCGCTCCACGCGCATAAGGCGATCTTTTTGACCGATGTCGATGGCCTGTACAAGGACTTTAGCGACAAGGACTCGCTTATCTCCAACCTAACGCTCGACGAGGTTAACGAAATGCTCTACGGCGGCGAGGTCGATAAGGGCATGATTCCCAAGCTGCGTGCGGCCGTCGATGCGCTTACCGGCGGCGTATTTCGTGCCCACATCATTAACGGTACTACGCCGCATTCGCTGCTCCTGGAGCTGCTGACCGATGCCGGCGTCGGCACCGTGATCCATTCCACCGAGACGGCTTACGAGTTCGATACGCATCCGCATCCGCTTTCGACGTTTGCTGCGCGTCTGACCGAGAACCTTGACGAGGTCGAGAAGCTTCAGACGGTCTAGCTGACCCTCAGCCGCCCCATTCCTGCACCCATAGCCCCGCGCCGTCTGGCGCCCAACGAAAGGCATCTCATGTCACTTGCAGCTCAGCAATCGCTTGAATCCCATTACGTTATGCATACCTTTGGCCGCTCTCCGGTCGAGTTTGTCGAGGGTCACGGCATGAAGCTCACCGGCGACGATGGCCGTGAGTACCTCGACTTTCTTGCCGGCATCGGCGTGTGCAGCCTAGGTCATGGCGACCCGGCTGTGCTCTCGGCGCTCGAGGCACAGACCAAAAAGCTCATGCATGTCTCCAATTACTTCTACATTGAGCAGCGCGGACAGGTCGCGGCGCTGCTGTCCAAGCTTGCTAACGACGACGTAGATGGTGCGCGCGTGCTTGCCGATGCCATTGCCGCCGGCGATGAGACCACGGCAGCTGCTCTTGGTGCCCCGGCTGCGGATGAGCAGGTTTGGGAGACCTTCTTTGCCAACTCTGGCGCCGAGGCCAACGAGGGCTCGATGAAGCTCGCGCGCCTGTACGCCAAGCGTGCCGGTAATGGCGGCAACACCATCGTGTGCATGCGCGGCGGCTTCCACGGCCGTACGCTCGAGACCATTGCCGCCACCATGCAGGATTGGCTGCAGGACAGCTTCCGCCCGCTGCCGGGTGGCTTTGTGGCCTGCACGCCCAACGATGTGGATGAGCTGCGTGCGATCTTTAAGCAGCTGGGGAGCGAAATTTGTGCCGTGATGCTCGAGCCGATCCAGGGTGAGAGCGGTGTGCATCCCATGACCGAGGAGTTTATGGCTACGGCGCGCGACCTGGCACACGAAGTGGGCGCCGTGCTTATCGCCGACGAGGTCCAGTGCGGCATCTTCCGCTCCGGCAAGCCGTTTGCGTTCCAGACCTATGGCGTGGAGCCCGACATCATGAGCCTTGCCAAGGGCATTGCTGATGGCGTGCCCATGGGTGCCGTCGTGGCGAAGAAGGAGATTGCCGACGTGTTTAAGCCGGGCGACCACGGCTCGACCTTTGGCGGTAGCTGCTTGGCCATCGCGGCGTGTGCCGCGACGCTCTCCGCGCTTGTGCGTGGCGATTATGCCGAGCATGCTGCCAAGGTGGGTGCCTATATGGAGGCAAAGCTCGCCAAGCTGCCGCACGTGACCGAGGTACGTGGTCGCGGCTTGATGCTCGGCTGTGATTTGGATGATGCCGCGGGCGACGCGCATGGTGTTGTTGCCCGCGCGCTGGCCGCCGGTGCCGTGATCAACGCTACGGGTGCGCATACGCTGCGTTTCCTGCCGCCACTCGTCTGCGAGGAAGCCGACGTGGACAGTCTGATCGAGATCCTGTCGGGTGTTTTGGGCTAACGCGGCGCAATAACTCAATTTGGACCGAGTTCCGGACTGCGGACGTGCCCTATGCGGCATGATTCAGCGGTCTGGAGCCCGTTTTGCCTTAGATTTGCTAAGGCAGGGAGACCTGCTGGTCAAAAAACATCAAATATGAGTACTGTTACCGATTTGGTAGCAGCAATTTTGGACTAATAAGGCCAGATGGCAAGTCGAAATGGCGATGAATACACGATTTTGATCTGACTGTTAGTCCTTATAATGGACATATGTTGCGTAACCTAAGCAAACACTATCTGTTTATATGTTGCAAGCAAAGTAGCAGTACTCATTTTTGCCATTATTTGGCCACGGACCTTGAAATAAGGGGTCCTTAGGGTTCGAATCCCATGCGCTGGGCCCAAACAAAAAACGGTCCCCTTGCGAGGACCGTTTCCAATTCAGTGGTGGGCGATGAGGGATTCGAACCCCCAGCCTTGTGCGTGTAAAGCACCTGCGCTAACCGTTGCGCCAATCGCCCGTGCGGAGAGAGTATAGCAAAACAATCGCCCCATTCACCTCATATCCATTAAAGGTAACCGGCGCGTGTCACAGCGGAGCTGATTCAGTTGAGATTGCCTGAACATTCCGCCCCTCTTTACGCCCTCGGGTATACTCAAAAGCTACTGATTCGATTTGATGCCCAGCAACAGCAGAGGGGATAGTATATGTGCGGTTTTGTCGGTTTTGTCGGTGGGACGGATAACCAATCCGAGGTGCTCACCAAGATGATGGACCGCATCGTCCATCGCGGTCCCGACATGGGCGGTCAGTTTATCGACGGCCGCGTTGCCCTGGGCTTCCGCCGCCTGTCGATCCTCGACCTGACCGAGGCCGGCGCTCAGCCCATGGCCAATGAGGACGGCAGCGTCGTCATTGTCTTCAACGGCGAGATCTACAACTTCCAAGAACTCCGTTCCGAGCTCGAGGCCAAGGGCTACAAGTTCCACTGCGGCGCCGACACCGAGAGCCTCCTGCACGGCTACGAGGAGTGGGGCGAGGCCGTACTCGATCGTCTGCGCGGTATGTACGCCTTCGTCATCTGGGACAAAAAGAAGAACAAGCTTTTTGGCGCCCGCGACATCTTTGGCATCAAGCCGCTCTACTACTATCCCATGGCCGATGCGGGCGACGGCGCTCCGGGCGTGCTCTTTGGTTCCGAGATCAAGAGCTTCCTGGACTACCCGCACTTCCACAAGGCGGTCAACAAAAAGGCTCTGCGTCCGTACATGACGCTGCAGTATTCGGCGACTGAGGAGACCTTCTTCGAGGGTGTCTACAAGCTGCCGCCGGCGCACTACTTTACCGTCGATATCCCGACCGGCAAGATGAACATCGAGCGCTACTGGGATTGCGATTACTCTGCCGTCGAGAAGCCGTTCGAAGAGTATGTCGATGAGCTGGACGAGGTCGTGCACGAGAGTGTCGAGGCCCATCGCATCGCCGACGTCAAGGTCGCGTCGTTCCTCTCCGGTGGCGTCGACTCCAGCTACATCGCCGCTTGCCTCATGCCCGACAAGACCTTCTCGGTGGGCTTTGACTACAAGAACTTCAACGAGACCAACTACGCCAAGGAACTTTCCGATAAGCTCGGCGTCGAGAACGTTCGCAAGATGATTACCGCCGACGAGTTCTTCGGTGCGCTCGAGGACATCCAGTATCACATGGACGAGCCGCAGTCCAACCTGTCTTCCGTGCCGCTGTGGTTCTTGGCCGAGATGGCCCGCAAGGACGTTACCGTCGTGCTTTCGGGCGAAGGCGCCGACGAGCTCTTTGGCGGCTACGCCTACTACGAGGACACGGTCCCGGTGCGCAAGTACAAAAAGATGGTGCCGCTGCCCATCCGTCGCGCGCTCGGTAACCTGGCGCTGCATATGCCGTACTTCAAGGGACATAACTTCCTGGTCAAGGGTGCCGAGATCCCCGAGAAGTCGTTCCTGGGACAGGCTCTGGTATGGCCGGAGCGCGAGGTCGACGGCGTGCTCAAGCCCGAGTACAACACCGGCGATGGCGCCTTTGAGCTCGCTGCACCCATCTACGCACGCGTGAAGGGTCAGCCCGAACTGGTCAAGAAGCAGTACCTGGACATGAACATGTGGCTCCCAGGCGACATTCTGCTCAAGGCCGACAAGATGTGCATGGCGCACTCGCTGGAGCTGCGCGTGCCCTTCCTGGACCGCAAAGTCATGGAGTTCGCCGAGCACATTCCCGATCGCTACCGCATCAACGAGAACGGCAACAAGCAGGTACTCCGCCACGCTGCCAACAAGTCGCTGCCCGATGAGTGGGCCACCCGTCCCAAGGTGGGCTTCCCGGTGCCGATTGTCTACTGGCTGCGCGAGCAAAAGTGGTACGACTATGTCAAGGAGTACTTCACCGCGCCGTGGGCAAGCGAGTTCTTCAATACCGACGAGCTCATGCACCTGCTCGATCTGCACTTTGCGGGCAAGGGCGATTTCCAGCGCAAGATCTATACGCCGCTCGTGTTCCTAGTGTGGTACAAGCGCTTCTTTATCGACGAGGACCAGCCCGCTGTTCAGGCTGCCTAGCCTCGGCTGACGAACGCCTGCGCGTAACGGCTCCTCCGGGAGCCGTTTTTGCGTGGGTGCGTTTCAGTTACTATAAAACCGTCCCTGCCAAATGGCTGAGAAAGGTGAAAGATGCACCATTCGGATTCCGCGACCGTGACCACGGTCGATACGCTTGCCAAGCTTCTCGATGTGTGCGGCGAGCTGCGCGCATCAGAGCAGGTTGACGAGCGTGCCGTGACCGGCTGCTCGTTTGATTCGCGCACGGTCTCGGCAGGTGACGTGTTCTTCTGCAAAGGTGCTGCCTTTAAGCCCGTGTTTTTGAGCATGGCGCTCGATGCGGGCGCCGTCGCATTTGTGTGCGAGGAGTCACTGGTCGAGTCTCTGGAGCCGCTGGCGCAGGAGAGCGGCGCGGCGATGCTGGTCGTGGATAGCGTCCGCACGGCCATGGCCCTGTTGCCGCCGGAGGTCTACAACCGCCCCGACCACGACGTTAAGATCGTGGGCATCACCGGTACCAAGGGAAAGACCACGGCCGCTTTTATGCTCCAGTCGATTATCAAAGCGGCGGGCGAGTCCTGCGGCATGATCGGCTCGGTGAGTACCGACGATGGCATCGAGTGCTATGAGAGCACCAATACTACGCCCGAGGCCCCCGAGGTCTGGCGCCATATCGCCAACTGCCGCACGTCCGGTCGCCAGTCCATGGTCATGGAGGTCTCGAGCCAGGCGCTCAAGTACCAACGCGTCGAGAATCTGCCGTTTGACGTGGCGTGCTTCCTCAACATCGGCCGCGACCACATCTCGCCGATTGAACACCCCACGTTTGAGGATTATTTTGAGAGCAAACTCAGGATCTTTGACCAGGCAAAGACCGCCGTGGTGAATCTGGGCACCGAAGAGGCCGACCGTGTGCTGGAGGCAGCGTCGACGGCCGAGCGCTTGGTGACCGTTGGCGTCGAGCATCCCGAGGCAAGCCTGTGGGCGAGCGACGTACGCATGGTCGGCTTTAGCATCGAGTTCAACTTGCATGGCCTGTGTGCCGACGAGTCCGAGGCGGGGGAGAAGATCCTGCTGGGTATCGCGGGAGACTTTAACGTGGAGAACGCGCTGGTCGCTATCGCCGCTGCGCGCGAGATCGGCATCGGTATCGATGCCATCAAGAAGGGCCTCTCCAAACTGCGTGTGCCGGGCCGTATGGAGGTCGTGGAGTCGAAGGACGGCCGCGTGATCTGCGTTGTCGACTATGCGCACAACCAGCTTTCGTTCCGTTCGCTTTTCTCGTCGGTCAAGCGCGCGTTTCCCGCTAGCCCGGTCATCGCAGTGTTTGGTGCTGCCGGCGGCAAGGCGCAGGAGCGCCGCGAGCAGCTTCCGCGTGAGGCCGCACCGTATTCCGACCTGATGATCTTTGCCAACGAGGATCCAGCTCACGAAGACCCGATGAAGGTCTGTCGCGAGCTTGCCGAGCATGTTCCCGACGATACGCCGAACAAGATCATCCTCGACCGCGAAGCCGCCGTGCATGCGGCGTTCAAGGCGGCGCGCGAGGAGTACGTCAACCCCGATGCTCCCACCATTGTCTTGCTGCTGGCAAAGGGTGACGAGGAGCTCATGCACGTGGGCGACGAGTTCGTGCCCGTCGAGAGCGACCTTTCGCTGGCCAATCGCCTAATCGATGTTACCCAGTTTGACTAATGAACCATGATGGCGGCGGCGCCCTGAGTGCGCTGTCGCCATAAGCGTGTTCCCTCAATCAAAACATGCCGTCCAAGTCCAAACCCTTCTACGTAAACGGAGTAACCATGTCCCACAACACCCTGCCGACCGTTGCCGAGCTTTCGGGCGAGATGCGCGAGCGTTTGGCCAAGGTCAAGTACGTCTTTACCGACCTGGATGCCACGATGCTCGCACCCGGCTCGTGCGTGCTGCGCGACAACGACGGCAACCCCTCGACCAAACTCGTCGAGGCCGTCGTGGCGCTCGCTCGCGCTGGTATTCAGGTGGTTCCCACCTCGGGCCGCAACCGTACCATGATCCACGAGGACGCGCGCGTGCTCGGCCTCAACTCCTACATTGGTGAGATGGGCGGTCTGGTTATGTACGACCTCAAAGCCAACGATTGGGAGTATCTGACCGGTGACATGCCTTACGACCCCGCCTGCGGCCTCACGCCGCACCAGGTGATCGAGCAGACCGGCGTGTGCGAGAAGATCCTTGCCCGCTGGCCGCACAAGATCGAGTACCACAACGACATGTCGACCGGCTACAAATACCGTGAGGTCACCGTCGGCATGCGCGGCAATGTGCCCGACGATGAGGTCCAGGCCATCCTGGACGAGGCCGGCTGCGGTCTGATCTGGGCTTGCAACGGCCATCTGACTCATCTGTCCAAGCCGACGACGCTCGAGCTCGATCGCGTCGAGGACGGTCGCGCCTTCAACATCAACCCCGCGGGCCTCAACAAAGGCGTCGCCATTGCGCGCTTCTGCGAGCACCTGGGGATCGAGCGCGAGGAGACGTTGGCGCTCGGCGATTCCGAGTCCGACTTCTACATGGCCGATCACGTGGGCACGTTCTGCCTGGTCGAGAATGGCCTGACGAGCGCCGGCGCGCCCGAGTTCCTGGCTGCTTGCGAGAACGCTTTCGTTACGCGCGGCAAAATTGTCGACGGTTGGGCGGCGACGGCAGAGCTGCTGGTCGCGGCGCGTTCGTAGCGCGGCGCCGCCGCACTTGGACATGTCTTTTCGAGAGAGACTGGTGAGGTAATGTCCGATATCGAGAATCCGGCAGGCGACACGCGCCCGATTGGCGTGTTCGATTCTGGTTTGGGCGGTCTGACGGTTGCGCGCGCCATCGCGACGGCGCTGCCGCACGAGTCCGTCTACTACTTTGGCGACACCAAGCGCTGCCCCTACGGCACGCGCACCGAGGATGAGGTGCGCTCATTTGCGTTGCAGGCGGGTCGTTGGCTTTCGAAGCACGACGTCAAGATTATGGTCATCGCCTGCAACACGGCGACCGCTGCGGCCTTGCGTCTGGCCCAGCAGGTGCTCGACGTTCCCGTGATCGGCGTGATCGCGCCGGGTGCCCGTGCGGCAATCAACAGCACCCGTTCGCGTCGTGTGGGCGTGCTCGCCACCAACCTCACCATTCGCTCGGGCGCCTACACGCGCGCCATTCAGGATCTAGATGCCGGCGTCGATGTATACGGCTGTCCTGCCTCGAGCTTTGTCGAGGTTGTCGAACACGAGCTTGCCTCGGGTGCACATCTGCAGGAACAGTGGCTTGAGAACGAGGACATCTTCGATACGCCTGCCGTGCGTGCGCTGGTGGGTGCCACGGTTGAGCCGCTGCGCGACCACGGTATCGATACCGTGGTGCTCGGCTGTACGCATTTTCCGCTGTTGGTGGGACCTATCCGGCATGCGCTGGGGCCTGGGGTGCGCGTCGTGAGTTCCGCCGAGGAGACCACGCGCGAGCTGACCGATATCCTCACGCGCCGCGAGCAGCTGGCGGGCGACGCCGCCGAGCCGCAGCATCGTTTTGCCACGACGGCCGATAACATTGCCGAGTTTGCGGTGGCGGGCAGCTTTATCTTTGGTCAGCCGCTCAAGAGCATCGAACACATCGATATCGATGAGCTGAAATAGATGTAAGGCAGCCGCCAAAGCCTTCGCCACATCTTTTGCCGAAAGGATATTTCTATGGAGTATATGCAGGTCAATCGCGCCAACGGCCGCGCCGCCGATGAGCTGCGCCCCATCAAGCTTACCCGCGGCGTCATGAAGCACGCCCACGGTTCGTGCCTGGCCGAGTTTGGCGATACGCACGTGCTGTGCGCCGCCACCATCGAGGAGGGCGTGCCGGGCTGGCGCAAGGGCGCCAAGGCCGGTTGGGTAACGGCGGAGTACGCCATGCTGCCGGCATCGACCGGCAAGCGCTGCAAGCGCGAGCATGCCAACCGCAAGGGCCGCTCCATGGAGATCGAGCGCCTGATCGGCCGCAGCCTGCGTACCGTCGTCAACATGAAGGCACTCGGCGAGTACACCGTTACCGTCGACTGCGACGTGATTCAGGCAGACGGCGGCACGCGAACGGCGAGCATTACCGGCGCCTGGGTGGCGCTGCACGGCGCCCTTGCCATGTGGGTCGAGGCGGGTAAGCTCGAGCGCATCCCGCTCACGGGCCAGGTCGCCGCGATTTCCATGGGCGTTGTCGACGGCAACACCCTGCTCGACCTGGATTATTCCGAGGACAGTCACGCCGAGGTCGACATGAACCTTGTCGCCACCGATACCGGTGAGATGATCGAGCTTCAGGGCACTGGCGAGCAGGCGCCCTTCGACCGCAAGCGCCTCAATTCCCTGCTCGATTTGGGCGACAAGGGCATTGCCGAGCTCATCGAGCTCCAGCGCCAAGTCCTCGCCTAACCTGCCAAAAAGGGACAGGTTTATTTTGGCAGGTTTTATCTGCGGAAACGCCGAAGTATAAGACTGCCGCTGATTAAGAGGAGGAGAGGCCGAGACCTCGTCGTCCTCAACACGGCATTGCTATACGGACAAGGAGACCACTCATGGCACTTGAGAAGATTGACATCGACACCCTCGACCCGGCGGCGACCATCGTCGTGGCAACGGGCAACGCCCATAAGCTCACCGAGATCGAGGCCATTTTGGGCAAGGTTATGCCCGAGGTTCGCTTTGTGGCGCTCGGCCAGCTGGGCGATTTTGAGGACCCCGAGGAAAACGGCACGACGTTTTTGGAGAACGCCATCATCAAGGCCCAGGCTGCGGTGGAGGAGACGGGCCTTATGGCCATTGCCGACGATTCGGGCCTGGTCGTCGACGCGCTGGACGGTGAGCCCGGTGTGTATAGCGCGCGCTACGCGGGCGTTCACGGCGACGATGCCGCCAACAATGCCAAACTGCTCGTGAATCTGGAGGGCGTGGCCGACGAGGACCGCACTGCGCGCTTTATGAGCGTCGTCGCGCTCATCGACACGGACGGTTTGGTCACCTATGGTGAGGGCGCCTGCGAGGGCGTTATCGCACATGAGGGCCGCGGCGATCACGGCTTTGGCTACGACCCGCTGTTCCTGCCGGTCGACACGCCGGGCAAGACCATGGCCGAGCTGACGGCGGACGAGAAGAACGCCATCAGCCATCGATTCCATGCGCTCGAGCACCTATCCGCCAAACTGACGGGCGAGGAGTAGGCCGTGCGTGCGGTGGTGCAGCGCGTGCTCAACGCCGGCGTGACGGTCGACGGCGAGTGCGTGGGCAAAATTGGGCGCGGCTATCTGGTGCTACTGGGCGTTGGCCACGACGACACGCGCGCCGAGGCCGATAAGCTGTGGGGCAAGCTCCGGGGCTTGCGCATTAACGAGGACGAGAACGGCAAGACCAACCTGGCACTTGCCGATGTCGACGGCGAGGTCCTCGTGGTGTCGCAGTTCACGCTGTTCGCCGATTGCCGTCACGGCCGCCGTCCATCGTTTACGGATGCTGGCGCCCCCGATGTCGCCAACGAGCTCTACGAGTACTTCCTGACGCTCGTTCGCCAAGACGTCGAGCACGTAGCACATGGTATTTTCGGCGCCGATATGAAAGTCGACTTGGTCAACGACGGTCCATTCACCATCGTCCTGGACACCGACAACCTTTAGGTTACGCGGTTTTACCAAACCGCGTAACAACTGGTCATGCGAGATTGTCGTCTGGTACGTATTTGGGACGGGGCTTATTTAGCTACTTGCGTATGGCGGCAGCAGGGTGCTATAGTATTAGAGTTTTGTCTATCTTAGGGGTATTATCCCCTTTTTGAATTGCACCTTCTGGAGGCCCTGTTCATGGAAGAGATGGAAGTCAATCACGTCGACGACATCCACGAGAAGCTGACCGATATGGTGGGCGATCGCGTCAAGGTTAAGGCCAACATGGGCCGCACCCGCGTCGTCGAGCGCATGGGCACCATCAAGAGCGTCCACCCCGCCGTCTTTATCGTCGAGGTTGACGAGCGCCGCGGCCGCAAGTCGCGTCAGTCCTACCAGTATATCGATGTCCTCACCGGTCAGGTCGAGCTGTTCGACCCTGAGAGCGGCGAGCATATCTTTACCCCGCTCGGCAATCAGCTCGAGGAGCATTAACGGTGACCGATCGGTCCCTGACTCTTTCCGCGCCGGCAAAGATTAACCTCTACCTGGGGGTTCATACCGAGCGCGATGACCGCGGCTACCACAGGGTCGATTCCCTGATGGCAGCCGTCGGTCTTTCCGATACCGTGACGGTCACGCCGGCGCAGGCGCTGACCGTCCAGACGGTTCCAGCATCAGATTTTCCCATGCAAAAGAATACGGCGTATCGGGCTGCGGTTGCTATGGCCGAGCATTATGGTCGCGAGGCAAACATCTGCGTGACGATTGAGAAGCGCATTCCATTGTGCGCAGGTTTGGGCGGCCCCTCGACGGATGCTGCCGCGGTCATTGTCGCCTTGGCGAAGCTCTGGGGCATTGATCGCACCGACCCAGCGCTCGATGACATTGCGCGGGGCATTGGTGCCGACGTCCCGTTCTTTTTGCACGCGAGCCCTGCGTTTTACGTGGGTGGGGGAGACGTGCTGGCAACCGAGTATCCCGCACTACCCGCGACACCCGTCGTGCTGGTTAAGCCGCGGAAGGCAAGCGTTTCAACAATTGAAGCCTATCGACGTTTTGACGAGGCCCCGGTGCCTGCGGACAAGCCCGGCGCGATGGCTTCTGCCTTGCGTGCCGGTGATGCCGAGACGGCATATGCGCTCATCCATAACAACCTGGGTGTCATTTCCGCACAGATGGAGCCGCAGATTCAAACGGTTCTCGATTGGCTGCGTAAACAGGACGGCACCGTTGCTGTAGATGTGTGCGGATCGGGTGCCTGCTCGTTTGCCATTTGCGACACTGCCGCCGCGGCCGAAAGGCTTGCCGATGCTGCCCAGCAAAATGGCTGGTGGGCCTGCGCGACTGAGCTTATTCCCAACACGGTCCAAATCGACACGCCAAAGAAATAAAAATTTCTCTAGCACGCGGCGAAAATCTTTGTTACTATAGTCGAGCTAACGGGTTGTGGCTCAGTTTGGTAGAGCACTGCGTTCGGGACGCAGGGGTCGCTGGTTCAAATCCAGTCAACCCGACCAGAGCATGAGGAGGGACCGCTTCTTGCGGTCCCTTTTTTTAGCTAGTGTTGTGATACCGCGATACCCGCGGTATACTCATTCGAGCTTGTCTCGCTGTATTGTGGAGGTCTACATGTTTGGACTGAGGGCTCCTGAGCTCATCATTATTCTCGTCGTTGTCCTGATTATCTTCGGGCCCAAGAACCTGCCGAAGCTCGGCAAGTCCCTCGGCTCTACTGTCAAGAATATCCGCGAGGGTATGGAGGGCGACGATAAGGCCGAGACCAAGCAGGCCGAGGAGGTCGTGGTCGAGCAGTCCGAGGAGGACAAGGAGATCGCTGAGCTCGAGGCCAAGCTCGCTGCTGCCAAGAAGAAGCAGGCAGAGGACAGCGACGCGGACGCAGAGTAGTCCCATCCCTTTGGGGTGAGCACCTGACCGGCTTGCCCGCAGGCTAGCCGGTCTTTTTCGTTTTGTTGACAGTTGATTGTTTGATCAGAGTTGGGGAGATATCCGTATGGACGCAAGCCAGATCGTACTGACCGCTGAGGGCCGCCAGAAGCTCGTCGAGGAGCTCGCTTGGCGTGAGGGCGATTACGCCAAGGAGATCGTCGAGGACATCAAGGAAGCCCGCGCGTTCGGCGACCTTTCGGAGAACTCCGAGTACGACGCCGCTAAGGACAAGCAGGCCCAGAACGCCGCTCGTATTGCCGAGATCCAGGCCATCCTCGCCAACGCTCAGGTTGCTGCCACCACGGGCGACCTGACCGTCTCCATCGGTTCCACCGTTTCGCTGATTGATCCCAACGGTGAGGTCATGGAGGTCACGCTTGTCGGTACCACCGAGACCAACTCGCTCGAGCACAAGATCTCCAACGAGTCTCCGGTCGGTCACGCCATCATCGGTCACGGCGAGGGCGACTCCGTCGAGGTCGTTACGCCTTCCGGCAAGACTCGCGTCTACACCATCGCCAAGATCGCACGCTAGACCACGGTCCCGCGTAAAGGTATGTTTTCGCTCCCTGGGACCGAATCCTGGGGAGCGTTTTAGTTTGAGGAGCTAACTTATGGCAGAGAACCAGAACGCCGCAGATCAGGCATCGACGCTCAACGACGAGCGCGCCACCCGCCTGGCCAAGCGCGCCGCCCTGTTCGAGGCGGGCCAGAACCCCTATCCTGAGCACTCTGAGCTTGAGGACTACGTCGCCGATATCGAGGCTAAGTACGCCGATCTTGCCGATGGCGAGGACACCGAGGACGTCGTGAAGATCGCTGGCCGCGTGGTCGCCAAGCGCGGTCAGGGCAAGATCATGTTCATCGTCGTGCGCGATGCGACCGCCGAGATTCAGCTGTTCTGCCGCATCAACGACATGGACGAGGCTGCCTGGAATACGCTCAAGGCTCTCGACCTGGGCGACATCCTGGGCGTGACCGGCGTGGTCGTGCGCACCCAGCGCGGCCAGCTTTCCGTTGCCCCTAAGAGTGCAATCCTGCTTGCCAAGGCCGTTCGTCCGCTGCCCGAGAAGTTCCACGGTCTTTCCGACAAGGAGACCCGCTATCGCCAGCGCTATGTCGACCTGATCGCCAACGACGACGTTCGCGAGACCTTCCGCAAGCGCTCGCAGATTCTCTCCACCTTCCGTCGCTTTATGGAGTCCGACGGCTACATGGAGGTCGAGACCCCCATCTTGCAGACCATCCAGGGCGGCGCTACGGCTAAGCCGTTCATCACGCATTTCAACGCGCTCGATCAGGAGTGCTACCTGCGTATTGCCACCGAGCTGCATCTCAAGCGCTGCATCGTCGGTGGTTTTGAGCGCGTGTTCGAGATCGGCCGCATCTTCCGTAACGAGGGCATGGACCTTACCCACAACCCCGAGTTCACCACGATGGAGGCCTACCGTGCCTTCTCCGACCTCGAGGGCATGAAGGCGCTCGCCCAGGGCGTCATTAAGGCGGCTAACAAGGCCATCGGCAACCCCGAGGTCATCGAGTACCAGGGCCAGACCATCGACCTTTCTGGTGAGTGGGTCAGCCGTCCCATGACCGACATCGTCTCCGACGTGCTCGGCAAGCAGGTCACCATCGATACGCCGGTCGAGGAGCTTGCTGCCGCCGCGCGCGAGAAGGGCCTGGAGATCAAGCCCGAGTGGACTGCTGGCAAGATCATCGCCGAGATTTACGATGAGCTGGGCGAGGACACCATCGTCAACCCGACCTTCGTGTGCGATTACCCCATCGAGGTTAGCCCGCTCGCCAAGCGCTTTGAGGACGACCCGCGCCTGACTCACCGCTTTGAGCTGGTTATCGCCGGTCACGAGTACGCCAACGCGTTCTCCGAGCTCAACGACCCGGTCGACCAGGCCGAGCGCTTTGCCGCTCAGATGGCCGAGAAGGCTGGCGGCGACGACGAGGCCATGGAGTACGACGAGGACTACGTGCGCGCCCTCGAGTACGGTATGCCTCCTGCGGGCGGCATCGGCATCGGCATTGACCGCGTGGTCATGCTGCTCACCAACCAGGCTTCCATCCGCGACGTGCTGCTGTTCCCGCACATGAAGCCCGAGAAGGGTTTCCAGTCCGGTGCCGCTGCCGCCAAGGCTGCCGAGGCCGGCAACGCCGCGAGCCCGTTCGTTAAGTCGCTTAAGCCCACGCTCGATTACTCCAAGATCGCCGTTGAGCCGCTGTTTGAGGAGTTCGTCGACTTTGATACCTTCTCCAAGAGCGATTTCCGCGCTGTGAAGGTCAAGGCATGCGAGGCCGTCAAGAAGTCCAAGAAGCTGCTGAACTTTACGCTCGACGACGGTACCGGTACCGACCGCACCATCCTCTCCGGCATTCACGGTTATTATGAGCCCGAGGACCTGGTCGGTAAGACCCTGCTCGCCATCACACGGCTCGACGCTGCGCGGGCCGCATTTGGACAATCTGACGTTCAACTTCAAGGGCGCGACCAGAAGGTCAGCGCCCTTTCGTTTCACGTCACCTTGTCACAAATGCGACCCGCTCGCTGGCGTTGCCAAAACATCGATGTAGTCATTGGGGACGTTCTTAAACGACTAGTCATTCAAGAACGTCCTCAATGACTACTCAACGGCTATTGAGCGCATGGTTCGCATGACAGCCGTCTCTTTTATGTTTCCTTTAGCCGTTGCTGCCTAGGATGGGGGTTAGTCGGTAGGAAGGGAGCGCCCGTATGGACGATGTGAGCGAGCGTGCAATCGAAGAGGACATGCTCGATCAGTTCAATTACTTTGATGATGAGGACGAGGAGCTGATCGACCGTCGCGAGCCAGCGCCGCTTGACTCATTTGATCTGGTCGATGAGGAGCCCGGCGAGGACGAGGGCGAATCAACGGAGCCCCCACAGCCTTCGCGCCTTGACTCGCTGCTTTCGAGAGCCCCCCTACACCATGGCGTTCGTGCCGGTGCACTCCATATGAAAACTGACTGGCACCAGATCGTGACGGCAGGCGATGAGCTTGCCGTCGATGCGCCGCTCACCGATAAATCATCCATCATTTGCCGCACCGGCATGCTTATGCTGGCAAGCGGAACGGGTGCCTGGCGCGTGCGCGATACCATGAATCGTGTTGCCGCTGTACTCGGCGTCACGATTCACGTCGACCTGAGTCTTCTGTCGTTTGAGTGCACCTGCATCGAAGATGGTCACTGCTTTAACGAGGTTGTCAGCCTGCCCACAACGGGAGTCAATACCCATCGCATTTGGATGATGGAGAGCTTCTTAAAGGAAATCGAGACGTATGGGCGCCGGTTTACCGTGCACGAATACCACGAGATGCTCAAGACCGTTGAGAGCTCAAAGCCCGATTACGCTCCCTGGCAACAGGGCCTTGCGGCAGCCTGTGCTTGCGGCGCCTTCGTCTTTTTGCTCGGCGGCGGCCCTATCGAGATGGCCTGCGCATTCGTAGGCGCTGGTGTCGGTAACTTTGCCCGCTCCCATATTCTCAAGCAGGGTCTTGGCCAGTTTAGCGCGCTGACGACTGGTGTTGCGCTCGCTTGCGTTTCGTATCTGCTGGCATTGCTCGGCCTTGGCCAGGTCGTACCGGGGGCAATGTCGCACCAAGAAGGCTATATCGGCGCCATGCTCTTTGTGATTCCCGGCTTTCCCCTCATTACGGCAGGCCTCGACATCGCTAAGCTCGATATGCGAAGTGGAATCGAGCGTCTTTCGTATGCTGTGTCGATTATTGTGATGGCGACCCTCGTAGGTTGGATGGTTGCCGAGTGCGTGGGACTGGCGCCGGATGACTTCGCCCCGCTCGGCCTCTCACCGTTGGCTCTTACGCTCTTGCGCATACTGATGAGCTTCGTTGGCGTATTCGGCTTCTCGGTGATGTTCAACAGCCCGGTAAAGATGGCCGCGGCAGCTGGGTTGATCGGCGCCGTGTCCAATACCCTGCGTCTGACCCTTGTCGATGCGCCGACGATGATTCCCTTCCTGGGCCTCAGCACGGGAATGCCTCCCGAGGCAGCAGCGTTTATCGGCGCGCTGGTATCGGGGCTGCTCGCAAGCTTGGCTGAAGTCAAGCTCACCTACCCGCGCATCGCCCTCACGGTGCCTTCGATTGTCATTATGGTGCCGGGCTTGTATCTGTATCGCTCGATGTATTACATGTGCACCTTCGACACGGTCAATATGCTCGGCTGGTTTGTGCGCGCAGTGCTCATCGTAGCGTTTCTGCCCGTTGGACTGGGTGTGGCGCGTACGCTCACCGACCCTCGCTGGCGCCACACCAGCTAATTGGTGCAAGGGGGACAGGTTACTTTGCACCCCCAATGAGTTGCGGTGAAATAGGGACTGAATTGCTGCTTAAAGGGTCAAAACAGTCCGTATTCCACCGCAACTTATGGGGTCGGGGGGATTATCGGTGCCCTGCATCTTCATAAACTCAACGCTTACGAAGCGCATGCGTTTCGTGCTAGGCTGGTTCCACCACATAAGTAGTCGCAGACGCGCGTACCACGGGCGGGCGAGATGAAGTTCCAACAGCTCCATCTTGCCCGCCCGTTTTTGTTGCGTGGCGCCGCGGTACAACACAGAGAGGAATCTGCCCTTTATGCCTATCAACAAACGAGAGAGCCTGCTGTTCACCTTTATCATGTGCTTTTGCATGGTGCTCTGGATGAGCATCTACAACGTTGCCCTGCAGCACGGGGCCATCAACGGCGAGGTCGTTGCCACTGCGTGGCTCGGCTTCCCCGTTGCCTACATTTTTGCCATGTGCTGCGACTGGTTCGTCGCCAGCCCGCTCGCCAAGGGTTTCACTTTTAAATTCCTGGTCACGCCGGGCAAGAGCTCGCCACTTGCCATGACGCTCGCCGTCAGCTCCTGCATGGTCGTTCCCATGGTCATCATCATGTCGCTGTACGGTGCCTGTGAGGGTCTGACGCACATGCCCGGCGGCATCCTTGCGAACCTGTATTCCGTGCCCGCGATCTGGATGATCAACATCCCGCATAATTTTGTGATGGCGCTGCCGTGGAACCTTTTGGTAGCCGGTCCGATTTCCCGCTTCGTCTTCCGTCGCGCCTTCCCTGTGGGGACGGTTTTCGAGGAGGAGCATGCCGAGCTCTTGGAGCAGGCTATGGCTCCTGAGTGCGAGTAGCTCGCTTAGGGATCTGCTGAGCGCGGGCGACTTGCTTGGTTGGAGCCCTAAGCGTGGATAGCTCTCTCGGCGACATCGCGGGCGTGAGCGGTGCACATGACCGGAGGGCCCGTGCTGCTCCGTTGCCCGACGTGCTAGCGCGCAGAACAATCTGTTGGTGCATTCGGCGGCTGCTGAAGCGTTTCGGCAGCCGCTTTTTATACGGAGTTTAAATACAACAGTCTGTTGTATTACGTAGAGTGGTATATCTCTAGCGGGAAAAATGCGAGAGACGGAGCATTATGGCGTTGCTAGTAGGACTGGACGTAGGGTCGACGACGACCAAAGTTTACGCGATGCACGAGGATATGACCGAGGCGTGGTGGGGATATCGCCGCCACGGGGCGTGTCAGACAGCGAGCGTGCGCGCCATGCTCGGCGAGCTCGCCGAGCGCTTTCCCCATGAGTCACTGCGCGTTGCGGTGACCGGCTCGGGTGCGCGCGATATCGCGACCGCGCTGGGCGCCTCGTACGTTCAGGAGGTGGTCGCCAACGCGCTCGCGATCAGCAGGTTCTATCCGCAGACGCGCTGCGCCATCGAGCTGGGCGGCCAAGACGCCAAGATGATCTTCTTCCGCACCAACGATAAGGGAGACATCGAGGTTGCCGACATGCGCATGAACGGCTCGTGCGCAGGCGGTACCGGTGCATTTATCGACGAGATGGCAAAGCTCATGGGGGTCGGCACCGAATCGGGCGAGTTCGAGCAGCTCGCAAGCCGGGGAACGACCGTCCACGAGGTCTCGGGCCGCTGCGGCGTGTACGCAAAGACCGATATCCAGCCGCTGCTCAACGAGGGCATTCCTACCACCGACCTGGCGCTTTCGGCGCTTCACGCGGTCGCCCGCCAAACGATCGGCGGTCTGGCCCAGGGTATCGACATCGAGCCGCCGGTAATCTTCGAGGGCGGTACGCTCGCCTACAACCCCACACTGGTCCGCGTGTTCCGGGAGCAACTGAATCTATCGGACGATCAGGTTATCGTCCCGCGCGATCCGCAGATCATGGTCGCGCGCGGTGCCGCCCTGTCGCTGACCGACATGTTCGCATCGTCCCAACCGATCGACCTTCCCGACGCTTTTGTCCGGCTGGATAAGCTCGAGACGGTCGCGCCCGCAAGCGGGGAGGGACGTCTTGCCCAGCCCTTTTTTGCCACACCTGCCGAGCAGGCGGATTTTACGGCACGCCATGGCAAAGAGACGCCGGCAAAGGGTCCGGATGCGTATGCGCCCGGAGAGACGGTGCGTGTGGCGCTCGGTATCGATTCGGGGAGCACGACGACCAAGTTCGCCCTGGTCGATGAGGCGGGTGAGCTTGTCGATTCGTTCTACGCGTCTAATAACGGCAGACCGCTCGACGTCGCCCAACAGGGTCTTGTCAGCTTGAAGAACCGCTGGGAGACAGCGGGAGTCACGCTTGCGATCGATGCCGTGGGCACCACGGGATACGGCGAGGAGCTTTTCGCGCGCGCGTTCCACGCCGACTACCATACGGTCGAGACGGTCGCGCACGCCCGCGCCGCGTGCGCATGCGTTCCCGATGCGACCTTCGTGCTCGACATCGGCGGACAGGATATGAAGGCCATCTGGCTCAACCACGGCGTGCTGACCGATATCGTCGTCAACGAGGCGTGCTCTGCGGGCTGCGGCTCGTTCCTCGAGGGTTTTGCCAAAAACCTCGGAATAGCCGTTGAGGATATCGCGACCGAGGCATTTTCGTCCAAAGCCCCCGCCGTTCTCGGCAGCCGCTGCACGGTGTTCATGAACAGCAGCGTCGTTTCCGAGCAGCGGCGCGGTAAGGGTCCGGGCGACATCATGGCCGGTCTCTGCCGTTCGATTATCGAGAACGTGTTCACCAAGGTCATTCGCGTTTCAAATCTCAACCGTCTGGGCGACAAAGTCGTCGTCCAGGGCGGCACGTTCCGAAACGACGCGGTGCTGCGCGCATTCGAGCAGTATCTGGGCAAACCCGTCACGCGTGCGCCCCACCCGGGGCTGATGGGCGCTATCGGTATCGCCCTGCTCGCGCGCGAGGAATGCCGCAAGGGCGACGCCGGCACGTCGTTTATCGGGCTCGATGCCGTGGAGCGCTTCGAGCATCGCGAGTTCGGCGGCGTTACCTGCCGTCGGTGCAACAACCGCTGCCAGCGCGCGGTCGTGGCATTTGGCGACGGCTCGCTTTACGTCACGGGCAATCGCTGCCCGCGCGGCGGCGCCATCTCATGGGATGAGCTCGTGCGCGAGGTTCCCGCGGCGGAGGAGCTGCGTCCGCAGGGTGCTTGCGAGGCACAGGCACCCGGCACGGGGCGCGACCGGACCGCGGCTGCCCCCAATCTCTTTGTCGACCGCGAGAAGCTGCTGTTCGAGTCGTACCCCACGGTTCCCGTCAGCGGGGGGCGCGATGTCACGATCGGCATTCCCCGTGTGCTCGAGTTCTGGGACACCATGCCGTTCTGGTCGACGTTCTTCAGCACGCTCGGCTTTAAGGTGCGCGTCTCGGGACGCAGCACCAAGGCGATGTACGAGCGCGGTCTGGCGCACGTCACATCCGACACCGTGTGCTTCCCGGCCAAGCTCGTCCACGGGCACATCCGCAATCTCGTCGACGCCGGCGTCGACCGCATCTTCATGCCCATCATCACGACGGTGCCCACCGAAAACACCGCCTCTACCAGCGAGTGGATGTGCGCCGTCGTAAAGGGATACCCCTACGTGATGCGCAATTCCGATAACCCGGAGGAGCGTTTCGGCGTTCCGTTCGATACGCCGCTGTTCCACTGGTACGACGAGGGCGACCGAAACCGCCAGCTCAAGGCGTGGTGCAAGGAGACCTTCGATATCGATGCCGACCTGGTTGCCAAGGCGACCGAGCAGGCGGACCGCGCGCAGGAGACGTTTGAGAACCAGCTGCAGCTGCGCGGCAGGCAGGTGCTCGAGAACGTGCACGAGGACGGCGGCTACGCGGTGGTGATCGCTTCGCGCCCGTACCACAACGACCCGCTGGTCAACCACGGGCTGCCCAAGCTCTTCTCTGAGCGCGGCATCCCCGTGCTGACGCCCGATGCGGTGCCGGGGGTCTGCAACGTCGATCTTTCCAACAGCCGCATCGACATCGTGAACAACTACCATGCGCGCATGCTGTCGTGCGCGGTCATCGTCGCATCGACGCCCGAGCTCGAGCTCGTGCAGATGGGCAGCTTCGGCTGCGGCCACGATGCGTATCTCACCGACGAGATCGCGCGCATGATGGGCGAGATGGGCTCCAAGGTTCCGATGATGATCAAGCTCGATGAGAGCGACGTCGCCGGTCCCATGGGCATTCGCGTGCGTTCGTTTATCGAGTCGGTCAACCGTCGTCGCGCGGAGGAGCGTGCCGAGGGCGCCCGGGTGCACGCGGTCCATCCGCTCGACGACCCGTATAAGGTCAAGTACACCAAGCGCGACCGGCACGACAAGATCGCGCTGGTCCCCAACACCTCCCATGCGTTCTGCAGGCTCATGACCGCGGCGATGCGCAATCAGGGCGTGCGCGCCGAGGCCCTTGATATCGGGCGCGAGGATGCCATCCGCCTGGGCAAACGCTATGTGCACAACGACATCTGCTTCCCCGCGCAAATCGTGATCGGCGAGGCGCTCGCGGCACTCGAGAGCGGTAAGTACGACCCGCACGACGTCGCCGTGGTGACTGGCAAGTATATCGGCGACTGCCGCCTGACGCACTACATGCCCCTGCTGCGCCGCGCGCTCGACGACGCGGGATACGACTATGTCCCGGTGCTCACCAACGACGACGTCGATGCCCACAATGCGCATCCGGGCTTCAAGCTCGGCCTTGGCCCGAGCATCCAGATCGCCTACGGTCTTCCCATGATCGATGCCCTCGAGGCCATGCTTAGGCGCATCCGTCCCTACGAGCTCGAGAAGGGCGCGGCGGACGCTGCGTTCGACCGCGCGCTCGATGAGGTTATCGAGGGCATGGAGCGCTCCGGGCTGAGAGGCCAGGCGACGGGCTTCAAACGCGCGCTTGCGATCATGGACGCCGTTCCGTACGACCGCTCGAACCCGCATCCGACCGTTCTCATCGTGGGCGAGTACCTGCTCAATTTCCATCTCGGCGCCAACCACGAGATCGAGCGCTACCTCGAGGACAACGGGCTCGAGGTCATCGAGGCGCGCATGACCGACGTGATCCGCAAGACCTATTTCTACAAGCATGCGCAGTCGCGCGAGTTCCACGTCGACCTGTCGCTGCCCGAAAAGGCCTGGTACGCCACGGCGGACAACCTGTTCGAGCTCGCGCACGACCGTTGCGACCGCCTGGGCGCGGCGAGCCCGCTCTACGAGCCGCCGACGCGCATGCCCGAGCTCGTGCGCGCGAGCGATAAGATCCTGCACCATACGTTCGATGCGGGCGAGGGCGTGCTGATTCCGGCGGAGATTCTCGAGCACGCCAAGCGCGGCTGCCGCAACTTCGTGATCCTGCAGCCGTTCGGGTGTCTGCCCAACCATGTCGTGGGGCGCGGGCTCATCCATGCGCTCAAGGAGCAGTATCCCACGGCGCAGTTCCTGCCGCTCGACTACGATCCCGACGTGAGCTTCGCCAACGTGGAGAACCGTCTTCAGATGCTCATCATGAACGCCAAGGCGCAGGGGTGCGGTGAGGCGCATGGCGAGACCGCGTAAGGACGCCGATGCGCCCGATGCACGCACCCGTATCATCGAGGCGTTTTGGGAGCTCATCGAGAACAACAGCATCTTCGAGCTGTCGGTTGGCGAGGTGACCCGCGCCGCCCAGTGCAATCGCGGAACGTTTTACTACTATTTTCACGATTTCGATGAACTCGTCGCCATCGCCATAGCCCAGCTGCTGCAGGATAACGAGCTCATCACCGATGCCCTCTGGCATTTTTCGAGCGAGGGCGACCTTTCGGCGTTCGACCGGCGCGACGTCCGCTGCCTGCTGCGGCGCATCGTCATCACCATGAGGGCGGGTGCCGCCGAGCAGGTCGTGCAGGGCATCCATACGATCATCATCGACCGCGTGAGAGAGATCGTCCACCCCGACGGAGAAGAGCTCAAGGCAGATTCGAGCTTTGCGGTGGGCTTTCTGGTCTCGGGCATCATGGGCTTTGTGATGGCGGTCGGCTTTGCCCGGGAGGGCGGCGAGGAGATAGACCTCGAGCAGCCGGGGGACAGCGCGTGCGCGTACCTGAGGGCGGTCGCCATGCAGACGGTGGAAACGGTCGCGCAAGTCGAGGGCGTCGATACATCCGAGCTGCTCGAACGCGTCTCCAAGGAGGCCGATGCCTATCGCGCATCGCGTGCGACGAGTCCCGACGTGGTGAAAGACGCCTAGGGTTTCTCTTGCGGGGCGCCTGTCGCGCATCGCGCGGTGAGTCCCGCGATGCGGTCATAACCTGCATTCATGTGAGCCGGGTTTATAGATATTCCTCCAGCTGTTAACATAGACAACCTGTGGGTAAAGAGACAAAAGCGCCGCCGACGGGCGGGCGTTTTGATTTCGATGAACTCATGTAAGGAAACGAGCATGTTAGATAGATTTACCGATCGAGCGCGCAAGGTCATGTCGATGGCCAAACAGGAGGCGCTCGATCTGCACTCAAATAAGGTGGGCACCGAGCACCTGCTGCTCGCACTCGCCAAGGAGGACGAGGGCATCGCTGCCGAGGCGCTGCGCTCGCTTGATATCTCCTACGACGACATCATGGACACCCTCAAGGAGGTCCAGACCACGGTTCCCGAGCCCAGCGAGGAGACCGAGGCTGCCAAGCTTGCCTTTACGCCGCTCGTCATTAGCGTGATGGAGCGCTCCTTCCGCGTGGCACGTGAGAACAACCAGACCTACGTGTCGACCGAGCACTTGCTGATTGGCATCGTCGAAGAGGGTAACGGCATGGCCATGGACATCCTCATGCGCCTGGGTGTGTCGTCCGCCTCCATCAAAAAGGCTATCGAGAAACTTACCGCCAAGGACCAGGACAAGAAGCGTCCGCTCGCCGGCGCCGGTGCCGGGCGTCCCGGTGCGGGCCTGCCGTTCTTTAGCGGCTCGGACGCGTCGCAGCAAAAGGGGAGCGGCACCGATACGCTTAAGCAGTTCGCCACCAACCTTACGCAGAAGGCGCGCGACGGCGAGCTCGACCCTGTAATTGGTCGCGAAAAGGAAGTCCAGCGTATGATGGAGATCCTTTCGCGTCGCACCAAGAACAATCCGCTTATCTTGGGCGACCCCGGCGTGGGCAAGACGGCCATCGTCGAGGGTCTGGCTCAGCAGATTGCAGCTGGCAACGTGCCCGAGAACCTTATGAACCAGAACATCTGGACGCTCGACCTGCCGGGCCTCGTTGCGGGCGCCAAGTATCGCGGTGAGTTTGAGGAGCGCCTCAAGAACGTGATCCAGGAGGCCACCGAAGCTGACGACGTCATCCTGTTTATTGACGAGATGCACACCATCATCGGTGCCGGCTCTGCCGAGGGCTCCATCGACGCGAGCTCCATGCTCAAGCCCGTGCTCGCGCGCGGTGCCTTCCAGATTATCGGCGCCACCACGGCCGAGGAATTCCGCAAGTACCTCACCAAGGACCCGGCCTTCGAGCGTCGCTTCCAGACCATCGATGTCGAGGAGCCGAGCGTCGAGGACACGGTCAAGATCCTGACCGCGCTCAAGCCGCGCTACGAGGAGCACCACCATGTGCGCTATACGCAGGGTGCTATCGAGGCCGCCGCGAACCTCTCCGACCGCTACATCCAGGATCGCTTCCTGCCCGATAAGGCCATCGACCTCATTGACGAGGCCGGCGCCCGCGCCCGCATCGCCGCCAACCGCGCGCCCGAGCCGGTGCGCGAGGCCGAGCATCGCGTGGAGGAGCTTAAGGCCGCCGCGCAGGAGGCCACCGAGAGCGACGACATGAACAAGGCCGCCGAGATCACCGAGCAGCAAAAGGCTGCCGAGATTGAGCTCGCCGAGGCCAAGGCTGCCTGGACGGCCGAGCTCGACGCCAGCCCGCTCACCATCGATGTCTCCCAGATTGCCGACATCGTGTCCGTGACCTCGGGCGTGCCGGTGTCCTCGCTCACCGAGAGCGAGAGCCGCCGCCTGCTGCAGGCCGAAAGCGTGCTCAAGACGCGCATCATCGGTCAGGACGAGGCCGTCGAGGCCGTTGCCAAGGCCGTGCGCCGCAGCCGCTCGCCGCTCAAGGACCCGCGTCGCCCCGGCGGCAGCTTTATCTTCCTGGGCCCCACCGGCACGGGCAAAACCGAGCTCGCCAAGACGCTCGCCGAGTATCTCTTTGGCAGCAAGGACGCGCTCATCAGCTTCGATATGTCCGAGTTCGGTAGCGAGTTTGAGGTCTCCAAGCTCATCGGTAGCCCTCCGGGTTACGTGGGCCACGACGAGGGCGGTCAGCTTACCAAGGCCGTTCGTCGTCACCCGTACTCGGTCGTGCTGTTCGACGAGATCGAGAAGGCGCACCCCGACATCTTCAACATTTTGTTGCAGGTGCTGGAGGAGGGTCGCCTGACTGATAGCCAGGGCAAGACGGTCGACTTCCGCAATACCGTGATTATCATGACGTCCAACGTGGGCGCCCGCGAGATCGTGCAGGATGCGAGCGTCGGTTTTGGCACCACCGGTGAGCAGGGCCTTACCTCGAGCGAGATTAAGGGCCGTGCGATGGGCGAACTTAAGCGCCTGTTCCGCCCCGAGCTGCTCAACCGTATCGACGACATCGTGGTGTTCCAGAAGCTTTCGGGCGAGAATCTGACCAAGATCGCGCACCTGCTGGTGGACGACCTGCGTCAACGCCTGATTGCCAACGGCATGAACATCAAGCTCACCGATGCGGCCTACGACAAGATTGTGGCCGAGGGCACCGACCTCACCAATGGCGCGCGTCCGCTGCGCCGTGCCATCCAAAAGCTCATTGAGGACCCGCTGTCCGAGGAACTGCTGGCCGGTGAGTGGGGCGAGGGCGATACCGTTCAGTGCGATGTGGCCGACGGCAAGTTTGTCTTTAGTCACGGCACGGGCGAGATTCCGGCACCGCGTCCGGCGGGCACGCTCGGTGGCGATACCGCCCCGGCGGCTCCGCACACCGGCAACGTCGCGCCCGTGAGCGGCGGCGTGACCTCGGGCCCCGGCGGCATGATGCAAGCCGGTTCCGGCGCGCTGTAGGGCGTGGCGACAATTTGATACGCGCAATCGAGGCGCTCCGGAAAGGGCGCCTCGATTTGTAGAGCTGCGGAAGTTGTGACCGTTACGCTATACGGTCCACCGTTAGCCGATGATGCGAGGGCGCTCGGCGTTTTCGACTGGTTTATGCACGCAAAGTCTGGGAATATACAAGTCGCATGTCTTACTGTCTAACCAGTTGCGCCAAGGAGGCACCATGGACTACAAGATTACCGGCTACGAGCCCGCCCAGCTGTTCCATTTCTTTGAGGAGATCAGCGCGATCCCCCGTGGGTCTGGCAACGAGAAGGGCATCAGCGATTTCCTTGTCGCGTTTGCCAAGGAGCGCGGTCTCGATGTGTATCAGGACGAGGTCTACAACGTCATCATTCGCAAGCCCGCATCTGCCGGCGCCGAGAATGCCCCGACCGTGATGCTGCAGGGCCACATCGATATGGTGTGCGACAAGTTGGGCTCCGTTGAGCACGACTTTACGACCGATGGTATCGACCTGGTCGTCAAGGACGGCGTCCTTACCGCCAACGGCACCACCCTGGGCGCCGACAATGGTATCGCCGTCGCGCTTATGCTTACTGTGCTCAACGACGATTCGATTGCCCATCCGGCCCTCGAGTGCGTGTTCACCACCGACGAGGAGACCGGCCTGGTTGGCGCCGAAACGCTCGACAAGTCCCAGATCAGCGCCCGCACCATGATCAACCTCGACTCCGAGGAGGAGGGCGTTGCCACCGTCAGCTGCGCCGGCGGCGTCGTCGTTACCTACACCTGCCCCATCGTGCGCGAGCACAAGACCGGTAGCACCCTCACGCTCGACATTTCCGGTCTGTTGGGCGGCCACTCCGGCAGTGATATCAACCTGGAGCGCGGCAACGGAAACCTCATCATGGCCCGCATCATCGACCGCCTGATGGTCGCCGGCGAGCCCGCCATCGTCAGCTTCAACGGCGGCACCAAGGACAACGCCATCAACCGTGAGTGCAAGGCCGTTCTGGTCTATGCCGATCACGCTGCGGCCGAAGCCGCGGCGCAGGTCGCCAAGGGCATCATCGCCGACGTCACCGCCGAGCTCGAGGTCTTCGACCCCGGTTTTACCTGCACCGTCGAGATTGCCGACGACGCCGAGGTTGAGGCCATGGACCAGAAGTCCGCGCTTGCCCTCATCCGCGCCCTGCGTCTTGCCCCCAACGGCGTGATCCGCCGCAACGTCGCCACCGACGGCTCCGTCGAGGTTTCCTCCAACATCGGCGTGGTTGCCACCTCTGACGACCAGGTCAAGATCATGCTGTCCCCGCGCTCCTCGATCACCTCGCTGCAGAACGAGTTCAAGGACCGCCTGCAGATGCTGGCCGATGTCCTGGGCTTCGACGCCAAGTTCGAGTTCGAGTATCCCGGCTGGAGCTATGCCGAGCATTCGCCGATCCGCGACGTCTTTGTCGAGAGCTATCGCGAGCTCTTTGGCTCCGAGCTGCGCATCGAGTCCATTCACGCCGGCCTTGAGTGCGGCCTGTTTGTCGAGGCCCTGCACGGCCTGGACGCCATCGCCGTGGGCCCGACGCTCTCCGATGTCCATACCCCGGACGAGAGCATGGAGCTCGCTTCTGCCGAGCGCTTCTACGAGCTGCTCATCGACGTCCTCAAGCGCCTCGCTGCGTAAAGGTTGCGCTAGCAGCAGTCCGAGCCACGTGCTAGCGGATTGCAAATGACATTATGAGAGGGGGCACCCGGTCTTTTGCGACGGGTGTCCCCTCTCTTTTGTTTGATAATTGCGAAATTAAGGCCACCTAGTCCATTTCTGCCTTGATGAGGTCGAGGGTGCGCTGGCAGTTTTCGCGGACGGGGCCGAGCATATGCTCGCGCAGGTCCGCCATGCCGGGCAGGTCGGCGTATTCGTCCATGACCTCTTCCATGCAAATGGGCACCTCGTAGGCGAGGTCCATCATGGTCGCAAAGCAAAACTTCTCGGATAGCCCGGCATCGGTGAGTGCCGCCTCCAGCGCGGGGTCGCCCATACCGTGGTATCGGCGGATAGCGCCTGGACCGATGCGCCCCACACGATTTTCGCCGCCAACGCTCATGGCAAGGCGCGCCCGGCGGCGCATGCGCTCGTATGCCAGCCCCGATGCGACATCGTACATGGGTGCGAGCGCCGCGTTTGTGCCTTTGCCAAGGATGAGCGAGTAGTTTTTAGCGTGTGCGTCAGGCGCTCCGATAATGGCGTTATAGAACAACATATAGGTAAAAAGCACAAGATTCATGTGGTGGGGGACTGTGTTAATCAGTCGTTCTTGGATGTCTCGTGTAGTTGGTCCTCCGTCGGCGGTGTATTTCTGGATTGGCAATACACCGAGCGCCTGGCAAAAGTCCTCCTGATGCAGCCTTTCGATATTTCCGCTGCTATTGACCATTCTGTCGTACCGTTCAACGACGAGCGCGGCTTCGTCTTCAAATGTGTAATAGGAGACGTTGGCAGTTGGAATGCCAACACGCCGAGCCGTTTTCATGCAGACGAATTCGTTTAAGGCCTGATGTTTGAACCCAACGACACCATTTTTGAAGATATGGGTAGTGGGGGATGACCCTAGACATTCGCACCATTGGCCATCATGCCAAGCTAGTGCAAATTTGCCTTGATTGCCGCCCAGGGACCAGCTTTCGTTGGAGCCCATCCATGTCTCTCTTTCGTCATCGCGAATTGCTTTGAGCTTGTGAGCGATTTGAGAATTGGTAAGCGGGCGGTATGCCGAGACCCTGCCGCGGGCGGCGTCTAATTGATCGGCTCGACAAAACTGAACGGCCCCCGCGCAGTCTAGACCGATATGGCACAAGAGGGCGACGGGGTTGTTGGATGCAACATCATGCTCGGTGGCAATAGCGCGACGCTGCTCTTGACTGTCGGGCAAAAGGCCAAATAGGAACGGGCGGACGATGCTATGGCCATACGTGCGATTGGAAAGCGGCATTGTTAGCGATAACGGTGCTCCGCGATAGGTTGGGGCGTATGCAAAGCTGCAGAGTCCATGCTCGTCTTGGCGGAGAGTGCCGGCGATTTCGCCACAAATGAGGGTCGCGAGCTCCATCTCTGCCATTTATTTCACAACCTTGCAGCCAAAGGAGAGGTTTGAAGTGCCGGAAAGGCCTTGCTCGGCTGCGATTTGGGCCAGCAAGGCACCATAGGAAGATGGCGTTCCTTGTCGAGTGGGTCGTCTGCCTGCGCTTGGCTTTGGCAGGGTATTCGAGTTCGCGATAGGGAGGTTCACTATCGTCGTCGGATGTTCGGAGGGCGATGCGATGGAGTCGTTATCGCTTTGCGCGAAGAGACCAATGCCGAGTGCGTTAAAGACGGTCAGCAACTTGTCGAGTCGAATGCCGGTGGCATCTCCTAGCTCGAGCGATGCGAGCAGACGCTCCGAAACGCCGGCTTTTTTAGCGAGGGCCGCACGGGTGATTCCCTGTGAGTCGCGTGCCTGGCGCACGTAGATGCCAGCTTGGCGCGGCGTGGTGATGGGAAGGGTATCCACGGCAATCTCCTAACGTGCAGACTTTTGCATATCAGTATGACATGCAAAAGTCTGCACGAATAGGCATTATGCAAAACTCTGCATGAGACTTCTACATTGACGTTGAGCTTATGAGAGGCACTTTTTATATCGCGAGAATCCCCAGATGCTCAAGTAAGATCTTAAGCCCGATGAGGATGAGCACGACGCCGCCGACGATGGTGGCGGGTTTTTCGTAGCGTGCACCAAAGGTGTGGCCAATCGCCACGCCGGCAACGGAGAAGATAAACGTCGTGATGCCGATAAGCGACACGGCGGGCACGATGTCGACCGAGAGCGCGGCAAACGAGATACCCACGGCGAGCGCGTCGATTGAGGTGGCGATGGCGAGGATCAGGTACTCGCCCAGGTCGATCTTTTCGGCATCCTTGCCGTCGCCTTCGTCCTCATCCTCGTCCTCGGTAAAGGCTTCCCACAGCATTTTGCCGCCGATAAAGGCCAAAAGGATAAAGGCGATCCAGTGGTCGATAGGGCCGATGATGCCCATGAATTGGCTGCCAAGCGCCCATCCGATCACGGGCATGCCGGCCTGGAAGCCGCCAAAGAACAGGCCGAGCACCACGGCGACTTTAAGGTTGATCTTTTTCATGCCGAGACCCTTGCAGATGGAAACGGCAAAGGCGTCCATCGAAAGGCCAACGGCGAGCAACACGAGCTCTGCGAGTCCCATAGTCTGGCTCCCTCTCTGCGGGCAGGCCCGCGTGTACCTCTTGGGGGAGTAACAAAAAAAGACCCGTGGCGTACGCGTTGCGCGCACAGCCACGAGTCTCGTTCATTAAGGCAAGCCAGGCCGCATCGGCCAGTGTGTTGACTTACCGCGCCACCGGAGGCGAACCCGGCTACGCGACTACTCCCTCATATATGCGAATCCCGATGCTACCACATGACAGCTCATTTTGGGTTGGGGCTCTCAGCTGTGTTCGCTCATTCTGTAAGCATCGGATTTCGCGAGCGCCGCGGGGACAAACCGTGAGAAACTATTTAGCGTTTATGGAGCGTATACGATGGGAGCGATGCCTTGGATAAGAACGAGCTGCAAAAGCGTATGGAACAGGCCATCCGCCTGACGGCACCTGGTCAGCCGATCCGCACCGCCCTCGACATGATCATCGCCGGTCACCTGGGCGCCCTTATCTGCGTCGGCGACACCGAAAACGTGCTCGCTGCCGGTAACGACGGCTTCCCGCTCAACATTTCGTTCACCTCGAACCGTCTGTTCGAGCTCTCCAAGATGGACGGTGCCATCGTCATCGACGGTGACCTCACCCAGATCCTGCGCGCCAACTTCCACCTCAATCCCGATCCCTCGCTTGCCACGAGCGAGACGGGCATGCGTCACCGTACTGCCGCTCGCATGTCGGTGCTCACCGACGCCATCGTGATCTCGGTCTCGGCCCGTCGTGCCGTCGTTAACGTGTACGTTCACGGCAAGAGCTACGAGATCCAGCCTGTCACCACCATCATGAGCTCGGTCAACCAGCTCGTCGCCACGCTTCAGACCACTCGTCAGTCGCTCGATCGCTCCTTGCTGCGCCTGACAGCCCTTGAGCTCGACGACTACGTTACGCTCGCCGACATTACCGGTATTTTCTCGAGCTTCGAGATTATGCAGCAGGCAAAGACCGAGCTTAAGGATTGCATTGTCAAGCTGGGTAACCAGGGCAAGCTCGTGCAGATGCAGCTCGAGCAGCTCGCGGGCTCCAGTATGGATACCGAATACGACCTGATGATCCGCGACTACGCGAGTGACTCCTCCGAGGCCAATGCCGAGAAGATTCGCGCCGAGCTCGCTCGCATGACGCCTAAGGACCTGTCCGACCCACAGCATGTGGCGGCGGTTCTGGGTTATGACGACCTGGATGAGGACTCTGTCATGACGCCGCTGGGCCTGCGCACGCTTTCGCGCGTGTCCGTCGTGCGCGACGGCGTGGCCGAGAAGATTGTCGACGAGTACGGCTCGCTGCAGGAACTCATGGACGACATCAGCGAGGATCCGGAGCGCTTGGGCGACTTTGGCGTTAACAACCCTGCCATTCTTGCGGACTCCCTGTACCGCATGAAGGGCACCAAACAGGGGAACGCATAATGGCGCCCGTATGCGCCGTGGTCGTTGCCGGTGGCAGCGGCCAGCGCTTTGGTAACCCCGGTGGCAAGCAACTCGTCAATGTAGCGGGTCGTCCGCTTATGAGCTGGTCCATCCGCGCATTTGATCGGGTCGAAAGGGTCGGCCACATCGTCGTGGTTTGCCCTGCCGAGCGTCGTGCCGAGATGCGCCGCCTGGCCATCGACCCGTTTGGCTATGACACGCCTATCAGCTTTGCCGATGCCGGCGAGACCCGCCAGGATTCCACCCGTGCCGGCGTGCATGCGGTTCCGGCGGGCTTTGAATACGTCGCCATTCACGACGGCGCTCGTCCGCTCATTACGACCGAGGCCATCGATCACGCTATCGACGTGCTCGTGAGCGACCGTACCCTCGACGGTGTCGTGTGCGGCCAGCCCGCGATCGACACGCTCAAGATCGTCGACGGCGATAATATCGTCGAGACGCCGCCGCGCGAACTTTATTGGGCCGCACAGACGCCGCAGATCTTTAGCGTCGACGCCATGAAGCGCGCCCACACCGCAGCCATCGCCGAGGGCTTTATCGGCACCGACGATTCTTCGCTGGTCGAGCGCATGGGTGGGCGCGTCCGCTGCGTCCAGAGCCCGCGCGATAACCTTAAGGTGACGGTGCCCGAGGACCTGCGTCCCGTAACCGCGATTCTGCTCGGCCGCATGGCCGAGGGAGAGGACCTTCCCCATGTTCAGTAACCTGCGCATTGGACACGGCTACGACGTTCACCGTCTGGTGGAGGGGCGTCGATGTATTATCGGCGGGGTCGACATTCCCTACGAGCGCGGTCTGCTGGGCCACTCGGATGCCGATGTGCTCGCGCACGCGCTGGCCGACGCCATTCTGGGCGCCTGCCGCGGGGGAGACATCGGCAAACTGTTCCCCGACACCGATCCTGCCTACGAGGGTGCCGACTCGATGGTGCTGCTTGCTCGCGTGATGGACTATGCGCGCGAGCTGGGCTTTGAGTTTGTCGATGCCGATTGCACCATTGCCTGTCAGCAACCCAAGATCACCCCGCACCGCGATGCCATGCGCGCCAACCTTGCCCATGCTCTGGGCGTTGACGTCGAAAACGTGGGTGTTGCCGCCACTACGACCGAAAAGCTCGGTTGGGAAGGCCAAGGCGAGGGAATTGGCGCCTGGGCCGTCTGCCTGCTACAGAAAACCGCTAAGGAGTAACGAATGCGTATCTACAACAGCGCTACCCATAAAAAGGAAGAGTTCCAGCCCATCGAGTCCGGCAAGGTCCGCATGTACGTGTGCGGCCCCACGGTCTACGACAACATCCACATCGGCAATGCCCGCACGTTCATCAGCTTTGACGTGATTCGTCGCTGGCTCATCGCGAGCGGCTACGAGGTCACGTTCGCACAGAACCTCACCGATGTCGATGACAAGATCATCAAGCGCGCCAACGAGCAGGGCCGTACGGCTGCCGAGGTCGCGACGGAGTTCTCCGACAAGTTCATCGGCGTCATGCGCGCCGCCAACGTGCTCGATCCCGACGTGCGCCCCCGCGCCACCAAGGAGATCGGCCCCATGATCGCCATGATCAAGACGCTCATCGAGCAGGGCCACGCTTACGCCGCCGATAACGGCGACGTGTACTTTGCCGTGCGCAGCGACCCCAACTATGGTCAGGTCTCGGGCCGCAACATCGACGACCTTATGGTGGGCGCGCGCATCGAGGAGAACGAGGACAAGAACGACCCGCTCGACTTTGCCCTGTGGAAGTCCGCCAAGCCCGGCGAGCCCAGCTGGCCGAGCCCCTGGGGCGAGGGCCGTCCCGGTTGGCACACCGAGTGCGCCGCCATGGTGCACCGCTATCTGGGCACCCCGATCGACATTCACGGCGGTGGCTCCGACCTTGCCTTCCCGCATCACGAGAACGAGTGCGCCCAGGCCACCTGCGCCTGGCACCAGGGCTTCTCCAACACCTGGATGCACACGGGCATGCTGCTGGTCGACGGCGAGAAGATGTCCAAGTCGCTCGGTAACTTCTTTACGCTGGCCGAGGTGCTCGAGCAGCACTCTGCCGCGGCTCTGCGCTTGCTGATGCTACAGACGAGCTATCGCTCGCCGCTCGACTTCTCTTGGGAGCGCCTGGAGGGTGCCGAGAACTCGCTCACGCGTATCGCCGGCACGGTCGAGAACCTGCGCTGGGCTGCAAGCCACGCGACGGCCGACGCCGATGAGGCTGCCGCCGAGGCGTTTGTCGCCAAGGCCGCCGAGACCCGTGCCGCCTTTAAGGAGTGCATGGACGACGACTTTAACACCGCCGGTGCCATGGGTGCCGTCTTTGGCTTTGTCACCGAATGCAACCAGTATCTGGAGCAGGCGGGCGATGCTGCCGACAAGGCCGCCGCGCTTGCTGCCGCCGATACGCTGGTCGAGCTGCTCGACACGTTTGGCGTTGAGCTTCCCGAGCCCAAGGTCGAGTTGCCGCTGGGCCTGCTGGGCGTTGCCGCTGGCCTGGTCGCCTACACGGGCGACGACGTGGACGAGGCCGCTGCTAAGATTCTCGAGGCCCGCGCCGAGGCCCGCGCCGCCAAGAACTGGGATCTGGCAGACGCCATCCGCGATCAGCTCAAGGACCTCGGGCTGACGATCGAGGATACTGCTGCGGGCACTCGTATTAAGAGTCTCTAGTATTTGTCGACCGTTCGAGGTGCGGCAGATTGCCTTGAAAGAGGAGGTCATAGACCTGGTGGTCATGCCCGACGATTGAAAGGCAAGGTGCCGTGGCTCGGACGGTCGATTCTTGTTCGTTATCTATTTAAGGAGGTCGCTTTATGGCCGACAATCGCAAGCGTGCGCCTCGTGGCGGCAAGCAGGCCGCTTCTGGCTCGCGTCCGATTCGCCGTAACGATCGCGCTGCCGCTCCCAAGGGCCAGCGCGATCGCAACCAGGTCGCACGTCCGCAGCGCGATCGCAACCGCGACGCTGTCCAGGCTCCCAAGGGTGAGTTTATCGAGGGACGACGTGCTGCCGCCGAGGCGCTGCGCACTGGTTTTCCCGTCAAGTGCGCGCTCATCGCCGAGGGCGGGGAGCGCGATGCCGCCCTGTCGCGCCTGGTCGACGACCTCAACGCCGCGGGTGTCCGCATTAAGTATGTGCCGCGCGCGCAGCTCGACGCACTGTCGAGCCATGGCGCTCACCAGGGCATTGCGCTCGAGGTTGGCAACTTCCCCTATGCCGATGTCGCCGATATCCTCGACCGCGCGGGCGACGGTCCGGCGCTTGTCATCGTACTCGACCATGTGACTGACGACGGTAACTTTGGCGCCATCGTGCGCTCCGCCGAGGTCGTGGGCGCGGCCGGCGTCGTCATCGCCAATAAGCGTGCCGCCGGCGTGACCGTGGGCAGCTACAAGACCTCAGCCGGCGCCGTCATGCATCTGCCTATCGCGCAGGTTCCAAATATCGCCCGTGCACTCGACGACCTCAAGGCCGCTGGCTTTTGGGTGGGCGGTGCCTCCGAGCACGCCGAAGGCAGTTGCTGGGATGCTCCCTTCGAGGGTCGCGTGGCGCTCGTCATGGGCTCCGAGGGCGACGGCATCTCGCGCCTGGTGCTCGAGAAATGCGACTTCTTGACCAAGCTTCCCCAGCGCGGTATGACCGAGAGCCTCAACGTTGCCCAGGCGACCACGGCGCTATGCTTTGAGTGGTTACGTCGCAACGCCGGCGAGCTCATGGGGGAGGAGTAGCGCATGTCCAAGAAGAACCGCGCCAAGTCCAAGGCCAAGCGCTTTGGCGAAGGCTCGGCCAAGCCGATTGTTTCGGCCGCGACCTATGGCGTGGGCGGCAATGCGTTTGCGCAGGCCATCGCCGATCCGGTTTCGACGGTGCATTCCAATAAGCCCGAGCTGCTGGTGGTCGACGGTTACAACGTGATCCACTGCACGCCGCGCTACGAAAAGCTCGTATACGACCATTCCGACGATCCGTATTCCAGCGACGTTCACGATATGGCGCGCACCGCCCTCATCAACGACGTCGCCGCCTTTGCCCAGGGCCGCTACGAGGCCGTGATCGTGTTCGACGGCGCGGGCAATATCTCCAGCGAGCGCCCCAACTTGCCGGCCCGCGGCGTGCGCATCGAGTTTTCGCCGACGGGCGTCTCTGCCGATACCGTGGTGCAGAAGCTCTGCATCGAGGCGCGTGAGGAGGGCCGCGCGTGCTCCGTGGTGTCGAGCGACGGAACGATTCAGGCCGTCGTCATGGGCAAGGGTGTCACGCGTATCTCGAGCCGCATGCTGGTGGACGAGATCAAGCAGATCGATAACGACGTTCACGAGGCAGAGGAAGCTCCGCAGATCAAGATGACTCTGGGTAGCCGCCTGAGCCCCGATGCCCTGGCCAAGCTCAAGGCCCTGCGCGGGAGGTAGGGGAGTTGGCGGGGCAATGCTGTCTTGCTAACTCCATTCAGCGATGTCGATCATTCTTTCGAGGCGCCACGTTAGCGCCTCTTTTAGATATGGCAGCCTTGCCGTGAGCGCGTCGTTTCTGGACAGAATCTCGATTGCCTCGTCAACGAAGCCTTCGAGTTTGTCGCCGTCAAACCAGCCCATGTCCTCGACGAGCAACATTTGTTTGGCGGGGCTTGAATGAAATTGTGCGCTGGTAAAACTGTGCTCTCCCGCCCTAAGCTCTTCTAGTGATATGTTGCACCAGAGTGATGAGCCCGAATCGAAGATGGGGGCTGGTCTGCAGGCTAGCGTGTTTACGTTTCGCACAAGGCCAAAGTTACGCCAATGGCGGTCATAGTTGGCGATGATGTCGTCGCACACGATCATGCGGTCAAGGGCGTCTTTTATATCTGTCGCTCCAAGCTCTTCGCAGTTTGCTACATACCGTTCGTAATCGGTTAGTCGCTCGTCTGCATTTGCATGCTGGTTTACATAGAACGCAGGGACATATTCTTCTTCGTCAGTTAAGAAGACATTGCATGTGCTCAAGGCGGAAGTACCCGCGCCTTCGAGCGAGTAAGGCACATAATCGCAGGCGTTTAGGATGCGACGGTGGAGTGCGGTCGCCACCATCTCGTTATAGGGTTCCTGGTTTAGATGCGCACCTGCCTTGTGGAGGATTCGACGGTCACCCTCGCATGTCCAGTACTTTTGAAGATTGCCGTCCGAGGTGTTGTCGGGCTTGGCAGCAGCTGCCTTGCCCTCCGGGGCGAAGGGTGCAATGGTTAGCGAGACGTCATCAAAAGCATTATTGAAGAAATTGATATCTTTCCACGCGAGACCGGAGTCTTGGGGCCTAATCCAATACTGGTCGGATAAGGAGAGGCCAAGATTTCGCTGTACGAGTTCATCGGGAACATCAACTGCGGCTTCTGCAAGCAGGGAGGCTAGCCCAATGCGTGCGAGCGGGATACCGCGGCCACGCCACCAAGTGCGGAAAGAGTCGAGCGATATGGGGCTATTAGGGCCAAATACTCCAATAGGGGCGTGGGCGTAATCGATGTCGGCGCCGATATGGGTAAAGTCTTTTCGCGATGTGCTGTAGACCAGCTGAGCGACTTCGTACGTGCGATTCATGAGGGTGAACGCGATCTCGCTCTTACCGTGGCCGCGGCGGGGACGTCCCCCCGTTTTGGTCACGGAACGGAGTCGCGTGTCGACGCTGTCTTTGTCGATGAGCCATACACCAGAAGCCTTGCGGGCATCAAGTGCTCCGTTTTTTATGAGCTCCTGCACCCTGCGCGGAGTGATGCCGAGCAGCTCGGCGGCTTCCTTGGTAGTAAGCATCACGAAACCCTTCGTCAAAACGAATAGTTTTATATATAGCAATTGTAATTAAAACTATTCGTTCTGACGAATGGTTTTGAGATTGAGGGCGAACCGACAGAAATGAACGGGCCTGGTACCTGTTGTTGCTGGATTTTGCATATTTGTATAACGCCGTGTGGCCTGTTGCGCCCCGTCCGTAATTCCTTTATTCTTAACAGGCTTCGCGCGAAAGCGCCAAGTGTGCCAGTGTGGCGCAACGGTAGCGCAACTGATTTGTAATCAGTGGGTTGCAGGTTCGATTCCTGTCACTGGCTCCATGAGAGTTTCGGGCTCTGTCTCTATATGGGACAGAGCCCGTTTCTATTTAGGTGGTGCGCCATCGGGTTAGCGCCCATCCCGTTTTTGGTTTGTCTCGTCCTCCAGTTTGTCTAAATCTGTAACACCAAGACCGATATTTGGCATCTAACTGTTACAGATTGAGATGAAACTTAGGGTGTTTTAGGAATATCTTGATCTGTAACATGTAGAAGCGGAATAGGCCTCTTGCTGTTACAGATCGAGACAAGGGCGGGTGCGGACCTGGATGTTCTGCTCGAGCGTGGATTTCTGGACACGCGAGAGAAGAAAATCTTCCGACCGGAGAACGAGCGTGGATAATTAACTTGGATAGGGAGCTAAGGTAAACACCGATTGTCTATCGAAGGCTTTAGAAACAACGACCCCGATTTCATTGTGGAATCGGGGTCGTTTGTGCCTGAGGAATCCGAATGGATTAATCGAGCTCCTAAGGGACTTCTTGGGTTCTTGCTAATGGTCTGCCGAGGATGTCCCCAATGCAAGCAGCGGGCATCTACTCAATATAGTTGGGATTCTTCTTGATGATCACGCGTGCAGCGATGAACGAGACAACGATGGCGATGACGGCGACAACGCACGCCAGTACGAAGTTGCCCATGGATCCATCGGGAGCGATAAAGATCAGCGCAGAAAGAAGACCGGGGCATGCTCCCGCAACATACTCCTTCAGGACGAAGATGCCTGCAGGGAGTCCCGCGCAGAGGGCGCCGATTGCTGTGCCGACAAGCAGGCGGGGACGCTCGATGAGGCAGCCGTAAAATGCGGGCTCAGTTACGCCACAGAGTGCGGTGACGGCAACCGTGGTGACCATACCTCTCTTCTCCTTGTTGCCTTTCATTGCAGTTGCCAAGGCGAGACTCGTGCCGCCAATGCAGAGGTTTGAGATGAAGCCAAAGATGATGGGCGCCCAGCCGAGCTGCGCCAAGCTCGTAACTTCGATCGCGATGTAGGCCTTATCAAGACCGAGCATGACAAAATAGGGGTTAAGGGCCGCAAGGATTGGAGTAGCGATAAATGCCACGTTATCCATGAGCCACGTGGCGGCATCACTCAGCGCGTAGCCCATCATGCTGCCGGCGGGGCCGAGGATAATCAGCTCAACAGGCACGACGATGAACATGGTGAGCAGCGGCTTCAAGAACAGTTTGGTAATGTCGGGGATGATTTTCTGAAGACCGCGATCAACAAAGTACATGAACACAACGCCCAGTACGATTGGCACCACCGTGCTCGAGTAGTCATTCGTCGGGATGGGGATGCCAAGAAAGTCGAGACCCTCAGCACCGCTAATAGACGAGCTAATCATGATTGCGCCCAGCAGTGCGCCCATGATAGGCTGCATCTTCATGACGGCGGCGAGCTGATAGCCGAGGTAAACGGGCAGGAAGCTAAATGAGGCGCTGAAGATCGCCAGCAGAACCTGGGCGGTTCCGCTATCGGTGCTCAATCCACAATAATTGACCAGGAGATTCTTGATCGAAAGAATGAGTCCGCCAACGATGAGCGCCGGGACGATGGGCATGAATACCTGTGCAGAGACGTTCCCGAATTTCTCAATCAAGCCCATGGCGGTGTTACCGCTTTTAATGCCTTCTGCAAAGTCTTTGGCGGTTTGGGCATCGTCGGCAACCGTGCCACCGCCGACTTCGATTCCCGCGAAGTCGAGGAAGTCGTTGTAGGCCTCGGTGACGTTGGGGCCGATGATTACCTGAAGCTGGCCACCGCTGACTACTGCCCCGAGCGCCTGGTCAGCCGATTTGGCGAGCTGGAGATCGATGATCGAGGTGTCTCGTGCGTCGATGCGAAGGCGCGTCGCACAATGAGTTACCGATGTAATGTTCTCTTTGCCGCCAACAGCCTTTAGGACTGTTTCGGACATTGCCTGATATTTCATCTCTTTCTCCTAACCTTCCTGCTCCTGATACTTCGAGATAAGGTCTCGGTACCAATACCAGCTCTTTTTGGGGGGTGCGCTCCAGATTGTTCTCGAAGTCGATATGGACAAGTCCGTATCGTTTTTCGTAGCCGTTGATCCAGCTATACAGATCCATCGTCGACCAGAGGTAGTAGCCCTCAACGCGCGCGCCGTCGCGCTTAGCCCTCATCATGTGCTCGATGAACTGGCCCAGAAGCTCGATGCGGTCATCATCGTGGATTATTCCGTCTGCGTCTGGTTGCTCATAGGCGCCATGTCCGTTTTCCGTAATAAAGATGCGGGGCGCGTCATAGCGCTCGTGGACATCCATGATGGTTGAATACATGCAACTTGGGAGTATTTCGCGGCCCCATTTATTGCGGGGAACATTGCTGTCGCGGGCGCTTTCAAACAAGGGCGCAATGCATTTTCCTTCGACCTTTTTGCTCGAACCGCCCTTATTGTTCGCCGAAACGGCAAGCTCTCCACCGTGCCAGTCGGTTACATACTCTCGGCAATACACGTTGAGTCCAATAAAATCGACTTTACCGTCTCTGAATTCTTCTACGTCATTTGGGGATCGATAGAGCGAGACGCCAAGTTTTTCAAGGATTTCGTCCATTTCTGGCGGCAGTTGACCCTGAAGTGCTGGTGCCAGAATCATGCGATTGGCGAAAAAGTCTGCGTATCGAAATACGTCATCGGGGTGCTCGGTTGCCGGGTCGAGTTCGACAACGCCGCCATCGTGGACGGCGCCGATGATGCCGTCGTAGCCCATTTGACGATATGCTCGGACTGCGAGTGCGCTTGCGCGCATCAGGTTGTACTGAAACTGCATGTACGACTGAACGTCGAGCGATCGATTGGGGGGATAGTTGCCCAACATGTTTACGCAGTAGCTGTAGAAATGCGGCTCGTTAACGGTAGCCCAGATTTTGACGCGGTCTCCAAAGCGCTCAAAGCAAATCTTGGCGTATTTGCAGAACCACTCTGCCATATCGTTGTTCAGCCATCCGCCTTTGCAAGCAAGCGTGAATGGCAGATCGTAATGGAACAGCGTAACGTTGGGCTCTATGCCATTTTCGAGGCAGCAATCAATGACCCGATTATAAAAATCGTGTTAGCGCCGGGCGATTTTAGCCGCTAATAGTCAAACTATTTTGACCAATCCCGGTCACCGAATAATGGCCACCGTGCCTCCCCGCCGCCACTACGC
>JAGZSF010000018.1 GCA_018381235.1 Collinsella sp. | reverse complement strand
AAACAACAAAAATAATTTAATTAAAAGAGCCAGACGCACAGACGCAGAGCCGATAATATGCAGTTTGAAATACTGCTGTTATCGGCTCTTTTTTGATTTAATTTGTGCCCCCAATAACCATATTGGAGCAAAATCAGAACTGTTGCTTGTCGTTCTTTGATTTCCGCAGCAGCTTTGAAAAACCAAAGCCGCCGTTTCTTTTTATCTTCTAATGAAATGACGCGGTATCACTGTTAAAAGCGGCGGCTAAAAGGAGGTAGCCGCCATGAAGCACATACCATATCGACAAAATCCGACGGTCATTGACACATCAAAAAAAGCCCGACCGCCACCGGGGATATTCCTACCCTTAGATATGAACTATTAAATCATCTAAATACTTTTTATTATTCCTATGCGCCTGTCCGCGTTTTTTTGCGGACGGGCGCATTTTGTATGCTTAAAAAAATTTTTGAAAAAATTTCCGAAAATATTTGGCATTTTTTCAAAGCTCCGGATTACCCCGCGAAAAGGGGGAAGCACCACCAACTTTCAACGAGAAAGGAGGTGAGAATGTGGAACCTAATAGCAGGGAGTTTTATAAGCAATGTTCTTTTCAGAAGTATTGCAATGCGGTATTGCACAATGAAGCGTGCGACGCTCATAGAGAGCTTCGTACACATAAGGCAAAGGAAGTAACCTTTTCCGACATGACCTTAGATGAAGCGCGACAGCTACATACCTTTGATGAATATTTCAAACGGGAAACTGCTGAAACCGTCTTTGAAAAAGCCGGAAAGAAAATCACGCCGAAGCTGCTTCTTGAAGCAATCCGTACTTTGCCGGAAGAAAAGCGCAAAGCCATATTGCTGTATTATTTCGAGGGAATGAGCGATACAGAAATTGCAGAGTTGCTCAATACACCGAGAAGCACAATACAGTACAGGCGGACAAGCTCTTTTGAACAATTAAGAAAATATTTGGAGGAAAATGCTGATGAATGGGACGAATGGTAATCAACCTGGCTACCCGGAAAACGCCCTTGTTCCTTATCCTGTCATTGTGGCAGCGACAAAGGGCGACCCGGACGCTATGAAAATGGTCTTGCAGCATTTCAGCGGTTATATAGCCCGTTTATCCATGCGAAAGTTATATGACGAGCGTGGAAATGTTTATTTTGGTATAGACAACGACATTCGGGAACGGCTGCAAGCCAAACTGATGATGGCTGTCCTCAATTTTAGAACAGAGAAATAACCGCAATCGGCGGTGGAACGTCTTTACTCCCCCTTTTCCGTTCCGCTGCTAATGCGGCAACACAGCCATTTTGAACCTTGACAAAGAAAGCGGCGCAATAGAACGGCGACGCAGCATAAGGCAAATCGGATACGTTCCTTTTGTGCCGAGCCATACGGCGGGTGCGCCATGACCTTTCTCCTACGGGAAAAGCGAGCGAACAACACCACCGCTGCAAAGCAAGTGTAGCAACTTGCGGGCGATAACGCACAGAATACATAATGATACTTCCTTACAGCCATAGTCCGAGCGTTAGAAGCGTCGCAGGCAATGGGTAGGGCTTCGGCAGACCGCCGGAGGGGTGCAAGTCCCATGAGGTTACGCTAATAGCCGTCCGATTAAAGCCTATGTTACAAATTGACTTTTGACCCATTTAGAAAGGGGGACGACAAATTGAACAATAACGACGTGCCGATTTGGGAAAAGTACACTCTTACCATAGAAGAAGCCGCAAAATATTTCCGTATCGGAGAAAGCAAGCTGCGGAAACTGGCAGAAGAAAATCCCGTCCCGGACTGGGTAATGATGAACGGAAACCGTATTCAGATTAAGCGTAAGCAGTTTGAAAAAATGATTGATACGGTGGACGCAATCTGATAGTGAAATCGAGCCTTGAATGTGGTACAATGTAGTCAAGCATATCAAGGCTCTTTCCATTATGGAAAGGAGCATAACGATGTCGGAAAAAAGACGGGATAATAAAAATCGTATTCTCCGCACCGGAGAGAGCCAGAGAAAAGACGGGAGATATGCCTACAAATATATAGATACCTTTGGAAAACCGCAGTTTGTGTATTCTTGGAAGTTAGTACCTACGGACAAAACCCCGGCAGGAAAACGCGACGATATAGCGTTGAGGGAAAAAGAGAAAGAAATCCAAAAAGACCTTGACGACGGTATCGACCATATCGGAAAGAAAATGACGGTCTGCCAACTCTACGCAAAGCAGATACGCCACCGGGCAAATGTGCGGCATGGTACAAAGCAGGGGCGAAAACAGCTCATGCGGATTTTGCAGGAGGATAAACTTGGAGCCTGCCGGATTGAAAATGTGAAGCTCTCCGACGCAAAGGAATGGGCATTACGCATGAAAGAAAAAGGTTACGGCTTCAAGACTATCAACAACCACAAGCGTTCCTTAAAGGCTGCTTTTTACACAGCCATACAGGACGATTGTATTCGTAAAAATCCATTTGACTTCCAGTTGAACACAGTCCTTGAAGATGATACGGAACCAAAGGAACCTCTATCCCCTACGCAGGAAGCGGCTTTTCTGTCCTTTGTGCAGCATGATAAAGTCTATCAGAAATACTACGACGAGATTATCATACTGTTAGGGACAGGGCTTCGCATTTCGGAACTCTGCGGACTGACGGAAGCTGACATTGACTTAGACAAACAGCTTATCAATGTAGACCACCAACTTTTGAAGATTGCAGACGTGGGTTACTATGTGGAAACGCCTAAGACGAAAAGCGGCAATCGGGTTATTCCTATGAGTGAAAAAGTGTTGGAAGCATTTCAACGGGTGCTGAACAAACGGAAATATGCACAGCCTGTTATTTTAGAGGGCTACACAAAGTTTCTGTTTCTTAACCGGAACGGCTTGCCAAAAGTGGCAGTCAACTATGAAAGTATGTTCCGGGGGCTTGTAAGGAAATACACAAAAACGCAAAAGGTAGCATTGCCAAAGGTAATGACACCGCACACCTTACGCCACACATTCTGCACCACGTTAGCAAATGCAGGAATGAACCCAAAGGCATTGCAGTACATCATGGGACATTCCAACATCAATATGACGCTGAACTATTACGCGCATACGACTTCCGAAACGTCGATAACAGAAATGAAGCGGCTGATTGCATAAGTAGTAAACGGAGAATTTACTACTCCACATACTACTTTTGAACACCAAAACATACGGGGATATAAGAAGATTTGAGAATATCTTCCATAACAAAAAATGCCGGAAAAGCCTGTAACAATAGGCTATACCGGCATATAAGAACTTTTGAAAAGATAGTCAAAAATTACTTTGTGATTTCTATACAAACAATTATTTGTTATCGAATGCAGAGAAAACGCCCGGTCAAGCCGATGCATCGTCGGTTTGACCGGGCGTTTTCTCTTTGAGGGCATGAGTCTCGTCAGGCTGCGAGCTAGCCGGCTATCGCTTGGAGTTGACGCGGTAGTGGAAGATCTCAGGATGCGTACGGGCGTGCGTAACCTCGAACAAAATGCCATCCGAGGTGTATGACTGGCTCTCCATGACGGCGACACAGTTGTATTTGCCAAGGTCCAAGTAGCTGCAGTCCTCATCGTTGGCAAGCTCGACGCTCACCGTACGGCGACTCGCCATCACTTTGACGCCGCGTTTGTGCTCCAGATAGTCGTAAATTGACTTTGCAGCGATCTCGGGCGTCAGGCCTTTGGCGATCGACTCCAGAAAATAGCCGTGGTCCACCTGGCGAGCGCTACCGTTAAGGCTACGGACGCGCACCACGCGAATCAACTCCTCGCCCACCTTAAAGCCCAGGTGACGAGAGAGTTGCTCGGTGCAGACCAGATGTTCAAAAGACTTAACGTCCGTCGATGCAACGGCATTGTTGCGCTTTGCAAACTCGCCAAACGACTCAACCTCTTCGAGTGCGCCCAACATGTCGGTTTCGCCCTTAAGCCAAATAACGCGCACGCCCTTGCCGTGTATGGGCTGCACAAACATCCCGTCGGCCAGCATACTCAAGGCGCGACGGACGGTATTGCGAGTGCATCCGAACTCCGCGGTCAGCTCGGCTTCGGTTGGCAGCATCTCCTGAAACGCATAGGTCCCATTAATGATGCGCGAGCGTATTTCTCGGTAGATTCCTTCGTATATCGCTTTTGGCATTGTTTCACCTCTACATTATTTATTTCCGGCTAGGCACGATAGCATTTCTTAAAGTTGTTTAAACCGAATATCGGTAAAGCGACAGGATTTAACCGTTGACGGTTTCTGTCATGCCCAAATCGGTTTCGCTCAAAACTGCCGGTACGACAATCGTCTGGTCCTCTACAATGAATCCATTGTTTAAACGTTTCCCCACGCGCAACGCGCCTCGATATTCGGAAGGCAGAACATGCTGCAAAAAATCCAACGCTTTGGCGGGGCAATGTTCGCGCCCGCCATGCTGTTTTCTATATCGGGCCTCATGGTCGGCGTCTCCGCTCTCGCAACGACTGCGGACATCGTCGGCGATCTCGCCGTATACGGAACCCCTTGGTACGTTTTTTGGACCATCATCCAGCGCGGCTCGTGGACGGTCTTTAAACGCCTCCCGCTCCTTTTTGCCGTAGCGCTGCCCATCGGTCTTGCCCAAAAACAACCGGCTCGTTGCTGCCTCGAGGCTCTCGTCGCCTATTTTGCCTACTGCTTCTTTTTGAGCGAGATCATTAAGCTGAGCGGAGACAATCTTGGACTTAAGTACCCGTCGTCTTTGACCTCCGCTAGCGGCATCACCATCATCGACGGCATCAAGACGCTCGACACCGGCATTATCGGCCCGCTGGCGGTATCGGCAACCGTCGTCGCCATCCATGACCGCTTCTACGATGCCAAGGTTCCCGATTGGCTCGGCACCTTCTCGGGCTCCTCGCTGGTCTACCTCATCAGCTTTTTTGCCGTGTTTGCCCTTGCCGCCATCTCGGCCGCCATCGTGCCCTTCGTATACGCTGTGACCGATACGCTGCGTCACGCGCTTGCAGGCGTCGGTCCCTTTGGCGTGGGCATCTTTGTCTTTTTAGAACGAGCACTCGAGCCCTTTGGCCTGCACCACCTGCTCTACATGCCGATCTACTACGACAACCTGGTCATTAACGACGGCATCTACGCCACGTGGAGCAGTTTGCTCCCCATCCTCTCCCATAGCACGCGCCCCCTTAATGAGCTTGCGCCGTGGGCCGGTTTTACCGCCACCGGCTGGGTCAAAGTCTTTGGCCTTCCTGCCATCGCAGCTGCGTTCTACTCCACCGCAAAATCCGAGCGCCGCGCCGGCCTCAGGGTCATCCTTGCTCCCGCCATCATCGCCTCGGTGGTTTGCGGCGTTACCGAGCCACTCGAGTTTCTCTTTATGTTCACCCACCCCGGGCTCTTTTTGCTCTACGCCGTCTTATCGTCTTGCCTTGCCACAGCCATGAATCTCTTTGGCATCGTCGGCATCTTCTCGGGCGGCCTCATGGAGATGGCAGCCTTCAACTTTATTCCGCTCATGCGCACGCATGCCGGTGCCTATCTTTTGGCGCTCGGTATCGGCCTTGCCTTTAGCCTCATCTTTTTTGTTAGTTTTCGAGCACTCATCTTGGTCTATGACCTTAAGACGCCGGGCCGCGAGAATCATGTCGCCAATCGCGCGGCAATCGATTGTTTAACGGGAAGCGACTTTGCCAAAGAGCAATCTCCCAATGACGAGGTCAATAGTCGATCCGATCAAGATCACGTCCTCGCTGAGCGGGTAATTCAGCTTTTAGGTGGCGTTGGCAATATCGTGGGCGCAACCAACTGCGCCACGCGCCTGCGCGTCGAGGTCGCAGACCCTTCCATCGTTGCAGATAACGCGTCGTTTGTCGCGGTGGGCGCCAAGGGCCTCATCATTACGGGCAAGACCGCCCAGGTGATCATCGGCATCTCCGTTCCCCGCGTTAAAGAGCATTTTGACCAGATCATGGGCCTCGAGCCGGGATTTGTGCCCACCACCTCGGCCTCCCCTGCCGCCAGCGCAGCCCATAAGCGCGGCGATATCTGCTTCTTCGATATCGACGGAACGCTCGCCTGGCAAGACCCTCGAGTGGCGCAAGAGCTTCCCGAGAGCGAGCGAGACCTGTCCCCCTATCCCAACGAGGCGGTCTCGCAGGCCATCCGCGATTTCGTTGCAAATGGCAACATGGCCTTTATCTGCACAGGGCGCACCCTCAGCTGCATCCACCCCAAACTTCTTGAGCTGCCCTGGACCGGCATCGTCTGTCTTGCGGGCGGTTACGCCGAGATCGACGGACACGCAATTCGCGATCTGTCGATGACGCCCAGTATGCTGCAGCGTCTTGCCCCCTACCTTGAGCAATCGGGCGAGGTCATCCGCTTTGAGGGCCTCAACGGCGTCGTGCGCATGAGTGCCGATGCCCCCGATGCTCCCGGATACGCGCGCACCCTGGGCGACGCAGTCACGCAGCTGCAACATTACAGTGTCTACAAGATCTTGATGTCTACATCGCTCGCCAACCACATCGCTCAAGATAAGGCACTTGAGCCGCTGCTGTGCTTTAACGAGCTCGAACTCGAGGTAACCGAAATCTCGCCCCGCGAATGCACGAAGCGCGGGGGCATCCAGTCTGTACTCGACGCCCTCGATCCCCACCACGGAACCGTGTACGGCATCGGCGACGCCAGCAATGACGTCTCGCTGATGAACGCCGTCGATGTCGGTATCGCCATGGGCAATGCGCCAGACTATCTCAAAAAGCGCGCCGACTACATCACCGACTCGGTCGACAAAGATGGCGTCGTCAAGGCGCTCGAGCACTTTAGGCTTATATAAGCAGCCGGCACGCGCACGCGTCCCGTTTCTCCAAATCGCCAAAACAGACGCGCCGGCAACTCCAATGTGGCAATATGGTATCTGCACACCGCAACGATGTAACCCAAGAAAGAATGCGAGAACCCGTGTCCAGTCCGTTTACCAGCTTTTTAGCCCAGCACTTTGACCAGATTAACGACTATCTGGCCACGTTCTTTGACGGACAGGCGACCTCTGCCGATATCGAGCGCTACCTGTATGCGCCGCTCTCGGCTTTTACGGCCAACGCCGGCAAGCGCCACCGCCCGCTTATCTGTATGCTCGCCGCAACCGCAGTGGGCGGCAGCTTTGAGAGCGCCCGCAGCGCCGCGGCAGCCATCGAGCATTTCCAGTCGGGCGCGCTGATCCACGACGACATCGCCGACAACGGACAGCTTCGTCGAGGCAAGCCCTGCATGCACCTTACCGAGGGCACGGGCCTTGCCATCAATTGTGGCGACCTGGCGCTCACCATGGTCACCAAGACGGTTCTCGACGACCCTACGCTTGAGTCCGACGTGAAGCTGCGCGTGCTCCACGAGCTTACCGAGATGATCGTCCGCACCATCGAGGGTCAAGCACTCGACCTGGGTTGGGTCCGTGACGGGCGCTTTGATATCTCGGTTGATGACTACCTGGACATGGCAACGCACAAGACCGCGTTTTACAGCGGAGCCACGCCGCTTGCCGCCGGAGCCATTATCGGCGGCGGCAGCGATAAGCAAATCGAAGCGCTGCGCGCCTTTGGCCTGCACACGGGCCTTGCCTTTCAGATTCAGGACGACCTGCTCAACCTTGTCGGCACTAAGGAAGCCGCCAACAAGGACTTCCGCACCGACATCACCGAGGGCAAGCGCACGCTTGTCGCCGTACATGCCCTCTCTGATGAGCGCTACCACGACGAGGTCGAGGCGATTCTTTCCTCGGGCACCGATGATCCCGCGCAGCTCGCACGCGCCGTGGAGATCTTCCAAGAGACCGGCTCCATCGATTACGCCCACACTTACGCGCTCGACCTGACCGCTAAGGCCAAAGCGGCCATCGAGAACGTTGAGCTTGATCCGCACGCACGCGAGCTGTTCCTCTCCATGGCAGATTTCTTTGTGGAGCGCCTTAACTAACGGGGGTTATAAAACCTGTCAGCAGCGTATTTAGGCACAACTTGCTACACTGTTGAGTGCATGTTTATGCATCCCTTTGCGTTGTCTATCCGACAGACGCTCAAATAGTACGAATGGTACGCCGAAAGGGGTTCGTTCATGGAACCTATTACAACGGGCATGCAAGGAGCAGCCGTCGAGGACGTGCAGTCTCGTCTCCTGCAGCTCGGCTACACGATTGATGCCGCCGAAGTCACCGACAAGTACTTTGGAGCCACCACTGAGCAGGCCGTCAGCACCTTCAGGCTCGACAGCGGCCTTGCTGCCGGTCATGCCGTCGATATCCCCTGTTGGAGCGCCCTTGTAGACGCTTCGTATAAGCTGGGCGACCGCACCCTCTATCTGCGCATGCCCAATTTCCATGGCGCCGATGTGCAGGCCCTGCAGCGCGCTCTCAACGTTTTGGGCTTTGCCTGTGGCGAAGACGACGGCTACTTTGGCCCGCATACCGAGGCCGCCCTGCAGCAGTTCCAGGAAAATGTCGGCCTGTTTGCCGACGGCATGGCCTTCCAGGACACCTACGCCTACATCAACCGCCTGCACCATGTGTGGGAGGGCAAGCCCTCGGTCACCGAAGCCGAGTCCCGCATCGGTTTTGCTCGCGCCGCCAACGTGCTCGAGCGCTTCCAGATTGCCGTTATCGGCGAGGACCCCATCGCACGCAGTGTTGCGTCGCGCATGTGGAATATCGCCACGGCAACGACCGACAACAGCGGCATGATGCTCTGCGACTCCGAGGTCCCAACCGACGTTGACCTGGTGCTCGAGATCGCAAGCGATGAGCTGCCCGCAGATGCAGCGCCGCGCGCCACGATCGCCCTCGCCGAGTGCCACAACCTGGCCCAGCGCATCCGCACCGCCAATGTCGCCGCGCAGCAGAAGCCGGCTCGCATTCGCATTGAGCTCACGGGCATGACGCGCTACAACGGCACCTTCACGGCCAGCGACGCGCAGACACTCGCCGTACGCCTGCTCGATGGCGTTTGCGATGCCCTCGCAGATTAGGTAAACTAAACGAGTTGCTTTTGGGCAACACCACACATTGGGACGTAGTTCAACGGTAGAACTCCGGTTTTTGGTGCCGGCTGTTGGGGGTTCGAATCCCTCCGTCCCAGCCATTAAAATTGAGCGCCCTGAGCCCATAACGGCCCAGGGCGCTTTCTTGTGGGCAAGCGGAGGGATTCGAACCCGCAAGGGTGCGGAGCTGAGGAAACGCGAAGGCGCCCCAAGCCCATTAGGACCAAGAGCGCCTAACATCAAGAAAATATCAGCCCAGTTCCGAAAAGCGAGCCGTCATCTACAAAATGGCGTGTGGCCCCGACGGGCCGGGCATTAAGTTTGTCGCGAGTTCCGCACGAACAGGAGGCCACTTAACCTCGATGTTTTGGACGTGACAGCGAGAGGGGCCCTGGTATGGCAAGGTGACGTGAAACAAGGCGGCGCTGACCTTCTGGTCGCGCCGCCGAAGTTGAACGTCAGATTGCCGTGCCAGGGCCCCTCGCAGCGTCAAGAAGACCGCCGTTCGGTAGAACGGCGGAGCTAATTGTTCAGCATGCGGTCGAAGCTTCCCGAGTCGCCATCCCGATAGTCTGCGGTCATCAGAATCTCCTGCGGAATGCGCCCGCCTTCACGTAGCACGTTGCGGAACTGCACGCGCGTAACCATGGGCAGATCCTTGATCGTCGCTGCCAGGTTCTGCGGCACGCCCTGGTTGGCAGCCGCGGGCTCGCACTCGCCGCCGGCCTTCACGCGACGCTTGTGCTCGGCGAGCATGGCACGGTACATGCCGGCATGCAGGCGAATCTCAACCACATTGGCATTGCGAGCCTGCTCGACAATGCGCGCGCCCTCGCGATCGATATCGCCTACGTAGTAGACGTAGTTAAAGCGATAGCCAATCTCAGCCAGATAATCGTCCAGGGCATGCGAGACGCTCGCCTTGCATCCGCCGCCAAAAATCACGCCGCCCACCTTGATGCCAAAGAGCTTGGCGTGCTTGCGGCCACGCAGCAGCTTGACGATCTCGTCGTAGGTGTCCAGGTTCTCGACCATAATGAACGGCTTGTCGGCGCCCAGCGTAAAGAAGCCCGTAAAGTGCACGGGGCGATTGGGGGCGACCTTGATCGCCTGCATGCTGATGCCCTTTTCGGTCATACGCCTGATCAAGCGCTCACCGTGCTTGCCGTCAAAAGCCTTCTCGTCGTTAAAGATCTGGTAGGCACGCTGGCGGCGCGAGGCAACCGGCGTATCGGCACCTCGGTTCTGCTCGATCCAAGCCTGGATGATTGCGATTTCCTCGGCAATCTTGCGGTTGGACATCTCGTTGTGCTGAGTGCGCTGCGGAGCCTTTTTGCCGTCCTTGCCCTCGACCTTTACGATCTGTGTCTGCTGCTCCTTGAACTTAGAGAGCGCCGTGGGCGTAGGGACAACTTTGAGCAGCTGCCTGCCTAAAACGCGGGCAAGGGCAAACGCCGAGGCCTCGCCGTGAACGGCCGACTTGGGCTGCTGGGCAGCAGTATCTGCTGCGGCAGACTCCGGCTTCCTCTGAGACTTGCGCTTAGAATCGCCCTGGGAATTGCGCTCGCGCTTCGGCATAGACGCCTGCTTCTGCGGACGAACGGACTTGCTCTCCTTCGCCGGCTGGCGCTTAGGCTGCCCCGAAGAAACCTCGGCCTTCGCATCCTCGTTCTGCGGCGTGGTCTTCTCGGCCGCAGTCTCGGCATGGGAACTGCGGCCCCCACGATGGCGACGGCGGCGAGGCTTGCTCGACGCGCCCTGCTCCGTCTGTTCATCAGTAGGCTGCTGGCCCTTGGCCTCGGCATCAACCTCAAGCTGCGGCTCAACAGGCTTCTGCTCGCGAGCCTCCGGCTCAACGGCCTTCTCGTCCTGGGTGGTCGAAACCGACTCGCCCTTCTCCTGATGCTTTACGGGATACGCGCGTCCCGCAAAACCGCGGCCGGGACGACACGAACCTGGAGCCTTCTTGGCAGACTCTTCAACATCGTCTGCAACCTCAGAAGACTCTTCAACCTCACGCACGGCATCCTGCTGTGCAGCCTTAAAGTGAGCACCGCGACGGCGCTTGGGCTCTTGGGCCTCCACGGGCTTTTGCTCCTTCGTGGGCTTCTGCGACTCGGCAGCAACCTCGGTCTCAACAGCCTCGGCATCCGTCTCACCCTTTTGAGCAACGGCGCGACGGAAGCGCTCCTGCTGGGCGCGGCGCTGCGCATCGCGCTTGCCACCTCCGCCAAAACCGCCGCGTCCTGCCTTGGCCGTAAAGGCACGCACGACGTTCTCATCGAGCAACTCATCGGTATCGACATGCTCACGCGGAGCAACTTCTTCCACAGCAGGCACGTCAGCGGAATCCTCGACGACAAAATCTTCGACGGACTCGGCAGGCTGCTCCTGGACATCGCGGATCTCGGCATTGATGGTATAGAACGCCGGGCGCCCGTTAATGCCGCTACCCTCGATCTTTGTCACGATATTTGCCGCGATAAGCTCATCGCGCATCGCCTTGGTGTCACATTCCTTATCGACGGAGCGAAAAATTTGCGCCAGCGCACTCGACTTAATCTTGAGCGCCTTGCGGCAGAGCAGGTCGTAGGCAACCAGCTTGGCACGCTCGGCAGAAAGCGACGTCTGGCTGCTCAGACGTTCAGCCAGGGCATCGACATTATTTTGGTTATCGGAATATACCGTCTTGGCCACGGGGCCCCTTTCATATGTACACATATACGTTTACATGGTACAACGCGCGCCCTTATCCACGCAAAACATCTGCGAGAACACTCGGGCGTCACCCGCTTTTGCATGAAAAAAGGACCGAGCCCGCGAAGTCGCGGACCCGGTCTTTCCGAGTCATATGGATGTGACGTTCAACTCGTCAGGTCGACTAAGCCTTGGCGGCCTCGGCGTCGACAGGAGCCTCGGCGGCAGCGGCGCGGCCGTACTCGGCCTTGCCCATCTCGGACCACTCGGGCTCCTCGTCGGGCATGGAACCGGCCTCCTTGCCGAAGAACTCCTTGAGGCAGTTGACGGCGACGATGAGACCCAGGACCATCAGCAGGACGGCGAAGACGAGCTGCAGGCCCTTGGTGGCGGCGACGGAGACGGCGGCCGTGGTGGCAGTAGCCGGGATGGTACCGAAGAAACCGTAGGCCTGGACGGCGGTCATGCAGCCCATGGCGCTCTGGACCAGCGAGGTGAAGGTGCAGCAGAGCAGGAAGGCGACGGGCACGTAGAGCATCCAGCCCTTGCGGCCGGTGCACTTGCAGAACACGGCGAGGGTGATCATGGTCATGCCGCCGAGCAGCTGGTTGGAAGCACCAAAGAGCGGCCAGATGTTGGCATAGCCACCAAAAGCGAGGGCGAGACCGGGAAGCAGGGTAACGACCGTGGCGAACCAGGGGTTGCCGAGGACCTTCATGTAGCCGGCCTTGGACTCGATGGCCAGGGCATCGTTGGTCTGGGCAAAGAACTCGGAGAACGAGGTGCGGGCGATGCGGGCGACGGCGTCGAGCGAGGTCAGAGCCAGAGCGGAAACGTTCATGGTCATAAAGACGGTAGCGAGCGTGCCGTCAACACCGAAGGCCTGCATACCGCGGGAGATGCCAGCGGCGAAGATCTGGAACGGGGTGGAAGCGACACCGGCGTTGAGGACGCCGGTACCGGCGGTGTTCATGTCGGAGAACATGATGCCGGCGACGATGATGGCAAGGATGCCGACGAAGGACTCGACGATCATGGCGCCGTAGCCGACCTTGACGGCGTCCTGCTCCTTCTCGACCTGCTTAGAAGAGGTGCCGGAAGAAACGAGGCTGTGGAAACCGGAGAGAGCACCGCAAGCGACGGAGACGAACAGGACCGGGAACATCATGCCTGAGGCAGTGGAGAAGCCGGTGAAGACCGGAGCGGTGATAGTGGCCTGACCGTTGACGCCCAGGACGACGATGCCAAGGACAGCGCAGACGATCATGACGATCATCATGATGGAAGTGAGGTAGTCACGCGGGGTCTTGAGCATCTGGATGGGCATAGCGCCAGCGAAGACCAGGTAGACCATGACGACGGCGAACCACTGGAACTTGTCCAGGTAGACCGGAAACTGCATACCGACGGCAAACATGAGGACCATGAGGACAACGCCGGTGACGAACTCGGCAGCGCCGGTGAGGTTGAACTTCTTCTGAGCCCAACCAAAGGCGATAGCGACGAAGGTGAACAGGATGGAGATGGTACCAGCGCAGCCGGCGGCATAGGACTTGGTGAAGTCGATGGCACCGGTAGCAGCACCAGAAGCGTCAACGGCCGGGGTGAACATGAACGTCTTGCAGACCATGTCGGTGAAGGCGGCGATGACGATGATGCAGAACAGCCAGCAGAACAGCAGGAACAGGCGACGGCCAGTCTTGCCGATGTACTTCTCGATGAGCTGAGCGAGTGACTTGCCGTTGTTCTTCATCGAAGCGTACAGGGCACCAAAGTCGTGGACGGCGCCAAAGAAGATGCCGCCGACGAGGACCCAGAGCACGACGGGCAGCCAGCCAAAGGCCATGGCGACGATCGTACCCGTGACAGGGCCAGCACCGCAGATCGAGCTGAACTGGTGCGAAAACGCAGTGAAGGCGGAGACGGGCGAGAAGCTGTTGCCGTCCTTCATGCGCTTGGCCGGCGTGAGGGCCTCTTTGTCAACGCCCCACTTGTTGGCCAGCCAGCGGCCGTAGCCCAGATAGCCGCAGGCGAGCACCGCCGCGGCCACAACCATGAGCAAAACTCCGTTCATTACATTTCCTCCTCTAAAAAGAACTTCCTAGACATAAAAAATGAGGGCCGTCGGTTGCGCTCGACGGCCCTCATCTTCATCAGCCGCCCGTTATCGTACGGGCTAGCTGTATGTGCTAACCCGCATCAGATAATTACTACGCTGATAATGTTTAGCTGATGCGTGAACATGTCTAAGAAATCCTCTTCAATCATGATGCGAACGATCCGTGCGTGTTCACATCCCCCAGTGGTTGAAAAGGAGTATGAAACTTTAGTTACCTAAAGTCAACGCAAATTTGTAATGAATTTTCAACTTTTTTGGATTTCTCGGTATAAAACGCCACTGACCTCGGACTTTACCCCACGACAGTTTTTGCATGAGAGATGCCTCTCGGGAGTGGACGGGCGTATGCAAGGTTTCCTGCTCTACAGTCCTGCTCGCACGGAGAGCACATTAAGTGCTCTCCGGCTCGTGCGGAACTCGCGATAAACCTTGTATACGCCCGCCCGCTCCCGAGGGGCTCCCATCCCAAATGCGGAGCAAAGCTCCGCACGCCAACTTTTTCTTTCAGCTAAAGAACGCCGGAAATTCGACGCTGGCTTGTTAACCTTGCTGGACGTTGTCGACGCCAAACCAGCCCAGAAGCTATATCGATACAGAAAGGTCCCCGGACGGAGGGGCCGGATATAAGGTTTATCGCGAGTTCCGCACGCAAAGAAGGCCACTTAATGTGGCCTTCGTCTTGCGCAGGACTGTAGAGCAGGAAACCTTATATCCGGCCCCTCCGTCCGGGGACCGCGCCGTACCAGCTACAGCGTCATGTTTGGATCGGCGTCGACGTCGAACGGCGAGATTTCACCTCGGTCGAATTTACGGCGGGCAACCTCCGCGATCATGGCAGCGTTGTCGGTGCATGCCGAAAGAGGCGGCACCGTCACGCGGATGCCCTGGCGTCCGAGCTTCTTGATCATCATCTCGCGCAGATGCGGGTTAGCCGAGACGCCGCCACCGATGCAGTATTCCTTGCATCCGGTAGCGTACAGTGCGTTTTTGGCCTTCTTGTACTGCACGTCAAAGACAGCTGCCTCAAACGAAGCCGCCAGATCGGGCAGGTGAATCGTGCGCCCGGCCTTGGTCTCTTGCTCGATGTAGAGCGTCACCGCCGTCTTGAGGCCCGAAAGCGAGAAACGATAGTCTCCCCTGCTGTTAAGCGCGCGGGGAAAATCGATCGCGCGGGGATTGCCTGTCTCGGCCAGCTTGGAGATGATGGGGCCACCGGGATAGCCCAAACCCAACGCCTTGGCTACCTTGTCGAAGGCCTCGCCCACGGCGTCGTCGAGCGTCTCACCGAGCACCTCGTAGTCGCCCCACGCCTTCACGTGCACGAGCATGGTGTGCCCACCCGAGACAAGCGTGAAGATAAACGGCGGTTTGAGGTCGGGTTGCGCCAGCAGGTTGGCAAACAGGTGCCCCTCCAGATGGTTGACGCATACGAGCGGCTTACCGGCAGCGTAGGCAAAGCCTTTGGCAAAGGCAACGCCTACCACGAGGGCGCCCACCAGGCCCGGACCCTGTGTCACGCCCACGGCGGCAAGCTCGCTGGGAGCAATGGCTCCACCCTCAAGGCCAAGTGATGCCGCGGCATCCTCGAGCGCCGCATCTACGACACTCACAATCACCTCAACGTGCTTGCGCGAGGCGATCTCGGGCACCACGCCGCCAAAGCGGGCGTGAAAATCAATCTGTGTCGACACCTGGTTGGCCAGCATATTGCCATCCGCATCGATAATCGCCACGGCCGTCTCGTCGCAGGAACTCTCGATAGCGAGCACTAGGCGACGGCGCTCAATTTCAGCGCGCTCCTCAACGGTTCGCTCGGGCGCAGGCAGCGGCCATACACGCTGCTCAGCCGCCGTCGGCTCGGGCGAAGCATTGTCGACCGGAAGCACGAGGGGCAGCGGAGCCGTCATGACGATGGCATCCTTGTCGGCACCATAGTAGCCGCGGCGACGGCCAGCCTCGGTAAAGCCCAGAGCGTTATAAAGCGCGATCGCTCCCTCGTTGCCGTCCTCGACCTCGAGCGAAGCCGTGGTGCAGCCGAGCATCTGGGCATCATAGCTCACATGCGACAGCAGCTTGCGGGCGATACCCTCACGGCGATGAGTCGGATCGACGGCAACGTCCATAATCTGCACGTCCCCGTCGACGACCATGCCGCCGGCAAGACCCAGCAACTGACCGTCGTCGTGCGCCACCCACCAGCTACGCGGAGCGGCAACGTCCTCGCCCAGCTCGGACAAGAACATGCCCGGCGTCCACGCCTCGTGTCCGGCGCCTTCAAAGCAGGCGGTCTCCAGTGCGCTCGCGCCCTCGGCATCCGCCGCGCCCATGGGGCGGAATTGCAGATGACGACCGGCGAGCTCATCGGCAACGCCCGTAATTTCGCTCTGCGCACTCTCGGCAAGACCAAGACGCTTGCGCTCGTTTTCCTCGGCATCCGAAAGGCGCGTGTAAATCGGCAGGACGCGAGCCGGATCGCCGTCACCTGCAGCGTGCGCGAGCAGCAAGCCCTCGCCCGAAGGCCACCACAGGTCGCGCTCCACGCAGCGGACGGTCTCGTCCTCACCCAGCAGCTTGCCATAGCGCACGAGACCGTCACCGGTCAGCTGAACCTGGTCCCAGTCCGCTGCTTGGCGCCACTCATCGAGCGCCACGGCGGCCTTGACCACGTGTTCGCGCTCAAATTGACGCTCGGGGCCCCCATCGACCAGCATATACAGCGCCGGATATACCTCACCGCGCATAGCATCGGCCAAGATACCAAGCTTGCCGCGCACGCCAGCCTTCCACGCCGTCCAAGCGCAAGCGTCGAGCGTCGACACGCCCAGCAGCGGAACATTGGCACCACGCGCGAGGCCCTTGGCAGTGGAGATGCCGATACGCACACCCGTAAACGACCCCGGGCCGCGACCGACCACGTAGCAACCAACATCGCTGCGATCCAGACCGGCCTGAGCCAGCACGCCATCAACGGTATTCACGAGCTCAACGTTGGCGTGACGGCGACACATGTGGTCGCCACTCACGAGCTTCGCCTCGCCCGTCTGCCCATCAATCCAGCTTGCCGCGCAGGCAAGCATGTCGGTCGAGGTATCGAGCGCCACCACCAGCGCGTTGTCGTTATGCAAGCTCATCTTGTACAGCCTTATCAATCAAATGGGAAAGCTCCATTGCGCGGTCACCGTGCGCTTCAAGCGTTATCGTTCGCACATCGCTGTCGCCCTCATCACGCTTGAGCGTCACCGAAAGATACTCATCCGTCAGCTCGTCCTGGAATTGTTCGCCCCATTCCAGCAGGCAAGCACCCTCATAGCCCAGCACATCGAAAATGCCCGTATCCTCGAGCTCGTAGGCATGCTCCAGGCGGTATAGATCAAAGTGAAACAGCGGAATACGACCTTGATCGTGAACGGCCATGAGCGCAAACGTAGGGCTCGTAACCATATGCCCATCGCCCAGCCCGCGCGAGACGCCCTTGGTAAAGTGAGTTTTGCCCACTCCCAGGCCACCGGTCAGGATGAGCACATCTCCGTCCTCAAGGCACGGTGCAATTAGCTCGCCAAAGTACTCCGTATCGGCAGCGCAAGTCGTTTTGTAAGTACCTACCCCCAGGCGCTCCAGGGACATATATGCTCCTTATTATTCCGAGGCGTCCTCTGGTGCGGGATGTCGCTCCAGATAATCGCCCAGCATCTTAAAGTCTTCCTCCAGCAGCTCCTGCCACGCCGGATTGCGCAGCGCTGCTGCCGGATGAAAAGTGGGCATTACTACAAAATGCCCCATCTGGTGGAACCTGCCGCGCAGCTTAGTAATGCCAATCTCGGTCTTAAGCACAAAGTGCGTCGCGGGGTTGCCGAGCGTCACGATAATATCAGGCCAGATGCTTCGAATCTGCTCACGCAAAAACGGCGAGCAAGCCAGCACTTCCTCGGGACGCGGATTGCGGTTTCCCGGCGGGCGGCACTTAAGCACGTTGGCAATGTAGACGTCTTCGCGTTTGAGCCCCGCCAGCGACAAAATGCCGTTGAGATCCTCGCCTGCCGCCCCCACAAAGGGCTCGCCCTGCAAATCCTCGTTGCGACCCGGCGCCTCACCGATAAACATGACGCGAGCGCGGGGGTTTCCCACGCCAAACACGATATTGTGACGCGACTGGTAGAGCTGGCAGAGGTGACAATCGCCCAGAACGGCCTCAATCTCCTCGAGTGCGACCTCACGTGGCGCCTGATGGCTATGACCGGGGATGTGCATGACGCCCATAGCGGCTCCTACACGTAGACCTTGTCGAGACGCATGCCAAAGCCGCAGGCGACCTCGTAGTTAATCGTTCCGCGCAGTCGGGCCATCTCGTCCATAGTGATCTCGGCATCGCCATCGCGGCCGACAATGATCATCTCGTCACCATACTCGGCCTCGGGAATCTCGTGTGCCGGGTTGGACTGAATGGCGACCATAAACTGGTCCATGCAGATATTGCCAACCTGATGCACGCGCTCGCCGCGATACAGCACATCCATACGATTGGAAAGCGTACGCGATAGGCCATCGGCATAACCGATCGGCAGCGTGCAGATCTGAACGCGCGTACGCGGTACGCGGTAGGTAAAACCGTAGCCCACGCCCTCACCCATCGCAGGGTGCGCCACGCGCGTCACACGCGCATGGACGCTCATAACGGGATCAAGCTGCATCACGCGGCCACTCAGCTCGCACGGCTGCATGCCATACAAGCCAACGCCGGCGCGGATCATATCAAAATGCATCGAGGGGTCGAGCATCGAGGACGGCGTGTTGGCGCAGTGCACGATACCGCACTCAAAACCCGCATCCTTAATGGCCTGAACGGCCTCGGTAAAGCGCTGACACTGCAGCTTGTAGTCCCAGCCCGAAGGTTCATCGGCCGTGGCGAAGTGCGTAAATACGCCGTCGCACTGAATACCGCGATGGAAATTTATACCGCGGACAAAGTCGAGCACCTGCGTGTAGTGTACGCCGATACGATTCATACCTGTCTCGATGGCGAGATGATACTTGCCCACCTTGCCCGCCGCGACGGCACATTCGCCATACGCAAGAGCAAAGTCAGACGTATAGACCGAGGGCATGATATCAAACTCGAGCAACGTCGGAATGGCCTCGATAGGCGGCTCGCTTAGGATGAGGATGGGCTTCGTAATCCCGCCCTGTCGGAGCTCAACGCCCTCGTTAACCGTCGCCACGGCAAACATGTCGGCACCGGCCGAATACATGATCTTGGCGCACTCAACAGCTCCATGACCATAAGCATCGGCCTTGACCACGCAGCACAGGCGCTGACGTGGATTCAGCAAGTTCTTATAGGCCCTCGTGTTGCGACGGAGCGCCCCACGGTCGATCTCGACCCAGGACCAGCGCGTCAAATCGGCTTTATTCATGATTAGTCATCCGACCCTTCGTCCATGATTCCCAGATCTTCGAGCGCATCCTTTGCCGCCAGCTCCATGGCAGGACCGATCAAGTCGATAAGATCGGTCGCGATAACGCTCTTCTCACCATACTCCGTCGCCGCGGCAAAACCGGCGTAGCTGTGAAGTGCGACGGCGTACGAATACAGCAACTCCCAACGATCCATCTCGTCGCGCATGGTGGCAAGCGTGCCGGCCAAAATACCCGCGAGAACATCACCCGAACCGGCAGTTGCCAGAGAAGCCGGACCCGAGAGCGGCAGCAGTACACGCTCAACGCCACAGATAGCCGTCGTCGGCCCCTTGGCAATGACCACCAGATTGTCGGAGCCTGCAGCCCAGACAACCTTCTGCGCGGCTGCAATCGCGGTACCAAGGTCGTTCACCTCGTCACCGGCAACCAGACGCGAAAGCTCACGATAGTGCGGCGTCATAACCAACGGCTGCTCGCGACGATACATCTCGGGGTTACTATCAATACCGTCAATGGCAATCTTAGCAAGGCAGTTGAGTGCATCGGCATCCAAAATAAGCGGTACATCAAGCTCGAGCAAGCCCGAAACCACCTGCATAGCGCCGGCAGACGTCGTCATACCGGGACCGCACAGTACGCAGCTGTACTTCTTTGCAATCTCGCACACCGTCATGCGCGCAGCGGCGCCAAAGGAGCCGCGGGAATCAGACGGAATAGCAAAGACGGGAATCGAAGGAAGTGCCATGCGAATAAGATTAGCGCAGGCGTCAGGAGCCGCGACTGCCACGTAACCAGCACCCGCGCGAGCTGCAGACTTGGCCGCCATAATGGCAGCACCAGGATATTGCGCAGATCCGGCGACAATAAGCACAGAGCCACGGGAATACTTATCGATATTCGTAGGAAGTGGAGCAAAGTAATCAACTAAGTCACCGGGCTCGACAATCTCGGCGGCGTGGTCGACATCATCGATGACCTCGTCAAGACGGTCGTAAAGATTGCCGCAGATCAAATCGCCAGCATACTCAGGGCCATCAGCGCTATACAGACCAATCTTGGGCGCAATCATCGTCACCGTATGCTCGGCACGAATGCAGTCGTCATCAACAACGCCCGTCTCGGCATTCAGGCCCGAGGGGACATCAATGGATACGACACAATCGGCGCATTCATTGACCGTAGGAATCCAGATGGAGAACGGCGCACGCAGATTCCCGTGGAAACCGGTACCAAAAATGGCATCGACAACAACATCGGCCTTATCGATCAAAACCTCGAGTTCGTCACGCGAAGGGCCGACGCAAACGTGCACATCGCGGCCGGCAGTACGACGAGCAACATGACGTGCCAGAGCAGCAGGAATCTCATCCGGTTCAACCGGAGAAACGATATCCACGTCCACACCCTTATGGCTCAGGATATCGGCGGCAACCCAACCGTCGCCGCCATTATTACCAAAACCGACCAGAACGAGAACCCGATCGGGATTGAGCTTCAAGACCTCGTTGGCGGCAAACTCACCCGCTAGCTCCATAAGCTCGGCCTTCGAAGTCCCTTCGCGTTCGATGATATCCTCGAGACGAACGACTTCTTCGGTACTCAAAACCGGTTTCATCTATGCTCCTAGCGTATCTTGCGAAGCATCGCCCAGGTGCTCCGTCAATGCTGAATTCTGCAGCTGCTCAAGCTCATCTAAAACAGAGCGAGCCTCTTTAAATGTCTGCGCAACGCGTTTCTTGGTGCTCACCTTTTCATCTTTTGGCTTAGGCCGAGCATCTTCGGTAATCGCGATGGCATTCGCAACGGCTAAGTCTCCTGTAAGCGTAATGGAAAGAGCGACCTCAACAACACCCAGCTCATGAGCGATCTCGAGTGCACGGCCCGAAAGCAGCGCCTTCGGTTTGCCGAGTTTATCACGCGTTACCGAAACATCCTTGCGACCCACGCCTTGACTAAAACCCGTGCCGAGAGCTTTAAGCACCGCCTCGCGCGAAGCAAAGCGGCTCGCATAGTGAGCAGCGGGACGCGATGATGCATCGCAATACGCACGCTCTTCTTCGGTAAACACACGCCGAGCAAACGACGGCGTCTTTTCAAGAATTGATTTCATCCGGGAAATCTCGACGATATCAACGCCGATACCAGCTTCAGCCATGTTCACCTCCATATCGCACAGACTAAGTTATTGTAGCCCGTTCACAGAAGATGCGACAAACGAGGGTTATAAAACACAGCTACTATGTGAGACAAAAGCCCGTAAACGCAAAAAGGGGGAGGCCGCGAGGCCTCCCCCTTCTCAGTTCAAGCGTACGGCTCGGTGCCGTCCACCGGTCAGCGGCGCCCTGGCCTCCCACGGGCTGGCC
>JAGZSF010000009.1 GCA_018381235.1 Collinsella sp. | reverse complement strand
GACGGGCTGATATAGGGAGAGGGCCTGACCCCATATCGTTGGGGCCAGGCCCGATTTTGCCTCTTGACAATGTCCTGCTCATATTAAAAGGAACGTCCCAAGTGCCGGCAGTTTGGGACAGTCATTGTTGATGAGAATCGGGCGCAGCGCCAAAGGCCCCGTTGGGCGAAATGTCGAACGGAAAGGTGCCGCAGCGATTGAAGGCGGCGATAAACATGCGGATGGCGTTGGACGGCGTAGTGCCCACGAGCTGGGTTGCCGCCGCGAAGGCCGCCTTTTCCTCGGGCAAGACCTTCGCGACAACCGGGGTCATGTGTTCTGCCATGGCGCTTCCTTTTTGAAACGACGGTGGTGCGGATGGATGCGGGCCACGCGGCTGGGCGACGGGCTGTGAAGGCAACCCGATTGGCCCGCATCTGGAGTTTGTTCTACGGCGTTGGTATTACTTGGTATTCCTAAGTATTACCCCACAGATAGAATACCATACCCGACCCCATGGGGACGGAGAAAAAACGGATCAATTTGTTGCTGAGTAAGTCTTTAGAGCGTGATGATGTCCGAGATATTGAGGGCCCGAGCGTCAGCGGAATCGTGCGTGGCAAGCAACAGCATACGGCCGTCGAGCAAGTCGAGCACGACCTCGGTGCATGCGTCGCGCGCAGCGATGTCTAGACCGGTAAAGGGCTCGTCTAGAATCACTGCGCCGCCCGGACACAGCAGGGCTCGGGCAATCTCGACGCGACGGCGCTGCCCGCCCGAGAGCTCGGCCACGCGGGCATGCACATCGATCCCCGGTACCAGCAGGCGCAACAAGGCAGCGGCACTCGAGGCATTCACGCGTGCATCGGCGCACACCAGCACGTTATCCAAAGCAGAGGCGTCCTCGACCAGGCGCACGTCCTGAAACACCATGGAGCACGGTGCGCACTCCCCCGCCACCAGCGCAAGCAACGTCGACTTGCCCACGCCCGAAGCGCCCATCACACAGGTGCGTCCACCGGCGGGCACATGAAGCACCAGTCCGTCGAGCGCCGGCGACCAGGGCGCCCGGTCGCCCACGGCAAGCGCAAGCTCCGCTGCAGCACCATCGCTCGCAGCCCCTGTACGCCCGCGCAGTCCATGCCCATGTGCCCGCACGGCCGCGCGCCACGCCACGGGTCCCGAAACCCGCAGCAGCCACACCAGCACGCGCTCACACGCCCACGAGGCGGCAACGACCAGCACGGTCCACGCCAGCAGATCAGCCGTCTCGATGAGCAGCTTCGCCTGATAGATGCGTTCGCCCACGGTGTCCGTCGCCATGCCGATGAGCTCCGCCGCCACGCCAGCCTTCCAGCTCATGCCGATCACAGCGCGGGCGCACGAAAGCACAAACGGCAGGACTTCGCGCCAGGTGTGGGCACAAAACAGTCGCCAGCCCCGCACGCCATGCAGACGAAACATCTGCTCCAGCGGTTTATCCGCTTGCGTCAAACCCTCGACCAACGAAAAATACACGCCCGGAAGTGCCATCAAAAAGACCGCCGCAATGCTCACGCGCGCCGACCCCAACCAAATGAGCAGCAGGACCACCACGCAGGCAACCGGTGTCGCCTTAACAAACGAAAGCGCCGGCGCCACCAAGCGGGCAAACGTCAGCGATCGCACCGAGACTCCCGCCAGTACGCCGCCGCACACCGCGGCAAGCGCCAGCCCGCCCAAGATTCGCGCACCCGAGCCTGCCAGAATCGCCCATGTGCCGGCATCGCATACCAGTCGCAGCAACGCCACCACGACGGCGCCCGGCCCCGGCAAAATCAACGGCTGCGCCACGAAACCCGCCATCAGCACCCACACGGCAAGCCAAAAGGCGGCAACGGCACCTGCTGCCGCCACCGCCTTCATACGCTCTGTCATTTGTCGAGCAAACGCACGCACGGGCTACTCCATGCAGTAGAAATCGTCAGCCGGGAGCTTGCCGCCCACGGCGCTCGCGTCCGCATCGGCCAGCACCTGCAGGTACCCACCGAGCGCCGCCTTCATATCCCTCCCCGTCTGGCACACGAGCATGCACCCGGGAATCGCCTTTTCGGCAATCGCGGCGTTATCCACGATACCCGCATCGACCACGGCCTGAGCCCAGTCCGCCGGCGCCGCGTTCACGGCCTCAACGCTCGCAGCATGGCAGCTCAGGAATTCCGCCACGGCCTCGGGATGCTCCTCGGCAAAGGCACGGCGCACCACGGTCACGCCCGTCAGCAGGCGCGAACCCGTGTCACCTGCCAGCTCATCCCACACATCGGTCAGACTTACCGGAGCCGACAGCTTGCCTTCGCTCTTTGCGATGGCAGCGGTCTTGAACGGCTCCGGCAGCACGCCCACGGCAGACGGATCGGCAAGCAACGCCGACAGCACCTCGGTGGGCTCGCTCTTAAACTCGAGCGTAACCTGGCCGGTCAGGCCCGCGCGCTCCAACAGGTAGTTCATGACGTACTCCGGCGTGGTGCCCTTGCCCGTCATATAGACAGTATGGCCCGCCAGATCGCCAAACGAGGCCACACTCGCGTCGCCCGTCACAACGTTCAGCACGCCCAGCGTGTTGATGTCGATGACCTGCACCGCACCCTCAGTCTTGTTGTAGAGCACGCTCGCCACGTTGGCGGGCACCAGGGCGATATCGATATCGCCCTGAATGACCTTGGGCACAATCTCGTCGGCGGCAGTGTTGATCGCAAAGTCGAACTCATTGTCCGTGGCACCGTCGGCCGCCTGGTCCATAAACTGCACCAGGCCAATCGACGTCGGCCCCTTGAGCGAGGCGACGTGTACCTCGACCGGCTCTGCGGCAGCACCGGCGCCGTCCGTGGCAGCCGAGCCCGCGGCGGACCCGACACCGGCAGCCCCGCCGCCACAGCCCGCGAGCGCAAGCGACAGGGTGCCCATGGCGAGCGCCGAGGCAAACCCCCGGCGCGACATCTCAACATCAAACGCGCGCATCGCTAGCACGTCCCCTCGTTAGGCATCGTCCATGCGTGATGATCGGTATGCAGCAATTCCTCGGCCAGCGGCGAGAGCGGCGCACCCAAGAACTCGCTATAGCACGCCTGGACATCGGGATTCTCATGCGAGAAGCGAATCTCGGCGTTCGCATCGAGGCCCCACAGCACCTGGCCGCGCTCGGCTGCCAGCTCACAGCCGTCATGGATGGGCTGACCGCCGCCACCGACACAGCCGCCCGGGCACGCCATGACCTCAACGAAGTCATAGCTCACGCGGCCGTCGCGAATCGCGTCGAGCAGGCGGGCGGCGTTGCCCAGCCCGTGCGCCACGGCGATGCGTACCTTGGTGCCATCGATATCGGCCACGGCCTCCTTCCAGCCGTCCAGGCCGCGCACATCGGTAAAGAAGTCGGCGTCGGGGTTCTTGCCCGTCACCAGGTAATAGGCCGAGCGCACGGCGGCCTCCATCACGCCGCCCGTGGCGCCAAAGATCACACCTGCGCCCGTGCCAAAGCCCAGCGGCGTGTCGAGCGGCTCCTCAACCAGCGTATCCACGCTCACGTGGCTCGCGCGGACCATGCGCACCATCTCGCGCACCGTCAGTGCAACGTCCACATCGGGCGTGCCGTCCTCGCCCACCATGCTCGGCAGCGCGCACTCGGCCTTCTTGGCCGTGCACGGCATCACGGACACCACAAACAGGCGCTCGGGCTCCACGCCCAGCACCTTGGCGTAGTAGGTCTTGGCGATGGCGCCGAACATCTGCTGCGGCGACTTGGACGTGGACAGGCTGTCGACAAACTCGGGGTAACGCGCCTTCACAAAGCGTACCCAGCCCGGGCAGCAGCTCGTGAACATGGGCCAGCTGCGGCTGTCGCCCTCGCCCTTGGCGGCCTTACCCAGGCGCTCGAGCAGCTCGGAGCCCTCCTCCATAATGGTGAGGTCGGCCGAGAAATCGGTGTCGAACACGTACTCAAAGCCCACGCGGCGCAGCGCACAGGCCAGGCGCTCGACGGTGGCCTCATCGCGCGGAATGCCGAGCTCCTCGCCCCAGGCGCTACGCGCGGCCGGCGCAATCTGCGCCAGCACGATCTTGTCGGGATCGGCGATGGCGTCGAACACGGTCTCGGTATCGTCACGCTCGCGCAGGGCGCCCGTCGGACAATGCGTGATGCACTGACCACACGCGACGCAATCGGTCTTGCCGATCGGCGCACGCCCGCGGGTGCCCACGGCGGTATGCGTGGCGCGGTTGGTCAGGTCCCAAATCCCTAAGCCCTGCACGCTCTCGCACACCTTGATGCAGCGCATGCATTTAATGCACTTGTCGTTATCGCGGATGATGGGGAAATCGAAGTCCCAGCCCTCGCGCGCCAGGTGCTGCTCGTACGGCAGATAGAAGATGCCCAGGTCGTTGGCGATGGTCTGCAGGTTGCAGTTACCACTGCGCACGCAGCTCGTACAGCGCGAGTCGTGTTGGGACAGTAGCAGCTGCACGTTGGTGCGACGCGCCTCGCGGGCCTTGGGGCTGTTGGTGTGGACCACCATGCCGTCGAGCACGTAGTTGTTGCAGGCGGCAACCAGCTGGTCGCAGCCCTCAACCTCGACCACGCACACGCGGCAGCCGCCGATCTCGTTTAGATCGCGCAGGTAGCACAGGGTGGGAATCTGGATACCGACGGACTTGGCCGCGTCCAGGATCGTGGTGTGCTCGGGCACCACGACCTCGCAATTATCGATAGTGAGCTTGACCATGTTGAGTGCTCCGCTTTCGGTGTTGTCGCTGACAGTGGGGTTGTTGGGCTCTACCATTCCAGGTTCCTCCCTCCGCGGAACGCGCCAAAGCCAAAGTGGTCGCAACGCAGGCAGCGGCTTGCCTCCTGGCGCGCCTCCTCCTCGGTAAGGCCCTGCTCGACCAGATTCCAATCGTGAATACGCTCGCCGGCCTCGCGCTCACCCAGCTCGCAGCGGCCGCACTCGTGCTTGCCCTTAAACTGAACGGTCGGCAGCTCCACGTCGAGCTTGATCTTGTGGTCGAAGCCCAGATAGCGGTCGATGTTTGCCGAAGCCACGCGGCCGGCGTTGATGGCACGGATGACGGTGGCGGGGCCGGTCTGGCAGTCGCCGCCGCTAAAGAGGCCATCGAAGTTGGGCACGGCACCGTCCGAGTCGGTGACCACGCAACCCCACTTGCAGGCGATGCCCATGTCCTCAAACGGCTTGGAATCGATGTCCTGGCCAATGGCGACAAACACGCGCTCGCAGGGGATGACGCGCTCGGGCGTAGCGGCGGCACGCGGAGCCGGACGACCGCGGCGGGGCTCGCCGATAATCTGCGGTTGCACGCGCAGGCCGCTCACGCGACCATCTTCGCCCGTCTCGATGGCGAGCGGCGCCGTGAGCTCCAGAACCTCGCAACCCTCGGCCTGGGCGCCGGCAATCTCGGCGTCCTGGGCCGTCATATCGCAGATGCGACGGCGGTAGACGATGCTCACCTTTTCGGCACCGCAGCGCACGGCAGAGCGCGCCACGTCCATGGCCACGTTGCCGCCGCCGATGACGCACACGCGCTGGCCGCTCAGGTCGGGCAGCTCGTCGTCTCCGATGGCGCGCAGCATCTTGACGGCCGACTCCACGCCGGGCGCCTCTTCACCCGGAAGGCCGAGCTTCTTGTCGCTATGGGCACCGATGGCCAGGTAGACGGCATCGAACTCGTCGCGCAGGCGAGCGAGCTCCTCGCCGTTCACGGAGTGATCGAGCTCAACGTCGATGCCGGCGCTCAAGATCCAGTCGATCTCGGCCTGCAGGCGCTCGCGCGGCAGACGATAGCTGGGGATGCCGTAGCGCAGCATGCCGCCCAAGTGGTGGCGCTGCTCAAAAATGGTCACCTTGTGGCCCATCACGGCCAGGTAGTAGGCACAGGAAAGGCCAGCCGGGCCGCCGCCGATCACGGAGACGCGCTTACCGGTGTTGTCCACTACATGCGGCTTGTGGTCGTTGAGGTCACTGTGCTCAACGGCAAAACGCTTGAGGGCGAGGATGTTCATGGGGTCGTCGACCATGCCACGGCGGCAATGCATCTCGCAGGGATGCTCGCACACCAGGCCGCAAACGAGCGGCAGCGGGTTATTCTTGCGGATGACCTTGACGGCATCGGCATAGCGGCCGGCCTCGACGAGCGAAATGTAACCGGGAATGTCGACATGCGCCGGACAGCCCGAGACGCACGGGACGCGGGCCTCGCGGTCAAAGCCACAGGAGTGCTCGCGGATGTGGTGCTCAAAATCGTCACGGAAACCGCGGATAGCCGTAAGCGCCATGGCGCCGGCCTCGTAACCGATGGCGCAATCGCTCGAAAGATAGATGGTGCGGGCGGTGCGCTCGATCAGATTGAGCGTGGACTCGTCGGCGCGGCCCTCGAGCACATCGGCGAGCAGATCGCTCAGCGCGCTCAGGCCCACACGGCAGGGCGTGCACTTGCCGCAGCTCTGGGTGGAGCACAGGTTGACGAGCGCCGCCGTAAACTCAACGGGACACGGGGCGAGCGAACTCACCGCCAGACGGCGTCCGAGCGCATCGTGCAGGTCGTCCATGACGGCCTGAGCGTGGCTGCGTTCCATTACATGCAGTCGAGCCATAAGATCCCCTCTCACATGGCAGCCCGGAGGCGAGGCCGGGCGAAATTGCTACACGCACAACACTGACCTAAAAAGTTGTTAGGTCTCCACGCAGTTCGGCAGGCGGCATGAAATGTCACCCTCAGCGGTGAAATAGAACATTACCGCAGATAAATGCCATATTTGGTAAAACGCGTTACCAAATGACAATGCCCCGCCCACGCAATCACGTGGACGGGGCATTGCTCATGGTATGCGGCCAGCGACCCTGTTGCTTTTACTTAAGCTCGGGCCAGTAACCCTTGTTGGCCTCGATCATGTCGTCGAGAACTTCCTTGGCGACCTTCATCGACGGCACGGTCTTGTTGAGCGTGAAGGCCTTGAGCGCCTTCTCGTACGAACCCTCGATCGTGGCCTCGACCACGAGCTTCTCGGAGTTCAGCTGCTGCATCATGAGGCCTTGCTGGAACAGAGGAATGTTGTCACGGCTGATGACCTCGGGGCCGTTCTTGCCAATGTAGGCAGGCAGCTCGACCATAGCGTCGTAGGGCATGTTGGGGATAGCGCCCTTGTTCTCGCAAATGACCAGGAAGCGCTGCTTGGTATCGTTCTTCAGAGCGATAGCCAGGTCGGCAATCCAGTCGCCGTGGCTGCCCGCATAGAACGTGCTCTCGTCGATCTCGCCGGTCTTCTCGTAGTGGTCGATGCCGTCGAAGAGGTTCTTCTCGCGCGTCTCCTCAACCTCGTTAGCACGGGTGCGCTCGGGGTTGGAATGCTCGACGAACTCCTTCTGCTGCAGGTAGTAGTTCAGATACGTGTTGGGCAGGTACTCCGGGAAGCACTCCAGGATCTCGTACTCGCCCTTCCAGACGTAGTACCAGCTGCCCTTAGTGTGGCGGTTCTGCTCGGGGTGCTCGTCGGTGGCCTCCTCGGGCTTCTTTGCCATGAGCGAGCCCATGCCCTTGAGGTAGGAATCGGGCAGCAGGATCTCATGCTCCTTGATGTACTCGCGCAGCTGCGGGAGCACCTCCTCGCCCTTGTGGCGAATCGAGGTGAACCAACCAAAGTGGTTGAGGCCGAAGTAATCGTACTCGACATCCTTCTTGTCGATATCGAGCGCGGCGCAAACCACGTCGATGATTGCGATCGGCATGTCGCAGATGTTGATGATGCGAGCGTTGGGACGCAGCACGCGGCAGCCCTCGGAGACGATGGCGGCAGGGTTGGAGTAGTTGAGAATCCAGTAGTCCTTCTTGGCGTACTTCTCAACGTCATCGATCAGCTCGACCATGGGGAAGATAGTGCGCATGCCGTAGGCAAGGCCGCCGCAACCGCAAGTCTCCTGACCCACGCAGCCGTGACGCAGCGGAATCTTCTCGTCCTGCTCGCGCATGGCGTAGCCGCCCACGCGCATCTGGGCAAACACGAAGCTGGCGTCGGTAAAAGCCGTCTTTTTGTCGGTGGTCACCGTGAGCTTGATGTCCAGGCCGAGGTCCTCGTGCAAAATCCAGTCCACGAGCACGCCGATCTTGCGCTGGCGCTCCTCGTTGATGTCGTACAGACGAATCTCGTCAACATCGAGCTCGTCCTTGCGCAGGGCGATGGACTTGACGATGCCGGGGGTAAAGGTGGATCCGCCACCACACAGAGTAATGATCATTGTTTACTGCTCCTTCTCAATTGCGTTTTCGACCTTGTCGCGCATCTCGGCGACCTTCATGCCAAAGATGATCTGGATATTATTGCCGTTGCGGTTGATGCCGCTGTTGGGCACGTGGTTGATGAGGTCCTCATTGATGAGGTCCGGGTTCTTAACGTTCACGCGAAGACGCGTAAAGCAGTTCTCGAGCTCCTCGATGTTGTCCTTGCCACCAAGACCTGCGACCAGGTCGGCAATACCTGCATCGACGCCCTCTGCGGGAGCTGCGGCAACAGCGCCCTGCTTCACCGCGACAGACGCGGCGGCCTCGCCCTCGGCAACGGACTCGGCGAGCTCGGACTCCTCCTCGCGACCAGGCGTGTGGAGGTTGAGCTTCTTAATAAGGAAGGTGAAGAGGAAGAAGTACAGAGCGGCGTTGACGACTCCGAGCACGAGCATAACCGGCCAGTTGGTCTTGTCGACACCGAGGACCAGGTTGGAAACCACAATGTTGATGATGCCGCCTGCAGTCGAAGCGGGCACGGAGAGGACCTTGAGCAGGACCAGGAAGATGCCGGAAAGAACCGAGTGAACGACAAAGAGCACGGGAGCGGCAAAGACAAAGAGGAAGTCCATGGGCTCGGTCACGCAGGAGAGCACGGCGGTGATGATCAGCGGGATGATAACGGCTTTGGTCTTGTCCTTGTTCCCCTTGTAAGCGGTGACGATAAAGGCGAGACCGATGCCGATGTAGGGCCACAGGTTGTTGAAGGTATAGCTGTTGAAGTAGGTGCTATCGGAGAAGGGCTGACCCGTCATTGCCATCTCGGCAACACGGATGGGATAGGCGCCGGCGATAACCTGATCACCCAGCGTAAGGGTGCCGCCCACATCGGAGAACTGGAACGGGGTGTAGATGAGGTGGTGCAGACCGGTGGGAACGAGCAGCTTGTTGAGCATGCCGTAGATAAACAGACCGATGTTGCCCGACTCCTTAATGATGCCGGCAACGGAGGAGATGGCACCCTGAACCGGAGGCCAAACGATGCAGAAGCCAGCGCCCATGATCCAGGAAATGATGATCATGATCAGGAACGGAAAGCGAACGCCCGAGAACATCGAAAGGGCAATGGGGAACTGCTTGTTCGAGTACTTGTTGAACACGGCACCGGTGATGCAACCAAGGATGATGCCACCAAACACGCCGGTATCGAGTACCTGGATGCCCATAACGGTGGCCTGGCCGGTTCCGGTAAGACCGAGCATGCCGCTCGCATCGGCAAGAGAGCCGGTGGCGTTGAGCACGATGTTGTTAGCCTGCAGGAACAGGAAGAACGACATCAGGGCGATCAGCGAAGCATGGCCCTTGTTCTTCTTTGCCATGGCGCCGGCGATGCCCACGCAGAACAGAATCGAGAGGTTGTTGATGATAAACATCAGCGACTGATAGACAACGGCGCCCACAAGCTGGAACGGACCGGAGCCCAGTACGGGGACCAAAGCGCAGATGGTCTTGTTGGTCAGAATGATGCCCACGATGAGCAGGATGCCGGCAACCGAGAGATACATCATCGGCTGGACGATCGACTTCGCGAACACCTCCAACGGCGCTTTGAAATTGAACTTCTTTTTTGCGGTCATAGCGGTACTCCCCTTCCTTTTCCGCAAATTAAGACAGATGTGCCCTAGACAAGACCGTGAGCCTTGCCTTATATCAATCGATGTGTGGGCACGTTATGCCTAGAGACCAGGTTCTCCAAGCAGGTTAACAATGTGATATGCGAGATAGCTCTTCTCGGCATCGGTAACGACAACGTTATAGGTAGACGACAAGTGGGCGGCTATGGCATCCGCACACGAGAATGCACACGGATACGCCGTTTCATCGATTCGGAGCAGCGCGTCTCCGTTGATTTGCCCGGCCGTAGGATCGAGCGCTCGCTGTGCGAAAAACTGCAGGTGACGAACGAAACGTTCGTAAGGCAGCGAGGTGTCATCGAGGGTCGTGGCATAGCGCTCGGAAACAATCGCGAGCACGTCGCGAACAAGCTGGACCGAAACAATCAGACGGTCAGAGCGCTGCGGCATGGTGGCGTTGACGATATGCAAGGTAATGAAACCCTGCTCTTCTTCGCTCATCTGGATGCCCATACACTCCTTGATAATCTGCAGCGCACGGCCCGCAAGCGCATACTCCTTGCGATAGAACTGCTGGATCTCGAGCAGCAACGAGTTCTCGCAGGGAACGCCTTTGCGCTCACGCTCCAAAGCAAGGCTGATATGGTCTGCGAGAGCAATGAGGATCTTATCGTTGATGTCGGTATTGAGCTCTCGGCGAAGCATCTGAACAATTTCCTCGGAAATCACGAGGTTGACGGTGGGGATGGACTCCAAAAGATGTGCCAAGCGGTCAATCGTACGCGAGTCCTGAGAAGTTCCCTCCTGCAACGCGTAGGTCTTTTCGACTGACGCCTCGTTGATGGCATCGCCGGCATGACGGCCAAAGCAGAGGCCTCGACCGATGACGATGAGCTCGGAGCCATCGTCCGAAGTGACCATTGCGACGTTGTTGTTAAAAACTCGCTTGATAACCACGGTACCCACCACAAGAATTTACTCGGAAAGCCAGACGACAGGCTCTTTAACAGCAACAGGGCCGGAAGCATGCTCACGAAGAGTCGAGTTCTCCGAACGCTCGCACACGATAACGAAGACCGTGGGATCAAAGCCGGCAGCGCGAACCACGTCGAAATCGACCTCGACGAGGGGCTGGCCCGCGTCGACATGGTCACCCTGGGCAACAAGCGCATGGAAGCCCTTGCCCTCAAGCTTAACAGTGTCGATTCCGATGTGCAGCATCACCTGAGCAGAGCTGTCGTCGGACATGATGCCCAGCGCGTGCTCAGTCGGAAACAGTGCCGCGACAGTACCGGAAACAGGAGCGCACACCGTTCCCTCTTGGGGAACCACGGCAACGCCATCGCCCACTGCACGACTGCTAAAAGCGGGGTCATTGGTTTTTTCTAGATTAACAAGCTCGCCGGAAACAGGGGCGAGGATTTCGAACTCGGAAGCTGCAGTCGTCTGCTTATCCGAGCCGCCCATAAGGCGAGAAAAGAAACCCATGGTGACATGTCCCTTCATAAATATAGCCCAACCAAAATCAATCGAATGCGCCCATTGAGACGCTCGCGATCAAAGACTTTGGTTAGGCCCACGTCCGAGGGGACTCGGTAACCTTCCGCATTTCTTTTACGGGGGTTATTGTAGACAAGCCCAAAGCCGGAACAATCATTATGACCGGCGAACGGTATTTTTTCTCCGATAAACGGTATTTATGCGGTACTTAGGGACGTTCCTTTTCTGCCGGCACCCGGGGACACTCCTCACTCTGGTGCATTGGGGACAGGTTTGTTTGCACCAGGTTGGTGCAGATTAACCTGGTCCCATTGCACCAATTTCGTATGCGCTAGATAAAGAGCTCGCATTCCTTCCGCACGACGCAAACCTTGCTCAGCATCTGGGAAACAGCGGATAGCTTGTTGGGATCAACCTTACGAGCACCTCGCGGACATACGGCAATGCAGCGCATGCAGGAGATGCACGCCTCGCCAGCTGCTCGTTTGGGGTCACCCTTGTCGATAGCACAAACGGGGCACGCCGCGGCGCATGCACCGCAGGAAACGCAATCCTCTGTTGCCTCGGGTGCCATGCGGTGACCTCCAGCTTGTTTATAAGGACGATTGCCGGGGATAGAGGGCTCGGACGCATCCTCAGCCAACAGCTTTTGCTGAATTTGCTGAGCAAACTCAGCAAGCTGCGCCGCATCCTGCGCATCCGGACGACCGGCAGCAAACTGTCGCGCAATGGAATGTTCTGCAATGGCTGCAACTGCCGCGATCACCGGAATCCCGCATGCTTCGCAACGTCCTCCAGCTCTACGAGCGTGTCCTCAAACGCGCGGTTTCCGTATACACAAACCAAAACAGCCCGAGCCCCGTTGCCGCGCACCATGCCCAACCGGTCAGCCACCACAGCCGGGATTCTACCGGCATACGCCGGCACAGAGATTACGGCCACGTCGTCCTCAGTCATCGAGACAGCGTTGAAATCCAACCCGCTATCGGTCAGATCGACGGTAACGGTATTCTTGCCCAGTGCTCCGGCCACAAGGCCTGACACCTTCTGCGTTCCACCCGTCGGACTAAACACAATTTCGAATACGCTCATCGAGGCACCCTCCCCTACGCCTGGCAACGCGTCAAGCCGCTTTCACATCCAGCCAGAGTATACGGCACGTGGGGTCCCCGTTTTGATGCGCCAAGCACCCCAATGCACCCACCCTACGCTGTCTGCCTCTTCGTTTTGTATCAATTACGGTACAGATTGTATATATTTACGGGATACCGCCGTGTTATCCCGAGGTACCCCATCCTGGCCCGTGCAAAAAACGGAGTATTCTGCAACGTGACCGCGCCAGCACCGCCGCAGGTGGGCAAAACTGTAGGGCACCGTATCATTTTAAGTCCCGGCATGGCGAGAATAACGCGCCCCTGCTCCGGAAAACGGCGAAATTTAACTCAAACCGCTCATAAGGGATATCTGAAGGCCACCGTTGGCAATACCGAATCGTATGCAGCCAACTAGAGCTGCTGAATACTCCAAAAAATGCACGGAGCACCCCATGGGACCCATTGCCGCATGGCAGGAAACAAGCCCTCGGCGTCCTCTAGATGCATTCCCGAGGAAATCACATTTGAACTAGCGATCGGATACGGCAAACAAAAAGGGCCCCGAACGTAGTTGCTCGGGGCCTTGGTTCACCTCGCTCTAGCGGGCGATGCGTATGTTACTTGCGCTTGCCGCCGCCGTCGCCGGGGCGACGGGAGCTGCCGCCGCGCTTGCCGCCACGGCTGTTGCCATAGCTGCCACGGTTATCGCGACCGCCGGCACGGCCGCCACGGGAGCCGGCCTGGTTGCCACCACGAGCGCCACGATAGCCGCCATGACGCTCCTCGCGGGTATCGTCGTAGTTGCGCCAGTCATCGCGACGATCGCGGCTGGCACGCGGGTCACGACGATCGCGCGACTCATTCGAACGACCAGCGCCGCCGCGGCCGCCATTGCCGCGAGCGCCCTCGCGACGCTCGCCGCCGCGGCTACCGCGCTCTTCAAAGCGCTTGCCGCCACGGGACTCACCGCCACGGGCAGCACGCTCACCACGACCCTCGCCGCCGCGACGCTCATCACGGCCACCGCGCTCGTCATCACGACCGGAACGACGGCGGTCGCCCGCACCGCGCTTGCCACCGCGCGAACCGCGGCCCTCGTCCTCGCGCTCGACACGACGACGGCCACCGCGATCCTCGTCCTCGCGGCGGCGGCGATGTGCCTCGCCCTGGAACTGCTTGGCACGACGCTCGGCACGGTTGCCACGCGGGGCCTGCTTGACGGCGTCAGCACCGCCGCGCTCCTCGGCAGCAACCTCGCGGGCCACGCTCTCCACGGCCTCGTCCACGCGAGCCTGAACGCCCTCGCGCACGCGGGTCTTGCCACCGCGCTTGGGACGGCTCGGACGCTCGCCATCGCCACGGCGCTCGTCGCGACCGCGGTTGGAACGACCAGCCACATCGCCGTAATCGTCGCCGTTGCGCTTGCCGTCGCGACGCGCCTGCTCAAGCTTCTTCTTGCTCTTGGACTTGCCGCGCTTGGTCTTCTTCTTCACCTTAAAGGCGGCAGGATCGCGCTCGGGGTCAACGGCGGGCGGGTTGGGACCCACGTGCAGGTCGCCGGCTTCGTAAATATCGGCCGTCTTGTCCATGAGCTTCTCGATCTCGTAGAACTCGTCGACGTCCTGCTCGGTCACAAACGTGATGGCCCAGCCCAGCTCACCGGCACGGCCCGTACGGCCAATACGGTGGATGTAGTCGGTCGGCTCGGCCGGCACGTCAAAGTTCACGACGTAGCGCACGTCGCTAATGTCGATGCCGCGGGCGAGAACATCGGTTGCCACCAGCACGTCGACGGTGCCGTCGCGGAAGGCAGAAAGCGCGCGCTCGCGCTGGGCCTGGCTGCGGTTGCCGTGAATCGCGGCGGCCTTGATGCCCTTACGCTCCAGACGACGGCAGCAGCTGTCGGCGCGATGCTTGGTGCGCATAAAGACAATGGTGCGCTCCGGGCCCTCCTTCTTGAGAAACTCGGGCAACAGGTTATTCTTGGCCTCGATGGACACCGGGAACACAAACTGGTCGACGGTGTCGGCGGTCGACGTGGCGGGCGCGATCTCCACGCGGGCCGGGTCGCTCACCAGGTCGGTGATCTCGCCCACGGCCTCCTCGTCGAGCGTCGCCGAGAACAGCAGCGTCTGGCGCTCGGCCGGCGTCTCGCGCACAATACGGCGGACGGCGGGCAAAAAGCCCATGTCGAGCATGCGATCGGCCTCGTCGAGCACCAGCACCTTGACCTCGTTCAGGTGGCAGGCGCCCTGCTCGATCAGGTCGACCAGACGGCCCGGCGTGGCGACCAGGATATCGCAGCCGTACTTGAGTGCCGCGGTCTGCGGCTTGTAGCTCACGCCACCCACGACGGTCACGGCGACATGGCCGGTGACGTCGGCGATCTTGCTCGCGACCTCGTCGATCTGCTGGGCGAGCTCGCGCGTGGGGGTGATGACGAGCATCACGGGGCCACGGCCGTTGCCCTCGGGCTTCTTGGCGCCGCGACGACGGTTGCGGCCGCCGCGCTCACGCACGGGCTTGGGCGGAGCGATGTGCTCCAGATTGTTCATGGTCGGCAGCAAAAAGGCGGCCGTCTTGCCGGTGCCGGTCTGGGCGGCGGCAAGCAGGTCGCGGCCCTCGAGCACCACGGGGATCGAGCCGGCCTGCACGGGCGTCGGCGCCGTGTAGCCCAGGCTCTCGATAGCACGAAGCATCTCGTCGGAAAGCCCCAGCTCGTCAAAGGCGGGCAGGCTCTCGGTAGCGGACTCGACGGCCTGGGCAGCATTTGCCTCGTCGGCGGCATCGAAGGCAGCCTGGGTCATGGCCTCGCGGGTCTCGTCCAGAATCTCGGCGTCGGTGACGTCGGATACAGAATTACGCATATGTTGTTGTTCCTTATCTGCACGCGCTATGGGCACGGCATGCGGCCGCGCTGGCGTGCTTGGTAGTGCGCTAATACATACAAAAACGGGTGCGCACAGAGAGGACGTTGCTCAGCACGCTGGCGATCGCTTTGGCAGCCCTATCACGCGCCGTCCAGACGCAGCAGCTCTAAGCGATGGAGCAGATTCGCCGCCGGTTAGTATACCCGCACTCCGTATGCCCCCACGTAAACCACAGATGACGAGGCGGACGGGGCGGGGCTGGCTGATTGTCTCAATCTGTAACATCTACAGGGCAAATCTTCCTCTACGTGTTACGGATCGAGACAAACGGTCGACACAGTTCACAAACGTCTCAATCTGTAACAGTTACCGAGTAAAATCGGCCCTAATTGTTACAGATCAAGACAGAGGGGGATTTCCGTCCAGTCCAAACCAAATCTCTCAGTCTTCCTGCAATTTCGAACATGTGGCCTATAATGTTGCTTTGGTTACACTATTTATTGTGCAGCCATTTAATACGTCGCCCACCGGGGCCATTAATTCCTATCGCCATATTGGCTAGGAAGCAATCAAAGGAGGTATCCGTGGCAGCAGAGACGCCTTGCTCGGTCCTCTATAACGATATTCGCTCGTTCGGCGGTCTTAAACATCTCGAGATCGCCCGAATGCTCATCAATGGAAACTCTTATCTCGGCAGTACCCTGCTCGAGAAATGCTCTTCCAACCGCTCGTATCTCACCCGTTACATCGTCCATCGCAAGCCTGACCAGTGCGCACCCTCCATCTACAGCGACTTTACCGTCACCACACTCAACCTTTCCTCGGCAATCTGCAGCAAGCTCGGCGGCGGCGAGGCCGCCTATCGGGCAATCGCCGAGCACTATCGCGGTCCGGCCGCCAACGAAATGATGTCGGCTCTCGCCAGCTACAAGCTGGACAGCCGCCTATATGCAAATGCCCTCAATCGCATCGACAACTTCGACGGCAATGCCGTGCGCGAGAAAAGCACGCTTTACCTTATGCTCTTTGTGGCAACGGGGGCGCTCGCCGATCCCGTTCAGGGCGTGGCCACCGTCGAGCGCTTTTGCAGCAGCAAGACGGGCGGGCACTTCGGCACCACCGAAACTACCGTCGGACGTGGCTTTATGAACAGCCTGGAACAGCCGCGCACCGTCGCCCCCAACCTCGGTCTGCTCAGAACCCATGCCGACAACTGCGCCGACATGCAAATCCATCCCCTCACACGCGATCCGCGCGGCACCGTGATTGGTTCTTTGCCCAAAACCTCGCCCAGCATCACCGATGTGGGCGCCGACGCATCGCGCGAGCATCTTCGCATTTGGCTCGAGGGTGAGCACTGGTACGCCCAGGGCCTTGGATCGACCAACGGCACAGTGCTCGAATCGGGCGCGGGCGACGGCGATATTGTGATTGAGCCGCCGCGCGACCAACGCGAGCCCGGCAAAGTCTATCCCCCCGTGGAAATCGCCAACAGCGACAGGCTCCATCTGGGTCTCTACACGACATTCCTTGTCATTGTGGACTAGCACGGACGGCGATCGGAAGACGGTCGCCGTCCGTCTTTCGTCTTCTACCTTCTGCGTCGTAAACGACAATACTCAGCGGCATACGTGGGCAGTGCGGCTATCATGGTTCTTTACCGATATCCGCACTGCTCACGTATACGTGCGGCAACCCATGCCAGACAAAGGAACGCCATGGATACTACCGATAGCGCCTATGGCGACAAACTCATCCGTCTTGACACGTTCGACACCGCCGTGGCGGTCGACCCCAGCGCCGAGGACGAGGCCAAGCGTCGGTTTATGACGCTTATTCTCCAGACGGCCCACCGCAACAACGGCAACATCGGGCACGTGCTGCGCGCGACCAACACGAGCGGCGAGGTCTTTGCCGTCAAGCTACTCAAGGACAACGCCATCCTTTCCGGCCAAGCCCCCGACCGTTCCGCCGAGCAATCGGCAGCGCACCTGGCCAACACCGCCGCGCTGTTCGAGGAGTACCGTCATCTGTGTACCGTCTCGCACCTGCGCGGATTTCCACGCGTCTATGGCTACGGATCGTGCGAGGATGACCCGCTCATCCTCATGGAGTGGGTCGAGGGCACCTCACTCAAGCAGGCGCTACCCCTGCTTCCGCACGACGCCTCGGGCGGGCTGACCACCCAGATGGTCGCCGCCGTCGGAAACGCCGTGCTTCGTGCGCTCTTGATGACCCAAGGCCTCGTGAATCCGGTCGTCCATCGCGACCTGTCGCCTGCCAATATCATGTTCCGCACCACCAGCCGAACACTCGAGCAGCAGATTGCCGATTGTTCCTTTGACCCCTGCCTCATCGACATGGGCTCCGCGACCATGGCTCTCGGCGACGACACGATCACCCGGCGCGCCGACATCTGGCGCTTTGCCACGCCCGCATACGCCGCGCCCGAGATGCTCACGCAGGATATCGAAGGCATCGCGGCCCTTCGCCGTTCGCCGGCAATCGATGTCTACGCGCTTTCGAGCATTCTGTACCAGCTCTACAGCGGTCGCAAACCGTTTGACTTTGAGTCGACGGACGCCGCTGCAACCGGCTCGTTCTATCTCGTAAAGACCAAGACCAAGCCGGCGCCGCTCGAGCCGCGCTGCGAGGGCGATGAAGCGCTCGTCCAAATCATCATGAAGGGTCTCTCAGTCGAGCAGTGCGATCGTCCCACCGAGCAGCAGATGCTCGAGGTGCTCTCGGCATACCTCACCGATGCCGAATCCGAGGGCCGCGAAGGCACAGGAGACGAGGCCGCGATTGATATCGATTCTGGCACGCACCTTAAGGTCGACGTCGCCGGCGAGCGCGCACGAGAGATCCTGAATCAGGCCCGCCACGATGCCATGACCCGCCGCCGCTTTATTATCGGCGGCGCTATCGCAGCCGTTGCGGGGCTCAGCGTTATCGGGGCGGCAACCCATGGCTTTGGCATCCCCGACTACCTGGACGGCATCCGCGGTTCACTTGACGACTACACCTGGGATCAGCTGCAGGAGATTTCGCTCAAGATTAAGGCCGCCGAGACCCGTAGCGAGGCACGCGAGATTGCCAAGCGTTACCACCTGCTCGACGCTGATGGGCATATCCCCTATCCGTGCACCAAGCGTGTCACGCTCACCAACGGGCTGGAGGTCGGCGCGCAGCTTGTGGGCATCCGTCACGATGAGCTTCTGGACGGTACGGGCAAGGCCGGGCTGACGTTTATGTTCGACGCGGGTATTGCCGAGCGCAACGCTGCAGCTGAACCGCCGAGCGCCGGCTGGGTAGATTGCGAGCTGCGGGAATGGCTCAACGGCGACGGCCTTAAGCTGCTGCCCAACGAGTTGCGCGCACTCATTAAAGGGGTCAAGAAGGTCTCGAACAATGTGGGCGCCGCCAACAGCGCATCGTGCCTGAGCGAGTTGCCCGCAACCCTTTGGCTGCCCGCCATGGTCGAGCTGTGCGGTACGCAACCGCCCGATTCGTTTACCGAGGGCTATCACTACCTGGCAGACATCTACAACGGCGAGGGCAAGGAGTATCAGCTCTTCCGCGAGCTCAAGGTGAGCCCGTATTCCACGAACGAGACGATGGTCCGCCAGTGGAAAGGCAAGGACACCTGTTGGTGGGAGCGCACGGTGAGCCCCGACACATCGGAGAGCGAAGGCACGCTCTATATGAACCGCGTGGGGCACGACGGCGACGTCTTTACGTACGCAACGCCTGCGGAAAAGCCAAACAAACGAACCTGTGTGATCCCCGGGTTCTGTATCTAGGGAGCGGGCATCTTGCCGTGACGGGACCCCTCCCCGGCAATTGTCTCAATCTGTAACAGTTAGAGGTCATTTTCCCTGCTAGATGTTACAGATTGAGATGATTGGTTGGGACGATCCATCGGCCAACCATCCATCCTCATCTGTAACGAAATGTCATACATTTCTTTCTGTACTGGACACCCCCAGGGGGTATGGGTGTATAGTATCGGCAGGTTAACAATTCCAACACCGAACTACAGAAAGGAGAAGCCATGGCTCAAGATAAGTTCGACGTGGGCGGCATGACATGCGCCGCCTGCCAGGCGCATGTGGATCGCGCCGTCAGCAAACTCGACGGCGTCCAAAGCGTCGCGGTCAATCTGCTCGCCGGCTCTATGCTGGTGGACTACGACCCTGCGCAGGTCTCCCCCGACGACATCTGCACCGCTGTCGACCGCGCGGGCTACTCGGCCTCACCCATCAGCACGGGCACCGACGCTGTCCAAAGCGGAAGTGCGCAAGCCAGGTCCGGCGCCGCCCATATGGAGTCGCCGACCAAAAAGTTGGAGGCCGCCGCCTCTGCCATGCGCACCCGCCTCATCGTCTCGATCGTATTCCTCATCCCACTGTTCTACATAGGCATGGGGCACATGCTCGGCTGGCCGCTGCCCGGCATCTTCACCGACCACACCCACAGCATGACGCTCGCGCTCACCGAGCTCGTCCTGCTCATTCCCATCGTCTACGTCAACGACGCGTACTTTATCAACGGGTTTAAATCACTCGCGCACGGCGCGCCTACCATGGACGCCCTTATTGCCGTGGGCGCCACCGCCTCCATCGCCTGGTCGCTCTACGCCATGTTTATCATGGCCGACCAGCTAGCCGCGGGTCAGGTCCACGAGGCCATGATGACGGGCATGGACAATCTGTATTTTGAGAGCGCCGGCACCATCCTGTCGCTCGTCACCGTAGGCAAATACCTCGAGACGCGCAGCAAGTCCAAGACCGGCGGCGCCATCGAGGCGCTCATCGACCTAGCGCCCAAGACCGCGACCGTCGTGGCAGAGGACGGCACCGAGGCCACCGTCGACGTCGATGCCATTCTGCCCGGCCAGGTGCTGCGTGTGCGCCCCGGCGAGTCCATCCCTGTCGACGGCGTGGTACTCGAGGGCGCTTCGGCCGTGGACGAAAGTGCACTGACCGGCGAGTCCATCCCCGTGGAGAAGACCGCCGGCGACACCGTCAACGCCGCCACTGTCAACCGCACCGGCTCGTTTACCTTCCGTGCCACACGCGTGGGCGCCGACACGTCGCTCGCCAAGATTATCCAGCTCGTCGAGGACGCCAACGCCACCGAGGCGCCCATCGCCCGCATGGCCGACAAGGTCGCCGGCGTGTTCGTGCCCGTGGTGTTCATGATCTCGGCCGTGACCTTCGTGGTGTGGACGGCACTGACCGGAAGCGTGAACGAAGCGCTCACCTCCGCCGTCGCCGTGCTGGTGATCAGCTGCCCGTGCGCGCTGGGCCTGGCCACGCCCGTCGCCATTATGGTCGGCACCGGCAAGGGCGCCGAAATGGGCATTCTGTTTAAGAGCGCCGAGGCGCTGGAGAACCTACGCAGCGTGGGCACCGTGGTGCTCGACAAGACGGGCACCGTCACCCGCGGCAAGCCGGCTGTGACCGATATCACGGTAGCCACGCGCGCTGACGGCTCGCCCGCCATGAGCGAAAAGGCGTTGCTCAAGCTGGCCGCTGCGCTGGAGCGCTCAAGCGAGCACCCGCTGGCCGAGGCGATTATGGCCGAGTGCGAGGCGCGCGGAATCGTCGCACGCATGGTCGAGGACTTTACCGCCGTGCCCGGGCGAGGCGTTACGGCACGCGAGGGGCAGAATGTCATCGCCGCCGGCAACGTGCGTCTGATGGACGAGCTGGGCGTGAAGGTTCCCGCCGGCCTTGCCGAACAGTTCGCGGCCGAGGGCAAGACGCCGCTGTTCTTTGCCAAGAACAGCGAGCTTGTCGGTACCATCGCCGTGGCGGACGAGGTCAAGGAGACGAGCGCCGGGGCCATCGCCGCACTGCGCTCGCTTGGCGTCGACGTGCGCATGCTCACCGGCGACAACCGCGTGACGGCCGAGGCCATCGCCCGCCGCGTGGGGCTGAGCAGCGAACAGGTCATCGCCGACGTCCTCCCTGCCGACAAGGAGCGCCACGTCCGCGAGCTGCAGGATGTGGGCGGCAAGGTCGCCATGGTAGGCGACGGCATCAACGACTCCCCCGCCCTGGCGCGCGCCGACGTGGGCCTTGCTATCGGCACCGGCGCCGACATCGCCAAAGAAGGGGCAGATGTGGTTCTCATGCGCAGCGACCTCATGGATGTTGCGCGGGCCATCGAGCTTTCGCGCGCCACGATCCGCAACATCAAGCAGGACCTGTTCTGGGCACTGTTCTACAACGGCATCGGCATTCCGCTGGCGGCGGGCGTGTTCTTCCCGCTCACCGGATGGCAGCTCTCGCCGATGTTTGGCGCCGCGGCCATGAGCCTGTCGAGTGTCTGCGTCGTAAGCAATGCGCTGCGCTTAAAATCCTTTAAGCCAAAAGTGGCAAAATAAGCTCACCATTAAGTCCATTTAGAACGGGTTTTCCAGGTGCCCGAGATTGACCTGAAAGAGGAGCGACGCGTACTTTGGTACGCGAGCGACGGCTTGAAGGTCAAGGTCGGGTGCCTGGGAAAGCCGACACAACAGGGAGGAATACCCATGCGATACACAATCAAGACTTCCGGCCTCATGTGCGGCCACTGCGACGCTACTGTCGAGACGGCACTGCTCAACGTTGCCGGCGTGACCGACGCCGACGCCGATCACGAGACTCAGACCGTACAGGTGGAGTGCGCCGACACCGTAACCGCCGAGCAACTCGCCGCCGCTGTCGAGGCCGCGGGCGAGAAATTCCACGCCCTGTCTGTGACCGCCGCATAGCAGTCGCTGCCTACTGAATCCTCAGAAGTTGCGGTGAAATACGGACTGTTGTGCCGCCCTAGGCCTTTAAACGGTCCGTATTTCACCGCAACTGACGGGGACATCCGGAAGATCGACCAGAAACGAGGACCCGACATGATGGCAGACCATAAATCGGTGACCCGCATGCTCAAGACGGCACGCGGTCAGATCGACGGCATCCTGCGGATGGTCGAGGAGGACCGCTACTGCGTCGATATCTCCACGCAGCTCATGGCCACACAGGCGCTCCTCGCGCGCATTAACGCCGACGTGCTCAAGGCGCATATCGAGGGCTGCGTGACTTCGGCAATCGAATCGGGCGACGAAGACCTCAAAGCCGCCAAACTCGCCGAAATCGAACGCGTCGTCGACAAACTCTCCAAGTAATTGGGGCATTGGGGACAGGTACGTTTGCACCGTCTTGGTATTCCGGGGACAGGTATGTTTGCACCACATTGGTGCAGATTAACCTGTCCCCCTTGCTCTAAATCGGGTATAAAGGCGTGCAGCATATCGAACGAAAGGCAATTTGCATGAATGACTTTATGAAGGGTCGCAATGGTGCCGATGAACTCACCATCGTGATGGGTTTTGCCGGCATCGTCATCGCGATGATCGGATCGATAGCCCGCATCCAGTGGCTCAGCTGGATTGCCATCGCCGTAATCGTGATTGGCGTGCTGCGCGGCCTGTCCAAAAATATCGACGCACGTCACAAGGAGAACGAGGCCTTTGTCGCCGCGACTGCAAACGTCCCCTGCCTGGGCAAATTCGTCGCCAGCTTGGGCGGCGGAACCGCAGCGGCCAGCACCTCACGCGCGGCCGGCACCAGTAAGGAAGACTTTGAGCGTGCCAAGCGCACGGCCAAGAAGATGTGGAAGGGCCGCAAGACCACGGCCTATCTCAAGTGCCCCAACTGCGGCCAGATGCTCTCCGTCCCCAAGGGCAAGGGCAAGATCCGCGTCACCTGCCCCAAGTGCCACGCCAAGATGGAGACGCGCTCCTAGCCGCCATACCATAGGACAAATAAAAGCCGAGGCCTCGCGCTGAGACCTCGGCTTTTTGTATGCGACAACGGAGCTGTCCCTTTGTCACACCTATGCTACGCCGTCGCGGGCCAGCTCCTCAGCCAGCGCTTCGGCTGGCATGGCCATAATCGCGTCGAGCTCGGCATCCACCTCGGGGATGCGCTTCACCTTGAGTTTGCACACCAGATCGCCGCGACACATCACGTGCATCGGCTCACGCAGAGCGCACAGGTCATCGAGCGGGTTCTCGCGCGTCACCAAGATATCGGCGGCCTTGCCGCACTCGATCGTGCCAGTCTCGCCGTCCAGCCCCAGCAGCTCGGCGTTGACTTGCGTAGCCGTATGCAGTGCGAAGGCGTTGCTCACGCCGACATACTTGGCAAAATAGGCCACCTCACGCCACATGTCGTACTGCGTCACGAACGGGCAGCTCGAGTCCGTACCAAGGCCCACCTTAACGCCAGCTTCCAGTGCGGCACGGGCGCTCTCGATGATGCCCGAGCACACGATGTCGCCGTTCTTCTTTTGCGTATCGGTAGAATGGGTCTTTTCCGGGTCGAGCAATACAAACGGCAGCGCCGGGCTGATAGTGCAGGTCACACTCGGAGCACGCCCCTCGAGCTGCGTGCCCGCGGCGCCACGGTACAGCTCCAAGATTTCGGGTGTCAACGGAGCGCCGTGCTCAATCGTGTCAACGCCGGCCTCAAGCGCGGCCTTCACGCCCTCGGTACTCTCGACATGGGCCATAACCGGAAGGCCCATATCGTGCGCCGCCTTGCATGCCGCCGCGGCAACCTCCACTGGCATACGCAGCACGCCCGGCTCGCCCACCTCGGTCGCATCGAACACGCCGCCCGTCACGAACAGCTTAATGACGTCGGCACCACGCGCATACAGGTCGCGCACCTGTTCGGCTGCCTCGGCGGGACTGTTGGCCACCTGGGCGAACAGGCCCGCACCATGGCCGCCCGGCACCGTGATGCCCGTTCCCGGCGCCACCAGGCGAGGACCCTGATACTTGCCGGCATCGATAGCATCGCGCACGGCCAGATCGGCAAACAGCGGGTCGCCCGCGCCGCGCACCGTGGTCACGCCGCTTGCCAGCTGCTGCTGAGCGCTGCCCTTGAGGATATGGCGGACAATGGCGCGCCCCACGGGATTATCGAGCTTTTTCATCAGCGCGCCCGCATCGCCGGCCGAGACAGGCTTGCCCGAGCCGCACAGGTGCACGTGCATATTGATGAGACCGGGCATGAGATACGCACCACCCAGGTCGATAACCTCGGCACCCGCGGGCGCCTGCGCCACAGCACTCGGCCCCATCCATGTGATGACACCGCGCTCAACGGCCACGGCCATATCGGGTTGCGGCTCCATATGTTCCGAACCATCCAAGACGGTCGCATTGATAAACAACGTGGAACGATCGGCAGACGCCATATCGAGCTCCTCCCTCACGATTAACTTGAACATTTGTCCATTATCACCTAATGCAGCGACCTAAAGTCAAGCATATCGGTTAACGGAGGGAAGAGGGGATGTGGGGGACGGAATACGTTGCAGCCCCACCCCAGCAACACCAGGGAAATGTCTCGAACTGTAACAGGTACAGGGTTATTGGGCCCCTTGATGTTACAGATCGAGACATTCGGTCGACGTTTCACCGGTTTGTCTCGATCTGTAACAGTTACGAGCTCAAATAACCTCTAAACGTTACAGATTGAGACAAAACCTCTCAGCGCCCATACCACTGACGTCTCCACTCCTCAGCCAATTCAGCCTGCCGAGGAATACCCGCCAGCCTCATTTTCTCGACCAGCTTCCCCGGGTCTTTGAGTTCGTTAAACGTAAACCGAAGCACCTTATGCCCGAGCATTGTCAGATGGGACTCCCGTTGACGTTCTGCCACGAATGGGTCGACCGACTCCCGGCCCTCGCCGTTCTGCAAGGTGTACTTCCCCTTTCCGTCGAGCTCGCCGATGACACACGTCCCGTTCTCGAGCCGCCAAAAATAGTCGACGCGAAACACCTGGCTCGGATCGAGCGGGTCGCGAAACTCCACCTGCAGCTCCGGAACCGGAAAACCGTACGCAATAAAGAACGCTCGGAACCGAGACTCGCCGCCGTTTTCGGACAGCCCGTCCGCATACGACGCAATCACCTGTGCCCTGCGATACCCTCGCCTGCCCTCGCAATCGGCCTGGAGCCGCTCGCAGAGGTCGTCGCGCGACATGCCCTTCGCCCGCAATGCAGAATCGGCGATTGCCAGACCATACGAAAACGGCGCACGCAGCAGACAATCCTCCACCGTGCGCCAAAACGGCGTCACCCGCACGCCATCGACTTGCTCAAGCACACCCGCCGTCTGCGGACGCAGCAGCCTACACCCCATACTCAATGTCACCGAACATCCCGTTTTGACCAAGTAACGCGGCCCGAGCAGATCATTCGGCACCTCCAGACCCCACAAAAGTGCCGCGTCATAACCCCAAAACGCCCAATCGGGATGAAACTCCGCAAGCCCCTTGATGGTCCACCGAGCCCGCTCCGACGGCGTCAACGCATCCCATTCATGCTGAAAACAGAATAGATGCGATTCGGGCTCCGCAATATCGTCTGTGCCCACATGGCGCCGCAGCCACATGAGCTCGGCATTGTCGTGCGTTACAAGCAGCACGCCTTGTTCAGCCGCCTCCGTGAGTCTGGCGAGCATCCTATTCCGCGCCAACGTGTTGCGAGTCGTATGCTTGTGTTTAAAAACGGTATTAGACACTTTCATCACCACCACGTCAGACAAATGGACCATCGTCACCGTTGCCTCCGCTGACAAATGTCTTGATCTGTAACAGGAAGACCGATTTTTGGCCGCTAGATGTTACAGATCGAGATCTTTCGACACCGCGTCCAACCTTTGTCTCAATTTGTAACAGGTAGGTCGAGTTTTGGCCCGTAGATGTTACAGATTGAGACATTCCCCCAACCAGGTGCCAAACGTCTCGATCTGTAACAGTTAGACGTTCTCCAGGGCCCTAAACGTTACAGATTTAGACAAATCAGCAGCGTCCAAGCATTCGTCTCGATCTGTAACAGGTAGACCGGTTTTTTGTCCCTAAACGTTAAAGATCGAGACAAATAGACACGCGGCGGCGCTGCGACAGCCCATCCCTTACTCCCACTCCTGCTCGTAGATGTTGAGGGACTTTACGTAGCGCCCCTGGGCGCCCATGATGTCGCGGACCAGACGCAAGAAGAAACTGATGCACGAGGTGTCAAAGCCATCCTGCAGGTCCTCCGGATGCACCGCACCAGGCCCATCGACCGCCGTGTCACTCAGGCGTGCGATGTCATACAGATAGAGTTGTCCCGCCGTCAGCCAGACATCGTCGACGCAGGCGAGGCGCACCGCAATCGCTCCGTCGCTCCAATGCTCCTTTTGCACGATATGCGGGTCGTAGACATCAAAGCGACGGTCGGCGCGCGTGTCCTTCAGCGCGACCATACCAGTCGCAGGATCCTTGTCCAAAATGCCAAAGCGCGAGAAATACTGCGTGTCGCGTACCTGCTCGAGCCGCTTGAGCGCGGCAGGCGAAAGCGATGTCGGCGGCTCTTCAACATACAGCTCGAGCAGCGTCTTGCCATGGCGATAGGGGCGCTCGAAGAGCAGCCAATCGGTAAATGCCATGTTGTAGGCCATGATTTCGTTTTGCGAAGGCTCGGTGCAATAGCTGAGCCACGGGTCGACAATGATCTCGAACTGTTCGCGCGCCGGCTCCAAAAACTGGAACTTCCGCAGCATCCAAAAATGGGCCATGTCGGCAATATCGTTGCCGACGGCTTCGGCTAGCTGCGCTCGGTCTAAAACGTGGTCAGTCACGGCATCCTCCTCAAACTGATGAACCTCAATTTGAGCTTACGAGGAGGGTGGGCAGCCACTGTCAGCACGGACAAAATAGGCCTCCGGCTGCAAACCAACTGCCGACCAAACACTTGACGGGATGCTTGACCGAAAATGCGCACCGCAAAGAAACGGCAGGTAGATATAGACAGCTGACCCGCCATTTTGAGCCAGATGCCCGCTGCCACCACAGAAACAGCAGAGCACCACAGTCGCAAACGTCGACGAATGAATACTTGTACGTCGACAAATGACAAAGTCGCCCGCAAACCCGCAAGGAGTGTCCCCGAATGCCGGCACATAAGGAACGCCCCCAGCTGCCGGCACTTGGGGACGTTCCTTTTGGGCCGGCCGTTGGGGACAGCCCTTGACGATTCAGCTGTGGACAGCCGCCTTACAGCTCCAGCGCCTCGGCGACTTCGGCAGCGCAGGCCAGGGCGTCGGCCATGGCGCTCACTACGAGCGAGCTGCCGTTGCGGGCGTCGCCGGCCACATACACCGGCGCGGCATCTGCGGCGACGCCGTCGACACGCGCCGCAAGATGCGAGCCCTCGGCGACCATCACAGGCAGCGGGCGGCCCGCCGTGGCAACAGGTACGCCGACAGCTTCGAACACGCTGCGCTCCGGACCCGTAAAGCCACAGGCGATGAGCACCAGCTGGGCCGGCACCTCGTGCTCGGAGCCCGCGATGCGTTCGGGCTTGCCGGCCGACCAATCCAGATCGACCACGCGCAGGCCCGCTGCCGCGCCCTTCTTGTCCAGCAGCACCTCGAGCGTATCCACGCCCCAGGCACGCATCTCGCCGCCCATGGCAGCGATAGCCTCCTGCTGACCGTAGTCGGTCTTCTTAACGTTGGGCCACTGCGGCCAAGGGTTGCTCGCCGCACGCTTATCGGGCGCGGCCGGCAAGAACTCAAACTGGCGCACACTGCGCGCACCCTGGCGCACCGCGGTGCCCACGCAGTCGTTGCCGGTATCGCCGCCGCCAATGACCACAACGTCCAGGCCACGCGCGTTCACCGCGGGCTCACCACCATCGAGCACCGAGACGGTCGAAGCCGTCAGGTAGTCCACGGCATACACCACGCCCGGGGCATCCACATTCGTAGCCGAAAGACCGCGGGGTGCACGAGCGCCGGCAGCCACCACAACGGCGTCAAAGCCATTGAGCTTGGCCGCTACCGCAGGGTTCGTAACGTCAGCGCCCAGCTCAAAGACAATACCCAGCTCGCGCATGAGCGCCACGCGGCGCTCGACCACAGACTTCTCGAGCTTCATGTTGGGAATGCCGTACATGAGCAGGCCGCCCGGACGGTCGTCACGCTCAAACACCGTCACGCGGGCGCCGCGACGCGCGAGCTCCCATGCTGCCACCAGACCAGCAGGACCGGAGCCCACCACGGCGACCGTGGGTGCGCCCTCCCCCGCCGGCTCAAAGCGACGCGGACCGCCATTTGCCCACTCATGGTCGCTGATCGCACGCTCGTTGTCATGAATCGTCGTGGGCTGGCCGTCGACCGAACCCAGGTTGCACGCGGCCTCGCACAGCGCCGGGCACACGCGGCTCGTAAACTCGGGCATGGGCGAGGTGAGCGACAGGCGCTCGGCAGCCTCGTCCCAGCGGCCGCGGTACACCAGCTCATTCCACTCGGGAATCAGGTTGTGCAGCGGGCAGCCACTCGGACGCGCCTTGCCAAAGCTCGCGCCCATCTGACAAAACGCCACGCCGCACATCATGCAGCGGCTCGCCTGGGCACGGCGCGCATCGTCATCGAGCTCCACGTACAGCGGATCAAAATCATGGCTGCGCTCCTCCACGGGGCGAAGCTCGTGGGTCACGCGATCGATATCAAGAAAAGCACCGGGCTTACCCATGGCACTTACGCCTCCTTCTTGGTCGAAGCAACAGAGCTGGCGGTGGTGGACGCAGCGCCCGCAGCGCCGCCCGCGGCATCGAAGCGAGCGACATCCGCGGCACTCGCGCGACCGGTCACAATGTCAAACGCCAGCTCCTCTGCCTGCGCATGCGTCTTGCCGACGGCCTCGGCGGCGGCGACAATCGCCAGCACGCGCTCGTACTCGGTCGGAATGACCTTCACAAAGTGCTTGCTCATCGTCTCAAAGCTGTAGAGCAGCTTAATGCCGCGCGGGCTCTGCGTCGCGTCCACGTGCTCCTGGATGAGCGCACGAATCTGCGCCAGCTCGCCGGCCGTCGGGGCCTTGAGCTCAACGCTCTCGTGGTTCACACGGGCATCGAGCGTGCCGTACTGGTCAAAGACGTAAGCCACGCCGCCCGTCATGCCGGCGGCGAAGTTCTGCCCGACCTCGCCCAGGATGAGCGCCAGACCGCCCGTCATGTACTCGCAGCCATGGTTGCCGCAGCCCTCGACCACCACCGTGGCACCGGAGTTGCGCACGCCAAAGCGCTGGCCTGCCAAGCCGTTAATAAAGCCGCGACCACTCGTGGCGCCAAAGAAGGCCACGTTGCCCACGATGATGTTCTCGTCGAACTTGTAGGTCGCATGCGGGTTGGGGCGCACCGACACCTCGCCGCCCGAAAGGCCCTTGCCAAAGTAGTCGTTGGCGTCGCCGCACACGTTGAGCGTAATGCCGCGCGGCAGGAAGGCGCCAAAGCTCTGACCGGCCGAACCATCGCAATCGATGGTGATGGAGCCGGCGGGCAGGCCCTCGGGATGTGCCTTGGTCACCGCGTTGCCCAAGATGGTGCCCACGCAGCGGTTGACGTTGGCGATATCGGCGCGAAAGCGAATCGGACGCAGGTGCGCACGGGCATCGGCCGTATAGGGCACAAACAACGTGGAGTCGAGCGTCTTATCGAGCTCGCTGTCCGCAGCCATCTGGGGCAGGAAGTGACGGCCGTCGGCGCCCGGGATGTGGGCACCAAACTCACAGGTCACGCTTGCCAGCACGGGCGACAGATCGAGCAGGTTGGCCTTGCGGTTGCCCGGGACCTCGATCTGGCGCAGGCACTCGGGATGGCCGACCATCTCGTCGACGGTGCGGAAGCCCAGGCTCGCCATGACCTCGCGCAGCTGCTCGGCAACAAAGAGCATAAAGTGCTCGACGTGCTCCGGCTTGCCGCGGAAGCCGCGACGCAGGCGACAGTTTTGCGTGGCGATGCCGGCCGGGCAGGTATCCTGCTGGCAGTCGCGCTGCATGAGGCAGCCCATGGAGATGAGCGGCATGGTCGCAAAGCCAAACTCCTCGGCGCCCAACAGGCAGGCGACAGCAACATCGGTGCCGTCCATGAGCTTGCCGTCGGCCTCGAGCACTACGCGCGAGCGCAGGCCGTTTTGCAGCAGCGTCTGCTGGGCCTCGGCAAGACCGAGCTCCAGCGGCAGACCCGCGTGCCAGATCGAATCGCGAGCAGCGGCACCCGAGCCGCCGTTGTGGCCGCTGATCAAAATCTTGTCGGCAGCGCCCTTGGCCACGCCGGTGGCGATGGTGCCGACGCCGGCCTCGCTGACCAGCTTGACCGACACGCGCGCGCCGGGGTTGGCGTTCTTAAGGTCAAAGATCAGCTCTGCCAGGTCCTCGATGGAGTAGATGTCGTGGTGCGGCGGAGGCGAGATCAGGCCGATGCCGGGCGTGGACTGACGGACCTCGGCAATCCAGGGGTAGACCTTCTTGCCGGGCAGGTGACCGCCCTCGCCGGGCTTGGCGCCCTGGGCCATCTTGATCTGAATCTCGAAGGCGCTGCACAGGTAGCGGCTCGTCACGCCAAAGCGCGCGCTTGCCACCTGCTTGATGGCGGAATTCTTGGAGTCACCGTTGGCCAGCGGGGTCTCGCGACGCGGATCCTCGCCGCCCTCGCCCGAGTTGGAACGACCGTGCAGGCGGTTCATGGCGATGGCCATGCACTCGTGCGCCTCTTTGCTGATGGAACCGTACGACATGGCGCCGGTGTTAAAGCGGCGGACGATGTTGAGCGCGGGCTCCACCTCGTCGAGCGAAACCGGCGTGCGACCGTTGGCATTAAAGTCCAGCAGGTCACGCAGGCGCACGGCACGGCCGGTGCGGTGCAGGCGGGCGCTGTACTCCTTAAAGGTGTCGTAGCTGTCCTCGTGGCAGGCGGTCTGCAGCAGGTAGACGGTCTGCGGGTCGATAAGGTGATCCTCGCCGCCGAGCGGGCGCCACTTGGTCAGACCCAGCGTGGGCAGCTGATCGGGAGCCGGGCTCTTAAGAATAGCGAGCGCAGTGTCGTAGCGCTCGTTTTGCTCGCGCTCAACGTCCTCGACGCCCATACCACCCACACGGCTCACCGTGCCGGCGAAGTACGCGTTGACAAACTCCGGCGTAAAGCCCACGGCCTCGAAGATCTGCGCCGAATGGTAGCTCTGCACCGTGGAGATGCCCATCTTGGACATGATGGAAACGATCCCGGCAGTCGCAGCCTTGTTGTAGTTGGCGATGCCCTGCTCGGCTGTCACGTCCAGATCGCCGTGCGCCGCCAAGTCGCGAATGCACGCATGCGCGTTGTACGGATAGATGCCGCTCGCGGAGTAGCCCACCAGCGCCGCAAAGTCGTGCGGGGACACGGCGTCGCCACACTCCACCACGATGTCGGCAAAGGTGCGCACGCCAGCGCGGATCAAGTGATTGTGAACGCAGCCCACGGCGAGCAGCGACGGTACGGGCACCTCGCCCGCAGCGGCACGATCGCTCAACACCACGATGTTCACGCCGTCGCGGACCGCGGCCTCAACGTCCTCTGCAAGCTGCTTGAGCGCAGCCTGCAGCGCACCCTCGCCGGCATCGCGGCGGTAGACGGCACGGAAACGGCGGGTCTTAAAGCCCACGCGGTCGATGGCGCAAATGCGGTCGAACTCCTCCTCGTTGAGCAGCGGGCGCTCCAGACGCACCAGCTGGCAGGCCGTACGGGAGTCCTCGAGCAGGTTACCGTGGTTGCCCAGGTAGAGCGTGGTCGAGGTGACCATATGCTCGCGTAGGGCGTCGATCGGCGGGTTCGTGACCTGAGCGAACAGCTGATAGAAGTAGTCAAAGAACGAGCGCGTCTTCTTGGACAGGCAGGCCAGCGGCGCGTCGATGCCCATCGAGGCGAGCGGCGCCTTGCCCTGCTGGGCCATGGGACGCACGACCTCGTCGACGTCATCCCAGTGGTAGCCGAGCTTGGCCATGCGCACGGCGGCGGGCACCTCGGCGTCCTCGGCGGGCGTTGCCGCAACGGGCTCATCAAGCGCGTCAACGGTCAGCGTCTCCTCGGCAATCCAATCACGGTAGGGCTTTTCCTTAGCATAGCGGGCGCGCAGCTCGTCGTTGTAGATCACGCGGCCGCGGGCAAAATCGACCTCGAGCATCTGGCCCGGCCCCAGACAGCCGCTCGTCAGGATGTTCTCGGGGCTCACCTCGATGGTGCCCACCTCGCTTGCCAGCATAAAGCGACCGTCGCGCGTCACATAGTAGCGAGCGGGACGCAGGCCGTTACGGTCGAGGGCGGCACCCAGCGTGCGACCGTCGGTAAAGGCGATGGCGGCCGGGCCGTCCCAGGGCTCCATGAGCATGGACTGGTAGGCGTCGTAGGCGCGGCGTTCCTCGCTCAGGCTGTCGTTGTGGTCCCACGGCTCGGGCAACAGCATGGATGCGGCGCGCGTGAGCGGGCGACCGTTCATGACCAAAAACTCGAGCACGTTGTCCAGAATCGCGGAGTCGGAACCCTCGCGGTTGATGATGGGCATCACGCGCTCAAGATCGTGCTGCAGCACGGGGCTGTACAGGTTGGGTTCGCGGGCGCGGATCCAGTTGACGTTGCCCTTGAGGGTGTTGATCTCGCCGTTGTGGATGATAAAGCGGTTGGGGTGCGCGCGCTCCCAGCTGGGTGTAGTGTTGGTGGAGTAGCGCGAGTGGACGAGCGCCACGGCCGTTTTGACGGCGGCGTCGTTGAGATCGATGAAGAAGCGGCGCATCTGCGTGGCGACCAGCATACCCTTGTACACGATGGTGCGCGAGCTCATGGAGCACACATAGAAGATCTTGTCGCGCAGGGCAAACTCGACGTCGGCCTTCTTCTCGATGGTGCGGCGGCACACGTACAGACGACGCTCGAAGGCGTCGCCCGCCGGCGTGTCGTCCGGACGGCCCAGGAAGGCCTGCAGGATGGTAGGCATGCAGGCGCGGGCCGTCTCGCCCAAGTCGTGCGGGTCGACGGGCACCTCGCGCCAAAAGAGCAGCGGCACGCCAGCCTCGGCGCAGCCTTCCTCAAACACGCGGCGGGCATCCTCTACGCCCTTGTCGTCCTGCGGGAAGAACAGCATGGCCACGCCATAGTCGCCCTCTGCCGGCAGAATCTGGCCGCACTTTTGAGCCTCTTTACGGAAAAAGTGATGCGGAACCTGGAACAGGATGCCAGCGCCGTCGCCGGTGTTCTTCTCGAGTCCCGTGCCACCGCGGTGCTCCAAGTTGACCAGAATGGACAGTGCGTCGTCCAGGATCTGGTGATGGCGCTCACCGTTGATATCGGCAAGCGCGCCGATGCCACATGCATCGTGGTCGAATTCGGGGCGATAAAGGCCCTGCTGCTGAGCGAAATCTGCCTGCATCGCGATCCTCCCCTAGATATTTAGACAGTCAGTTGAATAGGCATACTAGGAGCATCGCCGGCCCGTTGTGTTTCCCGCCCGTTTCGAAACAATCGCGTAACGCACGCCCTACGAGTGGGCGCCGCCGACCTCAAGAGCGACAACAAGGACCCCAGGCTCGGCCTGCAAACTCACCTCTTCAAACATCTCAATCTGTAACAGTAAGACCCAATTTCCATCCCTAGTTGTTACAGATCAAGACATTTCGGCAATCCCCTTTCACTGTCCCATTCAAATACAACAATTTTGTTAGTCTTGGTTAACTTTTGAGCCTAAAACGGGTATCCTTTGCGGCGTCAAACAAACGGCACGCGCGCCGTGCCACATTAAGGAGGCCCCCATGGCACACCAGACAGACCAACAGACAATGCAACTTGTCCTTATCCGCCACGGAGAGTCGGAGTGGAACAAACTCAACCTGTTCACCGGCTGGACCGATGTCGAGCTCACCGACACGGGCCGCGAAGAGGCAGCGGCAGGCGGCCGCGCCCTCAAAGAAGCGGGCTTCGACTTTGACGTCTGCTACACTTCGCGCCTCAAGCGCGCGATTCACACCCTCAACATCGTGCTCGGCCAGATGGATCGCGAGTGGCTGCCCGTCATCAAATCCTGGAAGCTCAACGAGCGCCACTACGGAGCGTTGCAGGGTCTCAACAAGGCCGATGCCGCAGCGGAGCACGGCGACGAGCAGGTGCTCATCTGGCGCCGCTCCTTCGATGTCTGCCCGCCGGCGCTCGAGCCGGGCGACAGTCGCGATCCCCACACCCAGGAGCAATACCGTGATGTCGCGCCCGATCAGCTGCCCTATACCGAGTGCCTCAAGGACACGATAGCCCGCGCCTGGCCTTATTTCGAAGACGAGATTCGCCCCCAGATGCTCGCCGGCAAGCGCGTACTCATCGCCGCACACGGCAACTCCCTGCGCTCACTCGTCATGAAGCTCGAGCACCTCACGCCCGAGGAGATCCTCAAGGTCAACATCCCCACCGGCGTGCCGCTCGTTTACACCTTCGACACCGATTTCAACGTCCTCGACAAGCGCTACATCGGCGATCCGGCGACCATCGCCGCCAAGATCGACGCCGTGGCCAATCAGGGCAAAGCGCACAAGTAGCCTCAACCCAAACCCAGGGCGCGGCGCCGCGCAACCCAAGTGCAGTGCCGCGCCACCCCAACGTAGGAATCAGCCATGCTCAACCATCTCAAACAACACTTTTGCTCCCGACGCACCGGTGGTCACGGAGGCCTAGACATTGCGCGGCATATCGGCCCCGGGTTGCTCGTGACCGTCGGCTTTATCGATCCGGGCAACTGGGCCTCCAATATGGCCGCGGGCTCGCAGTTTGGCTACGCGCTGCTGTGGATCGTCACGCTGTCCACGATCATGCTCATCGCGCTGCAGCACAACGCGGCGCACCTGGGTATCGCCACGGGCGCCTGTCTTGCCGAGGCCACGACACGTTACCTCCCCCGCTTCGTTGGGCGCACGGTGCTCGCCAGTGCCTATCTTGCGACCATCGCCACCGCCATGGCCGAAGTCCTGGGCGGTGCGATCGCGCTTCAAATGCTCTTTGGCCTGCCCGTACGCGCCGGCTGCATCATCGTGGCGGCGGCATCGATTGTCATGCTCATGACAAGCTCCTACAAACGCGCCGAACGCTGGATCATCGCCTTCGTGGGCGTGGTGGGACTTTCGTTTTTAGCCGAGCTTGCACTAGTCAAGGTCGACTGGCCGCAAGCCGCCACAAGCTGGATCACACCCAGTATGCCCACCGGCTCGGCCGCGATTATCGTAAGTGTCCTAGGCGCGGTCGTTATGCCCCACAACCTCTTCCTGCACTCCGAGGTCATCCAATCCATGCACTTCGAAGGCCAAGGCGAGCAGGTTATCGAAGAGCGTCTGCGCTATGAGCTCTTCGACACGCTCTTTTCGATGGGCGTGGGCTGGGCAATCAACTCGGCCATGGTCATCCTGGCCGCAACGACCTTCTTTGCGCACGGCATTGTCGTAGACGACCTCGCCGTCGCAGCGGCCACGCTCTCCCCCATCTTGGGCCCGGCGAGCTCGACTATCTTTGCGGTGGCACTGCTGTTTGCGGGCCTATCGAGTAGTGTGACGGCGGGCATGGCGGCGGGCACCATCACCGCGGGCATGTTCGATGAGGAATACGACATCCACGACCGACATTCCTCGATCGGGGTGGCGACCTGTTTCGTCGGCGCAGTGGCGGCGTGCCTGGTCGTCCCGAATCCTTTTGAGGGTCTCATTTGGAGTCAGGCACTGCTGTCGCTTCAGCTGCCGATTACGGTCTTTGTGCTCATACGGCTCACCAGCTCACGCCGCGTCATGGGTAAATACGCCAACTCGCGCCCGCTCAACGCGTTGCTCGTAGGGATCGGCGTCATCGTGACGATTCTCGACATCGTGCTGCTAACGGGGATGTAATTGGGATGGCGTGACCGTCCAGATATAACGTCTCAATCTGTAACACGTAAGGCCGTTTTAAACCGTCAGATAAATCAAAAGGGTCCCGGCCGGAATATCCAGCCGGGGCCCTTGGACAGAGCTCTGTATAGCTAATCGCCGTGTGTCTACGAGTTACTCCTCGACGAGCTCAAACTGATCGGGACCGACGCCGCACACCGGGCACACGTAGTCCTCGGGCAGCTCGGGCGTGTCGACCTCAACCTCGTAACCGCAAACGGTGCACACAAACTTATACGTCTTCTTCTCCTCAGCCATGATGTTCTCCTCTCGAACGTGACTGCTGGTGTACTTACTTATTAGTATATATTCTCAATAACATAATGCAAGTATTTTTAGAACATTTCTAGCCTTGATACGACGAGGCTTTGGGCGGCGTCTTGCCCTTTAGCACCTTGTGATAGTAGTCGTACGTCAGCGGCGTCTCGTCGCTCAGGCGCTCGGCATCCTCGACCTCGCCAATAAACAGCAGATGCGTGCCCACATCCACAGTGTCGATCAAACGGCAGCTAAACAGGGCCGCCGCGTGCTCAGGCACATAGGGCATGCCCAGAGCCGTCTCGCGGGTCTCGTATTTGGCAAACTTGTCATAATCGCTGCTGGTGCGGAACCCAAAGTTACCGATGTAGAGCATGTCGGCAGTCTGATCGATCACGGTCAGCGCGAACGCTTTGGCCGATGCGATGACGCCCGAGGTGACATTGTCCTTGTTCACGGCAACCGAGATGCGCGGCGGGGCGGATGTCACCTGCACCGCTGTGTTGATAACGCAGCCGGCACGCAGCCCGTCGGCCGCGGCACTCACCACATACAGGCCGCTCGGCATCGTAAAGAACGCAGTTTTGTCCATAACGATCACTCCCCTAACCCAGGATTGAACCTCATGGATGTATGTACCCACAAAAAAGGCGGCACCCATAACGGACGCCGCCTTTGAGACATATGTGTCAAAACAGCAAGCAAGATGAGACGCCCGCAGTTGCGGTGAAATAGGGACTGAATAGCCCCTCAAACAGGCAAAACAGTCCGTATTCCACCGCAACTTATACAGAGTGCCTAGCGGTTGCGTTCCTTAAGGGCGCGGTCGATCTCGCGTTGGACATCACGCTTGGCCATGTCCTCGCGCTTGTCGTAGAGCTTCTTGCCGCGACCCAGACCCAGCAGCAGCTTTACGCGGCCGTCCGTATTAAAGTAGAGCTCCAATGGAACCAGCGCATAACCACGGTTGCGAAGTTTGCCGTCAAGAAAGTCGATCTCCTTGCGGTGCAGCAGCAGACGACGCCGACGATCGGGATCGCGATTCCACACGCCACCATGGCTATAAGGGTGGATATGCAGGCCGACGAGCCAGCACTCCCCGCCGCGGATCAGCGCGAAGGTATCGGTGATCTGGCAGGCGCGCTCGCGAATCGACTTGACCTCGGTGCCGCTCAGTTCAATGCCGCATTCGAACGTCTCATCGATAAAGTACTCGTGATGTGCCGAGCGATTCTTGGAAATGAGCTTGCGCTCGCGCTTACTGGGCATCGCCGGCCTCCTTGGCGCCATCGGCGTTTGAGCCCGCAGCCTCGCGCTTTGCCTTGCGCTCGGCATTGAGCTCGGCATCGCTCTCGCGCACCAGTTTGATAATCGCCGCGCAGGCCTCCTCGCCCACCAAGTCGCGAGCACGCACCGTCAGGCGCGTCGCCTCCTGCTTGTCGCCGTCGCTTGCAGCATCGGTCGCACACATGATCAGGCAGATGGCGATCTCGGCCGAAGGTGAGGTCGGCACGCCCTGCAGGGCGAGCTCACCCATCACGTGGTCGTCGCTCTCATCGGCGGCATCCGGATAGGTGGTATGGATCTTGTTGAGCAGGCGCGTCGTATGCGCATCGTTGGGCGCCAGGCGCAGCGCCAGACGCGCGCAGCCCACGGCAGCCGAAACGTTCTCGGTCTCGGGCTCCAAGAAGTACTGACCTAGATTGGCGTAAGCGCGGGCGGCGCACTTGCCATCGCTTGCACGCTCCAGCACCGAGAACGAGAGCGATGCCCATTCCTGCTTGTCCTCGAGAGCGCGGAACAGCTCGGCCAGATCCAGGCGGTAGTTGCAGTTCATGGGGTCCCAGCGCACGGCCTGCATCAAGGCGTTGCGAGCACTCACATAATCCTGCTGGCGAATGTAGGCAAACGCCATGTCAGAGTACAGGCGGTCAAACGGCACCTCGACCTGCACGAGCTCGCGCGGATCCTTCTCCACGCGGCGATAGGCCAAGCGCTCAAACTTGCTATCGAAGCTAAAGTATTGACGCTTCTCCTCCGTCTTGCACTCAGCGTCGATATACTCCTCGGCGAGCTCCACCAGACGCTCCAGCAGCGGCGTCGCCGTAGCCAGGTCGCCCTGCGCCAGATAGTTCTCGGCATACGTGATGTCTTGCAAGCTGATGGGCAGATCCATGGCTACTCCTCGATCTGAGCGAAACACGGCAGGCGCCGTATATACGGTCAATACACAAAACCCGGGTCTCTTACGAGGCCCGGGCATTCAATTTTGGTAGCCCGTACCAGATTCGAACTGGTGATCTCCGCCTTGAGAGGGCGGCGTCCTAAACCGCTAGACGAACGGGCCATATGTAGCAAATGCAATGGCTGGGATGGAGGGAGTCGAACCCCCATTGACGGAACCAGAATCCGCTGTCCTGCCATTAGACGACATCCCAATGACTGCATCGCTGCGCTCGGCTGTGCCTTTGCGCAAGAAAGAAATATACGGGAAGTCTCGCCGTGACGCAAGCCCCAATTTTGACTTTTTTGAAATTCAGTCAAATTGGCCTAATTTAGTCCAACCCGTGAAGGACCTGTGAAGCCGACCGCTGTACACGAAGGGCAAAACACCGCGAGCGGTAGCCGTCAACCGTTGGCAGATTCTACCGCGAAAACGATAGCACCAGGCAACACAATCGAAGTATCAATGATCGCGTAGATATCGAGGTACCATGGACGAAGAGCTTGATTACCTATGGGAGACCCTGGGCCTCGAGATCACTGCCGACCTTTGGCCCGAACGGGACAAAATCCATCCCACACTGCGCCCCGCCATTACTGTGGTGCAGGCAAAATACCGCCGTGCATCCTTTTTGATCATGCGGATGTCATGGCACGCGGGACTCCCCGACCTTAAGCGAATCCAGGCAAGCCTCGTCGAGTTGTCCGGTATGCCGACCGTCATATCCGAGGCGCACCTGGAGCAGCGCCAGCGCGAGCGACTGCAACAGCAGCGGATTCCCTTTATCTGCCCCGGCATTCAGGCATATCTGCCCTTTATGGACGAGGAGTACTGGAGCGGCAAGCCCAACAAACACGTAAAGGTCTACGATCCGCACGAATGGGCACAGCTGGCGGACTGACTGGGGCAGGCCCGCCGGCGGAAAGTGCGTCCCAGATTTCAAGCTCAAACTGGTCCCCACTTTCCCGTCGAGCCCTCAACCGGAAACCGTGTCCCACAATCGAAGCTCAGAATGGGACGTGCTTTCCGCAACCGGCCACTTTGGGAAAGCGCATCCCATTCTGGAAGCGAATTCCGGGTCGCACTTTCCGCAGCCGCTACAGCAACGCCTCGGCCCAAGCCGCTTCCCTAAAGCCGGGAATCGCAAAGTCGTCGCCCACCAGCAGCGGACGCTTGACCAGCATGCCGTCGGTCGCCAGCAGCTCGTAGCACTCCCGATCCGTCATGCCCGCATCCAGACGCGCCTTCAGGCCCAGCTCTCGATATTTCATGCCCGACGAATTAAAGAAGCGCCGCACCGGCAGCCCCGAACGAGCAATCCAGGTCGCAAGCTCATCAGCCGTGGGATTGTCCAAAACGATATCGCGATCGATATACTCTACCCCATGTTCGTCCAGCCATGCCTTGGCCTTCTTACAGGTCGAGCACTTGGGATATTCAACAAACAATACCGCCATGGGATTTCCTTTCTTAGAGAAAACAGGTGTCTGGAAAACTGCACATCGACGACCACTCGCGATTGCAGCCGTTATTGTAGTCAATGTCGAAGCATAGGCAGTCGCGATGTCTCGTCTTAAGGCTAGCGCCTCGCATGGGCGCCGATCGGCCGAGTCGCATGGCGCACCAACGCCGCTGCCAGCAATACCAACAGCATGGCGGTGACATAGCCCGCAGCATCGAATCCTAAATCGATAACGTCGAAATGCCTGCCGGGAACAAAGATCTTATGTACCTGATCGCCAACGGAGCAGGCGGCGCAAAAGAGCAATACGGGCACGCAACGAGAGCATACGCTCCACGGGCGCCTGGAAAGGCAAACCACGACCACGGAGGCGAACAATCCGACGAAGAAAAACTCTACGGTATGGGCAACGCGACGGACGTTCGTGCCCACCCACATGCGAATGGAAGCAAGTCGGCCAGACCGGACATTCGAGGCAGCCGAATCGGTGCCCCCGGTCATTCCGTTCTCCGCCTGAGCTTCACCCGTGGCATCGACAGCCTGAACGCCCGTAGCCTGGCCCTCCACCACACGCGCGGTGGACTCGCTCAGCAACGACGTCTCCACCGCATTTTGCTCCGTCAGCACCCAGATGCCCGCCAGCGTTGCAGCGAACAGAACGATCGCGGTCCATCCGATTATTTGTTTTACGCGCGCCAAGGGCCAACCTCCTTTTTTGAATATCAGCGAGTGTAGCCCCAAATGGCATCGTCACCGTATCAAAATTTGAATCGCAACAGGAAGCGACAAAGCGACGCAAACCCCTACCCCGCCTCGCGCATCCAGCGATCGAACGTCCCCACGCACACGCCCAGGCACTTTGCCGCCTGGCTGCGGGTAATATCGCCCGCCTCATAGCTATCGCGCACCAGCTCAAACTGAGGAGGGCACGGCTTGCGAGGTCGACCGAAACGGACCCCTCGCGCCCGCGCCGCTGCAATTCCCTCCGCTTGGCGCCGATGGATATTCTCGCGCTCTACCTGCGCCACGTAGCTCAGCAGTTGCAGCACAATATCGGCAATCAGGACGTTGGTCACATCCGGCGCGCCGCTGGCCCTAGCGCGCGTGTCAAGCAATGGCATGTCCAACACCACAATGGCAACCCCGAGCTCCTTGGTAATGCGTCGCCATTCCTCAAGAATCTCGGAGTAATTACGGCCAAGTCGGTCGATAGAAAGCACCACCAGTACGTCCCCGTCTCCCAGGACGTGCAGCAGCTCGCGATAACGCGGTCGATCGAAGTCCTTGCCGCTCGCATGGTCGGCATAAATATTCGCCGAGCCCACGCCATAGGCGCCCAGCGCATCCAGCTGCCGATTAAGGTTCTGATCGCGCGAACTCACCCGCGCATAACCGTACACCGTCGCCATCTCATCCCCGCTTTCTTGTAAACCTGCCAAAAAGGGACAGGTTTATTTTGGTAGGTTTTACCTCTCAAATAGCAGGTAAGCGGGCGGCCGAGCAGACGGCAAGGTAGCCACGATTCAAATGCGAAGGGCGGTCCCGAAAGGCCGCCCTCCGCTCTCTCGCCACGAGTCGGGATTTAGCTAATGGATAAGCTTAAAGTCCAAGTGCCCACGCGTGGTATTGACGCGCGAGACCTCGATAATCACGCGCTGCCCCAGCTCGTAACGGGTGCCCGTGTCGGCACCTGTGAGCGTTAGCGCGTCCTCGTCGAACTCGAACCACTCGTTGCCCAGGCTCTTAATTGAAACCAGGCCCTCGACCTGTGTTAGGTCCAAGCGCACAAAGAGGCCCATGCTGCTAACCCACGAGACGGTTCCGGCATAGCGCTCACCCAGACGGTCCTCATAGTACTGGGCAATCTTGATCTTTTGCGTCGCATGGCTGGCGGCATCTGCCGCGCGCTCGGCATCGCTACATGCGCGGCAGATCTGCGGCAGAATGCGCGGCAGCGACTCGCGCCCCTTACCGATCAGCCGCGGCGTACGGACCAAGGCGTCCTTGCCGCCGAGCTGCTCATAGGCCAACTGCAGTTTGAGCACGCGGTGCACCACCAGATCGGGGTAGCGACGGATGGGACTCGTAAAGTGACAGTAGCACGGCGCGGCGAGCGCAAAGTGGCCCTCGTTGCGCGGCTTGTACAGCGCGCGCTGCATGCTGCGCAGAAGCAGCGTGTTGACGAGCGGTGCGTTGGCCGTACCGGCGGCAGCATCAACTGCAGCCTGCAGCTCATCGGGGCTCCCCAGGGCAATACCGGCAGCACGGCGATCGTCGATGATGCCTAGCTGCGCCAGCGCAACGGCAGCACCGTGCAGGCTATCGGGGCTCGGATCCTCATGCACACGATAGCAGGCCTCGATATCACGGTCTGCCAGCCACTCTGCAACGCACTCGTTGGCGAGCAGCATGGCTTCCTCGATAAGCGACGTGGCACACGAACGCTCACGCGCCACAATCTGCACGGGCACTCCGTCCTCATCCAATAGAGCGCGAATCTCGGCTGTGTCAAAATCGACTGAGCCGCGGGCGCGACGAATACGACGGCGAAGTTCGGCGAGTTCGTTAGCGGCGACAAGGAAATCGCCGAGGTCGATGTTGTAGCCGCGGGCGGCCTCCTCGCACGCAAGACCGCGCTCAAGCGCTTCCTCGCGCGAGGTCTCGGCAGCCGCAACATCCTCGGCTGCACCCTCCAGCACCGAATACTCAACCGCGCCGGCACGCACCAGCAGCGCCTCGGCGCCGTCATAGTCCATACGCACACGCGAGCGAATCACGCTGGGATACGGATCGTAATGCCGCACGCGACCCTGCGCATCGAGCTCGATATCGACGGTAAACGCAAGACGGTCCTCGTCAGGGCGAAGCGAGCACAGGTCACAGGACAGGCGTTCGGGCAGCATGGGAAGCACGCGATCGGCCAGATACACCGATGTCGTACGATGGCGAGCCTCAAGATCGATATGCCCGTCCCAAGCCACATAGTGTGAAACGTCGGCGATATGCACACCCAGCTTGTAGCCACCCTCGGGCGTGCGCTCCAACGAAATGGCATCGTCAAAGTCGCGCGCGTCGACCGGGTCGATCGTGATGACAAAGCGGTCGCGCAGATCGCGGCGGAGCGGGTCCTTAAGCGCCGCGGACACATCGAGCGAAAGCCCCTCGGCCTCGTCCAGCGCGGCCTCGGGATAGCTATCGGTATAGCCGTAGCGCGCCATCACATATTGAACGCCCAAATCGGGCGCGTCATCTCCGCCAATGCGGCGTTCGATCGTCACAGCGCCCGATTCCAGGCGCGTCGGGTAGGTCAAAATGCGCGCGACAACAGCATCACCCGGGTGAACGCCCAGACGATCCGCCGAGGTATCCTCAGGCAGAATGAAGAAGTCAGTCTTCAGACGCGAATCGAGCGGCTCGATCACACCGAGCGGACCGGCGGTCTGGTACGTACCCACCACGCTTATGGCTGCGCGCTCAACCACGCCTTCGATCACGGCGCGCCGCTCACCGTGCGGGCTGTTCTTAATGCTCACGGCAACGGTATCGCCATCCATAATCTCGCGCTTGCCACGGCCCATGACCTTGTAGTCGCCATTCTCGGTTATGACATAGGCACTGTGCTCATGGAGCTGCACGCGCCCGGTCAGGCTCGGACGGCGTTCGCTGCGCACCGGCCCGCGCTTATTGCGAGCTCCACGCTTATGCTTGTTATTGCGCCCCATGGCGCCTCCTAACTATCGATTGCCGACTCCAAAGAGTCTACCCAAATGATTCGCCATCCTGCCGTCCCCTAGGGATCAAAAAACGGGCCGCCCCATAAGGGACGACCCGTTGGAAGGGATGAATTCCAGGCATGCCTACACGCGCAGGTAGCGGCGCATGGCGATGGCAGAACCAAAGAGACCGATAATCACGCCGACCAGAATCAGCGCAGCATAGGTCACCAGGTAGTACTGCATCGGCAGGGCAAACGACATCCAGCCGATGCTCTCCTGCAGACGCGGAATCATCAGATTGCGCAGCAGCTCCAGAACGCCGATGGAAAGCAGCGAGCCCAAAATGGCCTGCAGCACGCCCTCGGTGATAAACGGGCCACGAATGAAGCCGTTGCTGGCGCCGACCAGACGCATAATCGCAATCTCACGACGACGCGCCGTGATGGACAGGCGAATCGTGTTGTTGATGAAGATGAATGCGATAAAGGTCAGAAGGCCAACGAGCACCACGGCGGCGATGCGGATGTAGTTGGTCACCTGGAACAGGCGGCTCACTTCCTCCTGGCCGTACAGCACGCTCGCGTTGACGTCGCCGTCATCCGCGATCTTCTGGAAATCGGCATCCTTCTTGAGCTTCTTGGCCGTGCTCTCGACCTGAGACGGATCGTCCATCTCAATCGCAAACGAGGCGGGCAGCGGGTTCTGGCCGTCGAGCGCGCTCATGGTGGCGTCGGCGTTGCCCGACATCTTGCTCGTGTACTCGGCCAGCGCGTCGTCCTTATCCTTATAGGTCACGGACTTGACGTTGCTCCACGTCTTGAGCTCGGCCTCAAAGGCCTGGACGTCTGCCTGATCGGCGTCATCGCTAATAAAGGCATTAATGACAACCTGATCCTCGACGGTACCGATCACGGAGTTCAGCATCGCGGAACCCATAATGAACAGGCCGATGATAAACAGCGAAAGGAAGATCGTGATGACGGCGCCGAGCGAGGTAGTCCAGTTACGGAAGAAGTGGCTGATTGCCTCTTTGAAGGAGTAGCCCACGTTAGTTGGTGCCATAGTTGCCGTAACCTCCCCTCTCCTGGTCGCGGATAACGTGGCCGCCCTCAAGGGCGATCACGCGACGGTGCATGCTATCGACCATCTCGCGGTCGTGCGTGGCGACGATCACGGTGGTGCCAGTGCGGTTAATACGCTCGAGCAGCTTCATGATGCCCAGCGAGATCGCCGGGTCGAGGTTGCCCGTCGGCTCGTCGCAGATCAGCAGCGGCGGACGGTTGACCATAGCGCGGGCGACGGCAACGCGCTGCTGCTCGCCACCGGAAAGCTGGTCGGGCAGCGAGTCCATCTGATCGGCCAGGCCGACCAGACGCAGCACCTCGGGCACCTGGCTGCGAATGACGCCCTTGGGCTTGCCGATGCACTGCAGGGCAAACGCCACATTTTCGTAGGCGGTCTTTTGCGGCAGAAGCTTAAAGTCCTGGAACACGGCGCCAATCTGGCGGCGCAGGAACGGAACCTTGCGGTTCTTGATCTTCATGAGGTCCTGACCGGCAACCAGGATGCGGCCGCTCGTCGGCTTGACGTCACGGTTGAGCGTCGACAGCAGCGTGGTCTTACCCGAGCCGGAGTGACCGACCAGGAAGACGAACTCGCCCGGATAGATCTCGATGTTGATGTCGTCGAGTGCAGGCTTGTTGGGCTGTGCCGGATAGATCTTGGTGACATGCTCCATAAGGATGACGGGCTCGACACCGGCCTGTTTGGCCATCTTCTTGCGGCTGGCCTGCGGATCGATGGGCGCAAACACCGACGTAAAATCGGGGTTGTTGAGCGCGTTATCGAGGCTTGCGACCTCGGCTGCCTGATCGCTCTCGACCACCGGGGCAGCAGGCTGCGTGGGGTCGGGAATAGCGGCAAAGAGACCGGACTGCGCAGGCTGAGGAGCCGGCGTCGCAGGGGCCAAGGGGTCGGGAATGCCGGCCATGGTAGGCTGCGGCGTGGCGGCACCAGCCTGAGACTGCTCCACGCGAGCGGTCACGGCCTGAACGGGCTCAAAACCCGCCGTGCCGGAAAGCGCGACATCGCTGGTTGGATTGTAGGCAAAGGGATCGGATGCCGGCTGTGCCTGATCTGCCGGCTGAGCGGGGGCCTGAGCAACAGGCTGGCCCTCTGAATCCGGAGTGGCGAAACGACTGCCCTGGACGCCTGCCTGCGTCTTGGGGGCATCATCGCCCGCACCGGAGGTACGGAAGTGGTTACCCACTGGTGCTCCTTATCGTCGTGCGTTTAAACTACATGAGCGCTTTGTATTTTAGCAGTATTAGCTTTGCTGCACATAAGAAGCATGGCGTGCTTAGGGATCCCGTCGGCCGGGCACAGGGTTACTCTCCAAATCGTCCTCGGACATGTCGGAGCCCCCGCTGCGCGCTTCGCGCTGCGGGGGCTCCTCCGTCCTGCGGAAAGATTTGGAGAGTAGCCCTGTGTCCGGCCTGCGGTAACTAAGGGGTCGCCGCGTTTTACTTGGGGTGCTGCATATACAAAGTTGGAAGGGTCTGAATTGCGCTTTGTCGATATATGCCCTTTTCCCTGATGGGACCGTGCTTGAGGGGCGTCTTCATAAGTTGCGGTGAAATAGGGACTGTTTTACCAGTTAAAAGGTCTAATCAGTCCTTATTTCACCGCAACTGAAACAGGGGCGCTCTCCAAGAGAGCGCCCCTGCCGGGTTTCCATAGTTCTGGCGAAGCAGTCCTTGAGATCCGCCTTGCCTTATGCCAAGAACTCCTTGGTGGTCGCCACGATGTTGGCGGCGTCCAGGCCATACTTGTGCAAGAGCTCGGCACCCGGGCCGGACTCGCCAAAGGTGTCGTTGACGCCGATCTTCTTGAGGGGCGTCGGGCACTGCTCGCACAGGACGTCGGCAACGGCGCTGCCCAGGCCACCGATTACAGAATGCTCCTCGACGGTCACGACGTGGCCGGTCTTGGTGGCGCTCTTGACGATCAGGTCGGCATCGATGGGCTTGATGGTGTGCATGTTGATGACCTCGGCGTCGATGCCCTCGGCAGCGAGCTGCTCGGCGGCCTCGAGAGCCTCGCCGACCATCAGGCCGCAGGCGATGATGGTGACGTCGGCGCCCTCGCGCATGACAATGCCCTTACCCAACTCGAAGTTGTAGGTCTCGGGGTCGTTGATAACCGGCGAGGCCAAACGAGCGAAGCGCATGTACACCGGACCGTCGCACTCGTAGGCGGCGCGCGTTACGGCGCGGGCCTCGACGTCGTCGGCAGGAACGATCACAGTCATGCCGGGGATGACGCGCATGAGGGCAATATCCTCGCAGCACTGGTGCGTGGCGCCATCCTCGCCCACCGAGATACCGGCATGCGTGGCACCGATCTTAACGTTGAGATGCGGGTAGCCGATGGAGTTACGGACCTGCTCAAAGGCGCGGCCGGCGGCAAACATGGCAAAGGTGCTCGCGAAGGCAACGCGGCCGGTGGTCGCGATACCGGCGGCGACGCCCATCAGGTTGCTCTCGGCAATGCCCACATCGAAGAAACGATCGGGGCAGGCGGCCTTGAACTTGCCGGTCTGCGTGGCGGCGGCCAGGTCGGCGTCGAGGACCACAAAGTCATCGTGCTCGTTGGCGAGCTCGACGAGGGCCTCGCCGTAGCTTACGCGCGTGGCGATTTTTTTGACGTCTGCCATCCTAGAGCTCCTCTCCGGCGGCCGTGAGCTCTGCCATGGCCTGCTCAAACTGTTCATCGTTGGGGGCCTTGCCGTGCCAACCAACCTGGTTCTCCATAAAGGAAACGCCCTTGCCCTTCATGGTCTCGGCGATGATGGCGGTCGGCTGACCCTTGGTGGCGCGGGCCTCGGCAAAGGCGGCGCGGATCTGATCGAAATCGTTGCCGTCGGCAAGCTCCACCACGTGGAACTTAAAGGCGCGGAACTTGTCGGCGAGCGGCATGGGGTCGTTGACCTCCTCGACGGGGCCGTCGATCTGCAGGCCGTTGTGGTCGACGATCACGCAGAGGTTATCGAGCTGATGGTTGCCGGCAAACATGGCTGCCTCCCAGACCTGGCCCTCCTCGCTCTCGCCATCACCCAGCAGGGCGTACGTGCGGTAAGTATCGCCCCAGTGCTTGGCGGCAACCGCCATGCCCACGGCGGCGGAGATGCCCTGGCCGAGCGAGCCGGTGGACATATCGACGCCCGGGGTGTCGTTCATGTTGGGATGACCTTGCAGGTGGCTGCCGATATGGCGCAGCGTCTCGAGATCCTCCTTGGGGAAGAACCCACGCTCGGCGAGCACGGCGTACAGGCCCGGAGCGCAATGGCCCTTGGAGAGCACAAAACGGTCGCGATCGGCCTTGCGGGGATCGGCCGGGTCGACGTTCATTTCCTCAAAGTACAGATAGGTCATGATGTCGGCAGCGCCGAGCGAACCGCCCGGATGGCCGGACTTGGCAGCGTGCACGCCGGTGACGATGCCCTTCCTTACCTCGTTGGCAACCTTTTTGAGCTCTTCGTCGCTCATTGTGCCTTCCTTTCATCCTCATTAGACAAAATGCGCACGGCACGGAAAGGTAATCCCAACACAGCCGCAATGCACGTACGTCATTCATTATGCTGGAAACTGATGGCTTTACCAGAGTTTTTATCATTATTTGAACAATTTAGCAGGCAGAACCGCTGATGAAACGGTTTATCAATGTGAACGTCTTTTGGATGGAACGCGATCGACCCTACGCGCTAATGTCCTTGAATCCCTCGCCGAAGGCTTCCGTAACGTCGGCAACCGTCACGATGGCATGAGGATCGCGCTCGCGCACGATCGTCTTGAGGGTATTGAGCTCTCGACGGCTCACGATGACCATAATCACTGGCTTCTCGGCACCCGAATACATGCCAGTCGCCTTAAACTTGGTACAACCACGACCCAGGCCATACATGATATCGGCAGCGATATCAGGGAACTTGTCCGAGATGATGAGTACCATACGGCGTTTGTTGCCACCATCGACCACGGCATCGATCACGTAGCCGCTAATGACCATCGAAAGGCCTGCATACAGTGCGTTTTCGATTGAAAAGACCGGAGCCGATAGCGCGCATACGGCAACATCGATCGCCATGACGGTCGAGCCCACCGGCAGCGAGGTGTTACGCGAGATGATTTGGCCAATCGTGTCCGAGCCGCCGGTGTTGGCGCCGGCGCGCAACACCATGCCGTAACCGATGCCCGTAATAATGCCGCCCCACATGGCAGGGAGCATCAGGTCCGCATCCGCCAGAGGTGCTACAAACGGGGCGAACAGATCGGTAAAGAAGCCCAGCAGCACAAAGCCCGTCGCGGTCTGCACCACGTAGAACATGCCGCCCTCGCGCATAACGACCAACAACAGCAAGGCGTTCATCACGATCGTCTGAATACCAACGGGAAGCGATAGGCCGCGCGCCGCGCCGACCGCCTGGATAATGGTGGCAAGGCCCGTAACGCCACCGGCGGCAAGACCGTTGGGAATCAAAAACAAGTCGGTCGCGATGGCGGCCAAGGCACACCCCAACATGATCTGGGGCAGGTCGTGAAAGAAGTTCATCGAAAGAATGCGCTTGATGTCCAGACGATATGCCATGCTGCCTCCCTCAAAAAAGCGCACCCAAACGAATGCGCTTTGAACTTCTTCTTGTATTCGATTCTACCGATTCGCCGGACAAAAACCACCCCTGCGCAGGGTTTATTCTGGATACAAACCCGTCCAACCGTTGGGCTTGGCATCGGCTTGAAGCCACCCGATGTTTTAGACCTCCGAGCCTTCTGCATCAGCGTTGCCGGTGGCCCAGCGATGGTAGCCAATAACAAACGGGTCCAGGTCGCCATCGTCAAGAACGGCCTCGACATTGCTGGTCTCCACACCCGAGCGCAGATCCTTGACCATCTGGTACGGGTAGAGCACGTAGCTGCGAATCTGGTTGCCAAAACCAATCGTGGTCTTGGGCCCGCGGATCTCATCGAGCGCCTCGGCGCGCTTCTCGAGCTCAATCTCGTACAGACGAGCCTTGAGGATCTGCATGCACGCGGCCTTGTTCTGGATCTGGCTGCGCTCATTTTGGCAGGTAACCACAATGCCGCTCGGGAAATGCGTCACGCGCACGGCGGAGTCGGTGGTGTTGACGCCCTGACCGCCCGGGCCGCTCGCGTGGTACACGTCCACGCGGATATCGTCGGGACTGATCTCGATGTCGATATCATCGGGTAGCACGGGGATGACCTCGACGCCGGCAAACGTGGTCTGGCGGCGCTTCTTGTCGTCGGTGGGGCTAATGCGAACCAAGCGGTGGACGCCGGCCTCGGCGCGCAGCATGCCAAATGCGTCCTTGCCCTCGACGGTAAAGGTCGCACGGTCAATGCCGATGACCTCGGCCGCGGGACAGTCGTTGATGGTGACCTTCCAGCCGCGACGCTGGCAGTACTTCATGTACATCTTAAAGAGCATGAAGGTCCAGTCCTGGGCCTCCAGACCACCCTGTCCGGGCTTGATGGTCACAATGGCATCGCCGTGATCGAACTCACCGGTAAACCAGCTCGAAAGCTCAAGCTCATCGATGGCACGGGCCAGGCGCTCAGCCGTGACTGCAGCCTCCTCGCGAAGGGCGGCGGCGTCGGGGTCATCCCCCATCTCCTCGGCAAGCTCCAGCGCGGCGCGGGCATCGGAAAGCTCGCCGCGCGCGGTGTCCACGGCAGCGATATCTTCCTTGGTGCGCGCAATCTCCTCCATGGTGGCACGGGCGGCGTCGGCGTCATCCCAAAAGCCAGGGGCAACACTTTTGGCCTCGAGCTCGGACACGCGGGTACGCTTCTCGTCCAGGTGGAGATATGACTCGACCTCACCGAGCCGGTCCGCAAACGCGTCCAGCTCGGCGGGCGTTACCTCTAAAGCCTCAGCCATTAACGATTCCTGCCGTGGCAGTACTTAAACTTCTTGCCGCTACCGCAGGGGCACGGGTCGTTGCGGCCCACGTTGACGTACGGATCGTCGCTCTCGGACTTGCGATAGGTGGTCACCTTGCCACCGTTGTTGACGGCAGCCGGACCACCCTGGACAGCCGTGCGGGCCTGCACCTGCGCCTGCTTGCGCAGCACCGAGTCGCCGTTGTCACCATCGACCTCGGCAGGGCCGGAGAAGCGCGCGCCCTCGAGCGCGGGCTCCTCCTTGTGCTCCACGGCACGCGGGGCAGCCTTGATCTCGATGCGCAGAACCGTGCGCAGGTAATCCTCGTACATGGTGTCGACGAGTATCTGGAACGCGCCGTAGGCCTCGGTCTTGTACTCAACCAGCGGGTCGCGCTGGCCAAAGCCGCGCAGGCCAATGCCGGTCTTGAGGTAGTCCATCTCCTGCAGGTAGTTCATCCAGCGGGTATCGATGACGCGCAGCATGACCTGGGTGTTGAGCTCGCGCATCAGGTCCTCGCCCAAGCGCTCGGCCTTCATGTTGTAGCACTTCTCTACGTAAGCCAGGACATCGGTAGCCAGGGCCTCATAATCCTCGTCGGGGAACTTCGGCGTATCGATGTGGCCGGTGAGCTCCACAACCCACTTGCGCAGGCCCTCCAGGTCGCGCTCGCCATCGTGACTGTCCTTGGTGCAGAACTCCTGCACGCAGCGGTACACGGTGTCGTGCATGACCTCGGTGATGTGGTCGGTCAGGTCCTTGCCGTCCAGAATCTTATTGCGCTCGGCGTAGATGACCTGGCGCTGCTTGTTCATGACGTCGTCGTACTCAAGGACGCTCTTACGCATGGAGAAGTTGATGCTCTCGACCTTGTGCTGGGCGCTCTCGACGGCCTTGGAGATGATCTTGTGCTGGATGGGCATGTCGTCGCCCATGTCGGCCGTGACCATCATCTTGGAGACGCGGTCCATCTTGTCGCCGCCGAACAAGCGCATGAGGTCGTCCTCGAGCGACAGGTAGAACTGGGTCTCGCCCGGATCGCCTTGACGGCCGGAGCGGCCGCGCAGCTGGTTGTCGATACGACGGGACTCGTGGCGCTCGGTGCCGATAACGGTCAGGCCGCCGGCGGCAAGCACGCGCTCACGCTCGGCCTTGCAGGTCTCCTTGGCCTCGGCGTTAAACTGCTCGAGCTGCTCGGGCGTCACGTCCTCCATGGTCAGGCCCTCGTACTCCAGGCGCTCGCGCACCAGCTCGTCGGGGTTGCCGCCCAGCAAGATGTCGGTACCACGACCGGCCATGTTGGTGGCGATGGTCACGGCGCCGTAGCGTCCGGCCTGGGCAACGATGTGGGCCTCGCGTTCATGGTGTTTGGCGTTGAGGACCTCGTGTGCGATGCCGCGCTTGGTAAGGGCGGCGGACAGCTTCTCGGAGCTCTCGATGGATACGGTGCCCACCAGGACCGGCTGGCCCTTGGCATGACGCTGCTCGACATCGTCGGCGACGGCATTGTACTTGGCCTGGATGGTGCGGTACACCAGGTCCTCGTGGTCCACGCGCTGCACAGGCTTGTTGGAGGGGATGACCTCGACGGGCAGCTTGTAGATCTCGCGGAACTCGGCATCCTCGGTAAGTGCCGTGCCGGTCATGCCGGAGAGCTTGTCATACAGACGGAAGTAGTTCTGCAGGGTGATGGTGGCGAGTGTCTGGTTCTCCTCGCGTACGAGCACGCCCTCTTTGGCCTCGATGGCCTGGTGCAGGCCCTCAGAATAGCGGCGACCTTCCATAATGCGGCCGGTGAACTCGTCGACGATCTTGACCTCGCCGTTGGTGACCACATACTGCTTGTCGCGGTGGAACATGTACTGGGCCTTCAGCGCCTGTTGCAGGTGGTTGACCAGCTGACCCGAAAGGTCGGCGTAGATGTCATCGATACCCAGGCGGCGCTCGATTTTCTTAAGGCCGCGCTCGGTGGCGGCAATGGTGTGCTTGGCCTCGTCCATGACGTAGTCGCCCGTGGGTTCAACGTCCTCGGTGGCGGTGAGCATGTCGTGCGACACGTCCTCGCCGCGCTCAAGGCCACGCACGGCACGCGCGAAGTCCTTGTAGGTACTGGCGGACTTGGTGCCAGCGCCCGAGATGATCAGCGGGGTGCGGGCCTCATCGATCAGGATGGAGTCAACCTCGTCGACGATGGCGTAGTTGTGGCCGCGCTGCACGCGCTGCTCGGGACGGGTAACCATGTTGTCGCGCAGGTAATCAAAGCCGAACTCGGAGTTGGTGCCGTAGGTGACGTCTGCCTGGTAGGCCGGGCGCTTGAGCTCGAGCGGCATGTTGTTCTGGAGCAGACCGACGGTCATACCCAGGTACTTATAGATGCGGCCCATCCACTCGGAGTCACGCTTGGCAAGGTAATCATTGACAGTAACGACGTGCACGCCCTTGCCAGCAATAGCGTTGAGATAGCCGGCCAACGTGGAGACGAGGGTCTTACCTTCGCCAGTCTTCATCTCGGCGATGTGGCCCTCGTGCAGTGCCATGGCGCCAATGAGCTGCACGTCAAAGTGGCGCATACCCATGGTGCGCTTGGAAGCCTCACGCACGGTGGCAAAGGCCTCGGGGAGCATGTCGTCGAGCGACTCGCCGTTGGCGTAACGCTCGCGGAACTTATCGGTCTGGCCGCGGAGCTCCTCCTCGGTCATCTTCTCAAACTGGGGCTCAAGACCGTTGATCTGGTCGACGATCTTGTAGTAGCGCTTAAGGTCCTTATCGGATCCAAAGGACAGCAGCTTTGACATGAATCCCATGTGGTTTTCCTTTTTGGCCATCGCCCACGCCGTGCAGCTGCGGGCGAGTTAAACACAGATGATTGTACTTTAGCCAAACAAGGCGCGGCCTATACGGTCGACCTCGACCGCCACGTAATAACTACGACCAACCTGCCACAATGGGACAGGTTAATTTTGGCAGGTTTTATCTGGGCAAACGCTGCCTCTCTGCCATTTGGTGCAATGGGGGCAGGTTGGTTTGCACCAATAAAAAAGAAAAGGGCCGCGCACCCAAATGGATGCACGGCCCTCATGCCATGAATGCGAGTGATTCCGCGGCGAGCTATTTACTCAGCAGCCTCGGTGGTCTCGGCCTCGGCAGCGGCCTCCTCGACGGGAGCCTCTGCGGGAGCCTCGGCGGCCTGCTTGGCAGCCTCCTCGGCAAACTTAGCAGCACGCTTAGCCTTCTCGGCAGCCTTAGCCTCAGCGGCGGCCTTGCGAGCAGCCTCGGCCTCAGCAGCCTTGGCGGCCTTGGCAGCCTTGGCCTCCTCGGCCTTCTTGAGCTGGGCGGCAGCGGCGCCACCGAACTTGTCGGCGAAGCGCTGGACGCGTCCACCGGTGTCGACGAACTTCTGCTGGCCGGTGTAGAACGGGTGGCACTCGTTGCAAAGCTCAACCTTCATCTCGGACACGGTAGCGTGCGTCTTGAAGGTGTTGCCGCAGGAGCACGTCACCGTGCACTCGACATACTGGGGATGGATACCCTGCTTCATGGTAGGACTCCTTATTGGTCAGGCGCTGGTTACCGATCAGCGCATAAGGCGTCTTGGTTTCCGACCAAGACAACAAACTCGGCTATGATACCACGGCGCCGCGTGTCCCACAAAAGGTTCACGGTCTTTGTGCAAGGCGGCGTGGCCAACCGCAGCGAGCACGCACCCCGACGAGCCTTCACCCATGTTGCAGACGTGTAACGCCGCAGTAAGCACACCCCTTTTGGCGCCAGACAGGTACAATGATGAACACTGTACCGTAGCGGAGCGCCCGCGCGCGCCGCAACCACGCGAAAGGGTTTCCCATGGCCGAGATCTCGTCCTCCCGTATCGTCATCACCGTCCTTGGCAAGAACCGCCCCGGCATCGTCGCCGGCGTCACCCGCGTTCTGGGCGAGGCCAACGTCGACATCCGCGACATCACGCAGTCCATTATCGAGGACATCTTCACCATGACCATGCTGGCCGACACCGCCGAGTCCAAGCTCGACTTCGCCGAGCTGCAGAAGGCCCTGGCCGAGGCCGGCGAGCTTTCGGGCGTCAACGTGTCCATCCAGCGCGAGGACGTCTTTAACTTTATGTACCGCCTGTAGCGAACAAGCCGCTCGGGGCAGCTTGACGTCATATCGTCCAAGCGCGCGGCCCCAAAGCGGACCGGAGAGGAGCGCGCATGGCCTACGACGCCAAGAAAATCTACTACCGCTTCGACGATCACCTGAGCCGCCTGGTTCTGGATTACGAGGCGAGCCGTCAGATTTCGCCCGAAAGCGAAAACCTCTACCACGGCCTGCCGACCGCCCCGTACGACGAGGGCCTGTTCGTAGAGCATAACGTCAAGCGCGGCCTGCGCAATGCCGATGGCTCGGGCGTGGTCGCGGGCCTTACCCGCATCTCGGACGTGCACGGCTACAACAAGGTCGACGGCAAAGTCGTGCCCGACCAGGGCAAGCTTACGCTGCGCGGCTACAGCATCGAGGACCTGGTCAACAACGCCCAGGCCGAGAATCGCTATGGCTACGAAGAGGTCGCCTACCTGCTCATCACGGGCTCGCTGCCCAACAAAGAGGAGCTCGACGGTTTTTGCGGACGTCTGGGCGCTTTTAGGCACCTGAGCGATGAGTACGTCAAAGAGTTCCCCATGACCACGGTGTCGTCGAGCATCATGAATGTGCTTCAGCGCGCCGTGCTGCTGCTCTACGCCTTCGACGCCGAGCCCGACGCCATTACGCCCGAGCACGAAATCGACGTCGCCATCTCCATGCTCGCCCGTCTCCCCCGCATCGCCGCCTTCGCGCATATGGCCTCGGTCGCCAAGCGCCGCGGCTCCGAGGTTCATGTACCGCACCCCACACCCGGTCTCTCCACCGCCGAGACCATCCTGCAGGTGTTGCGCGGCGGCATGGCATTCACCCGCGACGAAGCCATGCTGCTCGACGTGATGCTCATGCTGCATGCCGAACACGGAGGCGGCAACAACTCCACGTTTGCCTGCCGCGTGCTGTCCTCCTCGGCCACCGACCCGTATTCCGCCTACGCCGCGGCTATCGGCTCACTCAAGGGCCCGCGCCACGGCGGCGCCAACGCCAAGGTCGTGTCCATGCACGAGGACATCCGTGCGCACGTCTCCAATTGGGAGGACGAGGACGAGGTCGCAGCCTACCTGGGCAAGATCCTCGACAAGCAGGCCTTCGACGGCACGGGTCTCATCTACGGTATGGGCCACGCCGTCTACACGCTGAGCGACCCGCGCGCCGAGGTCTGCCGCCGTTACGCGCGCACGCTTGCCGCCAAGAAGGACCTGGGCGAGGAGTTCGCGCTCATCGAGCGCATCGAGCGCCTGGCACCGCAGGTGATGCGCGACCACGGCATGACCAAGCCCATCTGTGCCAACATCGACCTGTACACGGGCTTTATCTACAAGATGCTCGGCGTACCCGAGACGCTTTTTACGCCGCTATTCGCCGTCGCCCGCATGGCCGGCTGGTCGGCACACCGCATGGAAGAGCTCTTCTGCGCGCACCGCATTATTCGCCCCGCGTATCGCCCGGTTATCGAGCCGCTGGAGTACAAGCCGCTCGCCGATCGCTAGGACGCGGACCGTTATAGAACCCGAGCGTGGCCAGGGCATCATCGCCCTCGGCCACGCTTTTTATGCCAGCAGAAAGGGCTGCATCAAATGATTGTGTTTTCCGATATGGATGGAACGCTGTTGACGAGCGATAAGCAGATGAGCGATGCCACCTGGGCGATGCTCGACGAGCTCGCTCGACGCGGGATTGAATTTGTGCCCTGCACGGGACGTCCGCTGTCGGGCATCTTTGAGCCCATCCTCGCCCATACCGCCGTGCACTATGCCGTTTGCGCCAATGGCGCCAGCGTCTGGCAGCTCGACGACGATGTGCCCACCGACGCCTCGCGCGCCACGTGCATCTTGAGCCGTCCGCTCGATTGCGGCATTGCCCATCGCATCCATCGCATCGCCGCCGGCCACGATGTGACCTTCGATATCTTCGCGGATGGGCAGTGCTTCCTCCCCCGCTCGCTCTACACGCGCCTGGACGAATTCTGCGGCGGCGACCCCCACATCGCGGCTTCGCTCAAGCGCACACGAACACCGATCGACATGGATATCGACAGCAAGATCGACGAGGTCGAGACGCTCGAGCGCATCGCCATGTACTGGCACGACCCGGCCGATCGCGACGCCATCGCGGCGGAGCTCGACACGCTCGGAGGCATTGAGGTCACGCGTTCGTACGCCATGAATATTGAGGTCATGGGCGAGGGCGCCACCAAGGGAACGGCCCTCACGTGGCTCTGCGAGCACCTGGGCGAGCGTCTCGCCGACGCTTGGGCGTTCGGCGACAACATCAACGACATCCCCATGCTGCAGGCAGCGGGCCACGGCATGGCCATGATCAACGCCGAGCCCGAGGACCGCGAGGCCGCCGACGCCATCACCGAATACGACAACGACCACGACGGCGTCGCCCGCACCATCATGGCCGCTCTCGCCTAGCAGCAGCAACCCGGCAGGGTAGCTAAAACAGTCATTGGGGACGTTCTTGAATGACTAGTCGTTGGGGACACTCTTCGCAAAAAGCTGCAAGGATTGTCCCCCACTGTCGGCAGAAAAGGAACGTCCCCATCTGCCGGATTAGGAGAGACCCTCCAGCACGCGACGGAGCTCCTGCTGGACGGCGTGGTCGCGGTTACAACCCACCACGCGATCGGCCACCGCCTTGAGCGCGGGGCGCGCATTTTCCATCGCGCAGCCCGTGCCGACAAAGCGAATGATCTCGTAGTCGTTCATCGAGTCGCCAAACGCCATGACCTCGTCGCGTTCGACGCCATAGTGCTCCATGAGCTGCTCGATTCCCGAGGCTTTCGACACACCGGGCTGCATGGCATCGATCCATGCGTTTCCAGAAGGCGCAAAGGTAAAGAGCTGGCCAAGCTCGCGCTGCAGTACGTAGGCACTGTCCATAACGGCACAGTCATCGCAAAAGATACTCGCCTTGATGATATTTACGCTGGGATCGGGCAGCTCCCAAATGCGCTCGGCATTGGGAAGGTCCTTATCGACCTCACGCACGAACTTGCACTCGTCATCGAGCAGGAAGGACTTGGTTCGGTCAAAGAGCGCAAGATGCAGATTGGGAAACGTCCTGACGGCTTGGGCGAGCCTTCGAATCGCCAGGTGGGAATACACCTCACGGTCTACCATCTTACCGTCGGCGTAGACTTGGGCGCCGTTAGCGGCGACAAAGTCCATCTTGTCGCGAACGGGCGCAAAGAACTCGCACAGGCGATCGTAGCGACGACCTGACGATGCAGCGAAATGCACACCATGCTCGTGTAGCGCCAGAATCAGTTCGTAGGTCTCGGGAGGCACCTGGCCGTTTTCGTCAAGCAGTGTGCCGTCCATATCGGATGCAATCAGTTTAAACATAGAAAAGCTCCCTTCGGGCTTGATGGAATCGGACGTATATCCAAAATCACCGTACCCAAAGGGAGCTCAAATAAGACTCCGCGGGCGCAAACGTTACAAGGACCTAGCAAATAGCTCACGCGCGCCAGAGGCCCCACGGTCGCGACGTCAGGCAGCCCGCCAAAGAGTGTCCCCGACGATTAGTCGTTTAAGAACGTCCCCGATGACTAGTCGGCGTAGGTGAAGGTTGTAACGTCGAACATGCCCTCGGGGCGGATGCGGAGCGTCGGGATGACCGGCAGGGGCAGGAAGATGATGCCCATGATGGGGTCGAGCGGCGGCTCAATACCCATGGCGCGCGCCTTGACCATAAAGTCGTCGTGCTGCGCAGCAACGTCCTCGGCCGTGCCTTCGCTCATAAGGCCACCGAGCGCCAGCGGAATACGCGCCACGACCTTGCCGTTGCGCACCAGCACGTGGCCGCCCTGGCCCACGGCCTCGACGGCAGCCATCATATCAGCCGCGCTGTCGCCCACCACGCACACGTTGTGCGAGTCGTGGCCGATCGTCGAGGCGATGGCACCGCCCGTGATGGTAAAGCCGCGCACCCAGCCGCGACCGATATGCTTGCCGACCAGGCCCAGGCCAGCGGGGCCGTCGCCATCGGCGCCCTCGGCCTGCAGCGACACGCCGCGGCCGTGGCGCTCGATCAGCATAATGCGGCGCAGGCCCTCGGCACTCTCGGGGCGAGCCATACCCGTGATGGCCTTGCCCGGCACCACGTCGATCACGGCCTCGCCCGGCTTAAAGGCATAGTCGAACACGTCGAGCGAAAGCTTCGGCAGCTTAACGGAGGCGCGCAGCTCATCGGCAAGGGCCGCAACCTCGGCCATCTCGGGTGCGATCTCGCCCACAAAGGTGCCGTCCTGCGCCACCAGGGCACCGGCGGCATATACACGATGCGGAGCCGTGGCAAACGTCAGGTCATTGAGCACCAGCAGGTCGGCACGCTTGCCCGGGGCAATCGCACCGCGGAGCTCGTGCGGGTCGCGGCAGCCGTGATCCAGGCCAAACGCCTCGGCCGTGGAGAGGGACGCCATAGAGATAGCGACCACGGGGTCGATACCGGCCTCAATCGCCACGCGGCAGGCATTGTCGATCATGCCGGTTGCAAGCGCATCGGAAGGAGCGCGGTCGTCAGTCGCAAAGCAGCAGCGGCGGGCGCGCGCGGGATTCTCCAGCAGCATCGGCGACAGGTTGGCCAGATCATGGCTGCACGTACCCTCGCGCAGCATCACGTACATGCCGCGAGACAGCTTGTCGAGCGCCTCCTCGGGAATCGTCGACTCGTGGTCGGCAATAATACCCGCCGCGGCATAGGCATTGAGGTCCTTGCCGGCAACGAGCGGCGCATGGCCGTCGACCTGCTTGGACGGCGTCTGGTTGGCAGCATCGATGCGAGCGCAGGTCTCGGGATCGGCCATAAAGACGCCCGGCAGGTTCATCATCTCGCCCAGGCCAAAAACGTCGCCCGGATGCTCGGCAAAAAACGCCTGCATGTCAGCAGCGGTAATCACAGCGCCCGCTTGCTCATCGGGCAGCGCGGGCACGCATGAGGGCATCATGTACTTGATGGAAATGGGCGCGCGGCGACCGTCCTCGATCATAAAGCGCAGGCCGTCGAGCCCCGCCACGTTGGCGATCTCGTGGCTGTCGGCAATGGCGGTGGTGGTACCGCGCGTCGCCGCCATGCGCGCATACTCGGCGGGACGGATGTTCGAGGACTCAATGTGCAGATGTCCGTCGATAAAGCCGGGGGCGAGATAGCGGCCCTGGCAGTCAATGACCTCGGCAGCCTCGTAGGTGCCGGCGGCATCGTCGCGACCATCGTAGAGCACGCCGACGATCACACCGTCCTTGACGGCAACGCTGCCGGGCGCCACACGCTGGCCATACACGTCGACAATCTGCGCATTGATAAACAGCGTGTCGACGGGCACGCGGCCCTCGGCGGCCTCGATCACAGACCTCATGACCTCAATGGACATACATACTCCTTTAACCGTAGAAAAAAGCTGCGGAGCGGACAGACCTTCACCGCAGCAGACCAATAGCCATTGTATGCCCAAACGATGGGTCAACAATACGCCTCTCCGCTTAACGGCACACGCCACTTGGTGCAATGAGGAGAGGTTGCTTTGCACCAATGACAAGGAGTGTCCCAAAGTGCCGGCACAAAAGGAACGCCCCAAGTGCCAAAAAAGGCCGCAGTCGGGATTCCCGGCTGCGGCCTTATTGCACTTGTGAGGTCAACTCGCTCGTTAGACCAACTTGAAGCCCTTGCGCTTGCCTACGGAGAGGGTGTCGCCCAGCTTGAGGGCACTAGGGTCGATGTTGTAGCTCTTGGGAGCCACGGCCTTGCCGTTGATCTTGACACCGCCGCCGTCGATATCGCGACGAGCCTGGCCGGCGCTCGCCGAAAGACCCAAGTCCTTGAGCAGGCCGGCGAGGTAGATCTGGCCCTCGTCGTTAACAGTCAGCTCAACGTGCTTCTCGGGGAAGTCGGCGAGCTGGCCCTCCTTGAACACGCGGTCGAACTCGGCCTGAGCCTCGTCGCCGGCACCGGCGCCGTGGTAGGTGTCGCACAGGTCGCGGCCCAGAGCGCGCTTGAGCTCGTAGGGGTCGGCAGAACCATCGGCCAGGGCGGCGTCGATCTTGTCGACCTCGGCCGGGGTGAGCGAGCTGGCCAGACGATAGTACTTGCCGATCATCTCGTCGGGGATGGACATGGTCTTGCCGAACATATCCTTGGGGGCGTCGGTCAGGCCGATGTAGTTGCCATAGGACTTGGACATCTTACGAACGCCATCGGTGCCCTCGAGCAGCGGCATGGTGAGCGCGATCTGGGGCTCCATACCCATCTTCTCCATGAGCTCACGGCCGGCGAGCAGGTTGAAGAGCTGATCGGTGCCGCCCATCTCCACGTCGGCCTTGATCTGCACAGAGTCGAAAGCCTGCATCACGGGATACAGGAACTCATGCAGGGCGATCGGCGTCTGAGACTGGTAGCGCTTGGTAAAGTCGTCGCGCTCAAGAATGCGGGCAACGGTGAACTTGGAGCACACCTGCAGCAGGCCGGCCAGATCCATCGAAAGGATCCAATCGCCGTTGTGCACGATGGTGGTCTTCTCGGGGTCCAGGATCTTCATGGCCTGGCTCACGTAGGTCTCGGCGTTGGCCTCGATCTGCTCCTGCGAAAGCTGCGGACGCGTGGAGTTCTTGCCCGAGGGGTCACCAATCAACGCGGTACCGTTGCCGATGATGAGGGTGACGTTGTGGCCCAGGTCCTGGAACTGGCGCATCTTGCGCAGCGGCACGGCATGGCCCAGGTGCAGGTCGGGGCTGGTGGGGTCGACGCCGAGCTTGATGTTGAGGGGCTCGCCCTTCTCAAGCTTCTTGCGAAGGTCGGCCTCGGGAACGATCTGCGCGGCGCCCGAGGTGATGATACGCATTTGCTCGTCAACAGACAGCATTGGGTATCCTCCTTTTGCTATAGCACCCTCGCCGAAAACGGCGGTGCTGGAAGTCCATAAACTCTCTTATGATAACAAACTGACGCGACGCGGCACCTACGACAGGAAAATCCTCGTCCTGCCGCATGCGTCAATGGCAACTGGCAGACGTGTACCGTCACGCTCAACCAGATAGCGTACCTGCCGACGACGCAAGCAGTCGCGGCAACGGACCTGTCCCGTCGCATCGGTGGCGCAGACGCCCTCGGCGGTCAGCAGGCAGTGCTCGCACACCATAAGCTCGGGACGGTCGGCGTCGACCGGACCAAAGACGCCGGGTTCAGCAGCCAGTTCGGCAATACGCTCCGCATCATTGCCGAGCAACTCCGCCGGCAAGCACACCCGCCCCGCACCGAGTCCGCGCAGCCAGGTAAGCGTGGCCCGATTCGCGCAGAACACCGGCGCCGCCACGTCAAACGTCACGCCCAGCTCGCGAGCGATCACCACCTGTCCCAGGTTGCGGCAGACGACGCGCCCGGCACGCTGTATCAGTGAGCGGGTCCAGTCAGCGTCACCCGTGCGGCACACCTCGTCAAGCACCACAACGGCGTCGGACAAATCAAGTTCTCCGCGCGGGTCGGCATCCATCAGCTGCCAAGCAAAAACCATGCGAGTGGGAACCGCGCACTCCACCAACTCCGTGGACGCACCGCCATCCACCGCAACGCCCTCAAAGGGCAGCACCTCAACGGCACGCGCAACGGGCGCAACCGCATCCGCCTCGGCCCGCATGCGCTCCAACACCGCCGCCGTCTGATCCAACACGCCGGCGCTGCGAATCAGGTACACCTCGCAGCCCGTGTCCACCTTACGCTTGCAATGCACGACGACGCGCTTCCCCGCTGCGGCATCCACCGGGCAGGGCACCTGCGGCCAGCGCTTGGGCACATCGGGACGCGCGTCGACACCCGGATAGAACCGAATCTCGAGCGTGTCACCCGCCGCCACGGCGGCGTCGAGCTCAACGGTCACCTCTTCGTGGCCCACAGCGACCAAACGCCCCACGCGCACGCCCTGGTTAATTGCGCGCTCAAAGCTCATCAGCTCGGCACCCGAACGCCCTCGCAGGTACGCATCGGTAAACCCACGGTTAAACGACCTTCCCAGCTCGCGCTCAAGCTCTTCCACGGCACCGGGATCCCACGCGCCGTCGCACAGCATATCGAGTGCCCGGCGCCACACCCGCACCACGTTGAATACGTAATCGGGGTTCTTCATGCGCCCCTCGATCTTGAGCGACGCCACGCCGGCATCTACAAGCTCGGGCAGATGCGCAATACCCAGATAGTCGCGCGGGCACAACAGGCGATCCCCTTCGACGGCGACAACGCTCTGCCCCGCCTCGTCCACCAGGTCGTACGCCAGACGGCACGGCTGCGTGCAGTCGCCGCGCATCGCCGAGCGCCCACGCCGCAGGGCCGAGAACTCGCACGCCCCCGAATAGCCGATGCAAATCGCACCGTGGCAGAATACCTCGATGGGCACGCCCGTGGCACATAGCGCCGCAATCTCGTCGACCGTCAGCTCGCGTGCCGTCGTCACGCGCTCGACCCCCAGCCCATCGGCGGCAAGCCGCACGGCGCCTTCGCTATGAACGCCCGCCTGCGTGGACAGGTGAATCTCGACCCCGGGAATCACCGCGCGCAGCGCGCAGGCCAGCCCGGCATCGGCGACAATCAGAGCATCGGCGCCCAGCTCCAGTGCATGAGCTCCCAGCGCCACCGCGTCGGACAACTCATCGTCAAACACGAACACGTTGAGCGTCACGTACACACGCACGCCATGGGCATGCGCCACGGCACAACCGCGCGCAAACTCGTCATCCGTAAAGCCATGGGCGCTCACACGGGCGTTAAAGCCGCCCAACCCCGCATAGATGGCATCGGCGCCCGCGGCGATGGCCGCAAGCATCTGGTCGAGCCCGCCCGCCGGCGCCAGCAGCTCGGGCAGCGCCGCACCGGCAGCATCCAATCCAGTCTTGTGTTGTCCGCTCGGCCCCATCGTCCGAATCGCCATCGACAAACTCCTTACCAAGGTATGCATTCACTCTGAAAAATGCCGCCTTCCAGCATACACGAGGCCTCGCGCACCCCGTTTGGTTTATCGTGTAATAACTTATGTCCATCCTGCCCCGACGGCACATCCGCCGTCGGGCACGACATACCTGGAGGTCAATATATGGGTCCTCGCCAACGACAGGGACGCAGCCGTTCAAAGACGCATGCCCTGCCCATAATCCTGCTCTCGTTTTTGGGCTTTTTGCTTATCGCGGGCGTGGCATTTGGCATCGGCATGGTCGGCAACGTCAACCGCTGGCTGTCCGATCTGCCCGACTACACCGACGCCAATGCGTATCTGGTGAGCGAGCCCACCGAGATCGTCGACTGCAACGGCAACAAGATCGCGAGCTTCTACACGCAAAACCGCAAGTCCATCACCAAGGACGAGGTCTCCCCCTACGTGCTGCAGGGCACCGTTGACGTCGAGGACGAGCGCTTCTACGAGCACGGCGGTATCGACCTGTGGGGTATCGCGCGTGCTGCGGTGGCAACCCTCGGCGGCGGGCACGAAGGCGCCTCGACTATCACCCAGCAGCTGGTGCGCAACACCATCCTGCAGGAGGAGCAGTTCGACTCGACCATCGAGCGTAAGGTACGCGAGGCCTACATCGCCGTAAAGATGGAGGATATGTACTCCAAAGACGAGATCCTCATGATGTACCTCAACACCATCTATTACGGCCACGGCGCCTACGGCATCGAGGCCGCAGCCGAGACCTATCTGTCCAAGAGCGCCGCCGACCTCACCCTGAGCGAGGCCGCGCTGCTCATCGGCCTTCCCAACTCGCCCTCGCAGTACGACCCCACGGTCAACCCCGACCTGGCGCTGTCCCGTCGCAACAAGGTCCTCGACAACATGTTGCGTCTGGGCCACATTACGCAGGAGGAGCACGATGCCGCACAGGCCGAGCCCATCACCCTCAACGTGACCGAAATCTCGGGCAGCGGCGTCGATGTATACTCGCAGCCCTACTTTGTCGCCTATGTTAAGCAGCTGCTGGAGCAGGAGTTCTCGACCGACGTGCTCTTTAAGGGCGGCCTGACCGTCAAGACCACCATCGACCCCACGATGCAGCAGGTGGCAGAGAATGCCGTTCGCGAGCAGCTCGACACGCTCTCGCTCGACGGCCTGGACATGGGCATGGTCGTCGTCGATCCCAAGACCGGCTACATCAAGTGCATGGTGGGCGGCTACGACTACAACGCCGACGAGAACCACGTAAACCATGCCACGGCCAAGCGTCCCGTCGGCTCCACCTTTAAGGCCTTTACGCTGGCAACTGCCATCCAAAACGGCATGAACCCCAACGTCACCCTCAACTGCAACTCGCCGCTCAAGGCCAAGGGCACCACGACCGAGGTCCAAAACTACGCCAACCATAGCTATGGCAACATCACGCTTAAGCAGGCGACGGCATACTCCTCCAACACCGGCTACATCCAGGTGGCGGAAGCCGTCGGCAACAGCAAGATCATCTCGCTCGTCAAAAAGCTCGGCATCGATCCCGCCAAGGACAACATCGAGGACGTTCCCGTCATGACGCTCGGCACTGGCTCGATCTCGCCGCTCGAGATGGCCGCCGCCTACGCGACGTTTGCCAACGGCGGCTACTATCGTCAGCCGATCGCCATCACCGAGATTGACTCTCGTACCGGTTCGGTGCTGTACCAGCACACGGACAATCCCTCACAGGTGCTTACCGAGGGCGAGGCCGCCGCGGTCACCGATGTTCTGTCCGGCGTCATGCAGGGCAGCGGTACAGGTGCTGCTGGCGCCCTGAGCGTCAACCAGCCCTATGCCGGCAAAACGGGCACCACCGACAACACCACCAACCTGTGGTTCTGCGGCTATACCCCGCAGCTGGCGTGCGCCCTGTGGACCGGCTATTCCGCAGGTGAGATCCCCATCCAAAAATACGGCACGGACCTGCTGGGCGACAGCACCAACCTGCCTGTCTTTAAGCGGTTTATGAACACCGTTCTGACCGGTACCGAGCGCGAGGAGTTTGCGACCGGAACGGCGCCCACCTACAAGAACAACAGCGTCTGGAAGTTCTACGGCACCAACAACACCAAGAAGACGGAGAACGACGACAAGGACGAGAACGAGGACGAAGAGGAAACCACCACAACGACTACCACGACGACCACGACGACCGAGACCACGGGCGGCGACACCACCGGCGGCACCGGAACGACCGGTGGCTCGACGGGCGGCTCCACTGGTGGTTCGACCGGCGGCGATGGCGGCACGCCTACGCCCACGCCTACGCCCACTCCCGACCCCTCGCCCACGCCTGACGATACGGTCGGCTAGAAATTCATCCGGCCATTAGCAACAAGGCCCCCGAGCAGCTTATTAAAGTGCTCGGGGGCCTTTTAATTTAAAGTGACCTGGTGGACGGTCTTTATACCGGCAAACAAAAAAAGGGGGGTACCGACCAACGTCGATACCCCTTACAAGCCACCATGTCACGCGCACAGTGCCGAGCGCACGACCCGCACGCCTACTTGCGAGAATTGCTCAGCTTATTGATCAGCGCCTCAAGACGCTCGCCGTCCTCGGCCGTCTGGGCAATAACCAAAATCGTATCGTTGCCGGCAAGCGAGCCAAGCACATCGGGCAACTCTGCCGCATCAACGGCGGCGGCGATGCCGGAAGCCGTGCCAGGCTGAGCCTTGATCATAACCAGATTATCGGTACGCAGAACGCCCGTTACAAGCTCGGAAACCATACGCTGCAGGTGCAGGTCCTCTGCCAGAACATAGATGCCCTCAGGGAGCTTACGCAGCCCCATGTCGGCAATATCGCGAGAGACAGTCGCCTGCGTGCAATCAAAGCCCATAGCGCGGAGCTCATCGACCAGCACGCGCTGCGTTCGGACGTCCTTATTGCGCACAATATCTCTAATGGCATCCTGGCGCCCATTGCGTTTTTTAGCCATACAAACCCTCTCTCCAAAAGATGGCGGAGACAATCAATCAGTGATTGAATAGTTTAACGCTATTTGAAGGCTTTTGTGTATAAGAACGCATTTCGAAACAATTCTATGCAAGTTTGTTTCGAAATGAGCCGTTTAGGCGGTTTTTGCGCCCGTCCGGTTAAGAAAAGCTGCCAGATGCGTACACATCACGCAGCGCGCGGGCTTGGCGCTGGCGATCGGCCCAAACAACAGACCGAGCCCCCGATGGTTATCCTTGAGCGCGGCGACCATCTGACGGGTTCGAGGCGCATCGAGCATATCACGCATGCGGGCGGAACGCTCGATTGACGACACCCCATGCGGGCTCAGACACAAATTCTCGATGCAGGCGACCAGTCCGGCAAAGTAGAACTTTTGGCTTGCCAGCTTGAGCCGACCACCGCTGTCTGCTTCCGAGAGTGAGTCCGCAAGCTCGTCGAGCGCTCGAGTGTCATCGGATACCTTGGCATACATGGTGGGATCAAAGGCATCTGTAAGTTTAGGTGCCGCCGTGTGGAAACAAGCATCGCCGCAGCCGGACACGCATCGTGTCTGCGAAAGCGCGCATGCCATAAACCCAACTGTGCGAAACACCTTGTCGCACAAAAGGCATGCCTCAAACAGCGAGCGGCTGTACATCACACCAGAGGTCTGAACGACTAGGCCGCCTAAAATCAACTGAGGCAGCCCGGCCACCATCGAAGATTTGCTATCAATGGAAATATGAGCAGCATCCAAGACGCGCGAATGGCGCTCTCGATGTGCATCATAGCGGTCGAGCGACACCGTGGGGAGCACTATGTCTGCCGTAGTATCGCACGCGATATTGACCATCTTGGAAAGGGACTGCGGAGCAAACCACTCATCGGCGTTCATAGCGATGATTTGAGAGCCGCGCGAGGCAGCAAAACCGGCACGAAGACAAGCGCCGCGCTTCGCGTCCTCGACGTCAATCAAATCAATATGGATGTCCCTGTCGGCAGCAACTTGAAGCGAATGGCGCACACCGGGCGCAGCATCGCGGCAGACAACGACAATCTGCAAATCGTAGAGGTCTTGGTTCTGGATACTCTCGAGCGCACGCATCGCATAGCTGGGCGAACCTTCTACCACAAGGATCACCGAAAGTCGCGGATGCGAGCCACGTCGAACCAAGTTATCCGTCCTCTCGACAGCAATGAATCAAACCGTGGTTCATGGTACACCCCATAAATAAAAGCAATGAGACACCGGTTGCACTGCACGCCAAGAACAGATGTTGCACACGCGCAGCCCACAGATGACAGATGCCGACGAACGGCGCGTCAAGCCCTCCCCTAGTCGAGCACGACAAGCTCGGCGGGATCGTAATCCACGCCCATAAACGTAAGGCCGCAGGCAGGAGCCGTGGGGCCCGCAGCGGTACGATCGCAAGCATCGATGACCTCGCGCATCCACTCGGGTTTACGGCGATGCATGCCAATCTCGACAAGCGTGCCAACGATCGTGCGGACCATCGAATGCAGAAACGCATTGCCCTCGATGGTAAACGTCAGGATGTCCTCGCCAAACGCAACCTCATGGCCAAACTCGGCGCGCATTACGCAGCGGTGCGTAGGTTTGCCCACGGCAGAGGCAACCTTGCAAAAGCTTTTAAAGTCCTGCTCGCCCAAAAGCGCAGGGCAGGCGGCCGCCATCGCATCGACGTCGAGGGGATAGCGATGCCACCACACAGCACCGCGTGACAGCACGGGCCGCGCATCACGATCGGCAATGCGATAGGTGTAAGTGCGAGAGCACGCGTCAAAGCGCGCAGAAAAGCCCTTACGAGCCTTGTAGACCTCGTTGATGGCAATATCTTTGGGCAGCAGGGCATCCATAGCCCGCAGCCACCTACGGCGCGTAAGGGCGAGCTCAGCGTCCGTTACGGGCACGCTGATGTACTGAGCCACGGCATGCACGCCGGCATCGGTACGACCTGCGCACGTCAGATCGATCGGACGGCGAAGCAGCGTCTCGATGGCTCGACGCAGCTCACCCGCAACCGTCGTCTGTCCCGGCTGCTCGGCAAATCCGCTATACGACGAGCCATCATAGGCCACGCGAAATACGAGCGTGGCGTCAAGCTCGGAAATCGAATTGAAATCAGACGGCGCAGTCATGGGCGCTCCCAACAAACAAGTAACGGTATCGCGACAAAAAAAGAGGGGTACGCGAACGTACCCCTCGAATATAGCCTATGCAGACGGAATGTCTACTCAGCGGTCTCCTCAGCAGGAGCCTCCTCGACAGCCTCGACCTTCTTGGGAGCAGCGGCCTTCTTGGGGGCCGGAGCAGCCTTCTTGGCCTTAGGCGTGCAAGGCTCGGTGACGAGCTCCATGATAACGATGGGGGCGTTGTCGCCCTTACGGTTACCGAGCTTCATGATGCGGGTGTAACCGCCGTTGCGGTCCTGCCACATGCCCTGGGCAGCCTTGTCGAAGATCTCGGCAACGAGCTGCTTATCGCCGAGCTTGGCGATAGCCAGACGACGAGAGTGCAGGTCGCCCTTCTTGGCCCAAGTGATGATCGGGTCGACGACCGAACGCAGCGCCTTAGCGCGGGTCTCGGTGGTCTTGATGCGGTCGTTCTCGAAGAGGGCCTTAGCAAGGCTCTTCTTCATGGCCTTGGTGTGGCTCGCATCGGTGCCGAGCTTCAGGCCCTTCTTAACGTTGTGACGCATGGTCTAGTTTCTCCTCAAATATGCGAAGCATTAAGCCTTCAGGCTCAGGCCCATGGACTCAAGCTTGTCCTTCACTTCCTCGATCGACTTAACACCGAAGTTACGGATGTTGAGCAGATCGTTCTCCGAGAACTCAACGAGCTGACGGACCGAGTGAATGCTGGCGCGCTTAAGGCAGTTGTAGGAACGGACGGAAAGGTCCAGATCCTCGATCTGCTTGTCCAGCTCGGCGTTGTCGTTGGTGACCTCGGGAGCGAAGATCGAAGCCTCCTCCTCGACCTCCGGGGTCTCGGCAAGGTTCATAAAGGCGGCCATATGCTGGTTGATGATATTGGCAGCCTGGACCACGGCGTCGCGCGGGGCGATGGAGCCGTTGGTCTCGATCTCGAGGACAAGGCGGTCGTAGTCGGTGTGCTGACCGACACGGCAAGCCTCAACGAGCTTGGCGCAACGGGAAACCGGCGAGTACAGCGAGTCGACGTGGATCACACCGATGGGATCGTTGTCGCGCTTGTTGGCCTCGCCAGAAACATAGCCGCGGCCATAGCCGATGCGCATGCTCATGGTGAGATGGCCACCCTCGGTGAGCGTAGCGATGTGCTGCTCGGGGTTGACCAGCTCAAACTCGGACGGAATAAAGAAGTCCGCACCGGTGACCTCGCAGGGGCCGTCAACCGAGATGGTGGCGGTCGCCTCGTCGGTCGTGCCGAGAGCCCTGAAGACAAGACCCTTGACATTCAGGACGATGTCGGTGACATCCTCGACCATGTTAGGGATGGTCATGAACTCGTGCTGCGCACCATCGATCTGAATAGCCTCGACGGCGGCACCCTCGAGCGAGGACAGAAGAACGCGACGAAGGGAGTTACCCAGCGTATCGCCGTAGCCACGCTCGAGCGGCTCGACGGAGACACGAGCAGACGTCTCGTTGATCTCTTCGACCTGAACCTGAGGCCTAATGAATTCTGACATGTATTACCTCCAGCCTCAGCAGCCCGGATGGACTACTTAGAGTAGAGCTCGACGATGAGCTGCTCGTTGATATCACCGCTGATCTGCTCACGCGTCGGCAGAGCGAGCACGTTACCAGACAGCTTCTCGATATCGACCTCGAGCCAGCCAGGGACCTCAAAGCGCTCGGAGGAAATCAGGGCCTCCTTGATGGGGAGGAGGTCACGGAACTTCTCGCCGACAGCGACGACGTCGCCGGCCTTGACGCGGTAGGACGGGATGTCCACGCGCTTGCCGTTCACGGTGAAGTGACCGTGACGGACGGACTGACGAGCCTCTTTGCGGGTGCGGGCGAAGCCAAGACGGAAAACAACGTTGTCGAGGCGAGACTCAAGGATGATCATGAGGTTCTCACCGGTGACGCCGTTCATCTTACGGGCCTTGTTGAAGTAGCCGTGGAACTGCTTCTCCAGAACGCCATAAATAAACTTGACCTTCTGCTTCTCGCGCAGCTGCATGCCGTACTCAGATTCCTTGCGACGGCGCTTGGGCTGACGGATAGATTCCTTCTTGCTGCTGTAACCGAGCTCAGCGGGATCGATCCCGAGCTGACGGCAGCGCTTAAGAACAGGAGTCCTGTCGATTGCCATATTGATACGATCCTTTCAGTTACACGCGGCGACGCTTCTTGGGGCGGCAGCCGTTGTGCGGAATGGGGGTCTTGTCCTGGATGCTCGAGACCTCGAGGCCAGCAGCCTGGAGGGAGCGGATGGCGGTCTCACGACCGGAGCCGGGGCCCTTGACGAAGACGGAAACCTTCTTCATACCGTGCTCCATGGCCTGCTTGGCAGCAGCCTCGGCAGCCATCTGGGCAGCGAACGGCGTGGACTTACGGGAGCCCTTGAAGCCCACCTGGCCAGCCGACTTCCAGGAAATGACGTTGCCCTGGGGATCGGTGATCGAAACGATCGTGTTGTTGAACGTAGAACGAATGTGAGCCTGGCCCACGGAAATGTTCTTACGGTCCGCGCGCTTCAGACGGGCAGCGCGAACGTTCTTCTTAGCAGTAGCCATCTATCTAGCGCTCCTTATTTCTTCTTCTTAGCACCGATCTGACGCTTCGGGCCCTTGCGGGTACGAGCGTTAGTGTGGGTGCGCTGGCCGCGGACCGGGAGGCCCTTGCGGTGACGAAGGCCGCGGTTGCAGCCGATGTCCATAAGGCGCTTGACGTTCTGGTTGCGCTCACGGCGGAGGTCGCCCTCAACCATGATCTGGTTCTTATCGATATAATCGCGGATGGCGTTAACCTCATCCTCGGTGAGGTCCTTAACGCGCGTATCCACGTTAACGTTGCACTCGACGCAAATCTTCGTCGCAGTGGTGCGGCCGATGCCGTAAATGTAGGTCAGACCGATCTCAACGCGCTTCTCACGCGGGAGGTCGACACCATTAATACGGGCCAACGTAGTCTCCTCTCTTAACCCTGACGCTGCTTATGACGGGGGTTCTCGCAAATGACGAGGACCTTGCCATGGCGCCTAATGATTTTGCACTTATCGCACATCTTCTTGACCGAAGGACGTACCTTCATCGTTCTTCCTTTCGGTAGCGCTCAAACTACTTCCCTACTATCTACTCGCCCAGCCGCAGGCGTTTAAAACTATGGCTGGTCTTCACACACAATCCGACCGTAGGTTGAGCTAAGCCTGCAGTCGGAAATGGAGTGCGTGTATGCGTGCCGCTATTTGTAGCGATAGGTGATGCGGCCGCGGGTCAGGTCGTACGGGGAAAGCTCCACGACAACCCTGTCACCGGGGAGAATACGGATGTAATTCATTCGGATCTTGCCAGAAATGTTGCACAGAACCGAATGACCGTTCTCGAGCTCGACCTTAAACATGGCGTTGGGCAACGGTTCCTTTACCGTACCCTCGAGCTCAATTGCGTCTTCCTTCTTCACAAGCAATCATCTTTCTCTAGAAAACGACAGCGATTGAGTATTCTACAACACGTATGCACGCATCGTAATAACTTCGTAATGGCTCCACAACTAAGTGGAACTTGTTACATTTCTCCGCCTTGGAGCGAACACCAAGCACCTTGGGCATCCGTGGTGAGAATCACCGGGCCGTCATCGGTAATGGCGACGGTGTTCTCGTAGTGCGCGGCGGGCAGGTGGTCGTTGGTCGTAACAATCCAACCGTCGGAGCCCGTGCTCACATGGTTGGAACCCATCGTAACCATCGGCTCGATGGCAATGACCATGCCGGCCTGGAGGCGAACGCCTCTCCCCTTCTTTCCATAGTTAGGAACGTTGGGGTCCTCGTGCATCACGCGGCCAATGCCATGGCCCACATAGTCACGAAGCACGCCGTAACCGTGAGACTCGGCGAGAGACTGAACGACATAACCAACATCCCCGATATGATTACCGGGAACAGCCTGCTCAATGGCAGCCTTAAGGCAATCACGCGTAACCTCGCACAGGGCCTTGGCCTCGGGTGTGGGGGTGCCGACGAAAAACGTCCAAGCGTTATCGCCGACCCAACCGTCGACAACGGCTCCCGTATCGATGGAGATGATATCGCCATCGCGCAGGATCATGTCGGGGTTGGGAATACCGTGGACCACGGCATCGTTGATCGATGCGCAAATGGTCCCCGGGAACCCGCCGTAGCCCTTAAAGGCCGGGGTGCCGCCATGCATGCGGATAATCTGCTCCGCGAGCTGATCGAGCTCAAAGGTGGAAACGCCGGGGCGCACCATGGCTCCAACGTGGCGGAGCGCCATCTTAGATAGCGCTCCTGCCTTCTTCATCTGCTCGATTTGCGTTGCAGACTTAATCTTGATCATAGACCGAGAGCCTCTTTGACATCCCCGTACACGGTCTCGCGAGCCTGGTCACCGTTGACCGACTTGAGCAGACCCTGGCCACGATAGTAGTCGACGAGCGGGCTCGTGGACTTCTCGTAGACGTCGAGACGGTTCTTGATGGTCTCGGGCTTGTCGTCGTCGCGCTGATACATCTCGCCGCCGCACTTGGGGCAGGTGGCATCGGCAGCAGTGCCGGTGTAACCGCAGGCGCGGCAGGTGCGACGCGAAGACAGACGATTGATGATGACCTCGGGGGCCACGTCGACCAGAAGAGCGCAGTCGATCTCGCGACCCATAGCGGAGAGCTCGGAATCGAGCGTCACAGCCTGGGCGGTGTTGCGCGGGAAGCCATCGAGGATGAAGCCCTGCTGGGCGTCATCGGCGGCAAGGCGCTCCTTGACAAGGTCGATCACGAGCTGGTCGGGAACGAGCTCGCCAGCGTCCATGTACTTCTTAGCCTGAATACCAAGCTCGGTGCCACCCTTGACGGCAGCACGCAGCAGGTCGCCCGTGGAAATGTGGGCGACGCCAAACTCGGCGACGAGCTCCTGTGCGACGGTACCCTTACCGGCACCCGGAGCTCCGAGCAATACGAGGTTCATGAGCAATCCTCCTCTAGCCTATTTAAAGAATCCATCGTAATCATACATCTTGATCTGGCCTTCGAGCTTATCGACCGTGTCGAGCACGACGCCGACCATGATGAGGATGGACGTGCCGCCAAATGCCTGGATCAGATGGTTACCCGTGAAGGAGAAGATGATCGAAGGCACGATGGCGATGAGCGCCAAAAAGACAGCGCTGGGAAGCGTGATCTTGTTGAGCGCGTTCTTGATGTAGGCCGCGGTAGCCCTACCCGGACGCACGCCCGGAATAAAGCCGCCCTGCTTCTTAAGGTTGTCGGCCGTGTCATCGGGGTTGAACACCATGGAGGTGTAGAAGTACGCGAAGAACACGATGAGGACAACATTAAGCACCCAGTTGAGCCAACCGGTCGAAAGCGCAGAGGCAACTGCCTGAATCCAGCCGATGCCGGGGAAGAACACGGCAATCTGAGCCGGGAAGTACAGCAGCGCCGAGGCGAAGATGATCGGCACGACACCCGCGGTGTTGACCTTGATGGGCAGGTAGGTGGTCTGGCCACCCATCATGCGACGGCCCACGACGCGCTTAGCGTAAGAGACCGGAATGCGGCGCTGGCCGCGCTCAAGGAAAACAATCAGCGGGATAACCAGCAGGATGATGGCGCAGATGATCACCATGGTGATGATGCCACCGGCATTGCCCTCGGTGCTGGAGAAGATAGCCTGCGGCAGACCGGCCATGATGTTCGCAAAGATGATCAGCGACATGCCATTGCCGATACCGCGCTGGGTGATGAGCTCACCAATCCACATGATCAGCATGGCGCCCGCAGTGAGCGTGCCGACGATCATGAGGTCGAAGATGATCTCGGGAGCGCCGGCACCATTAAAGCTGATGCCGAAGCTCTTAAAGAGGAAGAGGTAACCCACGGAGTTGAGGATTGCCAGAGCCAGGGTGAGGTAACGCGAATACTGCGTAATCTTGGTCTGACCGACCTCGCCCTCGCGGGCAAGCTCATGCAGGGAAGGCACAACGGCCTGGAGCATCTGGAGGATGATCGAGCTGGTGATGTAAGGCATGATGCCCAGCGAAAACACCGACACATAGCTCAACGCGCCGCCAGAGAAAAGATTCAGGAGGGCCATAGCACCTGCGGCGACCGAATTGTTATCGGTCGAGAAAAGGCCCAGCATCCCCTGGAAGGGAATGCCGGGCACAGGAACGTGCGCACCAATGCGGTACACGACGAGCATAGCTATGGTAAAAAGAATCTTTTCGCGCAATTCTTTGATGCGGAAAGCATTCTTAAGACCATTTAGCACGGCAGCTCGACCTTTCCGCCGGCGGCCTCGATCTTGGCCTGCGCAGAAGCGCTGACCTTGTCGACCTTGACCGTGAACTTCTTGGTGAGCTCACCATTGCCGAGCACCTTGACGGGCTCGAACTCGCTCTTGGTGATGCGAGCGGCCTTAAGAGCGGCACCGTCGATCACAGCGCCATCCTCGAACTTACGCTCGAGACGCTCAACGTTAACGGCGGTGTACTCGATACGACGGGGATTGCGGAAACCCGGAAGCTTGGGCAGGCGCATAGCCAGCGGAGTCTGGCCACCCTCGAAGCCGGCACCCTTGGTGCCGCCAGAGCGGGAACCCTGGCCCTTCTGGCCGCGGCCAGAAGTGGTGCCGTGACCCGAAGAATTGCCACGGCCGACGCGCTTGCGGTTCTTGGTGGAACCGGGCGCGGGAGTAAGATCGTGAAGCTGCATTTGCTACTCCTCTACAATCTCGACAAGGTGCTTGACCTTGAAGATCATGCCGCGGACGGACTCGTTGTCAGCAATCTCGCGAACCTCGCGGATCCTGTGGAGACCGAGGGCACGGACAGTACGGACCTGGTCCTGCTTGCAACCGTTGGTGCTGCGGACCTGCTTGATCTTGATGGTGTCAGCCATGCTTAGTTCTCCTTACCGACGAACATCTCGGAGACCGTCAGGCCACGGCGAGCCGCGACGTCCTCAGGGCTGGAGAGCTCCTTGAGGCCCTCGACGGCAGCCTTGATGATGTTGAGGCCGTTGTCGGTACCGAGGGACTTGGACAGGACGTTCTTGATGCCAGCAAGCTCAAAGAGGGGACGCACAGCGCCGCCGGCGATAACGCCGGTACCCTCGACAGCGGGCTTGATGATGATGCGGCCGGCACCAAAGTGGCCGAGAACCTCGTGCGGGATGGTGCCCTGCTCGGTCACCGGCACGTGGAACATGTTCTTCTTGGCATCGAGAGATGCCTTGGAGATGGCCATGGGCACCTCAGCGGACTTGCCCATGCCAACGCCGACGTTGCCCTTGCCGTCGCCAACGACGACGAGAGCGACGAGGCTCATGCGACGACCACCCTTGACGGTCTTCGACACGCGGTTGATGTAAACGACGCGCTCCTCGAACTCGGAGGCCTCGCGCTGCTGCTTCTGATTACGAGCCATGTGCTACATACCTCCTAGAACTCGAGACCGGCGGCACGAGCACCGTCGGCGAGGGCCTTGACGCGGCCATGGTAGATACGGCCACCGCGATCGAAGGCGACCTTGGTGATGCCGGCCTCGATGGCGCGCTTGCCAACGAGCTGACCGACCTTCTCCGCAGCCTCCTTGTTCGAGGTGTGGGTGCCCTTGAACTCGGCCTCGAGGGTCGAGGCAGAGACGAGCGTCAGGCTGGAGCCCTTGCTGTCGTCGATGATCTGGGCATAGATGTTGGCGTTAGTACGGGTCACGCGAAGACGCGGACGCTCGGAGGTACCCGAGACCTTGCCGCGAACACGACGCTGACGACGCTTGAGGCCTTCCAGCTTCGCCTTATGCTTGTTCATACGTAAACTCCTAAAAAGGTTGATCTTGCCAGCACCTGACGGGGTGCTGGTCTTATGCGAGTGAGTCGGTTACGACTACTTGGCGGCCTTACCCAGCTTGCGGCGGATGTGCTCGCCAACGTAGTGGATACCCTTGCCCTTGTAAGGCTCGGGAGGACGATGGCCGCGGATCTCAGCGGCGATCTGACCGACCTGCTGCTTGTTGATACCCTTGACGTTCACGTGGGTGTTGTCGGGAACCTCGAAGGTGATGCCCTCAGGAGCCTCGACGATCACGGGGTGCGAGAAGCCCAGGGAGAACTCGAGGTTCTTGCCCTTCTGCTGCACGCGGTAACCGACGCCGGCGAGCTCGAGCTTCTTCTCGAAGCCCTCGGAAACGCCAACAACCATGTTGTGGATGAGGGCGCGGGTGAGGCCGTGGCGGGCACGGGTCTCACGCTCGTCGTCGGGACGGGAAACGGTGAGGACGTTGTCCTCGACGTTGATAGCGAGCTTCTCAAAGACATCGAGCTCGAGCTGGCCCTTGGGGCCCTTGACGACAACGTTGTTGCCGTTGACTGCCACTTCGACTCCGGCGGGAATCTGGACAGGCTTATTACCGATACGAGACACGGTGATCTCCTTTCCTTCTACCTACCGAGCGAATTACCAGACGTAAGCGATGATCTCGCCGCCGACGTTGTGCTTGCGAGCATCGCGGTCGGTCATGACGCCATGGCTGGTGGAAATAATGGCGGTACCAAGGCCACCGCGGACGCGGGGCATGTCGGCAACGCCGGTGTACTTACGCAGGCCCGGCTTGGAAATGCGGCGGATGCCGTTGATGACCTTAGCCTTCTTGGGACCATACTTAAGCGTGATGTGCAGAGTCTTCTGGGGAACGGTGTCCTCGACATCGTAGCCCTCGATGTAGCCCTCCTCGTGCAGAACACGAGCGATCTCGACGAGCTTCTTGCTGCTCGGCATGGAGACCGTGGCCTTGTTCACAGAGTTAGCGTTACGGATGCGCGTAAGCATATCTGCGATCGGGTCTGTAAGGTTCATACAGATTCTCCTTCGTTCTTGATGAACACGTGCTCTTGGTTCTTCGCCGCCCTTAACGGCAAAGCCTTTTTAGCGCGTTTTCCCTGTTCCAAACTGATGCTTGAAACGCTGGTAGTGACTTACCAGCTGGCCTTCTTAACGCCGGGAAGCTCGCCCTTGAGTGCAAGCTCGCGGAAGCAGACACGGCACAGGCCGAACTTGCGGTACACAGAGTGCGGACGGCCGCAGCGCTGGCAGCGCGTGTACTCACGAGTAGAGAACTTCTGCTTGCGATTGCACTTGACGATCATCGATGTCTTAGCCACTTATATCCTCCTCACATAGAGTATTGTTCGCCCCAAGCGCCGCCCCCTTGTGGGAACGGCGCTTATAGGGCAGGTGAACCTATTTCTTGAACGGGAAACCGAAGGCGTCCAGAAGGGCCTTGGCCTCCTCATCGGTGTTGGCGGTGGTCACGAAAGTGATGTCCATACCGCGCTGGTGATCGACGGAGTCGAAGTCGATCTCGGGGAAGATGAGCTGCTCGGTGACGCCCATGGAGAAGTTACCACGGCCGTCGAAGCTCTTGGCGGAGATGCCGCGGAAGTCGCGGATACGGGGAATCGCGACGGAGGTCAGACGATCGAAGAACTCCCACATACGGTCGCCACGCAGGGTAACCTTGCAGCCGATCGGCATACCAGCGCGCAGGCGGAAGGTAGCGATGGACTTGCGGGCACGGGTGATCATCGGCTGCTGGCCGGTGATGGCGCGCAGGTCGCGCACGGCACCGTCGATGGCCTTGGAATCGGTAGCGGCCTCGCCGACACCCATGTTCACGACGATCTTCTCAAACTTGGGGATCATCATGACGTTCTCGTACTGGAACTTGTCCTGAAGCTGCTGCTTGACCTCGTTGTTGTACTTGGTCTTCAGACGCGGCACATACTTCTCTTCTGCCATTGTTCACTCCTTCTTGGGGTTTTAAGCACGGGGCGTGGCCACGATGGGTTGTCCTCGTGCCTCCTGGCTGCATCCGCGCCGCTCATGGCATTTCGCGGTTTGGACTCGACGCAGCAGGAGCCGACAAAACAATCGGTACTATACGCGCATCGGGAGCGTATTTCCAGAAAAACCTCGTCTGCCTGCACAACTCCACAACTCCCCCGCACAAATGGGTCCCAAAAAGCAGTTGCGGTGAAATAGGGACTGTTTGGAAACCTAACAGGCTTAAACAATCCGTATTTCACCGCAACTCATATATGAGGATGCGATTAGCGCTTGCGGGGGACGAGCTTGGTGCGGCGCAGGTGGATCATCTCGGCGGCTATGGAGATGGCGATCTCCTCGGGGTCCTCGGCCTCGATGGCAACGCCGATCGGCAGGTGCAGCTCGTCGATCTGGTCCTGCGTAAAGCCCTCCTGCTCCAGGCGGGCGCGCACAAAGGCCGTCTTGCGACGCGAGCCCAAGCAGCCCAGATAGGCGGGTTTGGCACGCATGGCCTGAATCACCACGTCGATATCGGACTTGTGACCCGCCGTGGCGACGACCACCAGGTCGCGCGGGCCGATGGGGCACTGCTTGCTCAGGCTCTTGTAGTCGACCAGACGACGGTCGTAGACACCGGGCACCCAATCGGGGGTCAGCGTGCCGGGGCGGTCGTCGCACGCCACGACGGCAAAGCCCGCCGCCGTAAGCACCCGCGCCGTCGCGGCGCCCACGTGGCCGCAGCCAAAGATATAGGTCAGGCCCTCGGGGCAGAGCGTCTCGATGTGCGCCGCGGGAATCTCAGAAGCCGCGTTGGTGTAGGCAACCTTACTCCCCTCCTCCACCAGCGAAAGCTCGGGGCAGCCGGCAATGGTATGGCGCGATGCCTCGCCATGGTACTCGGCCACATCGCCCTCGAGCGCGCTCGCGATAAACGGTTCAAAGTCGATGACGAAGTCGCCGATGCGCCGATAGGCCAAGACGTCGGCAACCGACTGGAGCAACGGTACCTTGGTCGCGTCCAGGTGCAGATAGCACAGGCAGATGGCTCCGCCGCAGATCATGCCGGTATCGGAGTTCTCGCCGCCCATGGTGTAGCGGACCAGACGCGACTGTCCCGCGCTCAGGAGTTCGCGCGCCTCATCCAGCGCAAAGAGCTCAATCTTGCCGCCGCCGATAGTGCCCGCCTGGCCACCGTCGGCAAAGACAGTCATCCATGCGCCCACGCCGCGCGGCGACGACCCCGCCGTGCCGGCCACGACCACGAGCTCGCACGTCTCGCCAGCACGCAGGGCGGCAAGCGCAGCATTCACCACATCGAGCTTTTCCATTGCAATTTCCTATCCCTGGAATACACCGATGAGCATGGCGAGTGCCTCGAGCACACCGCCGCCGACCGACGTCGCCTTGTCCGAAATGTAGTTGATATAGCTGGCATCGCCGCGCGGATCGACATCGGCGCATTTAAAGCCCTCAGTCACCTGCACGCCGTTCGCCAAAAGCCCGCGCAGACAGCCATCGATCTGCGTGCACATGGGCGAATCGCCCGCGTAGCCAATCACGTCTCCGGCGCTCACGATGTCGCCGATCGCGCGGTCGGACCGAAACACGCCGGCGGCGGGGCTGTGGATAACGCGCTCTCTTCCATAGCCAGCGATAATGCCCGGCACGCCCGTGTTGGGTTGGGGCGAACCCTGGGTAATGACACGGCCCAGGAAATGCCCGCGCATGGTTTCGACCACGGCGTCGCAGTCAACCGGCGCGGTAAAGCCCGGCCCCACGGCGATGACGGCAGGCGCCATGTCGCGCGTGGTACCCAGGTTGCGCTTAGCCAGAATCGCGTCGACCACGGCAGCGGGTTTCAGCTCGCCGAGCATCTTGGCCTGGGGGTCCACCACGACGGCAACATCCCCCGCTTGGGTAATCTCGAGCGCCTCTGCCGGCGTCTGTGCCAAGCGAGCGCGAATGCCCTCGACCTCGACCTCGCCCAAGCGAATAGCCTCGCAAAAACTGATTGTGCGGCGGATGCACGTGGGAACCGCGATATCGGCCATAACGACCGACACGCCGGCGCGCACCAAGCGAGCGGCGACGCCCGTGGCGATATCGCCGGCGCCGCGAACATAAACGAGCATTCCCGGGGCACCTCCCTGTGCTACGGTTTGGGCAGAGCAAAAGCGGTTCGACCGCTACTCTGATGATTATTTATTATCACAGTATTATACGGCGGTGAACAGATGGAAACGACGAGCGGAAACCTTGCCTCCGCGCTCAAGATCGAGCCGGGCATTACCGCAATTATCGGCAGTGGAGGCAAGTCGACCTTGCTGAAGACGCTCGGCCTTGAGCTTATGCGCGCTGGCGGCAGGGTGCTTCTCTGTACCGCCACGCGCATGTTCCCCGTCGCCGGCGTGCCGTGGGACGGGTCGAGCCGTCGCCTGGACGCCGCGCCTTGGAAGCCGGGGGGCCTGCATGTTCCCGGCTGCACCTGCGAGGCATGCGCTGGCATGAGCCACGGAAGCATCTGCCAGGCGGGCGTTTTGGACCCGGAGACAGGCAAGCTCTCTGCCCCCGCCGAGCCGCTCAACGAGCTGGCACAGCGCTTTGACTACGTCCTGGCCGAGGCAGATGGCAGCAAGCGACTCCCGCTCAAGGCGCACGCCGCCTGGGAGCCGGTAATTCCCTCTGGCACGGCCAACATCGTCTGGATCGTCGGCGCCTCGGGGCTGGGCAAGCCCGTCGCCGAGGTTGTCCACCGCCCCGAGCTCTTCTGCGAGCGCTGCGGCTGCGAGCCCACCGACATCGCCACACCCGAGCGCGTCGCCCAGGTGCTCAATGCCGAGATGCAGGCGCTGGGACTCAGCACCGCACGCGTCATGCTCAACCAAGTCGACACGCTTGCCGACCCCACGATGGCCGACCGCTTCGAGGCAGCCCTCGGCCGCCCCCTCATCGCCAGCAGCCTCAAGTAGCCGGCCCCATCTCGTCAGTTGCGGTGAAATACGGACTGTTTGGCCGCCAAACGGCCGCAAACAGTCCGTATTTCACCGCAACTGCGGAGGGGACACGGCATCTTTGCTGCTAGCGGGGCACGTAGCGGCCGGGTTGGGCTCCGGTGGGCTCGCCGTTGCGCGCCACCAGCACGCCGTTCACAAACACAGCCTTGGCGCGACCATGCGCCTTAAAGCCCTCGAGCGGCGTGTAGTCCACGGCCTGATGCTGCGTCGCCGCGCTAATGGTCCAGCGCGCCTTTGGATCCCACACGCACACGTCGGCATCGGAGCCCTCGGCAAGACAGCCCTTGCGCGGATACATGCCAAAGACGCGCGCCGGGTTCTCGCTCATCAAACGGCACAGATCCTCGGGACCCAGCTGTCCCTCAAAGCTCGTAGCGATCGCGACGGGACGATGCTCCACGCCGGGCCCGCCGTTGGGAATCGCGCGGAAGTCGTCGCGCCCGCGGTCCTTTTGCCCGTGCAGGTTAAAGCTGCAGTGGTCGGTTGCAATCGTATCGATCTCGCCGGCCACAAGCGCCTCGCGCAGTGCCGCACGGTCGCCCGCATGGCGCAGCGGCGGGCTCATCACATACTTGGCACCCGCAAAGCCGTCCTCGCCCTGCTCCAAGTAGCAAGTATCGTCGAGCATCAGATACTGAGGGCAGGTCTCGACATAGATATTCTTCTGCCCGCGCGCTTTGGCAGCGCGAATGGCCTCGAGCCCCAGCTTGGTCGAAAGGTGCACCACATTGACTGGGGCGTCGCCGGCCAGGTGCGCCAGATACAGTAGGCGGCTCACGGCCTCGGCCTCACACACATCCGGACGGCTGAGCGCATGGCCCTCAGGCCCGTGGATACCCTGCTCAAACACGCGCTTCTGCAGCGCGTTGACCAACGTGCCGTTCTCGCAATGCACGCACAGGATACCGCCCACGCGCTTGAGCTCCTCCAGCACCTCGAGCGTCTCGGCATCGTCCAAGCGCAGGTGGTCATAGGCAAAGTAGGTCTTAAACGACGACACGCCCGCCTCGCGCATAGCCGAAAGATCGGCGCGGTTGCGCTCATTCCACTCGGCGAGTGCCATATGAAAGGCGTAGTTGGCCGTGCAGGTTCCGTCGGCACGGCGATGCCACTCGGCAAGGGCGTCGGGCATGGTCACGCCGCGATCGGCCGTCGCGTAGTCCACGATGGTCGTCGTACCGCCGCAGGCAGCCGCACGCGTGCCGGTTTCAAAGCTATCGGCTGTCCAATCCATGCCAGTCCAGCACTGCATGTGCGTGTGGCCGTCGATAAAGCCGGGGAACACCCAACAGTCCGTGGCGTCCTGGACGGTATCGTCCTCGCCCGGCTCAATCGCCGCGGCAATCCGCACAATCTTGTCGCCCTCCATGGCAAGATCGGCGCGGCGAAGCCCCTGGGGCGTCACGAGCGCGCCGTTTTTGATGATGATCATGTTGCTCCTTATTGATTAATACAGTTGGCCACGCGATCAAAATACGAGCAGGCGGCAATATGCTCCGTTATGCGTCGCTGTCCCTTGACGGTATCGACGTCCCACAGCTCGTAGGCACGCGCCTCGACCAGCACCACGTCGGTGCGACCTTTGAGAATCGAGCCCCCGCCGTCCTTGCCCTCAAGACACATAAGTGCATCGAACAGTTCCGCCGGAAAGAGCACCGGGCTCGAAGGCTCACCGTTACACGCAAGACGCACCGGATGTTTGCGGCCACGCTCGTCAAATGCACGAACCATAGCCTCAAAAGAATCCGAACTCACGAGCGGCTGGTCGCCCGGTAAAAAGAGGCAACCTTTCCAGTTGCGTTCGACTCCCCACGAAAGGCCCGCACGGACGCTTTCGCTGCGCAGCTCGCCATCGTGCAGCACGCACGGGCAATGCTTGTCCTCGCAAATCTGGGCGACCTCGGGCCAACGCGTCGAAACCACAACGTCAAAGCCCCGGGGAACCGAATCGATGGTCCGGGCAATCAGCGGCTCGCCATAGATATCGGCGAGCATCTTGTTGGAGCCAAACCGCTTGCCCTCGCCCGAAGCCATAATGACGCATCCAAGTTTCATGGTGATACCTCCCCTGAAACCATCGTACCCATAACTCGCGCCGCGGGCATCCACATCGAAAGCGCTTATCCCGCACGCCCGCGATGCAAAATAGGGGCACCCCGCCAGTTGGCAGAGCGCCCCCTTTACATGGCTTACCTCAGCCCGGCTTTAGGCCTGGAGCCAACGGGCGGTGTTGCGCTCGTCGAGGGCCTTGAGGGTAGCGGCGGGATCGGCAACCTTCTGCAGGAACATCATGGCAGCGATGGCGTACGGCTTGTAGCTGGCCTCCTTGTACATGCCCACGCGGTGCATGTCGAAGACGTCGGCGTTGACCTCGCCGTGCTCGCAGGAGACACCGGAGATGTCGGCGGGCAGCGGGTGCATAAAGATGGTGTCCTGGCCGTTGGCAGTCTTCTCCATGAGCTCGGTCGTGGAGCACCAATCCTGATGGGTGGCGTTCTGGGCGAGCAGCTCCTTCTCGAGCGCAGCGATGCCGGCGTCGTCGCCCTCGGCGTACAGATTGGTACGCTTCTCCATGGCGGCAAACGGAGCCCAGCTCTTGGGGATCACGATGTCGGCGCCCTCGAAGGCCTCGGCCATGGTGTTGACCTGCTTAAAGGTGGTGCCGGACTCGGCGGCATAGCCCTTGGCGCGCTCGACGACCTCGGGCATGAGGTCGTAGCCCTCGGGGTGGGCCAGGGTGACGTCCATGCCAAAGCGGGGCAGCAGGCTGATCAGCGACTGCGGGCAGGACAGCGGCTTGCCGTAAGAGGGCGAATAGGCCCAGGTGACGGCAACCTTCTTGCCCTTGAGGTTCTCGAGGCCGCCAAACTCGTTGATGAGGTAGAGCATGTCGGCAGAGGACTGCGTGGGGTGGTCGGAATCGGACTGCAGAGAGATGAGCGTGGGACGGTGATCCAGAACGCCATCCTCGTAGGCCTGCTGCACGGACTCGGAGACCTCGGCCATGTAGGCATCGCCCTTGCCGATGTACATGTCATCGCGGATGCCGATGACGTCGGCCATGAAGGAGATCATGGTAGCGGTCTCGCGGACGGTCTCGCCGTGGGCGATCTGGGACTTCTTCTCGTCCAGGTCCTGCAGCTCAAGGCCGAGCAGGTTGGCGGCCTTAGAGAAAGAGAAACGCGTACGGGTGGAGTTGTCGCGGAACAGGGAGACGGCCAGGCCCGAGTCGAAGATCTTGGACGAAACGTTGTTCTCACGCAGCTCGCGCAGGGCGTCGGCGACGATGTAGAGAGCCTTGAGCTCATCGGTGGTCTTGTCCCAGGTGTGCAGGAAGTCGCTGCCGTACATGCCCTTAAAATCGAGGCCGTTCAGCTGCTCGACGAGCTCGGTAAACTTAGCGTCCATGGAAATGTCCTTTCTAAAGATGAAACGATCGCAATGAGTAGATGTGCTCCGGCATGCGCGTGTGGCTAGAACATGCAGAGCACCATGACGAGGACCCGCCACCGTTGAGGAAGCATGGGAGATAACGACCGCGGGCCCCAAGTCAACAGGGAGCGCCGGGGACACGAGCGGCCCCCGGCTCAACAAAATCGAGGAATGGGACTAATCGATCTTGTTGTTGGTCAGACCGGCGCGGAACACGGTGGCGTCGCCATCGGCCTGACTCGGATCGTAGAGGTTCAGGGCAGCCACGTACATGGCGGCAGCGGTGACCAGGTCATCCTTGTAGGTGACCTCGTTGGGGGCGTGAGCCTGAGACTCGGCACCCGGGCCAAAGCCCACGCAGGGGATGCCGTAACGGCCCTGGATGGAGACGCAGTTCGTGGAGAAGGTCCACTTGTCGCACAGCGGGCGACCGGTGCGCTTGTCCATGCTGGGCTCGCAGCCGATGCGCTCGTCACCAAACATGGCCTTGTGGGCGTCGACGAGGGCCTTGACGTGCGGAGCGGTCTCCTTGTTGATCCACGTGGGGAAGTAAGCCTCGGTCTCGTAGACCTCGCCGGTCCAGGACGGACGGTCGTACATGTACATGGAGACCTTCACGTCGTCACCGTACTTCTTGGCTGCCGGCAGGTTGCGGATCTCGTCCAGGCAGGACTCCCAGGTCTCGCCGGCGGTCATGCGACGGTCGATGGAGATGGCGCAGGAGTCGGCCACGGCGCAGCGGCTGGGGCTGGTGTAGAAGATCTGGCTGACGGTGCAGGTGCCGCGGCCCAGGAAGCGGGCATCCTCGAAGTGCTCGGGATTGTACTTGGGGTCGAGCATCTTGACGAGACCCTTGATGTCGGTCGACTCGTCGCAGCCGTTGTTGTTGAGGGCACGGACGTCGGCGATGATGTCGGCCATCTTGTAGATGGCGTTGTCGCCGCGGTCGGGAGCGGAGCCGTGGCAGGAGGTGCCGTGAACGTCGACGCGGATCTCCATGCGGCCGCGGTGACCGCGATAGATGCCGCCGTCGGTGGGCTCGGTGGAAATGACGAACTCGGGCTTAATGCCGTCCTTGTTGTAGATGTACTGCCAGCACATGCCGTCGCAGTCCTCTTCCTGGACGGTGCCGACGACCATGATCTTGTAGCCCTCGGGGATGAGGCCCATGTCCTTCATCATCTTGGCAGCGTAGGTAGCGGAAGCCATGCCGCCCTCCTGGTCGGAGCCGCCGCGGCCGTAGATGATCTCGTCGGTCTCGTAGCCCTCATAGGGATCGGCATCCCAGTTCTCGATGTTGCCGATGCCGACGGTGTCGATGTGGGAGTCGATGGCGATGATCTTGTCGCCCTCGCCCATAAAGCCCATGACGTTGCCCAGACCGTCGACCTTGACCTCGTCATAGCCAAGGCTCTCCATCTCGGCCTTGATGCAAGCGACAACCTCGCCCTCCTCGCAGGACTCAGAGGGGTGGGAGATCATAGCGCGCAGGAAGCGGGTCATATCAGCACGATGGGACTCAGCAGCGTTTTTAATTGCCTCGAAATCGAGTTCCTTAGTCATAACAGTCAACCTTTCTACAAGGGTTTACCTACAGGTAGATATTTCAGATAGATCACTTGTGCCAAGCAGCGTGAGGTCGAGTACCCGGCAAGCAAGTAAACGTAGGAGGCGGACGGAGGACTTTGCTCCGTCGCGAGTTCCGCACGAGCCGGAGAGCACTTAATGTGCTCTCCGTGCGAGCAGGACTGTCCGAGCAGGGAGTAAAGTCCTCCGGCTGCCTCCGGACAGGTCAGTCTGCTAGCAGGTCGGATACTCGCCCTCCCAGACGATGCGACGGTACTGATCCGGGTCCGTGTCACCTTCCGTGGAGAAGCAGAGCACGGAGCTCGTCTTGTCCAGGCCGATGAGCTCCTTGAGCTCGGCGTACTCGGGATCGAGCATGATGGTCTCGACCAGGCCGGTGGTCACCGCGCCGGACTCGCCGGAGATGACGCGCGGGTCGCCCTTCTCGGGGGCGCCCAGGGTGCGCATGCCGCGAGCGGTGACCCAGTCGGGGCAAGACACGAAGGCGGTGGTGTGGTTGCGCAGGATATCCCAGCCCAGGATGTTGGGCTCGCCGCAGCACAGGCCGGCCATGATGGAGGGCATGTCGCCGTCCACGATGCGCGGGTCGCCGTCGCCGGCGGCAGCGCCCTTGTACAGGCAGGCGGCAGGTGCGCACTCGACCACGACGAAGGTGGGCGGGTTATCGGGATACAGGTTGGTGAAGTAGCCCACCACGGCGCCGGCCAGCGAGCCCACGCCAGCCTGGACAAAGACGTGCGTCGGACGGTTGATGGCCATCTCGCGCAGCTGCTCGGCTGCCTCGGAAGCCATGGTGCCGTAGCCCTCCATGATCCAAGACGGGATCTTCTCGTAGCCCTCCCAGGCGGTGTCTTGAACGATAACGCCGCGCTCGCAGGCGTCGGCCTCGGCGGCGGCCATACGCACGCACTCGTCGTAGTTGACCTCTTCGATGGTCACCGTGGCGCCCTCGGCGGCGATGTTATCAAAGCGGGGCTTGGTGGAACCCTTGGGCATGTGCACGACGGCCTTCTGGCCAAGCTTGTTGGCAGCCCATGCCACGCCGCGGCCATGGTTGCCGTCGGTGGCGGTAAAGAAGGTGGCCTGGCCAAAGTCCTTGGCAAGCTGATCGGAGGTCAGGTAATCGAAGGTGCACTCGGCGACGTCCTTGCCGGTCTCGTCGGCAATGTAGTTGGCCATGGCAAACGAACCGCCCAGGACCTTGAAGGCGTTGAGGCCAAAGCGATAGCTCTCGTCCTTAACGCACAGGTTGGACAGGCCCAGGCGCGCGGCCTGACCGTCCAGGCGGGCAAGCGGAGTGACGGTATATTGAGGGAACGACTGGTGGAAGGCGCGGGCCTTCTTCACGTGGTCGAGGCTCATGATTCCCAAGTGCTTGTCATCGCTCTTGGGCATCGTGTTGCCCGCCCACTGGATCTTATCGGCCATACGGTGAACTCCTTAAGTCCTCTCTTGCCGGCCCCCGCATACGCGTTTCAGCCCATTCCCATTCATGCGACTGAACTTTTATGTGGATGCCAAACAAAAAGTTTGTTAGCACTGTTCTATCACACTTTTTGCTTGGCAAACCTAACAAATTGTTTGTTGCCGTAATCGGTACCTTTTCGCCGACGAACGGTCACATAACGCAGTGACACTTTCGCTATTTGCGAACAGGTGTGGTTTATGGCACAGTGAACCCAAACTAATTTTTAGGAAGGCACCTATGACCCCCGCACAGATTGAGTTTTATAAGCGCCTTGCACACGGCCTGGCACTCCAATTTGGCCCCAACTGCGAAATCGTCGTCCACGATCTGGAGACCGAGGACGTGGACCACTCCATCGTAGTGATCGAAAACGGCCACGTCAGCGGGCGCAAACTGGGTGACGGCCCCAGCCATATTGTGTTTGAGTCCATGCACGAGGGCACCACCGACGTGCGCGACCGCGAGCCATACCTCACCAAAACCACCGATGGCAAGCTGCTCAAGTCCTCGACCATCTTTATCCGCAACGACGAGGGCAAGCCCGTCGGCATTTTGGGCATTAACTTTGACATTACGCTCATGAAGGCTTTTGAGCGCTCGCTCGATGCCTTTACCGGCACCGGCGCCACGGGCTACACCGAGCCCGAGCCCATTACCAAAAACATCGGCGACCTGCTCGAAGATCTGCTGCGCGAGTGCGAGCAATACGTGGGCAAGCCCGCAGCCCTTATGACCAAAGATGAGCGCATTCGCGCCATTGGCTACCTCGACCGTCGCGGCGCCTTCCTCATTTCCAAGTCGAGCGAGCGTGCCTGCGAGTTCTTTGGCATCTCTAAGTACAGCTTCTATAGCTACCTCAACGAGGCAAAGGCTGCCGCCGGCGACAAGTAGGCAACTCGGCCGGGTCACCTCTCCCCTTTTGGGCGTGAGTTCCAAAATGCACGAATCCAAGACTCGGCCGCGGAGCAAGTTCCATATAATCGATGAGATAGACAGTTCGAAAGGATGGAACAAGATGGGGTCGAGCAACGCATCACGCAACGGCCGCGGAGGCTTCGTTTCTGCCGCCAGGCATGCGAAACGCGCGTTTGACGAGGGCGAAGACGATCTGTTTGCGTTGAGCCTCGACGACGTGATGAGCGACCGCCCTTGGACCGCCGATGAACTCATGGGCGGTGGGGTTCGCTCGGCAGGCCCAAAGCCTACGTCGGCCGCTGCTCCCGCCCCGGCCACGACGCCCGCGCCGGCATCCGTGCCCGCAGATGACTTTGTCACCCGCCCCATCATGCAGGCGCCGCGCCAGGCCGCCCCTGCGCCCCGCCCCACCAGCGATCCGTCCGAGACGGCGGCGTTTCTTGCCGCGGCGACGCAGCGCCATGCGCCCAGCAGCACACCCGCGTATGCCACCCCGCATCAGCCGACATACGCGGCTCCCGAACCCCAGCCCGAACCCGAACTCGAGCCGCCCGTTATGGATCTGGACGACCTCGCCAACCGCCAGTTTGCCTTCGATTCCTGGGCCGCGGCCGACTTGGACGAGACCTCGGCCGGCATGCCGGCGCTCGATATTCCGGTCAACCCGCTGTTTGCAGTTGCCGAGGAGCGCGACTCCGATTACAACGAAACAGCAGCGTACAATAACCGCTTTGATGCCGCGCCCCGTGCCTCCCGCATTGAGACCGAGGGCTACGGATCCGCATCGAGCGCATACGATAACGGCCCGTTTGCCGACGCGTCCGCTCCCGAGCACAACAAGACCGGCGTAAAGGCCGCATCGACATCGTCGTATACCCGCGGCACCGACGACGAGCGCTTTGCCGACTACTACACCGAGGAAGAGCCGCCGCACTTCTCCGAGTTTCCCCAAGCGGCAAAGATCGTCTTTATCGCAATTATCGTGGCCTTACTCGGCGTGATCGCATTTGAGGGATTCCAGCTATTCCGCGGCCCCACCGCGTCCGAATCGGCAACGCAGCAAAAAGAGGACGACAACCAGTACCTGGACATCAACACCCTCAAGGGCGACCCCAACGACGGAGACGACGAATAACAAATGCCAAAAATTGAGGGCCGTAGACCAAATCAACCCCGTGCGCTCATTGCCGCACGGGGTTGATTTTTGTCCGCGTGCGCTGATAGACTCCATCGTGCCCGCAAGGAGCGGGCGCGTTTTATCCAGAGTCGGGGTAGAGAGTTGGCTCCACGATCCCGACGCCAACCGGCCAAGAGGCACGGTGGCCCTGCCAACACCGATGAAAGGAGTCCGTATGGACAATTTCTCCGTGCGCAGCGAGCGCAATTTCCACAACCTGGCAACCAAGCCAAAACGAATGCATCTTCTGGACGGGCCGAGCGGCTATGCCTCGGCCATGGTCAAGAGCAGTCTCTCCCATCAGATGCGCTTTACGGTACAGAAGCTCGAGGAAGAACTCTGTGCTGCTGGCAATCCACATGTGTTGCAGATCAGGCTGCTCGGAGACGATTCGCGCGAGCCGTCCAGCTGGAAGCTGTTTGCAGACGGCACGTGCATCGCGGACGGCTCGGGCGACTTTGCCCGCGAGTGCTTCTGCGAGGGCGCCGAGGTGTTTTTGGACCTGTGTCGTGATGCCGTCGAGGCTGCCGAGCTGCGTCAGTGGAGTCAGAGGGAGTACGAGCTGTTGAGTGCGGCGCGCGGGATCGCGATGGCGTAGGCAAACGCACCCGCCACGCGAGACCGAGACAACGTTGTTGGCAGGATTGTCCCTGCCTGACTCTTTGATTCCACGCCTGACCATATTGCCGTTCACCCGTTCGCCTCAACAGTCGCCAGCAATGCAACGCTATAATTCTGTAAACGCATTTGTATTGCATTTCGAGCGATGGGAGCGCAGATGCCCGATAGCTACAAGCAACTCATCAAGAGCAACCCCGACGAGACCGAGATCAGGAGCTTCCTGGTGGACGGCGACCAGGTCTCCGTGACCCTTCGCATCCCCGATACCCTGCGCGACGCTGCGAAGGAAGAGGCGGCCCTGCGGGGCATGAGCTTCTCCGCCTTCGTGCGCACGTGCATGATTGAAGAGCTCGCGAAGAAGGGGGCGTGAGCATGATCCGGGTCAAGACTCTCACCGTCCAGCTCATAGGCGCGCAGCCGGACCGCATCCGCATCTGCCGCATCGACGGCGAGTCGCTTGTGACCGTCGTCGTTCCGAGGGAAGACCTCGCCGAGGCGAAGTCGCTGCCGAACATCCCGCAGCGCGGCGTCTACTACCTGCTCGACGAGGACCACGGCAACGTGAGCCGCGTCTACGCGGGGCAGACGACCCAGGGCATCGCCCGGCTCGACGCGCACAAGGCGAAAAAGGAGTTCTGGAACAAGGCCGTTATGTTCCTCGATGACGACCAGAACATCAGCAGGGATGCACTGGACGTTCTCGAGGCGAAGGCCATCGACTACGTGCGTACCCACGGCTCGTACGAGACCGACAACTCGGCGACGCCCAAGCCCTACATCGACCCGTACAAGGAAGAGGCCGTCGAACGCCTGCACGATAGGATCCTCTTCAGGATGGCAGCTCTGGGGTACGACCTCGATAGGGTCGACCAGGGTCCGGCTGGTGCGCCGGCGGTCTTCCACACGAAGAAGAACGGCATACGCGGGGCGGGACGCTACGACAAGGCCACCGGGCACTTCACCGTGCTCGCTGGCTCGAAAGTGAACCTCTCGAGACCCGTGCTGAAAAACGCGGCCGTCGCGGCCGCGCGCAGGGAGATCTTCGGCGATTCGGGCGGTATCGCAGAGCTCGCCAGAGATCTCGAGTTCCCGACGCCCAGCGCCGCGGCGGTGTTCGTGCTCGGCGGCAGCCAGAACGGCTGGACCGAATGGGTAAGCGACGACGGAGAAACGCTCAACCAAGTCTATAGAAGCGAGGAAAACTAGATGAACAAGCAGCAATTGGCATCAAAGATATGGGAATCCGCCAACAAGATGCGCTCGAAAATCGAGGCAAATGAATACAAGGATTACATCCTGGGCTTCATCTTCTACAAGTTCCTCTCCGAGACCGAAGTCACCCGCCTGAAGGCACGTGATTTCGCCGAGGAGGATTTGCCGAGCCTCGTGGAAGACGACGAAGAAACGGTCGAGTTTGTCAAGGGCGAGTGCGGCTACTTCATCGCCTACGAGAACCTCTTCTCCACCTGGGTCGCCAAAGGCGGCGACTTCGAGATTTCGAACGTTCGCGACGCCCTCTCTGCCTTTAGCCGCAACATCGATCCCGCCCGCAAGCGTGTCTTCGACGGCATCTTCGACACGCTGCAGATCGGTCTCTCCAAACTCGGCACCGACGCACGGAGCCAGTCCAAGGCCGCTCGCGATCTCATCTACCTCATCAAGGACATCCCGATGGACGGTCGCCAGGACTACGACGTGCTCGGCTTCATCTACGAGTACCTCATCAGCAACTTTGCCGCCAACGCCGGTAAGAAAGCCGGCGAGTTCTACACGCCGCACGAGGTGTCCATGCTCATGAGTGAGATAATCTCGTGGCACCTGGCCGGACGCGAGAACATCACCATCTACGACCCCACGAGCGGATCGGGATCGCTGCTCATCAACATCGGCAAGGCCGTGGCGCGCCGCAACGGCGACCCGGACTCCATCAAGTATTATGCACAGGAGCTTAAGGAGAACACCTACAACCTCACACGTATGAATCTGGTCATGCGTGGAATTCTTCCTGACAACATCGTGGCACGCAATGGCGACACACTCGAAGACGACTGGCCCTGGTTCGACACCGTCGAGAACAAGGATGAGACCTACGATCCGCTCTTCGTCGATGCCGTGGTGTCGAATCCGCCTTACTCCCAGAACTGGGATCCGGAAGACAAGGACCTCGACCCGCGCTTCAAGTTCGGTGTGGCGCCCAAGTCCAAGGCAGACTACGCCTTTTTGCTGCACGACCTATACCACCTGCGCCCCGACGGCATCATGTGCATCGTCTTGCCGCACGGCGTGCTGTTCCGCGGCGGCGATGAAGGCACCATCCGAAAAAACTTGGTGGAGTACCGCCATATCCAGGCCATCATAGGTCTTCCTGCCAACATCTTTTTCGGCACGGGCATCCCCACCATCATCATGGTGCTGCGCAAGCAGCGCGAGTCGAGCGACGTCTTGGTGGTGGACGCTTCCAAGCACTTCGTGAAAGAAGGCAAGAACAACAAGCTGCGGGCAAGCGACATCAAGCGTATCGTCGACGCCGTGACAACGAACGCGACCGTCGACAAGTTCAGCCGCCTGGTTCCCATCGACGAGATCCGCGCCAACGACTATAACCTCAACATCCCGCGCTATGTGGACTCGAGCACGGCCGCCGAAAGCTGGGACGTGTATGCCACCATGTTCGGCGGCGTGCCGAAGGCCGAGGTGGACGCGCTCGAGCGCTATTGGAAGGTATGGCCGAGCCTCAAAGGGCAACTCTACCGTGACGCAGGTGGATCGTGTCTTGTGCCCGCGACCGACGACGTTGCGCAAACGGCGAAGGAAAATGCCGATGTCCGTGCCTTTCTGGACGGATACCGTAATGCGATAAGCGATTTACCTGCCACGCTGCGAAGCCGCTTGGTAGACGGCGCCGATGAAGTTGATACCGTGGCCGAGGAAGAGGTCATCGCGGCGCTATTGAAAGACGCACTGGCGGGCACGGCCCTGGTCGACGGCTACGACGCCTACCAGGCGCTCGACGATGCCTGGGTGGGAATCTCCGGCGATTTGGAGGTCATCCAAACCGAGGGGAAAACCGCCGTGCGCAAGGTAGACCCGAACATGGTGGTCAAGAAGAAGAACGGCAAAGACGTCGAGGTACAGGACGGCTGGGCTGGCCACATCCTGCCGTTTGCGCTTGTGCAAGAGCACCTGCTTGCCGAAGACGTCAAGGAGATTACTTCCCGTGATTCCCGTCTAGGCGAGATATCGCAGGAAATAGACGAGATTCTCGAGAGTTTCGATGAGGAGGACAAGGGGTCTTCCGCTGCTGTCAATGACGAAGGTTCGTTTGTGGCGACTGAGCTCAAGAAGGCTGTGAAGGCTATCGGAAAGCACCCCGAAAACGATTTTGAGCAAGGTCTGGTTCGTGCGCAGGCGCTGCTCGATGAGGAGAAAAGCCTCAAGAAGGCAAACAGGGAAGCGAGAGTGGCTCTTGAGGAGACGACCAAGGAAGTCATCGAGGGCCTGACCGATGCCCAGTGCGACGATCTATTGGTTGCCAAGTGGATAGAGCCGTTGCAGACCGAGCTTCTGGCTCTTCCCGAAACCGTTGTGAGCGACTTCATCGCGAAGGTGGCTGTGCTCAACGCCAAATACGCGACAACCTACTCGGACGTGTGCAACCAGATAGATGATGCAGAAAGCCAGCTAGCAGACATGCTGGGCCAGCTTACGGGCAATGAGTACGACATGGCTGGCATCGCCGAGCTGCGCAAGCTGTTGGGCGGTGAGTAGCATGGCAGAGAAACAAAATACCCCGGAAATCCGCTTCGAGGGATTCACTGACCCTTGGGAACAGCGTAAGTTCTCCGATCTGACCGACAGGGTCTCCATTCAGTCAAGCGATTCCGATTTGCCTCAAGTCGAATACGAGGACATCGTTTCCGGCGAGGGCACGCTGAACAAAGATTTGCGCGACAAAGAAGGCGGCAAAACGGGAATTAAGTTTTACGCCGGAGATGTTCTATACGGGAAGCTTCGTCCTTATTTGATGAATTGGCTATACCCGCAGTTCAATGGTGTAGCTGTTGGTGATTTTTGGGTCCTTAGGGCAACAAAGTGTGACAGTTCATTTTTGTATCGGCTGATTCAAACGAACAACTTCCAAAGGCTCGCAAATGTATCTTCGGGCTCTAAGATGCCTCGCGCAGATTGGAATCTGATTTCACAATCGTTCTTCGCCGTGCCTGCCGATCACGCCGAGCAGAAGGCAATTGCGAAGAGCTTAGCCGAGCTTGACTCCCTCATCACCCTTCATCAGCGTAAGTACGACAAGCTGTGCACGGTGAAGAAATCGATGCTCGACAAGATGTTTCCGAAACTCGGCGAGACCGAACCCGAAATCCGCTTCGAGGGTTTCACTGACCCTTGGGAACAGCGTAAGTTGGGAGAGCTATGCACGTTTTCTAAGGGACATGGATACAGCAAAGCTGACATTAGGGATGCCGGCACCCCACTAATCTTATATGGACGCCTGTATACCCAATACGAATCGCGTATCGAGGAAGTAGACACTTTTACCGTTGAGCAGGATGGATCGATTCTTTCAAGGGGCAACGAAGTGATCGTTCCTGCATCCGGTGAGACGGCAGAAGATATCGCCATCGCATCATCCGTGCGCAGGTCAGGAATCATTTTGGGTGGTGATTTGAACGTCGTCACCCCGACAGGCAAGCTCGATCCGGACTACACCGCGCTTGCCATAACGTACAGCAAAGCCCATGACGATTTGGCAAAGCGGGCACAAGGAAAATCGGTCGTACACGTCCATGGTAACGACATCGCTGAAGTTGAGATCTCTTACCCGTCGGAAAGCGAGCAAAAGCGCATATCATCGGTTGTTCTCAATCTCGATTCCCTCATCACCCTTCATCAGCGTAAGTGCCAATACCGTGGCTTATACGAGTATCTTTCTTGGGAACAGCGTAAGTTGGGGGGATTATTCTTCGAAAGCAATGAGCGCTCATCATCGATGGAGATCCTATCTGTCAGTGTGGCTAAAGGAATATATCCCGCATCGGAATCGGACAGGGATACAAATCCAGGCGCGAGCCTTGCAAATTACAAAGTGGTTCACAAGGGCGACGTTGTCTACAACAGCATGCGAATGTGGCAGGGCGCTGTTGGGTCAAGTGATTACGATGGTATTGTTAGCCCAGCTTACGTAGTTGCTAGACCTGCCATCGAGCTAGACTCAACATGCTTTGGCTATCTTCTGAAGCGGCCTGAGATGTTATATAAATATCTGTGCGATTCGCAGGGGAACTCGAAAGATACCCAAACTCTGAAATACAACAGATTCGCGGATATCGAAGTCACAATGCCAGCAAATCTCGAAGAGCAACGGGTGATTTCAGCTTGTCTGGGGCGCGTTGACACCCTCATCACCCTTCATCAGTGACAGTCTAATGGCAAGGCGCACAACATTATTATCCTCAGTAGAACGAAAAACCGCCAACTCAACATAGCGAAATCGGCGGTTCTGGGGCTCGAAACAAGAGACAACTCACGAAAGTTATTAAACGAACATCCTATCCAGCAGCGATTTCTTGATATTCCTTAACAGCTCAAGCTTACGCTGATGAAGGGTGATGAGGTTGTCGAGAGACCGCAACGTCATCCCAATTTGCTGCTGTTCCGTTCTAGAAGGAAGCATCAATTGATAATCTGCGTATTCCTGAGCATTGACGCCAGGCTGGCCGGATCGCTGCGAGGTTATGGCAACATACTTCTTGTAGGCATCGGTCAGGGTTGCCTGATAGACGAATTCGGGGTCAGCACTTTCTCCGATTCGTGCGCGAATCAGGAATCCAGCAAAGTAGACCGTTCCATCGTATTGCCTGTACAGATAGGTTTTTCCAACACTTGCGCCCGTACGAGCAAAGAGCAAATCGCCTTCCTCCAGTAAATAATCTGCACTCATTGCAAGATCAGCCAACGGAGTTGTAAGATCGCTTTTCAAGAACTCATGTGTTGTGTCGTCAATGTCGGTGATGCGAAGATATTTGTTTTGACCGTCATATTCAGTTGCGGCTGCGTTCAAGCCGTAATCAAATGAAGCCGCAATGCTGCCTAGCTTACGCTGTTCCCAAGTTGAAACGAGGGGGCGCATGGTCGCATGCGTCCCCTCAGATAGACTAACTTTCGATTTCGTCTGTTCAAAAAAGCCGCTCATTCGTCGATGTCGAAGCCGCCTTCTAGGATGAACTTCTTCAACAGCGCCGCCGCACGGGTGTTCACCTTGAACAGGGGAAGCGTTCTGCCTTCCTTCTGCTCAAAGAAGGCCTTGGCGCGCGCCTTGTCCACCGAGTCCTTCAAATCGTCGAAGCGTCCGAACTCGTTAATGTTCGATTCCGTCAGGTCGAGCGCAGCCATGTTGGCAAGAAGCTCGCCGTCTATGCCGAGCGCCTCGACGATTCGCTCGACTTGAGCGTTTTTCGCCTTGCGGGCATAGGACGTAATGTAATCCCTCAACGTCTTGTCGTCTTCCAGGGCGACGTCCCCTCGCTCGACATCGTGGAGGAACAGCTCAGCGAAGCGTTGGTCATCCTGGCTTAGGGACGCGAACGATCGGTGGAGCTCCTCACGCGCGGCGGCAAGGCCCTCGTCATCCTGCTCAAGGCATTTCAGCCACTTCTCGAAGTTCGCGTTCATGTAGTCGCTGTCTATGAGCCCCGTGTCGATCTCGGTTATATGACCATCGAGCTCGTAGGGCGCTTCGGGCGCGTCGCCAGGCCCGCCCCCTCCTGCGAACAGCTCCTTGTACCGCTGCACGAGGATGAGGTAGGTCCGCTCGTCGATGACCGGTTGCACGAAGAAGGACTTGCCCCTCGGCTCGCCTTCCTCCGGCTCCACCTCAAACTCGTAGGTGTCCTGCTCCCATGTGAAGCCCTGCACCTTTGCGGCCTCGAGGAACTCGTTGAGCTCGACGAACTCCTTGGCGAACTTGCGCCTGGCTTCCTGCGATGCGGGGAGCTTGGAGAGGTCCCCTACGCCAGCTGCTTCGAAGACCATGAGTATCTCCTGAAGGCGCGCGTCCATCAACGCGATATTCTCCGGTAGTTTCTGGACGAACATGTCGAGCGGGCGGTCTCCCGAATACAGCTTCACTGCCGCTTCGATATACCCCTTCATGGTGTGGGGACGGCGGTAATAGCGGATCGTGCCGAAGGGTTTGTCAGGGCCGAACAGGCGGTTGGTGCGGCTGAAGGCCTGGATGATGCTCTCGTAGTCGATGACCTTGTCGAGATAGAGCGTGTTGAGCCACTTGGAGTCGAAGCCCGTGAGCATCTGGTCCACCACGATGAGCAGGTCGATGCGGCTCTCGCGGTTGGCGTCGACGTTGACGTAGGGCTTCTTATGGGAAAGGCACGCTGAGATGTCCTTCTTCATGGCGGGCCAGGTGGGAATGGTAAACTCCTGGCCAAATGCTTTGTTGTAGTCCTCGATAAGTTCGACCAGAGCGTCCTCCTTCACAGTGGAGCCGGCATCGTTGTCGATGCTTGGGTCGAAGAGCGCCGTCACCTTCATCTGCGGTGCCTCCCTCTTGAAGGCGCGGTAGTAATCAATAGCCTCGGGGATGGAACTCGTCGCCAGAATTGCGTGGAACTTGTTGCCGTGGGAAAGCACAGGGAAGCGCCGCAGCACGTCCTCGACGACCTTGCCGTGGTGCGGCGTATCGGGCCAGTACTGAGCGCGGGTCAGGAAGTCCTCAATGCCCTTGATGTGGTTGCCAGCGCCGTCAACCATGGGACCCATGGGGACCTTCGCCTGGTCCATGTAGTGATAGAAGACCTTGCTCTTGTGCTCGTCGGAGATGGCCTCGCCGACGCTCGAGGCCTTAGCCTGCTCGAGGGCCACGGCCTCGCGCACGTCGTAGTCGTCGAAGGTGGTCACCATGTAGGGGTCGAAGCCCAGCACGTTGCCGTCACGGATGCCGTCGGCGATGCTGTAGCGGTGCAGGCACTCGCCGAACACCATGGCGGTGGTGGAGCCCTTCTTCTGGTTCTCGTCGAGGATCGGCGTACCTGTGAAGCCGAAGAACAGCGCGTTGGGGAACGCGCGGCGTATGTCCTGGAGCATCTCGCCGAAAGTGGAGCGGTGGCACTCGTCGATGACGAACACGATCCGTTTGGAGGCTAGGCGGTTGAGTTCCGCCTGGGTGATTCTGCCCTCGCCGGCCTTCACGTTGCTCATCTTCTGGATAGAGGTCACGATGAGGCGGTTCTTGGGGTCGTCGCTCGCGAGCTTCGACTTCAGCACCTGCGTGTTCTCGGTCCCCTGCACGTCGTCGGCGTCGTCTGCGAACGCGCGGTACTCGGAGAGCGACTGCGTGCCCAACTCGATGCGGTCCATGAGGAAGACTACCTTGTCGGCGTCGCGCGAGTCAGCTATGAGCTGGGCAGATTTGAAGCTCGTCATGGTCTTGCCGGAGCCGGTGGTATGCCATATGTAACCGCCGGGGCGCCCCGGGGTGCTGCTCTTGGGTCTCTCGTCCCATTTGCACTTGCGCACCTTGTCGGATATGGCGGCGGCCGCGTAGTACTGGTAGCTGCGCATGACTTTCAGGCAGCCGTCTGAGCTATCCGCCACGGTATAGAAGCCGATGAGCTGGTGTGCCATAGGGATGGAAAGCAGCGTGGAAGTGAAGCGTTTCCATTCGTCGGTTCCGGGTTTGTCGCCCGCGCAGACGGGCTCGTTGTTGAAGTCTTCCCAGTGGAAGAAGAAGTTCGGGTTGAATGCGCCCGTGCCGGGGTTGGCGAAATAGCGCGCCTCGTCGGGGGTCATCCCCACGAAGATCTGCGTCAGGCGGAAGAGCCCCGTGAACACGCCCTCGTGGGCATACTTCTCGATCTGACCGGTGGCCTGGCTGACGGGGATGCCGCTGCGCTTGAGCTCGATATGGATGACCGGCATGCCGTTGATGAGCAGGCACAGGTCTCCACGGCGGTCGTTCAGAATCTTGTTCTTCGCAGGATAGACCGGCTGCTGAGCTATCTGGTAGCGGCTCTGGCCGGCTGCGATCTCCTGACGATCATAGATTTTCAGGCTCACCTCCTTGCCCAGGTGAAGCGCGTCGTCGGGGTTGTCGCGCGTGACGGCGACGGTCTTTCCGTTGATGAACCCGCTGAGTGCGAGTGGGGTCTTGAGCGTTTCGATTTGTTCGATGATCTGCGCCATCTCGCCCTGGGTGAGCGGGCAGCCGTTCAGGCGGTCTATGTCGGCGTTGTTCTGGAACAGAATCTTCGCCCAGTTGTCGATGAGGTCCTGCTCGGTGGGATAGCGAAGCACACCTCCCGCGTCGTCCCAGCCGTGCTGCTTTAGCACGGTTATGACCGCTTCTTCGAACGAAGCCTCTTTATCGAAAACCATAGCAAAACCTATCTGCACAATTGCAAAAAGCGCATTTAACTGTTCCAAACATTATAGGTCACGCGGCAATTTCCCCGGGATGGCTCAGGCCCATTACAGTCTGCAATAGGTCATCGATAAATTTCGATGGCGAGCATTCGGCGCATTGCCTACGATACGGGCAAGCCCCGAGGGGCCGCCGATCAGACGCCTCCGGATGGCTGTCTGCCTCCTACCTCCCCTCCGCCTTCAGCTTCAACAGCAGATCGCCCAGCTCGGGACACTTGCTGGAGAGGCGCGTCTGGGGTCGCTCGCCCATCCCCCACCGCTGGCGGACTTCCTGGGCGTGCGGACTCACGTGATAGTCCCCCTCCATCATCTGCTTGAGCAGCTTGGCGGTCACGCGCGCATCGGCAAGGGCGCTGTGGGCGTGACCCGTCGACTCGTCAAACTCGATGCCAAACCACGTCGCCGCGTCACTCAAAGAGACGCGCCCGTGGCTGCCCACGTCCATGATCGAGGTGTAAAACGCCTGCAGGTCAGCCCAGTCCGTAGGAAATGCGGCAAGGTCGATGTGTTTTGCCTGGCACTCGGTCAAAAGTTGGCGCCGGTCCGCCCCGCTCCAGCAAACCACCTGGGCGGAGTAGCGACCGATCCAATCGCTGAGCCTTTTGATCACCATGTAGAGCGGATCGGCCATCGCGGTGTCCACGGCTGATATCCCCGTAAGCTCGCGGACGGAAAACGCAACGCCTTCGGTAAATTCCGTCTGCACAAACTGCGAGAACTCGCCCATAACGTTGCCGTGGTAATCAAGCTTGACGGCGCCGACCTCGATAATCTCGTTGCGCAGCCCACGTCGCTGGCGCTGCTTTGGCACCGGCGCAAACTCAAAGTCCAGCACGATCTGGCGCGCAAAGTTCGTCGTATCGATAGCCGAGATACCCGGCGTCTTTTCAGCTGACACGGTTAGGGCCTCTCTCCGTCAAATGCCGCTTGTTACATAAGCGACTACATTGCCGTAAGGATAGGCGCCCGTGCGGACACAAAAGCGGGGTGCAACGTCATGCGCCGGTCGCACGCCATGCAGACCGCCCCAAGAGAGTCGCCCGCTCTATTCAAATGCATGAAAAAGATTTAGGCCCGGTGACTTGAATCAGCGGTCATCCCGAGTCCATCAATATGCAGTGTACCTACAGAGGGCTGGTTAATCAAACGGGCAGTTCCATGTGCCGGGCAGCGCCCTCCATGCGACGGGAGGTGATGCCCATGACCGATCTGATTGATTTCGTGAAGCTCCTGACCGCTTTGGTCTCGCTCCTCACGGCGCTTATCGGACTTTCCGAGGCACTTAAGCAGCGTACGAAGCAAAAGAAGAGGGGTCGACGCCGTTAAGGCATTGACCCCTTGAACTAAGTAACGGCGCTGCCCAGCTATCACCCTTAGGCTGCCGTCGACTTTATTCTACCCACGGTTGCCAGGTTTAACAAATGAATTTTCAGTAATGGAGCCTCGGAGCCCGCTCGCTCAACCACCTGGCCATCGGATTAACCGGATTCTGGGACACGCCTTCCGTCCCAGGCCTCTACCGGAAAATGCGTCCCACCCTGAGGCTCGATTCCGGGACACGGTTTCCGTTTGAAGCCCCGATGGGAAAGTGTGTCCCGTTTTGGAGCCAGATTCCGGGTCGTAATTTCCGCCTGAGGGCCGATCCGGAAACGGCATCCCATTCTGGGGCCGAATTCTGGGACACACTTTCCGCCAAAGGTCGCAAAAGGAAAGCACATCCCATTCCCAGCATCAAATCAGGACGCGCTTCATTATCCCCGCCCTCACATCTCGGCAAACGAGATCAGCTTGACGTCTCCCCTACTCTCCGCAGCATCCCGACATCCCTGCGTAAAGCCGCGCTTCGAGAAGAGCACATAGCTTTTATGCTGGCGCCTAAAGAGCTCGCTTCGGTACACGAGCTTTTCCAGAACGTCCTCGCCCATCAGCTCGCAGCTCCAATATAAGCGAACATATATTCGTATATTATGCTGTAATTTGATAAGATAGCTGTTGTTGACGGCAGTTCCATGTGCCGGGCAGCGCCCTCCATGCGACGGGAGGTGATGCCCATGACCGATCTGATTGATTTCGTGAAGCTCCTGACCGCT
>JAGZSF010000008.1 GCA_018381235.1 Collinsella sp. | reverse complement strand
ATCGTCTGTGCCGGCAGAAAGGGACTGTCCCCAACTGCCGGACGGGACCGTTTAGCGGTGCGGCGGCCGACTGGGCAGGCTGAGCTGGTATCCTTATGCGGTATTGTCTCGATTCGTTAGGATTGCACGTGAGAGCTTCCGCTGTCCTTCGTTCAGTTATATGTCGCACCCTGGCCGTCGCGCTTGCTGCGTTCGCCGTACTGAGCGCCGTCATACCCGTCCCCGCCTTTGCCGCCGACTCTGACCAGCAGGTCAAGACGGTCCGCGTTGGCTGGCTTATCAACAACGAAGGCTTCCAGGACGGCACCCCCGGCGAGCGTCTCTCGGGCTGGGGTTATGACTACCTGCAGACGCTGTCATACTACACGCCGGGCTGGCAATACGAATACGTCTCCGGCACCTTCACCGAGCTTATGGACATGCTCGAGGCGGGCGAAATCGACCTCATGCCCAACATCTCCTACTCCGAGGAACGCGCCCAAAAGCTGCTCTTCTCCTCGAACCCCGAGGGCGCCGAGCGCTACTACATCTACGCCAAGCCCGATCGCGACGACCTGGCCAAGGGTGACCCCCAAGCGCTCCAGGGCCTTACCATCGGTTGCAACTCCGGTGTTATGCAAACCTTCGTTGGCCAGCAGTGGCTCGCCAACGAAGGAATCACCTGCACATACAGGGAGTATGACGGAGGCTCCATGCTCTTTGACGCACTCGCAAACGACGAAGTCGACGCCGTCATCATGAACGACACCATCTCGTCGCCCGATGCGTCGCCCATGTTCTACGTTGGCTCGAGTGACTACTATTTTGCCGTCCCCAAAAGCCGCCCCGGCCTGATGAACGATATCAATGCCGCCATGACGGCAATCGCCCGCGTCAACCCACGCTATAACGACGAGGTCAAGGCGAATTACTCGGCCCAAAACAGCGGCTCATCATCGCTCACCGGCCCCGAGCGCTCCTGGCTCAAAGCAAACGACAACACCATCACGATCGGCTATCTTAAAAACAAACTCCCCTACTGCACGCAAAATGACGACGGCGAAATGGAAGGGTCGCTCGCCTCGCTTGCAACGACGTTGCACGACAAGTTTGGCATTACGGTTGCAACAGTAGCGTTCTCGAACAACGAGCAAATGACCAAAGCCCTTTCCACAGGGACCATCGATGTCGCCCTACCGTTGTTTCGCGACTACTGGCTTGCCGAGCAGGCAGGGGTCATCCTGTCAAACCCGATGGGAACGGTTTCCCTAGCCGCCATTCACAGCAGCAGCAACCTGAACAGTGACCTTAAGAACATCGCTTGCACAGCAGACGCGATCGTCAACCGTTTTGAGCTCGCAAACCTATTCCCCGACGCAAAGGTAACCGAGTATCCGAATGACAACGAGGCACGCGAAGCCCTCAATAAGGGGGAGGCAAGTTGCATCATTGTCCCCAGCACGCGCTTGAAAACCATCCGCGACACCTACGATATCGAGGATTTCCAAACACAGGAGCTCACCGACACGGCACAGCTATCGTGTTTGATTTCGCGCGGCAAGCCCGTGCTGTTGGGAATCATTAATAAGGGCATCGTCAATGCTGGCGAATCGCTCTCTGCAAGCAGTTATTCCCCCACATCGTACTCGGCGCAAGAATCGGATGCGTTTCGACTTCTCTACCGCAACCGCATCGTCATTGCGGCAGTCGTCATCTGCATTTTGCTCACCGGCATCGTCATCCTTGTCTGGTCGCTTCACCGCGCGCAGAAAGAACAGCAGAAAGCCGATGCCGCCAACGCCGCTAAGACGGCATTCCTCACGCGCATGAGCCACGACATCCGTACGCCACTCAACGGCATCCTGGGTCTTATCGAAATTGAGGAATTGAAAGACGGCGACATGCAGGCCGCCCGCGAAAGCCGCGCCAAGGCGCGTGTTGCCGCCAATCACCTACTCTCGCTGATCAACGACATCCTCGAGATGGGCAAAATCGAAGACCGCAAGCTAACTCTGGAACATGCGCCTTTTAACCTCAAAGAGCTCTGTGACGATACGCTGGTGCTGTGCAAGCTCCGCGCATCCGATAACGGCATCACAATGCAGGACAATAGTCTGCCGTACGCCACGGGGCCATACATGATCGGCAGTCCCACCCATATCCGACAGATCATAATCAACCTGTTAGACAACAGCATTAAGTACAACAAGCGCGGCGGCTCCGTCACCTTTAGTTCAAAGACCAAGCCACTCGATGATGGGCGCGCGCTCTTTTGCTTTAGCGTTTCGGATACCGGCATTGGCATGGCTCCCGAGTTTTTAAAGCATATCTATGAACCGTTTGCCCAAGAAGGTGACGATGCGCGCAGCAAGTTCCAAGGAACCGGCATGGGCATGCCAATCGTCAAGTCGCTTATTGAACTGATGGGCGGTACGATTGAGATTTCGAGTGAGGTTGGCGTGGGGAGTACGTTCAACGTCCAGATTCCGCTCGATATCGACAAGAACCCTCAGGCGCGGGCAGATACGGTCGAGGGGGTGCTCGACTGCTCGCTCGCCGACATGAACGTGTTGCTCGCCGAAGACAACGAATTGAATGCCGAGATTGCCCAGACGCTGCTAGAATCCGAGGGCGTCGTGGTCACCCGCGCCGCCAATGGCAACGAAGTCGTCGATCTGTACTTGTCACATCCCGCCGGCAGCTTCGATGCGATTCTGATGGACATCATGATGCCGGGCATGGACGGCTATGAGGCAACCCGCGCGATTCGTCTGAGCGAGAAGGTCGATGCAGCCGATATCCCCATCATCGCGCTCACCGCCAACGCCTTTGCCGAGGACGCCCAAGCGGCACACGATGCCGGCATGAACGCCCATCTGTCCAAACCGCTCGACTTTAACAAGCTCAAAAACATACTCGCCCGCATCAAGAAAAACGGATCCGTTTCGCTATAGTTTGTGCTCAACCACCACGCACGACCAGAAAGGAAACCAACGATATTTAGGCCCTTACGTCGAAAGAAACGCGCCATCACTGACGAGGAAGCGCGCGAGTTGCTCGCCACCTGCAAGCGCGGCGTCTTTGCCGTCAACGGCGACGATGGCTACCCGTACGCCATTCCCGTCAACTACTTCTTTGACGCCGAGCACGACAAGATTTATTTCCATGGCGCCAAGGCTGGCCACAAGGTCGACGCACTCAAGCGCGATGACAAGGTCTGCTTTACCGTTTACGGCAACGAGTGGTACCAGGACGGTGACTGGGCTCCCTACGTTATGAGTACCGTGGTCTTTGGCCGTTGTCGCCTGGCGAATGACACCCCCGCGTTTATCGAGGACAAAGTCCGCCAGCTCGCGCTTAAGTACTACCCTTCTGCCGAGGAAGTCGAAGAGGAAATCGCCAAAGACATCAAGGGCGTCCAGCTCTACGAGATTACGATTGAGCATCTTTGCGGCAAGCAGATTCAAGAAAAGTAAGCCTCTCAGCAGGCCTCATCAATAACAATATGGCCCGGTTCCAACCCACCTTGGAACCGGGCCATATTGTTATAAAGCGTCGGCGGCGATGTGCGCCAGCGCCTCGACGAGCTCTTGCGAGCTCACAGGCTTGCTCAGGTGCGCGTCCATGCCTGCCTCACGCGAAAGTCTGCGGTCGTCGGCAAAGGCGTTGGCGCTCACAGCGATAATCGGCGTGGTCACGGCATCCTCGCGATCGAGTGCTCGAATCTGACGCGTGGCCTCAAGGCCATCGATGCCAGGCATCATGATGTCCATCAACACCACGTCGTACTCGTGCGGTGCGCTCGCGGCAAACGCCTCAACGGCAGACTCGCCATCCTTAGCATGCGTCACGACGGCACCGGCACGGCTGAGCGTAAACTGCGCGATCTCGGCATTCAGATCGTTATCCTCTACGAGCAAAACGCGCAGGCCCTGGAGCGCATCGCCGTCGCCCGCATCTACGCGAACTGCCTGAGGAATCTCGGAGCGGTCGCACTTCTCGAACGGCAGGCGGATGATAAACGTCGTCCCCTGCCCCAAGACACTCGTAAAGCTCATGGTTCCGCCCATAAGCTCGACCAACTGTTTGGCAATAGGCGCGCCCAGGCCAGTTCCCGATGAAGCGCCCTCCACTTGCTGCTCCTCGCGGCAAAACGGCTCGTAGAGGTGTTGTTGGAACTCCTCGCTCATGCCAATGCCGTTGTCGGCGATCGTGTATTCATAGACGGGGACGCCATCCACCGACTCCACCTCGCGACACACCAGACGAACATAGCCGCCCCGGCGGTTGTACTTGACGGCATTACCGGCAATATTGACCAATAAGCGCTTGAGATGCGTCACGCTCACCCGTGCATAGGGATGATTAAGCGTCTGCTGGTCGCAGATAATTGTCACCAGACGCTCCTCGGCCTGGCGCTCCAGAATATCGCACACCTCGCGATTGAGGGCCACCAAATTTGCGGGCACGAGTTCCAAGTCAATCTGCCCGCTCTCCAGGCGACTCATATCGAGCGCCTCGTTGGCAAGGTCGAGCAGCAGTCCCGATGCCGTCCAGATTTTTGAGCGGCACTCGGTCTGCTTTTGCAGATCGTCCGCATTGGCATCGCCGACCTCGACCATGTCGCGAATGCCGTTGATGGGCGTGCGCAGATCGTGGCTCATGCGACGTAGAAACTCCGTCTTTGCCGAGTTGGCAGACGAGGCCTCACGCGCTGCCTTAGCCAGCCTGTCACCATAGTCGCGCTCCTGCTGCAGCAAGTCCGTCAAACGTCGACGATCAGCGCGGCGGCGCGCCATCACAACAACGGCTATAACACCGCCGTAGAGCACCAGCACGCCGGCAGCAACAGCCGCGACGACCTCAAAGTAGCGCCGCGCCGAGGCATAGGTGTACACGTAGAACCCGCGCGCTTTTCCAAATGTGCCCAAATACCACTCGCCGTTGGCGTTGACCAGTCGGACTTTGCCGGGCAGGCATCGATCCTTAATACCGTCGACAATAAAGACATCCGTTGCAGGCAGATCGAATACGCCCAATATGGTGGGTTCAACGACATTGGTCGCAACGACCTTGCCATCGCTTTCGATCACGATATTGCCACTGTCGATGGTCTCATAACCACCGAGCAGGCTCTGCAGTTTGAGCGTATTGCTTGCAACTGCCTTCGCGCTCTGATGCCTTACCGCAACAACGATGCCCTCGTCATCCCGCCGGGTTACGCAGCCAATGTCTGCGACCGAATCATCCGCAAGCGTGATGCGGGCGGTATAGGACTTAAGCGGATGGGCCGCCACCTCCAGCACGGGTGCTTCCTTGAGATACGTAGCGAGCGACTCGTAGCCCACGCCATCCGTCGAGGACTCGGACACCAAATTGCCCGATGCGTCCGTCACGATCAGTGCGCTCACGTTGAACTGGTCGGCATATTGCTCCAGCATGGCGTTATCCACCGAACCGTCGCGCTCCATATCGCGCGCTGTCTCTCCGGCGATCTCCATAACGCGAATCAGGTTTTTGGTCGTATAGGCGCTATTGAATGCATCGTAGGAAAGGCTCTGCGTCGCCACGTAATCGACAACGTCGGCAAAGCGCTGCTCGGCCTGAGCTGTCGTGTAGCCGTAGCTCATCATACCGGCAACAACCGAGAGCGCTATCCCCAGCAGGGCGACAAGGAACCATGCCCCTGCCGAACGATTGCCCCGCTTCTCTACGGCGTGGTCGGGTGCACCGATCATGACAGGCCCTCTATATTCAAAAAGGGCGAAGGGTCATCAAAGTACTTTGACACCAGGCGTTTCATGGTGCCGTCGGCTAGCATTTCCTGGTAGGCATGGGTGAGCTTAACGTCGATGCCGCGCGTATCGTTGATATCGAAAGCGGTACCCAAACCAACCTCAAGCAGCGGCTCATCCAAAATTCGATACGTCACACCATAGTCTTTTTCGTAGGTGAGCAGCGAAGACTCATGCGCGGCGATGGCGTCGACCAGACCCTCGACGAGCGCCGGGTTCAGGTATGAGCGGTCCGAAAAGCAGTAGAGCTCTTTGATCTGCGGAACGTTTTCATTTGTACGATTGAGCAAAATGTCCTCGGGCTTGGTGGTGGACTGGACCGCCACGACCTTATCCTCAAGATCGGCAAGCGTGTAGATATCGCTCTGGGGATCGACCGCGACCACCTGGCGGCTCGCAAGGTACGGGCCGGCCCAACGATACTCGTCTTCGCGACCCGTCATGCTAAAGCTGCCCATGACGCAATCGAGCTCGCCGCTCGCCAGCAGCTCTTTCTTCTTTTCCCAGTCGATCAGCTGGTACTTTGGCTTGTAACCAATGCGGGCCAAAGCCTCGGTCAATATCTCGACATCCAGACCAACGATATCGCCGTACTCGTCGGTATACACAAACGGCGGGTAGAGGTCGCTGCCGACGTTGAGCGTCTTAAGGTCGTCGTCTTTGACTTGCGAGGCGTCCAGACCTTCTAATGCAGACGTCGAGGCTCCGTCATTCGACCCGGAGCAGCCAGCTATCGCTACGACAAAGACGCTCGCCACTGCAAGCGCAACAAACAACGAAATGGCAACCGAGCGACGGGATCTTTTCATCGAGCTCCATACGATCCTGTTTACAGACTTAAATGGTTAAAGATAATAGCAAACAAAACCACACGAGTGCCCAATTGTTACAGGCGCTTTACCGTGTGGGGCCTTCCAGCCGACTTGGCAGAAGGCCCCGCATGCAGTGCTCACTTACCGTGCATTAAAAACGTAGCGGTCCAGGCGGTCGCACGCCTCCCTTACGCGCGAAAGCGGCAGCGCCAGATTCACGCGAATGTGGCAGGGTCCGTGGAACGGGCGGCCGTCCTGATACCCCACGCCCACGCGTGCCCCCTCATCGAGCAACCACTGAATATCGCGGCCATGCTCTCGGCACCACTCGGTGCAGTCCAGAAACACCATGTACGTGCCCTGCGGACGCGAATAAGACACGCCCTCAAAATGCTCGTCCACGTAATCGCAGAAGTACTCGATATTGCCGGCAAGCACCTGGTTGAGCTCGTCCACCCACTCGTAGCCCTGCGGCTGGTAGGCACCGATAAGCGCATGCATGGAGAGGACGTTCATCTCGTTGTAGTGAGTCTTGTTGGACACGGCGCACACGCGGTCGCGCAGCGTCTCGTTGTAGACAATGTGGTAGCTGCCGACCAGGCCCGCCAGGTTAAACGTCTTGCTCGGCGCATAGAGGGCAACCGTGCGCATGCGGGCATCCCCGCTCACCGACTGCGTCGGGATGTGCTTGTGCCCCGGCAGGATGATATCGGACCAAATCTCGTCCGAGATCACCACGCAATTGTGCTGGCGATAGATGTCCATGGCGCGCTCAATCTCGTCGCGCTCCCATACGCGGCCGCAGGGATTGTGCGGCGAGCAGAACACCGCGGCATGGATGTGGTTTTGGGCGAGCTTGTGCTCCATGTCCTCAAAGTCCATACGCCACACGCCCTGGTCGTCGAACTTAAGCGGGCTGTGGACAATGCGATAGCCCGCGGCCTCAATGGACTTGGTAAAGCCGATGTAGGTAGGGCTGTGGACCAGCACCGCATCGCCCGGCTGGACATACGCGCGCAGCGTCGACACGACGCCGCCCAGCACGCCGTTTTCGTAGCCGATATGTTCAGGGCTCAAACCTTCGACGCCATTGCGGCGATTCTGCCATTCGATGATGCGATCGAAGTACTCAGCGCGCGGGTTAAAGTAGCCAAACATGGGGTGCTGGGCACGCTGAATGATGTGTTCCTGGACCGTGGGCACCGTGGCAAAATTCATGTCGGCCACTCACATGGGGATGCGGTCGAAGCCCTCGTCGGGTGCGTTCGGAGCCATACCGGGGATCTCGCCCCAAGAGTCAACGGCGATGGAGTCCATGCCGTGGCGGTCGATGATTGAAGTGAAGTCGTATTTCATGCTGGACCCCCGTGCAAAGTAGACTGTTTCGATAGGCGCTATTGTCCACCAGCACGGGCGGTTTTGGCGCGGGGTTTGGCGCTTAATTTGACGGGTGCGGGCGAATGGCTGGTTAGTCTCGCGCGTCGTTGACGGCGACTACGGTTAGCTGGGTTTCATCGACCGTAAACGATATGTCGAGCCCGGCGTAAGCCAAGTGGTAAATGCGGTTTGGCTCGTGCTTGCTGCCTGCGCGGCGTGGGTCTTGGCGAAGGACTTCGACCAAGCCGGGGAGCTTTGCGGGCGGGACCATATCCTGTAGCGCTTGCGGAAACTCAACATCGAGCTCTTGCCACGGAGCATCCTCAATCCAGCCGCCGGTCGCATCCGGGTGACAGTCCGCAAACGGAATGTAGGGCTTAATGTCGTAGATGGGCGTACCGTCGCGCAGATCTGCTCCCAGCACATGGATGATGGGGCCGTCGTCGGTAAGCTCCACGCGGTCGAGCTTAACGCAGGTGAGCCCGATGGGGTTAGGGCGAAACGGACTGCGCGTGGCAAGCACGCCCACGCGCTCGGCTCCACCCAGACGCGGCGGGCGCACGGTTTTCGACCACTTGACGTTGGTGCCGGACCTGTCCTGCGTTTTAGCGTCGACGGCAATATCCTTAGCCGTGCCGCCGGGCGTTCCGTTTTCGAAGCGCCACAGCAGCCACAGGTGAGAGAAGGAGTCCAGACCCTCAACCGCTGCATTGGAGGCAAATTCCGGCTCAAAAACGATGCGTCCCTGCAGATGGGGCGCCAAAAAGCTGTTGCGCGGGATGCCGAACTTCTGCGGCAGGTCGGTATGTATGTGTGCGATAGGTTCCATGCCGGTCATTGTACGGCATGGGGGCATGGGGCGTTACGCGCAATTCTTCGCCGCGGTCCCCCGTCGTGCAACCAGCGGTTGCTTGGAAGGGCGCCTGTCACCGCGTATGCTTAAGCCATCAACCAGCAGAAAGGAGCCGCTATGGCCTTTGCAGAAAAGCTCATTGCCATCCGTCGCGCCCATCACCTTACCCAAGAGCAGCTCGCCGCTAAGCTCTTCATCACACGCCAGGCCATCAGCCGTTGGGAGCGCGGCGAGGTCACCCCGGGCATCGACATGATGAAGCTCATTGCCGCCGTAACCGGAGAGCCGTTGTCCCACCTGCTCGAAATGCCCGAGCATTATTGCCAGAGCTGCGGCATGATACTCACGCCCGACGACTGCGGCACCGATGCCACAGGCGCCACGACCGACCATTACTGCAAGTGGTGCTACGACCACGGCAAGTACACCTACGCCACCACCATGGAGGCGATGATCGAGGACTGTGCCCCGCGCCTGGCGCAAAACACCGGCATGTCGCTCGACGAAGCCGTCTCGCTCATGGGCGCCGTCCTGCCGCAACTGGAGCGCTGGCGCACCGTGCAGGAAAACGAGGAATGCTACGGCGCCGAGGCTCGAGCTCGCTATGGCAATGAGGCTATCGATGCAGCAAACGAAACGTTACTGGATATGGATCCTCAGACATGGAACGACATGAAGGAACTTGAACGCGCCATTTTGGGCCAGCTCTCGATTGCCATGGGCATTGGCGACCCAGAGAGCAACGAGGCTCGTAAGCTTGTCGCGATGCATCGTCGCTGGATTGCTCTCAACTGGGGATGCGAGCCCCAAGACGAGGCGTATCTGGGCCTCGCCCACGGTTATCTTGCCGACCAGCGCTTTGTTGACTACTACGACAAGCCCTGCGCTACCGGAGCCACGGCGTTTCTGGTCCAGGCCATCGAGTCTTCGTTGACGCGCGCATAGACCGCGGCGGCTTTGGGTATTTCAATCAAAACCTCAACCGATTGGAGACCTATGGCTACTAATCACGAGCTCGCGCTGTACGTTATGACCGGCTGCCCGTATTGCTTAAAGGTCAAGCACTTTTTGGCCGATAACGGCGTGACCATTCCCGAGCGCAATATCTCGACCGATTCCGATGCCGAACAGACACTCATCGCCGTCGGCGGAAAACGCCAGGTTCCCTGCCTGTTCATCGACGGCAAACCACTCTACGAATCGAGCGACATCATCGCGTGGGTGCAGGAAAACCTGCTCTAGTACGCACGCTCTGTCCGTCCAGGGCCCCAACCCATACGACCCAAACATGTACACCAGCATCCAAAGTCGACATTTTTCGACATCTTTGGATGCTGGCGTACAGCTTTTTGGTAGTCATGGACGCTCTTAGCCGGCTAATTGTTTGAGGAGACCTTTGGATTATGGCTGTTTGACGCCTCTGGAAAGGTTTCCGAGAGGGCTGTGGTCAAAAAAGGGCAAATATGAGTACTGCTACCTGTTTAGTAGCAGCGATTTTGATCACTTCAGGAACTATTCAACGTTCCACTCGTCTGCAGACGGCGTTATTTCTCCTCATATGTTCAATAAAAGTAGTTCTTAATGGGAACAAATCTCATCAGGAGCTACAATTTATAGCAAATAAATGCAACCATAATGGCAACAGTACTCATATTTGCCCTTTTTTGACCACGACCCTCCAGAATAGTCGCTGAGAGCGACACTAAATGACAAAATCCGACACTTGAACGTTCTTATATGAGTAGCCATTGAAGGACACCTAACGACTACTCCCATTCGCGACACACTGTGTCGCGAATTAAGCTGGCCCCATTACCGAAGACCAGTGAGAGCTCCTGCCCAGAATCTCAATAGCTTAATAAAGGGCTCCCCTCCGGAAGTTCAATGAGCATCCAAATTCCAAGCTGAAAAGCAAAGGAGTATCGAAGCCGTCAATGCTCATTTCCTATCGAACAGGCAGGTCAAAACAAGCTAATTAGCCCGATGAACTGCTTGTATTTTTGTCTACAAAATTGTATACAAAAAAAAGAATCCGAGAACCGGCGCTCGACATTATGTCGATCGATAGGAGGCGCCATGGATGCTAAGCAGCTCGAAAAGATGATGGAGTTTGCTCCCGGAGAGTTGAAGAAAGCCGCGGAAGCCTACGAAAAAGATGAGTGGCCGAAAGGTCGCACCATCAAGTTGGGAAGGCCACCAATCTCCGATGAGCCGAGCGTCGTTATATCAGCACGTGTGGGCGAATCGATTCTTGAGGCGTTTGACGAAAAAGCCAAACGCCATGGGCAAACACGCACGGAGCGGCTCAGAGAGCTCATTACACTTGATGCACTGATTGCCTAGGCCCGCTCCCCCGTCGGACCCAAACATGTACACCAGCATCCAAAGTCGACATTTTTCGACATCTTTGGATGCTGGTGTACAGTTTTTGCGGGTAGTCATCGGGGACGTTCATAAATGACTAGTCGTTAAAGAACGTCCCCAACGACTAACTAGCCGTAGAAGCGGGCTATGGGTGCGAGTGGCTGCTCGCGAAAGACGCGCTCGACGGCAGCGCGGTATTCGTCGACCTTTTTGGTCTTGCGTACGATCTTGTGGACGGTAGCGGGATCAGCGAAAGCGCACTTGGCGTAGAACCACCACTCCTTCATGCGGAAAACCGCATTGCCGCCAATCTCTTCCGCATATGCCGCAAACAGCGTGTCGTGGAAGCGCTGCAGCTCAGCAGCCGTTGCAGCAGGGCCGCCCTTGACCATGCGAGCCAGAGCGGGGTTCGCGAGCAGGCCACGCCCCAACATCACATGGCGCGTGCCGGGATAGGCCTCCACCAGCGCGTCCATATCCTCAAGATCAAAAATGTCACCGTTATAGGCCACGGGGAACGGCACACGCTCCAGCGTCTCGCCATAAAACTCTTTGCGCGGCGAACCCGTATAGCGGTCCTTTTGCACGCGCGGATGCACAATGAGCTCTGCCAACGGCATGCGGCAATACAGATCGAGCACACGCTCGTATTCGTCGTCATTCTCCAGCCCCAGCCTGGTCTTTACCGACACCGGCAACGGCGACCGCTCGCACACATCGCTTAAGAACGCCTCGAGCTCGTCGAGATTGCGCAAGTAACCCGAGCCCTTGCCCTTGGCGACAACCGTTCCCGAAGGGCAACCCAGGTTGAGATTGACCTCGCGGTAGCCCATGTCGGCGAGTACCCGTGCTGCCCACACAAACTCGTCCGCGTTCTTGGACATCAGCTGAGGCACCACGTTGAGCCCCTGGTTATTGGCAGGATCGATCTCCTTAAACGCCTTGCCGCCAAAGCGGTTTCCCACCCGCGGCGGCGGCAAAAACGGCGTGTAATAGCAATCGAGCGCACCGAAGCACTCCGCATGCACGCGACGGAACACATGCCCGGTAATCCCCTCCATAGGGGCCAGCGAAAGGATCATCTACTCTTCTCTCATATCAACACAACAAAGGGGCCGTCCCTTTGTCACATGCATTATGCCTTGCGCTTCAGGCGATTCACAAGGAAGAGGTAGCTACTGAACGATGACCACCCTCCAGCCGCACCCCATACAACGAGGTCTAATACTTTTCCCGAGAAGTGAACGAGTGAAAACGGGCCCCCGAAGCATCGGCACTTTCGAGATGCAATTTCCTGCGGTTTTGCCAGCCAAATCCTGCGGGTTTGACGTCTAAAAATGTCGATGCTTCGGAGGCCCAAGTATGGCCGTTCACTTCTCGGAAAAGTATTAGACCTCGATTTACATGCCACTCAATGTGACAAAGTGGCTGCTCCTTTGTCACATTCGATGAAAAAGGGCACCGATGTTAGTCGATGCCCCAAAGCGGCTGCAGGTTAAGCCCTACAGCGTATGTCTAAGACGAATCGAACTATTCGTCCCAGGAGAGGTTCTTACCAGTCTTTTTTGCCAGCAGCAAGAACAGGCCGATAATAACGTTGCATGCGATGCAGAAGATGAAGACGCCCTGGAAGGAGCCGACAAGCTCATAGACCTTCATCATAACGGGCATGCCAAAGGCGCCGACGATATAGCCCACGGAGCAGATCAGCGCAAAGATGCGACCGAAATCGCGGGAGCCAAAGACATCCATAACCAAAACGGTCAGGGCAGTGCCAGCGATGACGTACATTACGTCGTTCACGCCTGCTGCGAGGATGCTGAGCGTCGAGTTGCTGCTGCTCATCATGAGCATGACAAAGGAGAGGATGGAGACAGCGAGCCAGCCCAGAATGGCCTTCGTGCTGCCGAACCTATCGCAAGTGGTGCCGACGATCGGATTGAGGAACAGATCGAAGAGCGATGCAGCGGATACCATGAAGCCGCCCACCATGGGGCTAAAACCAACCTCGGAAGCATACGTCGGGAAGAGCTGGTTCATGCAGCAAGTGAGCTGAACGAGACAGAGGAAGCCGATGCAGAAGAAGAAGGCAGGCGACTTAATGGCGCGCGCATAGCTAACGCCACGCGTGCTATCCTCGGTCGTCTCCTCGGTCTCGGTGACCGTCTCGCCCTCGACGTAGCCATAGGGCAGCATGCCCTTGTCCTGAGGCTTGTAGCGGATGATCAGAATGGAAGCTGGGAGAATGAGCACTGCGGAAACACCGGCGAGCACCAGATAGCCAGTCCTCCAGCCAGCGGCCTCGATGACAGAGGTGATGACGGGGCTCATGATGAGCATGTAAATCGAGTTCACTGCCCAAGCGAGACCGATTGCCAGGCCACCAGATTTTTTGAACCACTGGTCAATAACGTCGGACATGGCGACGCCGGTGGTGAAGGCGAAGCAAACGCCAATCAGGGCGCCAGCGGCGATGAACATCCAGACTTCGGTGTAGAAGGCCATGCCTGCGCCGGCAGCGAGCAAAATAAGCTCGACAACGGGGAGCCAAACCTTGCCAACGACCTTGGGAATGAGTTTTCCGACAAACGGAAGAGCTGCCGCAAGACCAATGAGCGTTGCGGTGAAGTAATACGAGAAGATGGAATAGTCAAACCCGAACTCCTCGCACACGGGTGCGACGAAGGAGCCCGCAATGACGCTATAGGATCCGGTCGTGCCGGCAGACATAAGGCCGAGCGCGATTACGAGAACCCATGCGTAAACCTTGCTGCTCTTTAACTTTGCATTTTCCATTGATACAGCTCCTAGAGACCCAGAAGGGCACACATAACGGCCTTGATGGTGTGCTGACGGTTCTCTGCCTCACGGAAGATGACCGAAGCGTTGGCCTCAAAGCACTCGTCGGCAATCTCGAAACCCTCGGTGATGATCTCGCGATGAAGGTCGTTCTTGCACTGGTCGAGGAGCATCTTGCCAACACGGTGATCCGCGTTGTGGACAGAGGGAAGCTCATGCATGCAGAAGATGTCGGGATTGTTGGTGCGCTTGCACAGCTCGCTGGTGACGCGATAGGGGTACAGAGACTCGGCATCGCCCAACCAGGAGTTGTAGTCGTCGGGATCCAGAACCTCTTCGCCGCACTCGGGGTTGATGTAGCGCCACTCCTCGGTAACGATAACGTCAACGCCATCCAGGGCATCGAGGTCAGAGGTGATGGTAAAGGTCCTATTGGGAGCGTACTTGGCGTAGCAGGCCTCCACCTCTTCGATCATTTCCTTGCACATCTGATGACGGAGGTCGTCGGGGCCGATGGCGAGGAAGTCCATGTCGAGCATAGCGCACAGACGGCCATACCACACTGGGGCGCCGGCGCAGTTGCCAACGAAAGCCATCTTCTTGCCGCGGCTCGTACGCAGACCGCCCCATTGCTCTTCCATCGTAAGAGCGTCAGCGAGCATCTGAGTCGGGTGATCGCCGAGAGTAAGGGCATTGATGACCGGGATGTCAACCAGGTCGGCGACGTCATAGAGGAACTGCTCGTCCTTCTGTGCGCGGTAGACGATGAGATCGTACATGCCGTTAAAGACGCGCATGGCATCCTTGACGGTCTCGCAGTCACCCATGTGGGAGTTGGTCAGATAAGTAAAGCCCATGCCCAAATCATTACAGGAGGTCTCGAATGCGCAACGAGTACGGGTCGAGCCCCACTCAAAGTTGGCGAGGACGTTTTTGCCGGGGAAGTAGCGCTGGTCGACACCAGACTTCTTCTGAGCCTTAAGGTTCCAAGCAAGATCGATGAGATAGCGGAAATCCTCGGAGGAAAGATCATGGATGTTGATGTAGTCGCGACCGCGGAGGCTGTTGTTCATGCCTATTTCCTTTCGAATTATTATCAAAATTATTGTTGAATGTGTCCCCGAGGAAAACACGGATATCCCTCGGGGAGCGGTACATGTGGCGCCTAAGCCAAAGAGCGCAGGCTCTAAGGCTCACTAACGACTGGCCGCCACGTCCTTAGTCCAGCAGTGCACGCCGCCGCCGGACAGGTTAAGCGCGAGGGAATCAATCATGATGACCTTGCGATCGGGGAAGCAGCTCTCAAGAATTGCCTTGGCCTGCTCGTCCTTCTCTTTCACGACCTCGCTCATGCCCTCGTGGTAATAACGCTGGCCAAGAACGACGCCGTTGCAAATCAGGAAGTTGCAGTAGCTCGCTGCGGCGTAGAAGTGGACGGGGCCCTCGGGCCAGGGGGTGCCATCCATAAACTTGCCGCCCATTTCGTCGATGAAGCCCTTATAGAGCTCGTAATCTTCATCGCCAGGGGCGATAACGACTTCAATAGGCTCGGCGGTGGGCATACGAACGATCTCGAAGGGCTTGCCCTCCCAGTCCGTTTCGTTGCTCAGGATCTCGTAGGCTGCCTCAATGCGGCGACGAGACTCTGCTCCAGCCTTGCTCGAGGCTGCCTCTTCATCGGACACCTCGGCAAGAAGAATCTTGTTCGGAGTGATAAAGCGACACATCTCATCAATGTGAGCTGCAAAGCTCATGCCAAAGACGGGAGTTCCGTCTTCCTTCTCGTCGAGGATGCCCAGTCGATAGTCGTCGTCCTCGAGCATAGGCTGCGGAAGCCAGATAACCTTGTTGAGGTTGTAGATGCGCTTATACTCGGCCTCTACTTCCTCTTTCGTGAACTCGGGATTACGCTTGCGGCATTCCGTGTCCTCGATGGCGATCAGAGTGCCGTGACCGTCAAACTCGCGGTCGCCGCCCTCCGAAACCATTTCGGAATTGACGATATCGAAGCAACCGAGCGCAACCGCCATGTGAACCGCTGCCTTACGTGCGGACTGGCACTCCGGGGAGTTCTTGTCCCACACGCCGTAATAGGTCCAAGCGGGGTTGACCATATAAGAATGGCCCTTGTCGTCGACCATGATGCTGGGACCGTTGTCGCGGACATAGAAGTTGGAGTCTTCGAACTGCGTGATCTCGATGCGATCGAGATCAACCCCCTCCTCCTTCAGGCGCGAGCAAGCCTCCTCATAGGAGCCGGGGGTACCGCAATTGAGGTTGACCGTAACGTCGCCATACTCGAGCAGAGCCTTGATCACGTCAACGCAGGGCTGGCGGTTATCATAGCCCTCTGCGCGGATGTAATCGGGAAGCCATGTCACATAGACGTTGGAGCGCTTCTCGAACTCGCCCGGCATACGATAGTTCTCGTACATGGTTGGTCCTTCCGTCGGGTTTCCCGCGATGCTGTCCGGCCGCGACAATAGCGGGGTTTCACCTGCTATAGTACTACTATACCTACCGTTCGGTAGATAGTTTTGAATAATTGCCGCTCGCCTACTGATACATACCGTTCACCGTATATAGTGGTCATGTTTGGACACGAATTGATGTTCCGTTGCCATCCTTAATAATGTTGGTAGTGCGGAAGTGATTTGCGATGGAGAAATGCAGCGTGAGCACAAGAAAAAAAATATTGGACGCAATGTACGATCTTGTGGCAGAAGTCGGTTATGACAAAGCGTCTATCGGAAAGATTTGCGACTTTGTCGGTATATCCAAGCCGTCGGTGTACTACTACTTTCCCTCTAAAGAGGAGATTTTCACTACGCTCTTGGACAGCATGTTTCCGACCATTGACTATCAGCGCGACTACTCGCTAATAGTCGATAGGGACGGGTTCAAGGCCGCGCTTATCGAGCTCGGCAATTCAGTTATAGGTGGCTATCGAAGCGATGAAAAGCGCCGGCGCGTGCTGGCCGAGGTTAGCGTTCAAGCAAATCGAATTCCTGCAGTTCAGGAACGTCAAGCGACGGCGACCAAACGAACCATGGATGCGCTTAAAGACATCCTTCTTCATGGTGTAGAGATTGGCGCGTTTTCCGATAGCGCCGACGTAATGCTCTACGTACAAATTCTTTATACCGTTCTGGAGGGAGCAAGCAATACGGTCGCTCAAGGTGAGGATATTGATGAAAAAGCGGTTTGGGCGGGAATAGTCGAGCTTATGTTCAAATAAACCAGCCAAGCTGAAGCGCATGTTGGCACCCATGGTGCCTGCGGGCAACCTTTAAAACGAAAACAGGGGTCGACTCCAGTCTGGCTTGGAGTCGACCCCTGTTGCGTGGCAATCTATGCCGATGCAAATCGGCGCTTATTACTTTTCAGCAGCCTTATTGAGAAAGCCGGAAACGATAGCAAACGCAGCAATCATAAGGTTGCAGGCAATGCAGAAAATAAATACTCCCTGGAATGACCCCGCCATGCCGTAAACCTTCATCATGACCGGCATTCCAAAAGCACCGACGACATAGCCCGCTGAGCAAACGATCGAATAGATCCTTCCAAAATCGCGTGATCCAAAGAGCGAGAGTAGAAGCATCGGCATTGCGGTTCCAACGATGGCGAACATGACATCGTTTACACCAGCTGCAATGATGGAAACGGTCTCATTGCTTCCGCCAATGATAAGAAGCAGGAATGAAAGAATGCTGACACCTGTCCATGCGACCGTTGCTTTAATAGCGCCAAGCTTGTCGCATGTTTTGCCCACGAAGGGATTTAGGAAGATATCGGAGAGTGAAGCTGCCGAGACCATTAAGCTTCCTACGATAGGATTGAAACCGACCTCGCTTGCATAGGTTGGAAACAGCTGGTTCATGCAGCAGGTGAGCTGCGCCACGCAAAGCAAGAGGACACAGAGAATAAAAGACGGCGTTTTCGCGGCATCGCGGAGTGCCATGCCCGAAAGAACATCTTCCTGCTCATCGGCGCTGCAGCTCTCATGGGTTTCGGAGGCGGTCTCTCCGTACGGAAGCATGTTGCGATCAGAGGGGTTAAGGCGAATGATAAATGCGCTTGCAGGCAAAATCATAGCTGCAGAAACGGCCGCAAGCACGATGTATCCCGTACGCCAGCCTTGCTGCTCGATGACCAGCGTAATGACAGGACTCAATAACAGCGTACAGAGAGAATTAACGCCCCAAGCGAGGCCGATGGCAAGACCGGACGATTTGCTGAACCATTGGTCAATGACATCGGACATGCAGACGCCCGTTGTAAACGAAAAGCAGATGCCGATCACTGCGGCGGAGACGGTGAACATCCAGACCTCGGTGTAGAACGCCATTGCGGCGCCGGCGACAATAAGGACGAGTTCAATGCAAATATGCCATGGCTTGCCGATTACTTTTGGAATGAAGCGACTCAAAAGCGGAAGCCCAAGCGCAAGGCCAAGAAGAATCGCGGTGAAATAGAAAGAAAAAGAAGTGTAGTCAAAGCCCAGATCTTCACATACTGGAGCAACGAATGAGCCGGCAATAATGCTATATGTGCCAGTTGTTCCGGCGGACATTAAGCCGAGCGCAATAACGACGACCCAAGCAAATGCGCCGCTTTCACGGAGACAATCTTTTTTGGCTGGTGTGGTGAGAGTCATGGTTGCTCCATTTCTATCGGCAATACATCCTATATGCCTACCGATAGGTATATAAACCAGAAGACTCTTCGTCAAGCATTAAGCGGGGAGAGGGAGTTCTTAACCTGCCGAACGGTAATTAGACCCCGATTTCGCAAGGGTCTCAATGTGACAAAGGGACTGTCCCTTTGTCACATTATTCGGAGCGCAAGGCTTCCACGGGGTCTTTTTTGGATGCGCTGCGGGCAGGCAGTAGACCGGCAACGACCGTCAGCAGCACCGAAATTACAATGAGCACCACCGCATCCTGCACGGGCAGACTCATTAGGTTGGGGACCTGTTTGGCCGCAAGCGCCCAAGCATTGACCGGGAAGCTCACGGCCACCACGACGACAACAGCAAAGACGCCGGCAATGAGGCCCTCGATAAAGGTCTCGGCGTTGAACACGTTTGCCACGTTACGCTTCGACGCGCCAATCGCACGCAGAATGCCAATCTCCTTTTTGCGCTCCAGCACGCTGATGTACGTGATGATGCCGATCATGATGGAGCTCACCACCAGGCTGATACTCACGAATGCGATGAGCACCAAGCTGATGGTGTTCACGATGTCGGTCACCGAGCCCATGATGATGCCCATGTAGTCGGTGTACGAAATTGCCCGATCATCGTGGCCAGCGGCTTTGACCTGCTTGTTGTACGCATCGATGTGATCGAGTACGCGCTCCTTGGCCTCAAAGTCGCGCGGGAAAATCTTAACCGAGATGGGGTCTGCCTCATCCGCATAGCCCAACGTGGTCAGATTGTTGTCGTAGGTGAGCTTCGAAGCCTTGGCATAGCTCATCATGAGCGAACTCAGGTCCTCGGCGTCCATGTAGAAATGGATGGCACGAGCAAAGGCGCTCGCATCCACGTGCATGGCGCTCGTCAGGTTGGCAAAACTCGAAGACATCTGCGTCGCCATCTGGTCCATAAGCCCAGCCGTGCCTGCCTTGAGCTGAGCTGACACCGTCGCCGCAATCTGGTCGCTGATCGACTTCATCATCTGATCCATAGCCTGCTGCAGATACGGAGCCAGCTGCTTTTGCACATAGTCGGTCATCGCCTGCCGCAGGCGCTCGGCCAGGGCATCGCCGCCGAGGGCCTTCAGCTGAGCTAGGCATTGCTGGGCTGCGGCATCATGCTCAAGATACGTCGAGAATGCGGCAGAGAGCTTTGACGCGTCCTTAAGATCTTCGGGCGACAGCGCCTTAAACTGATCAGACTGCAAAAAGCCCTCGAACAGTTGGTTGGCAAGCGTTCCCACCTGCCGCATTTGCTCGGGCGTGAGTTCCAGACCGTCAAAGATGCCCGAGAAATCTGGGGCCGGTGCTTTGGCCATGATGTCGCTGAAGTCGACGTCCTTTCCAACGTCCGAAAGGTCAATGTCCAGCCCGGACAAGTCAATACCAGAAAGGTCGATACCGCCGGCCGCACCCGAAAGCGCAGATGTATCGAACGAAAACGCACTCTTGAGCGCCGCTTCGTCCACACTGAACATGTTGCCCAGATCAACGCCTTGCTTGGCCTCGCCTTGCAGTTCGTCGAAGGTTTTGCCCGTAAAGACATCCGTCTCGGGGTGGGCAAGCTGCTCCTGCACAATCTGCGAATTTGCGGCGCGCTCCATAAGCTGGCGAGTCAGCGCATGCGTGTAGGCAATGCCCGGGGACAACGCGCTCGCGTTGGCGGTCTCGTTGGGTCGCACCACGCCCACAATGTGCACGTCGATACCGTCGGCAACCTTGGCGGCCATAAAGTCGGTGTCGCCAGACATATCGGTCCATATGCCGGTCTCTTCGTTTTTGCGATACGCATCGGCCGGCGACAGCACCTTAAACGTCGTGGACAGCGCATCGTCGTAGGTAAATTCGGTGCCGGTCTCGGGCGTTTCGACCCCACCGTCAGCCGTCATAGCGCTGTTTACCAGATCGTTGAGCTCATTGATATCCAGCGCGCCGATGCTGTAGAGCGCGTAGTCGCCCACCGTGCCACGACTCGAAAGCACCATCACGGCTTCGTTAGCAGACGTAGGCCAATGCCCCGCCACGACATCGTACTGGCTGTCGAGCAGGCTCTGGTCGTCGATCATCTCGTTAAAGACCGAGGTTCCCATGGATTCCATGCTCACCGTTGCCGCCGAGCTCGCGCCTCCGCTCATGGCCTCGGTCATAGCGTTGGGCACCAGCCGAACAGGCTTCTCATCGCCCTTGCCGGCACGATAGACAACCGGCGATACACCGTAGCCGTACTGAATGGCGTTGACCTCTTTATCGATGCCGTCGCCACCGGCATCGAGCCATGCCTTAAAGCTTGTCATGTCGTTAGACTTAACGCTCGCAAACATATCCTTTACGGCCGTGACCACAGGAATCTTATCGGTTCCCTTAGCCTTGCCGCCGGCACTGTCGTCGGACGAGCCCTCGTTCTTGGACATATCGTCGTCCGTGGCCCCCTGTCCGCCCATCATGGACGACAGGTCGTAATCCTGCTTGGAAATGGTGAGCGGGTAGCTCGAGAGCGTATCCTCCTCGACCTTTTTGATGTAGCCGTTTACGCCGTTGGACAGCGCCAGAATCGCCGCGATACCGATAATGCCAATCGAGCCCGCAAAGGCAGTCATGGCCGTGCGGCCCTTCTTGGTCATGAGGTTTCGGGCAGAAAGCCCCAGCGCCGTCACAAAGCTCATCGAGGTTTTGCGCGTAGGCTTTGCCTCGCGACGCGCGGCCTTGGCAGCATCGAAGGGATCGGAATCGTCGGTGATCTTGCCGTCCGCCAGATTGACGATACGCGTGGCATATTGGTACGCCAGCTCGGGATTGTGCGTGACCATGATGACCAGGCGGTCGCGCGCCACGTCCTTGAGCAAATCCATGACCTGTACGGATGTCGTTGAATCCAAAGCGCCGGTCGGCTCGTCGGCAAGCACAATCTCGGGATCATTAATCAGGGCGCGGGCGATGGCCACGCGCTGCATCTGTCCGCCCGATAGCTGGCCTGGGCGCTTGTTAACGTGCTCGCCCAGGCCGACTTTCTCCAACGCCTCGCGCGCACGCTGGCGGCGCTCGGCATGCCCCACGCCCGTGAGCGTGAGCGCCAGCTCCACGTTTTCCAAAATGGTCTGATGCGGAATGAGGTTATAGCTTTGGAACACAAAGCCGATGCGGTTGTTACGGTAGGCATCCCAATCGCGATCGTGAAAGTCCTTGGTCGAAATACCGTCGATCAGCAGGTCGCCCGAGTCAAAGTGGTCGAGTCCGCCGATAACGTTGAGCATCGTGGTTTTGCCCGAGCCCGAGGGACCCAGAATGGCCACGAACTCGTTATCCCGAAAAGACAGGCTCACGCTGTCGAGCGCCACCTGCGTAAACGACTGCGTAACGTATCTTTTGCAAATACCTTTGAGCTCCAGCATGGACGGCAACCTCTCCTGCGCAGGCACCCTGCCCGCTCTCCCCCGCCGTTCGTATTCGACGCGTTTGTCCTACTCTATCCCCATTTTTTGCCGGCGCCAGTGAGGAATGTAACGAACCGCACCAAAAAACGAACGGGGCAGTGCCCAAAAAAAGAGGCCCCAAGTGGGGCCTCTATATGGTGGAGATTATCTTGAAAGGCAGCGGACTACTCCGCACAGCGACACACGATCCTCGCGATGCTTTACGTGTTTTTTACTGCTCGCTATTCGCAATCGCCTGATCGATAAGTTTGTTGAGTGCTGCACGCTGCTCGGCGGAGCTGATGGCTCCCACGATGGGCTCCCCTACGATGTTGCCATTCTGATCGATGACATACGTTGTCGGGAACGAGAACAAATTTGACGTAAACTTACCGGCCTCGCTATCCGACTTGAACCAGATGTTCTTATATGTCACGCCCTTCTTACTCAGCACGTCCTTGGCATCTGCAATCTCGCCTTTGTTGCCATCGAGCGTAAAGGAATTGACGCCCACGACCTGGCCGCCCTTCTTGGCAAGCTCCTTATTCAGTTTCTCAAGATCGCCCAGCTCGCCCACGCACGGCTTGCAAGTGGTGAACCAGAAGTTCATGACGGTGACCTTGTTCTTAGCGAACAGCTCGTCGCTGCTCACGTCGTTGCCATCCAGGTCTTTGCCCGTAAAGCTGGGGAACTTCGTCGCCTCGCTCGAAGCATTGGCACCAGCCGTCATGCCAGCGGTCGAAGCGTCGACGCTCTCGCCTGAGCTCGGCGTGCTTCCACAGCCGGGGAACTCCTTCTCCAGGCTCTCGAGCTTGTCCTCGATCTCCTTGATCTGCTGCGCACCGGCCTTGAGCGTCTTAAGCTCATCCGCCGTGAACTCATCCTTGGCGCCGTCGATGGTCTTGAGCAAGAAATCGCCGTAATTGCTGCCGTCCTCAATCATTGTCGAGTCTTTATTTGCCGCATTGAATACCTTTTCCCACAGCGCGTTATCACTCGAAAAGATCTCGTTCTCCTTCTGCATGAGCTTCGCATACAGCTCGGCGGCCTCGTCGGCATTGGCCGGCTTCTGCGCAGTGAGTTCTGCGATCTTAGGATCGGAGCTCGCAGATTCGCTCGCATTGCCACCGGGCGCCGAACATGCCACAAGGCACAAGGCCAATACCGGCACCATAAACAGGGCCGCAATCTTAGAAAGCTTCATAGTCATTCCTCCGTTTTGTCGAAGCTTGTTTACTTTTTATCAGCGGTCAAGGGAAGCTTTTCCGCCGACACATCCAGGCCATAGCGATAGCTGATGGCATCGACAGGACAGGCCCCGATGCACTTTCCGCACCGGATACATTCGGCATGATTGGGCGCGCGGACCACATCAACGTCCATCTGACAAACCTTTGAGCACTTGCCGCACGAGACACATTTGCATGCGTCGACCCGAATCCCCAGTAGGGACACCCTATTCATGAGCGCATAGAATGCGCCAAGTGGACAAATCCATTTGCAGAAGGGGCGATAGAACAAAACGCTCAGCACTACCACGGCAATGAGAACGGCAAGTTTCCAGGTAAAGAGCTGCCCCAGCGCAGATCGAATGCCGGCGTTGGCAATGGCCAGCGGAATGGCGCCCTCGAGTACGCCCTGCGGACAGACGTATTTGCAAAAGAACGGATCTCCCATCCCCAGGTCGTTGACCACCAGCACAGGCAGCAATACCACAGCAAACAGCAGCACGAAGTATTTGATATACGTAAGCGCCTTGAGCTTTTTTGTCGAAAGCTTTTTGCCGGGAATCTTATGAAGCAGCTCCTGCAGCCAGCCAAACGGGCACAGAAAGCCGCATACAAAGCGTCCCAGCAGCACGCCGAGCAAAATGAGCGCACCGGTAACATAGTAAGAAAAGTTGAACCTGGATGAACCTACCACCGACTGGAACGACCCGATGGGGCACGCACCCGATGCCGCGGGGCACGAATAGCAGTTAAGTCCAGGCACGCAGACGGTTTTTCCCGCGCCCTGATAGATGCCGCCTTTGGCAAAGTTTGGCAGGTGAATGTTGGTGACGAGCGTCGCCGCCGCCTGAATGAATCCGCGAAATCGAGCCAAAACATGCGACGCAGTGTTTTCTCTTTTATCCAATTCCGATACACTCCAAGCACAGCCTAATCGCTTTGGCCAGCACGGCATCTGCCTCGCCACGCATAACGCCAAAGCACACCATGGCAATTCCGACGATCAACAAAGCGACCTGTACCACGGGTTTTACCGCTTTGAACAACCTGACCACTCCTTTCGTTACGCGACCATTGGACCATATCGGCTATAAAATCCGTGTTAAGCGCGATTTGAAATGTGCAAGGAGACTGTTATGCGTATTTTGATCGTCGAGGACGAGCGGGCGCTGTGCGACGCAATCGCGCGCAGCTTGCGGAACTTGGCGTACAGTGTCGACTGCTGTCACGACGGACAGGAGGCGCTCGACCTACTGAACGTTGAGGCCTTCGACCTCGTGGTGCTCGACCTCAACCTTCCCCGTATCGACGGCATGACCGTACTCAGGGAACTTAGGAAAACTGACTGTGAGACTAAGGTACTGATTCTGTCCGCGCGTGGCGAAGTATCCGATAAAGTCGCCGGACTCGATGCCGGCGCCAACGATTACCTTACCAAGCCGTTTCATCTTGACGAGCTTGCGGCAAGGATCCGCAGCCTTACCCTCAGGCGCTTTGCACAAAGCGGCATAGTTTTAACCTGCGGAAAGCTCCGCTTTGACACCAAGGCGCGCATCGCTTCCGTGGACAGCGAGGCTTTATCTCTTACGCGCAAGGAAACGGGAATCTTGGAATACCTGATGCTTAATCAGGGGCGTCCGGTAAGTCAAGAGGAGCTTATCGAGCACGTTTGGGATAGCAGCGTGAACAGCTTTAGCAACGCAACCCGCGTTCATATCTCGTCACTCCGCAAAAAGCTGCGCAGCGCTTTGGGATACGACCCGATTCGCAATCGGATTGGAGAGGGCTACGTTATGGAGGATGGAGAATGAAAGGGCTTTCGCTGCAATGGCGCATAACGATTATGACGGCACTGCTCACGTGTGCGGCGTGCGTGCTGACGAACTGCCTGGTCGGCTATACGGGCATGCGCTACATGGATGCCATCGGCAGTGACATCTCGGCCTTTAACGCAACCGGCGAAGATTCGCCCCAGGCGTTCGACCCGACGAAAGCGGTCCCCGATGACAAGGTCACGATCGTCGTAAACAACGCACAGGAGTCTTTTGGCACGACAACCTGGTGCATCACAGCTGGAGTCACACTCCTTGGCGGCGTGCTGGCATACTTTGTGAGCGGCCGTGCGCTCAAACCGCTGCGGGCTTTTGCAGCCCAGGTTGAGCGTGTGCAGCCTGACAACCTAAGCGAAATCAGACTCAGCGAAGATGTGCCCACCGAGCTACAACGATGCAGCGCCTCTTTCAACGGCATGATCGCCCGTCTTGGCGAAGGGTTCTCTGCACAGCGTCAGTTTACCGGCAACGCCGCACACGAGCTGCGCACCCCGCTCGCTCTTATGCAAGCACAGATTGAACTATTCATCTCCGAGCACTCCGGTTTGCAACCCGAAACAGCCGAGCTGCTCGGCCTGCTACAAGAACAAACCGAGCGCATGTCTCGAATGACCAAGGTATTGCTCGAGATGAGTGAGCTCCGCAGCGTTCCTTGCGAGGACGATGTGGAACTTGGTCCCTTGTCCGAAGAGGTCCTCACCGACCTTGCGCCACTTGCCGAAAATAAGGGCATAGCCCTCAATTGTGCTGGAGACGCTTTAGTAATCGGGAGCGACACGCTCCTCTATCGGCTGGTGTTTAACCTGGTCGAAAATGCCATCCATTACAGCCGTCCCGGCTCGACTGTCAACGTCTCCATCTGCGACAACGACAGCCACGTGTTCCTGCGAGTCGAGGACCAGGGCCCGGGAATACCCAAGCAGTACCGTGAGAGCATCTTCCAACCGTTCTTTCGCCTGGATAAATCCCGCAGCAGGGCATACGGCAGCGCAGGACTCGGGCTAGCGCTCGTTTGGGAGATTGCAGCGCTTCACGGTGGCGCTGTAGAGGTCGAAACAAGTTCCGAGAACGGAACCGTGATGCTCGTGACCCTCTCAAAGGGGGCCACCACGTGATCCGACTGTCCAGGGGTTCCACTCGGCATTGTGAAACGCGTCCCAAAACTTGGACATGAGGAATGGAAGGCAGTTCGCATCTATGCCGAGGACGAAGTCCTGGCGGGGATTCAGGATGCGCAGAGGAAGCTTACGGCAGAAAACCCCGACAGAGCCGTGACCGTCGGTGGCAACTGTATGGCGTCGCTTGCCCTCTTCGATTACCTGCACGGGAAATACGAGAACGTTGGAATCGTCTGAATCTATGCGCATCCGGATGTATCCACGCTGAATGATGGCTACCCCCAACGCTCACGCCATGGTACTTGGCAGCCTTTTGGGAGAAAGTCATCCTGGTCTTCGGCGGCGAATAACTCGAATGTCCGCAGGCAGACTCCAACCTGTGCGCGGAGAAGCTGGGCGACGCAAACAAGAGTCCTCGACTCGAGCATGGAGATGAATCCGTCTATCAGTCTCATCGCATACTCAGAGGAGGATGCCAGATATAGATCCCATTGGGTAAAGTCGCCGTTCATGAAGGGAATCACTGCATTGCGCTCGGCGGCTCTCAAGGCACTCAGGCTTTGTTCTGTTTCCCAGCTTCTTGTTTGAACTGTTCGCTATCCAAAATGCCCCCAAATGCCGGCTTCTCAACAAATCAAAAAAGCAAGAGAGACAGAGATTAGGTTCATGCTCCACTGAACCCGCGCTTCCAGTCGAGGCACTCCTCCTCGAAGATCTCCCCGGAGTCCCGTCTCTCGCGCCCCTCACGGAACTGTCCATATCAGTGTGGCCAATCCAAGCACAGCCCCACCGCACGGCCCAGTCGCTTCCGGTCCTGCGCGGCCCCGTGAAGGCGGAAGGGCGTGGTTGTCGTCATCACGTTCCTTTCTCCTCGTACCTTTTTGGGCATGCGTCACGGGCCCCCGCGCGGCGCTGAGAGCGAATCGGCGCAGGCTTGGGGCCAGTTGCGTAGAGGTTGAGGTTCGGGTTTCGCCGGCTTACGCAGCTTGGCGGGCAGAGCGCCCGGGCTCGCTGCGCCTAGGGCGCGGCGGGATCCGCGACGCCGGAGGTGTCGATCTCGCCCAGATTGGCGAGCTGCTCGATGAGGGGGAGGCCCATCGGGTCGTCCACCTCGACGCCGCCGAGCACGATGATGCTGTCGCGCGTGTCGATATGGGTTGTGAACACGGCCGGGTCGAAGCCCGAAGCGATAAAGCCAATGCCCGCGAGGACAACACCCGCGGCAACGAGCCCGCCCGCCACGGCGAGGTAGATCTTCTTCGCGCTGGTCATGGTACTCACTCCTTTCTACGCCGCGAGATGCGCGGCAGCGCCGCCCTTCTCGCCCTTACCCTTCCAGAAGGGCGAGGCGGCCTTCCTCGCCCAGAGCACCGAGAGGCGCGCAATTTGTTTTGAGGCGGCCCAAGCGCCAGCACCAACGAAGAGCGCCACGCCGACGAGGCCGAGCCCCACGCCCGCCGAGGCGAGAGCGTACGGGAAGTGGCCGATGATGACGCCGCTTACGGCAAGCAGGAGCCCAACTACGCCCACGCCCCCCGAGTGCCGCCGCGACGATCCACACGCAGAGCGCCAGCAGCCAGATGCAGATATAGACCGTGACGGCCACGGCGGCGAAGGCGGCGAGCAGCGGCACCCACACCGGGGAGCCCACGATGGCCAGCACCCACAGCAGCGCGGTGCTGCGCCGGCGCGTCCTCGCGATCGCGCGCGGCACGGCAGGCAGGTCGTCGAGCGTGGCCTCCGCCACCTCGCCGGGCGTGCCCATGGCGGCCACGGCCTCCTCCTCGCTCATACCGTCCTCCATGCGGTCGGCGATGGCCTCCGCATAGAACGCCTTGGTCTCCTCCACCTGCTCGGCCGGCAGGCAGGCGAGCAGCTCGCCCAACCGGCCCAGAAACTCATCGCGCGTCATGGTGCGCCTCCTCAACGTATGCGTAAATCTCCCGTACGGACGGCCACTCGGCCAGGAACTCCTCGATGCGCGCTCGCCCGTCGTCCGTGATGCGGTAGTACCGGCGCAGCCGCCCGTTGTGCTCGGCGGAGCGCGCCGTGATGCACCCGGCCTTCTCCAGGCGCTTGAGCAGCGGGTAGAGCGTCGACTCCGTGAGCCCCATGCTCGCCGGTACGTCCTTCACGATCTGGTAGCCGTAGGACTCCTCGCCGGAGACGGCCGCGAGCACGCAGGCCTCCAGGAAGCCGCGCTTCATCTGTGCCTCCATCCGCACACCTCCTCTCGTCATATACTATGCTATACACACTATACGATGCAAGGTATTAGACGTCAACTCTCATCGCGAAGATTCTCCGGCCCCTGCGCGCTGCGAACGTGATATCGCGGGGCGGTTGGCATTATGCATGAAACGTCAAGTAACGCTCTTTTGATCCACTTCCACTCGGCCCCATATGCCTTGTACAACACCCCCCCCTTCAACCTTGGGTTCAAGGGAGCCGCTAGGCTGGGCGTGCCGGACGGTAAGGTCCTGGACGCGATGGTGGACTTCTCCGATGCCATAGGGGTCATGGGTCTACGCCGATGGAGGCCCACGCACGCGGCAGGGCTCGCCCATCACCGCTGGTCGCCGGACGGCCGCCACGCCTCGCTCGCCAACGCACAGGCAACAGCAGCAGTCCAGCGCTGGCTGGAGACGCCGGAATGCCCAGAAGATGCGTTTCCCACCGCTGCAAAAAAGCTTTTTGTAGGGGTGACAATTTTTCCGAATGCCAAGGTCAGCTAGGCTTCGGTAGCCACCTTGGGAGCATCGCCAATAGACTCTTCCTTTATACGTTCGGCATAACCGTAGGCGATACCCACAAATTCCAGTCCCGAGCAACAGGGGTACAATTGCTGCATTGTTGCCACCTGATGGGAGATGGAAGATGGACTGCGATGGCTACCCGCGCATTCCCATGCCGTTGATGTGCACCGCCTTTGTGCCGGGGCAGATTGACGCTGCGGTTGCAGGCATTTCCGACCCCGATTCGCGCGTCATTGCCACGGCAGAAGCGCTGTACTTTCGCGGACAGGCCACGCTCGCCGCCGAGACAGCACGCCCCTATCTTGACGCCACCGACCCCGCACTGCGCTATTCCGCATGCCTTATCTGCGGATATGCCAGTCTGTCGCTCAACCGTATCGCCGATGCCCGCCGTTGCCTTGCGGGCATCCTCGATACGCCACCTGACGATGAATCGCCTGCCGTCCACGCCATGCATATCCTGTTCGCCTCTGCCGCGAGCGTCCTGCTGCACTTGCCTTCCCCGTATTCCGCCGAAGAGTTTTATCCGCTTGCGGCGCATCTGCCCGAAGGCCTGCGCCTGTTCGCCAGCTACGTGATGGCGCACGCCTTGTATCTGCGCGGCGAATACGGCCGCAGCCTGGGCATGGTGGAAAATGCCCTGATCATGAAACAGGGAAGCTATCCCATCTCGGAACTGTTCCTGCACCTGGCGGCTTCCATGGCATGCATGAGCCTCAAGGACATCGACGCCGCAAAGGCACATTTCGGAGCCGTTTGGGACATTGCGCGCCCCGACGGCCTTATCGAGCTCATTGGCGAGCACCACGGCCTTTTGCAGGGGCTTATCGAGGCATGTCTAAAAACGCAATACCCTGACGACTTCGCACGCATCATCGAGATTACGTATCGATTCAGCTACGGCTGGCGGCGCATCCACAACCCCGATTCGGGTGAGGACGTGGCCGACGATTTAACGACCACGGAGTTCACCATGGCCATGCTCGCCTGCCGCGGTTGGACCAACGCCGAAATCGCACGCCACATGGGAGTATCGCCGGGCACCGTTAAAAACCGCCTATCAGGAGTGTATGCCAAGCTTGGTATCGGAACTCGCGCCGAGCTGATTGCCCACATGTTGCGCTAGCGGCCAGACTGCCCGGCGTATCGAAAGCGCTCCGGGGGCCTGACGCTTTCGCGCACTCAAATTGGACGTTTTGACCCTTAAACGGCACTACCGCCACGGGGCACCTTCTCGCAAAATTGGATTATTTCCACCGAAATTTGCGGGATGGGAGCCCAAAATGCTTGATCGCCGTTCGTTACTTATCGCCGGAGCATCCTCGCTGGCAGGCATCATGCTGCCTCGCGTGCCGGGCAGCGCAAACGCCTTCATACTGCCATTCATCCCCACCGAAGCCTATGCCGACGAAAAAGACCCTTTCAGGGTACTCGTGCTCTCGCGCACCATGTTTGGTGTGGTCGTGGTCGACGTCGCCAACAAGAATACGCCCATCACAGGTGCCCAGGTCACACTCACATCGCGCTATGCCGCAGGCAAGCAGCTCACCGCCACTACCGATGACGAAGGCACGGCCATCTTTGAGGTCGCCCCTCTTTCGGAAGGCTACGTGGACGAGGCGACGCTTCTCGACGCGTACGACTTTAACGGCGGCATCTCCATTAGCATGGCGGGCTACCGCGATGTCGAGATTCCCCTCGCGCGCGTCCAAGGCGGCACCGCTATAACCGCGCCCACGCGTCCGCTTTCCGACGGCGAGCCGTACTTCCGCCAGCTCACATTCGACGAATGGGACATCCAGTACGCCGACGCCACGTTTATGGCAATGCCAGCGGACGAAGCAGCAAACGACCAGCCCAACACGCACGCTTTTACCGTGCAGGCCCATCTGCCGCAGGGCGGGCAGGCAACGTTGCATATCAATAAAGTGATGCCCGCTGCGGGCAGCTCATCCGAAACCGTCACGCAGATTGGCCAAGTCAAGGCCAGCGCATCGGGTTCGGATAATCTGGCGACGTTCACACTCGAAGACAAGTTCCTCGACGCGGCATCGGGCCTTCTGGAAGAAGGGTGCAAGCTGCGCTTTGTGCTCGACTATCAGGGCAAAACCTACACGCTCTCATCCCCCATGGCCGTTGTCACCGCGCCGGCGGCAAAGGCGGAATCGGGCTCGACCACCATCATTCCCACCACCATGGACCAAGAGATCACTCCGTTTGATTTCCCCGCGGCGTTTCCCGGCATCGGCGGCAATAAGTTCACGTGCTGGATGCCCTCGTTCCCCATTTTGTTCGATTTCTCGTTTGCCGGATACGTGCTGTTTGGCGGAGGATACAAACCAGCCAGCTATATGAACGATTCGGGCAACCCTGATCCGGAATACTGGAAGAAATCGCCGCGCGAGTCGGGCGCCAAGCAGGCAAACCGCTACCTCGACGAGATGGAGGGGAAGTGGAATCAGTACAAAAGTATGAGTGCCGGTTCGGGCACCGATCCAAGAAACACCAAGCTCCTTCGCCACCATTGCACGCCGCTGTTCACGATGGATATCGCCACACAGCTGTACGGCTCGCTCGCCTACGATTGGGTGGGCAAAACTTGGGGTAACAACAACGACCCCGCATACGGCAATATTAAGGCCCTCTTCCAGGTAAGAACCGACCTCAATTGGACCGAGCAGTTTACCCTAGGACCGGTGCCGTTTTTCCTAAACGTCAACCCCTGGGTGCTGGCAAAGCTGGCGCTCGCCGTGGGTGCCCACACGCACGGCAGCGGCGCGGCGTTTTTTAAAAACATTTCGCTCGACTATTCAAACACGTCGGGCTCGTTCACCATCCAGATCGGGCTCGCCGTCACCTTTGGCGCCGGCGTTGCAGGCGTCGCTTCGTCTGCCGTGCGCGGCGCCGCATCCCTCACGCTGTTCATTGGGTACGAGAAGGCGGATGGACACCAGCTTCCGCGACTGCGCGTAGGTGCAGACGTCGATGTCGATGTGATACTCCAGTTCGTAATGTTCAAGTGGACCACCAAGGCTTGGTCGGGGTCGTGGCCCACACTCATCGATTCGTGGAATATGTCGGTGAACAATGGCGACCAGTATGCGCTCCAGCGCTCTGAGCTTGCATTGGGTGGAGATACGCCTTACACGCTGGACGCCCGCTTCGGCACGCCCGGCAACATCGAGGCGGGCGGCGTTCCGCAATTTATCGCATCGGCCACCATCGTCACCAACGCCGAGCTGCTCGCACGCGCCGAGGTTAAGGCCACTGCCGTAAACGTCGCTTCTGTCGTACGCGATTGGGAGCGGGCGGTCACGCGCATTGAGCTCGAGGCGGATGCAGAAAGCGACGACACGGGACAGGTCGAACATTTCGTCCATGCACTGATAGAGAACGACGAAAACGCCGCGCCGATGTATGAGTACACCTACATCGGTCAGGCAACGAACGCCGTTGCTGACCCGAACGCCAATTCTGCCGGCGTGTCGGAAGACGAGCGTGGCGGCATCAAGCCCTCGAGCGACAACGTGCTGTTTGCTGGCGTGCTCAGCGAAGCTCACATGAAGCTGGCAATGATTGCCGGCGTGGAGTGCCTATTCCGTATCGCCTCGGTGCGCTACGGCGAGAATGGTCGTTCGCGCCTGGTGGTGCATACAAAGACGAACGGCACGTGGTCCGCTCCCACGCCCGTGGACTTCCCCCTTGGGTTTGGCGAGGGCGATGTGGAGCGCAACGGCATATTCGATTACGACTTCGACGTGGTGGAATATACAGACGGGAGGGGAAACCAGGACGCCTACGTGCTGCTGGTCTCGGGCGAGCGCCCCGCCGGCGACAACACCCTTTTCGATACGGCGAGCACATCCGGCATACTGTCCGTTGTGCGCCTGCGCATAAGCAACGACGGAGTTCGCGTGATATCGCACACGTCGTGGCGCAGCATCTCGCGCGGCCGCCTTCAGGAGGATGGCTACCATTGCCTGCAGTGCCCGCGTATCACGGTGGGCAAGACGCTGGTCGACGGGCGCCTGTCGGGCGCTTACCTCCACCGCCGCGGAACCACCGCAGAGAAGGCGCTCGGCAGCGAGGCCGAGGTTGCGCTGGAATGCTTTACCCTGTGGTCGGATGATTTGGGCGACAGTCTCACGTTCCGTCAGGTCCTCCGCTTTCCGCAGGCACCGTCGAGCATCGAGCTCGGCGCGCCCGAGATTATCAACGGCAAAATGGTGGTGCCCGTTGCATACGAGACTGCAGGCAGTTGTGGCTGTGCATCGTACGCCGTGATCGGCCAGTCCATTGCGGGCTGGGGCGTTATGTCGCCAGATGCCACAGTACCCCACGCGGTGCCGTGGCCGCAGCACACGGGCTTTTTGGCTACCGTCAACGAGCAACTGCAGCATATTACTTGGACGCGAGGCGCATCGGCATTTGCAACGCAGCCCGTGGGTGCCGCAGGCTATGGCCCGGCATCGTTTAGCGTAAGCAACAACGGCAGGTGCGTGCTCTATGTAGAGAACACCGATGGCAAGGTAGGACAAACCTACGACGAAGAAGGCAACCCGGTAGCAGTGATGGGCAAGCACTTCCGCATCTTCGCCAGCACCTTGGCGGGCGATCTGTTTACGGAGCCGTTCGTGATGTGCGAGCTGGACCACCCCGTCGATCAGATAACGACATTTTTAACGTCGGGGAGCATGCTCTCCGCGCTCGCCACGCACATTGTGAGCGCGGAGAAGAGCGAGGCAGAACTACACGGCATCGAAGTGCCCTTGGTGGCGTGTGCCACTCCGACGGGCGCAGTCGCTACCTCGGGCGCGGTGGTGCCCGGAGCAGCAGGCGAATCCTTCATGGTCACGGTGCGAAACGACGGCAACACCTTGCTGACCGCCGGCACAATCGATCTGTACCGAGAGGGCTCCAGCCAGCCGTTCTCCAGCGCATCCATCGGGTTCGGAGCGAACACACGCATGGCATCGATCTACGATCCAGAGCTTGCCGAGGACGCTTCGGTCAACGACATGGCACACGTGAAGTACGCGCTCGAAACGCTGGGCACACCTTTTGCAACGCACCCGCTGGTAGCCGACAGTGGCAACGCCGTGCTGGCACCGGGTTGCACGGCACAGTTCCGCATGAGCTTCGCTATCCCCGAGAGTTGGAGCGACGAAGTGGGCAAACGCGTAACGCTGTATGCGAAGGCGCGTAATCTGGTGGCGCTCGATCCCGTAACGCTCGAGGAAATTCGACCGGGCGCAAACTCGGCGCTGGGTGCCGTACTGCACGAGCTTCATGTGCCCGACGCGGCATGCGAACGCTCAGAAGTTCAGGTCGGCGTATGCGACAGCGCGGATACGACAGAACTTCACGACGCCCCGATGGCAGCAGACGACGATGGCGGCTCGAGTGGCGGCGGTACCGACGAGGGCGGCGGCTCCGGCGGAAGGAGCTCCGGCAGTGGCAAGGACCACAGCAATAACAAGCGCTCCGGAAAAGCGGGCGCGCTCGCTGGCACGGGCGATGTCAATGCTCCCCTTACGGCAGCCGCTACAGCACTCGCCGCGGCAGGCGCCGGCCTCATCGCCTACAGCGCCCGCCGCACGGCGCTCGAAAAAGACACCGCCAATGAGGTCAATTCGGATAGGTCTCGCTAGCTCCTAGTTACTTTTGTGAGAGACGCCGACTCGGCTCATCGAACACAAAAGGGGCTGGCCCCGATAACTCGGAGCCAGCCCTGAGTCGCCTGACATGGGAATCGCAACCCGCTACTTGAGCTTCAATGCCTCCATCATGGGCGCGGCGGCGTCCCAATCGATCTTCCAGCCAATCGACACGCGGACGGTCTCGCCCGTCGCGGGAGCCGTCGCAAACAGCGTATGGCCGTTGTCGGGACCGGTAAAGCGCAGCCACGTTATGCCGTTGTACTCGACCTGGTCGGTTGTTGTCTCCTTGCCTTCGTAGACCTGCTCTAGGCTTGCAACCTCTTCCTCCGGCGAGCGCGGGAAGATGCTGATGTTCAGGCGTCCTCCAGTCTCGTCGTGGAAGAAGTTTGCCTTTTCGCGCTCTTCGTCGGACGAATCCAGCGTGTACCCATCGGCGGCCTCGATGCTGTACGATGCGCAGTCGATGCCCGTTAAATCTGTCTTCTCGCCAGAATCGGCCACGCCGCCGGCCGCCTTGAACTCCTTGGTCTCGCATCCCGTGGTGTCAAAGTGCATGGCCTCATGATTCTTGGCGGGGGCATAAGCGTCTACGAACTCGACAGTGATGGGCCCGTAGTACGCCGTCTTGGGCGCCCAGAAATACACGTACTCAACGGTCTCGCCCGGGCCGATACCTGGCCTCTCGGAAAGGTCGATGCCCTCGTGCAGCTCATCGGGAGCCTCGCTTGCAACGTAGTCGAGCACGGCCGCCTTGCCGGAAGTAAACAACGGGTCGCCTGCCTCAAGATCGCCCTGGGCAGCATGCACGTTAAAGGAACTGAACGTCCTGTTCTTTGTGTTGTTGTTGGTGATCTTGATGTGCAGGTAAAAGCCGTCCTGCAGCTTGGCATCGCCGCGATAGAACGTACCGTGAGCCACCGACTCATAGGTAATGCCTGCCACCTCGACCGTCTGCGAATCATAGGCCCTGGGCTTTTCCTGCACAGGCGCGCTGCCGCCCGAACCGCCAGGCGAGCCGCTCGGAGCACTACCGCCACAGCCGGCCACTGTACACGCCAGCACGGCCGAAAGCGTCACGGTAGGAATTCCTAACAGCAGTTTCTTTGTCATGGGCCTCATCATTCTCACCGCTCCTTTCGGCTTGCAGCTCATCCATTGCCCGAGTCCCAAGTCGACCCCGTGGCATCGGCTTCCACTATGAGCGTATGACGAAACACGGCGCCGGCGAAGTGACCCGTGGCCCAAATAACGACCCACCAGCGTTCCTTATGGGCCAAAAGAACTCGCACATGCACGCCCCCGGCCCATAAAACGAGACGTCTGTCCCAATGTTCGATTCGATCCAACAATCCGCACGACACGTTTTCGACAACGTATCCAACCGCAAACGCAGCAAGACGCATTCGGCCGCCTTCAAATTTACTCGGGCAGAACCGACTCGGTTTTGTCCGAGTAAACTCGAGCATAAACTGATCCATGCGATACAATTAACTCGGACAAAACCGAGTCGGAAGGAACCGAGTAAGTGGAATTTATTGGCAGGGAGCGTGAGCTCGCCCGTATTAAGAAAACGCTCAAAGCACCCGAGCAGCGCAATGTTCTCATTTACGGCAGGCGTCGCGTCGGAAAAAGTGAGCTCATCAAGCAGGCGCTAACCGATTTGTCGGACGTCGCAACGGTCTATTACGAGTGCCGCCAAACCTCCGAGGCAGACAACCTCGAGAGTCTGTCCGTCCTTGTTGCTGAAGCGCTGAGCTTTCCTCCGCTCGCCTTCACAGGCATCCGCGAGCTCATCGAATTTCTGTTTGCCCAAGCTAAAGACAAGAACATTACCCTCGTTCTCGACGAATACCCCTACTTGAGAGATGCGGTTAAAGGCTTAGACAGCATTCTTCAGACCTCAATCGACGCCCACAGGGAAGACTCACGTTTAAACATTGTCCTGTGCGGCTCCTACGTTGAGATTATGAAATCCCTCATCGAGCATGAAAGCCCCCTCTACGGGCGAATTGATCTCGCGCTTGAGCTTAAGCCCATGGATTACTTTGACGCTGCGAAGTTCTATCCCGCGTTCTCGCCCGAGGACAAGGTGCGGCTCTATAGCGTTTTTGGCGGTATCCCCTTTTACAATCGCCTCATCGATCAATCCCAAAGCGTACGCGACAACATCATCGAGCTCGTCACGGAACCTGGCGCCCGCTTAGAAAGCGAGGTGCCGTCCTATCTCAACGCCGAGATCTCGAAGATGACCAACGCCAACGAAGTTTTCGGGGCTCTCGCACAAGGCTACTCCCGTTGGGGGGACGTGCTGGCACAGTCGCACGTCTCGAGCGGTCCGGCCATGGCAGACGTGCTCGACAAGCTCATGTCACTCGAAATCGTCCAAAAGCGTGCACCCATCAACGACCCTACGAACAAGCGCAAGTCTGGCTACTTTGTAGTGGATCCGCTTTCGCTCTTTTACTATCGCTATGTTTTCCGCAATGCCTCAGCGCGTCAGCTGCTCGACCCGGAAGTCTTCTATGATCGTCACGTCTTCCAAGACTTCGAGGAAAACTACGTTCCTCATATGTTCGAGGAGATCTGCCGTCAATACCTCGTGCGGCAGAACAGGACCGGCAAGATCGAACCGGCTTTCGACGCCATAGGCAAGTACTGGTACGACGACCCCGCAAACAAAACGAGCGGCGAATTCGATGTGGTAACGCAAGACCCCGAGGGCTACGCATTCTACGAAGCAAAGTTCCGCAAATCCCCCATCACGCAAAAAATGGTCGACGAGGAAATCGCCCAAGTCGAGGCAACGGGACTCAAGTGCCATCGCTATGGATTCTTCTCCCGTTCGGGCTTCGAAGCTGGCGAAAGCGATCGAACCGTCTTCATCGACCTGCCGCAGATGTTTGGATAGGACAGGACAGGTCCCTCCCGCATTCCAAGCATTCATTATCTAATCGAACGGTTGTTCGATGGATTTCGTGTTGGTTGGAATCGTCTGTGGGCTGGGCTATGCTACCTTGACTATCTATATGACTTAAACGCAGCAAAGGAGCACCGAGAGAGCGAGTATGGCAAAAAACACCGCAAACTATGGTAACGACAGTATCCGCCAGCTCAAGGACGAGGAGCGCGTACGCCTGCGCCCCGCCGTCATCTTTGGCTCGGACGGACTCGACGGCTGCGCGCATGCCGCCTTCGAGATCCTGTCCAACGCCGTTGACGAGGCGCGCCAGGGCTACGGCAAGCTCATCACCCTTACCGCCTTTCGCGATGGTTCCATTCAGGTAGAGGACAACGGCCGCGGCTGCCCGCTCGACTGGAACCCCTCCGAGAAGCGCTTTAACTGGGAGCTCGTCTTTTGCGAGCTCTACGCAGGTGGCAAATACAACAACAACCAGGGCGGCGACTACGACTTCTCGCTCGGTACCAACGGCCTGGGCTCGTGCGCGACCCAGTACGCCTCCGAATACATGGACGTCACGGTTTGGCGCGACGGCAACAAGTACTCCCTGCACTTTAAAAAGGGCAAGGTCGTTGGCGCCAAAAAGAAGGCACTCGAGATTGAGCCCAGCGACGAGGACCGTACCGGCACCACCATCAAATGGCGCCCCGATCTTGAGGTCTTTACCTCCATCAGCATCCCCCACGATTGGTATCGCGAGACCATGCGCCGCCAGGCCGTGGTCAACGCCAACGTGACCTTCCGCCTGCGCATTGAGGGCGACGATGGCGAGTTTTCCGAAGAGGACTTTTGCTATCCCAAGGGCATCGAAGACTACGTGCTCGAGAAGGTCGGTACCGACTACCTCACCGAGCCCTTCTTTATCGAGGCCGACCGTCGCGGTCGCGATCGCGAGGACCTGCCCGACTACAACGTAAAGATCACCGCGTGCATGTGCTTCTCGCGCACCATCATGATGCAGGAGTACTACCACAACTCATCGTGGCTCGAGAATGGCGGCTCGCCCGAGAAGGCCGCCCGCAGCGCTCTGACCAGTGCCATCGATGCTTACATTAAGCAACAGGGCAAGTACAACAAAAACGAGAGCGGCATTAAGTGGCAGGACGTCCAGGACTGTCTGGTGCTGGTGACCAACTGCTTCTCCACCCAGACGTCCTATGAAAACCAGACTAAGAAGGCCATCAACAACCGCTTTATCCAGCAGGCTATGACGGCCTTCTTTAAGGAGCGGCTCTCAACCTACCTAATCGAGAACAAAGACGCTGCCAACAAGATCATGGAGCAGGTGCTCATCAACAAGCGTTCGCGCGAGAACGCCGAGAAGACGCGTCAGAGCATCAAGACCAACCTACAGCAGAAGACCGACATGGCCAACCGCGTGCAGAAGTTCATCGACTGCCGCTCCAAGGACAAGAGCCGCCGCGAGATCTACATCGTAGAGGGCGACTCGGCAGCAGGCGCCATTCGCACCTCGCGCGATGCCGAGTTCCAAGGCGTTATGCCCGTCCGCGGTAAGATCCTCAACTGCCTGAAGGAAGACTATCCGCGCATCTTTAAGTCCGACATCATCATGGACCTCATGCGCGTGCTGGGCTGCGGCGTGGAGATCAAGGACAAGCGCATCAAAAACCTTGGTGCCTTTGACCTGGACAACCTCAACTGGAACAAGGTCATCATCTGTACGGACGCCGACGTCGACGGTTATCACATCCGTACGCTCGTGCTCACCATGCTCTACCGCCTGGTGCCCACGCTTATCGACGAGGGTTACGTGTATATCGCCGAATCGCCGCTCTACGAGATCAACTGCAAAGAGAAGACCTACTTTGCCTACACCGAGCTCGAGAAGAACGGCATCCTCAAGGAGATTGGCGACCAAAAGTGCTCCATCAACCGCTCCAAGGGTCTTGGTGAGAACGACCCGGACATGATGTGGCTCACCACCATGAACCCCGAGACGCGTCGCCTGATCAAGGTGGAGCCCGAGGACGTCACCAAGATGGAGACCATGTTCAACCTGTTGTTGGGCAACGACGAGGCGGGCCGCAAGCGCCATATCTCCGAGCACGGCAAGGAATATCTGGACCAGCTGGACCTGCAATAGCAGCAAATCGATAACGACGGCCCATAAGAAGTTCAAGAGGAAATCGTGGCAAAGAAGAAGACCAAAACCCAGCCAAAGAAAAAGCAGGTCAACGCCGAGAACGTCATCGGCCTGCACTCCGAGGTCACCGACCAGCCGATCACGCAGACGCTCGAGGTCAACTACATGCCCTACGCCATGAGCGTCAACGTCTCGCGTGCATTCCCCGAGATTGACGGCTTTAAGCCCTCGCATCGCAAGCTGCTCTACACCATGTACAAGATGGGTCTGCTCAAGGGCGAGCGCCAGAAGAGCGCCAACATCGTGGGCCAGACCATGAAGCTCAACCCGCACGGCGACGCCGCGATCTACGAGACGATGGTGCGTCTGGCCACCGGCAACGAGGCGCTGCTCGCGCCGTTCGTTGAGTCGAAGGGCAACTTTGGCAAGTACTATTCGGGCGACCTGAGCTACGCCGCCTCGCGTTATACCGAAGCCAAGCTCTCCCCCATCAGTGCCGAGATCTTCAAGGACATCGACAAGGACCCGGTCGACTTCGTCGACAGCTACGACGGCGCCATGAAGGAGCCGCGTCTGCTGCCCACCACGTTCCCTAACATCCTCGTCTCGGCCAACAAGGGCATCGGCGTCGCCATGGCTTCTGACATCTGCGGTTTCAACCTCAACGAGGTCTGCACCGCCACCATGCACTACCTGCAGGACCCTGACTGCGACCTGCTCGAGTACATGCCCATGCCCGACTTCTCGACCGGCGGCGAGATCATCTACCGCCGCGAGGAGATGGAAAAGATTATCGAGACCGGCCTGGGCAGCTTCCAGATCCGCTCCCGCTGGCGCTGGATTCCCGAAGAGCGCATCATCGAGGTCTACGAGATCCCCTACACCACCAAGACCGATGTCATCATCGAGCGCATCGTCAAGCTCTCTAAGGAGGGCAAGGTCAAGGAGATCGCTGACATCCGCGACGAAACCGACCTCTCGGGCTTGCGCATCGCCATCGACCTTAAGCGCGGCGTCGACCCCGACAAGCTCATGGCCAAGCTCTATCGCTCGACCACGCTGCAGGATTCGTTCTCGTGCAACTTTAACGTGCTGGTCGACGGCTATCCCCGCGTTATGGGCGTGCGCCAGATTCTGCACGAGTGGGTCAAGTGGCGTATTGAGTCCACGCGTCGCCGCATTAACTTTGACCTGGGCAAAAAGTCCGAGCGCCTGCACCTTCTGCACGGCCTCGAGGCAATTCTGCTCGACATCGACAAGGCCATCGCCATCATCCGCGGCACCAAACTCGAAGCCGAGGTCGTGCCCAACCTTATGAAGGGTTTCGACATCGACGAGACCCAGGCCGAGTTTGTCGCCGAACTTAAGCTCCGCAACATCAACGAGGAGTACATCCTCAACCGCACCAAAGACATCGCTAAGCTCGAGGGTGAGATTGCCGAGCTTGAGGAGATCCTCTCCAGCGAGGACAACATTAAGAAGGTCATCAGCGACGAGCTGGCGGCGGTCAACAAGAAGTATGTGATGCCGCGCCGCACGGGTAGGATCGAGCCCCATGAGGTTATCGAGGTAAGCTTGGAGCCCGAGGTCGAGGAGTACCCGGTCACCATCATGCTCTCGCGCGATGGCTACCTTAAGAAGATGACGGACCGCGTGCTCAAGAAGGCCACTACGCTCAAGTACAAGGACGGCGACAAGCCCTTTATCGAGTTCCCGTCCTCCAACACCCACGAGCTGCTGGTCTTTACCAACAAGAGCCAGGTGTACAAGTGCAAGGTTGCGGCGTTTGAGGATACCAAGTCGGCCCAGCTGGGCTCGTACCTGCCGACCGACCTCGAGATGGAACCCGACGAGAGCGTCATCTGGGTCATCGACCCCGAGGACTACAAGGCCGACGTGCTGTTCGTCTTTGAGAACGGCCGCGTGGTGCGCGTCGCGCTTTCCGGATACGTCACCAAGACCAACCGCAAGCGCCTCAAGAACGCCATCTACGGTGGCAGCAAGCTGCTGTATGCCCAGGTGCTCAAGGAGGACCGCGACATCGCGCTGGTCTCGAGCGACTATCGTTTGATGAACTTCAACACGTCGCTGCTCAAGACCAAGACGACCACCAACACGCAGGGCGTCCAGGCCTTTACGGCCAAGAAGGGCCGCTCGGTCACCACCGTCGGCACGACCGAGGAAATCCTTGGCGCCGGCGTCTCGGCCGAGAAGTTCACCGCGCAGAGCCTGCCTTCTGCCGGTGCCCTCATGAAAGAAAACGACATGCCGAGTCTGTTTGACTAAAACAACGGTGGCCAAACCGTCATGGGTTTACAAAGCAGCGGGGCCCGGAGCGCAGCAACATCGCGCTCCGGGCCCCGCTCGTTGCAACGTAGTCGGAATAATAGGAATCCCCGTTTTTCACTCCTGCAATCCCACGGCACAAGACATGTTAAGCCGTTAGCAAAACTTGCAAAAGTTAGCAAAACTTGCAAAAATTAGCAAAACTTGCAAAGGAGCTACCATGGAGTACAGCAAGAACCCCTTTACCCCGACGTTCGGAAGCGTCCCTCCCTTTCTAGCGGGTCGCGAGCATATCCTGCGTGACATCAACCGTGGCTTTATCAACGGCCCGGGAGATCCCAACCTGTCGACCATTTTTACTGGCGCAAGGGGAACGGGCAAGACGGCGCTTCTCTCGCTCCTTTCAGAAACGGCGCTTGAACACGGCTGGATCGCAGCAAATGTCTCCGCCATGCCAGGCATGCTCGAAGATATTATCGAGCGAACCAAAGAAGCCGCAGATAGCTACCTCTCACAGCCTCACGCGCGCATAAACGGTGTTCAAATTGGCCCAGTGGGCATCGATTGGACATATGCTCAAGAGGCTCAGGGCAACTGGCGCACGCGCATGAATGGTATCTTTAAGCAACTCGAAAAACATGACATCGGACTTCTCATCACCATCGATGAAGTCACCGTCGATCTCGAAGAAATGCTTCAATTTGCCTCTGTTTACCAGCACTTTGTACGCGAAGGTAAAAAAGTTGCCCTACTCATGGCAGGACTGCCCTACAAAGTATCGGCGTTGCTGCGTAACGATTCCGTCTCGTTCCTCAGGCGTTCCCAATATCATCAGTTAGGACGAATCACTGACGTTGAAATTGCAAACGCATTCCGCAAAACCGTTGAGGCCGGAGGCCGCTCAATCACGCCAGAAGCGCTCGAGGATGCCGTGAAGGCCGTCGACGGATTTCCCTATATGATGCAGCTTGTCGGATATCGCACATGGGATGTTTCGGAGAGCTCGCCCAAAATCAGCGCATCTGATGTCCAGCAGGGTTCTCTGCTTGCCCGCATGGAACTGCGCGATCGCATTCTCGAAACGACCTATCGGGAGCTTTCCGATAAAGACATTGAGTTTTTGCTCGCGATGCTGCCCGATTCTGGCCCCAGCAGGGTCTCGGAGATAGCCAAGCGTATGGGCGTCGCAAGCAACTATGCAAGCCAATACAAGCGCCGCCTCCTCGAGGACGGCGTCATCGGAGAGCGAGGGCGTGGTCTCGTTGGCTTTGACATCCCCGCGTTCAGGGAATTCTTGAACGAGAAGGCGTTTTAGCACGCCGGAATTGTCCGCGGAAGCATCAACGCATGGCAATCAGCATTCCTCTTGGCAAGGGAGGTAGGCTTTCCGCCAACGCTGATTGCCATGCGCTCCTCTTGTCCTTAGGCGAGCTTGCGAGCGAGCTCACGCACCTCTTCCAACTTGGGCGAGGAGACCATGCTGTCGCGCTCGGTCATACCGCTGATGGTGACAATACCCTGGTCCTCCCACTTGCAGTACGCGCATGCGGACTTGTACATAGCGATCGCCGCATCATAGACGCCCTCGCTGTGGCTATCGAGCAAAAGGGCCGTCTTGGTGAACGGGAAGCCCGTGGCGCCGAAGGCGTACAGGCGGTCGATGGCGGCCTTCTCCTGCGCGGTGATATCAAACCAGTAGATAGGCGAAGCGAAGACAACCATATCGGCGCCTTTCAGCGACTCGATCACGTCGGCCATGTCGTCCTTCTGCACACAGGCGCCCTCATGGGTAAAGCAGTACTGGCATCCCAAGCAGCCGGCGATCTTTTTGCCTGCAACGCGGATGACCTCGACCGTATTGCCGCCCTCGCGCGCGGTCTCGGCAAACGCCTCGACCATGGTGTCGGTATTGGCGCCCTTGCGCGGGCTACCACTCAATACAACGATATTCATAGAAATCTCCCTCCTTCATGCCGCAGGCGCGCGGCATATTTTTGTTTTAACCAAAACGGATGGAGCTATTCAGTCGTCTGTAGATCGCATCTCTCGTTCGCGCCCTCCAAAGAAGGTGCAAGCAGAAGCATTACGGGCATTGATCGGCGCCGCATGGATCACGACATGAAACCGTAAGGGCTGGCCAGAGGTTGCTAGATTCAGTAGCTCGCAGCAATAGAGCGAATGACGACTTCGGCGATATAATCCGTGTCGTCTTGATTGTTCCCGCGCGGAAGGTACAGCTCATGTCCAAGCTCAACATCGACCAGCGATCGATTCGCGATCTTCTCACCGATAAGCGATCAGACTTCCTCATCCCCGACTACCAGAGGCCCTACGCCTGGGGCGAGGATGAATGCGCAACGCTGTGGGATGACCTGTTCTCGTTCGCTTTTCCAGGCGATGACTACGAGCGCTTCGACAGCGAGAACAACGAATACTTTCTAGGGCCCATCGTCACCTTTAAGAACCTCTCTGGCCAACTTGAGATCATTGACGGCCAGCAGCGCCTCACCACCATCATGCTGCTGCTCCGCGCATTCTACGACAAGTTCACCAACATGAAGGATAAGCAGTCTGTGAAGATGCGCGAGGCAATCGCCCGTTGTGTATGGAAAACCGACGAGTTCGACGAGCCCGACATGGAGCGCCTCAAGATCGACTCCGAGGTTGCATCGGACAACGACAAGAATGAATTCCTCGAGATTTTACGAGAGGGCAATGTAGGCGATGGCTGGAAGAGCGCCTATGCCCGCAACTTCGCTTTCTTCCAGAGGAAAATTGAGCAACTGGTGAGCGAGTGGCCCACCTACACCGTCTACATGGCCACACGCGTCATCAACAATGTGATACTGTTGCCCATTGAAGCGGAGTCGCAGGACACCGCGCTACGCATCTTCTCGACTCTAAACGACCGAGGGTTGCCTCTCTCGGATGCCGACATCTTCAAGAGCCAGTTCTACAAGCATTATTCCGACACGGGGCGCAAGGACGAGTTCATTCGTCGCTGGAAGGGACTCGAGGAGGGAGCGAACGCTATCTTCAGGCCCATGCGCGGCACACCAACCGATGAGCTATTTACGCGCTACATGTACTACCGCCGCGCGAAGAAAGGCATCCGCGACACGACCACCGCATCGTTGCGCGACTTCTTCGGTGCCGATGGTTACGCCATGCTCAAGGAGGACGCCACGCTCGACGATCTCGAGGCGCTGCTCGGCTTCTGGAAACGCGTCGACGCGCAGGAAGGGTTCAGCGAGCGTGTGCTCCGCAGGCTTTTCGTGCTGAACTACGCCCCCAACGGCATGTGGACCTATCTGCTAAGTGTCTGGTTCCTTGCCAACAGCGACAGCAAAGGTGTCCTCGATGACGAGGCACTCTACGGCTTTTTAAACAAGATCACGGCATTCATTTTCGCCTACGCCATTGAGCGACCCGGCGTGAACGCGCTGCGTTCGCCAGTGTATCCCGAGATGATCAACATCGTGGAGCACCGCCCGGTGGAGTTTCCTAACCACCACTTCAATCGCGCAAATATTGCTGAGCGATTCCGAACCTACGTGTTCACCAACGGCAGGCCTGTAACAAAGTCCATGCTCACTTGGTGGGCGTACGCAGACCCAGATCAACCACTCATGGACCTAGACACCACGCTTGAAATTGAGCACATCTATGCCAAGAAGCGCAACGAGATAGACCCGCTCGTCGATCAATCCAGCCTGGAGGCGTTGGGTAACAAGGCGCTGCTCGAGAAGCGTGTAAACATCCGCGCGGCCGACTACAGATTCTGCGATAAACGCAAGTACTATGAGGGATACACCGACGGCAACGGCAAGCGCAAAGCCGGAACAAAGATCGCGGAACTCAAGCGCCTGACACAAGTCATGGGAGACTTCACCGAAATAGACATCGCGACTCGCACGGCACGGATCATCGATGCCTTCGTGGACTACCTGGGCGACAACGGACTTTTGAGCTAAAGAGCGAACATGTTCGAAAGACTAACCAAGTACGCTGGCAAGCTGGCGGACAGAAACATGAATGTCGAGTTTGGGGGCGGGACGTTCGGACTCGAGGATTTCGTCGACGATTTCTATGAACTGGACGGGTTCGCAGACACCAGCTACTTCGAGGCGCTTGAACGCCATAGCATCGACACCTCGGAAGGTATAGACAGCTGCGACATCGACCATGGGGACATTGACCTGATACGTGCATGCATCACGTGGTGCGTTCGTGGCGACCGCTTCTGCGACGGACTCCTTGCCGCGCAAGCTAGGAGCGGGTTTCTGGACCGCTGCCTCTCCCGACTGAAGGAGCTCGACGAAAGTTAGTCAGCGATTCCGAATACACTTGGACCGTGGCCGCCACTAGCGTCAGTAGTAAATCCAGAGACAGTCTCCATCGAAAAGAGTGATTGACCACTGCCGCCAGTTCTCCGAATCCATTTTGCAGGGTTTACACTCGCAGAAGGAGCCCTTGGCAGCATCGTCGTGATGTGCGTCGCCTACCACGAGACTTTCAGGTGGTATTTCACAGCGGGGCTATCCGCCTTTATCATCTTACACGTCGCATTGTTTTTCTCGCATGCAGCGCTGGAGTTATTTAGGGAGCATTTAATGGATATGCTGACGTCACTTTTGCCCATGTTCATTCTCCTTGGCATCGTAGTGTTCGCATCCGACAGACAGGAGAAACGGAAGGTCGAACTCGAAAAGGTCAAAGCAAAAGCCGAGTGGGACCGTGCGAGCGAGAGTTTCAGAGACGATGTGACCCAAGAAGAGCTTGAGGAAATTGTCGCCAGTACGCGACGATCAGTAAAAAGACTTGAGTCCCTTACCGTAGTCGAGCACAGAGTCTACGGGGCAGTTGCTACTCTCAGCGGCATCAGCTCATGGAAGTTCGTAATTGACTTTGACTACAAGGGCCACCTCACAAGCGATTACACCGTAGCGAGCTCAAACGAAGACTCGGGTATCCCCGAGCGCGTAGCGGTCCTGATTGCCAAGGGAATTAGGACCTGGACGCCAGGAGGCCGCAAGGTGCGCGCGTCTTTCTACCCCTATTGCGGCGTCAAGGCATCCGGCGACGCGTCGTACTGCTCTTCCTGCGGAGCCAGGCTGCCGCAGGTGCCGAAGAGGCCGTAGCTGGGACTAAAATGGCTGCGGGCATGGACAATAGAATGTAAATCTAAATACTGAACCGGGGTGCCAGATATGACGTTTGACAAACTGTTCGCCAACCAAGAGCCAAGGACCTCCACCCCCGACGCAGACGTGCACGAGCGCGATGATGCGGGTGGACGTCACATAAGCTCGGAGTACCTGACGGCGAGATAGAGTAAGGCGGAAGCCGCATGGCCGAGGGCAGCCAAATAGCTTCCGATTGATTACGTTTCGGCGCATGGAGTTGCGCCCGACAGGTCTAGTTGACGACTCTAACTCTCTGCAAACTCAGCCGTTTCTCCCGTAAGCCTCTGCACACGTTGTTCCTTCTCGACAATGAAACGCTTGTGGTAGAAGAGGTCGGCGAAGTCTAGGATACTGTTCATTTGCGCTGTGTCAAAAAAGGCACCGAAACCCGCTCCCACCACGGGAACAAGTCTGCCGACGTTCTTCAGAGTCAGCTTCTGACCAATTTGAGTAAGGGTTTTCTTAAATACGCCAGCCTCGATTGCCTTCTTGCCACCGTTCTCCAAAGCCTTTTGGGCTGCTTTGTTGGCGAGCGCGCGCATCTGGGCGATAGCGAGCGCGGCGCCACCTTTCTCGACCATCGCGGCCCAGCCCTTCTTTGCGGCTTGTTTCACGGCCGCGCTCTCGGCATATACGAGAACCTTCCCGATATAATCAGTAGCTGGGTTCCCCTTGGGGCACGGCGACATCGCCCTTTGGAACACCTCGCTGGCAATGATGAGCTCTGCGGGGTCTTCTTTGACGTCGTAGCCATAGAACATGGCCACTGACTGGACTGCCCTGAAATAAACAAGCATGCTGAGCGCGATGTTTGCAGGGAGACCCCAGAACCCGATAGCGCCCGTTCCTCCGCCCTCGGCAAGTGCGATTCCCATGTGCTGCGGACGCTCCTTGGCCGAGACGGCAGCGACGTCATATGCGCACAGCAGACAGATTTGCGAAATATCCGAAACCTTTTGTGCCTGTTTTCCCGCGTTGACGCACTGTATGACGTGTTCTTTGCTCACGCTTGCCTTTGCCGCCTGTTTCTCGAGCTCTCCGAAGCCATCGGCAGCCTTCTTGATGGCAGCCGCCATGAGCTCCTGCTCCGTCAGATCCTCGAATGTATCCCTGGCGATGTCACTAACTTTACCGGCAATCTCCTTGACCGGAGCGGGCGTGAGTTCATCGGCTTTCCTCCCGGCTTTTGCCAGAATACCGGGAGAGGTCATCTTCTCGTAGCGTTTGGCGAGGGAGTCGATCTCTTCACATTCGCGGTCGTCAATTATCGGATCCGGTAGGATATATTCGCCATTCTCAGCAACGACATTTCCCTCGAATGAATCCCCGTATTCACCGCCGAAAGCCTGATGAATCCTCTTCGCTCCGTTCGCGGCCCCCTGCACCATGCCCTTGGCCATATTCCCGAAGTCAGGCATCTTCATATCATTAATGCTCTTTCCCATGGTTCTCCCTTCTCGGTATATCCGCCTGCCTTATATAGGGTGAGAAATTATCGCGAGGCACTTCATGAACCGAAGGCGCGTATCCGCGAAATGAAATTTGTTCATACTGTTTAAAGATTTTACGCCTAGTGAACCTCCTATCTTTTAGTTGCCTGCTGATTTGTGACCACCGCAGAAGAACCCTTGATTATCAACTTCACCCCACGCCCCCCTACGTTCACCGTCGGCGTTTGCCATATAGTTACTTACGGCTCTTTTGGCTACCTCCAAGTGCCAGGAAAGTTCCCTGGCTATTTTATATTTATTTCCATTAGGAGCCCCATTGGCCAAAGAGCCCAGTCTCCTCGTTGACGAGAACGGCGACATGGTGAAAAGGCTCGCTAGCATTTGCTCACACTCATCTACCGCCGCAAATAGTTCGAAAATCCGATAAGACTAATGAAGCGCATGGGCGCGATGTCTCCGCCGTCACAGCTGAATACCTAGACCCCTTCCAATCCCTTGACAACGTGAGGGCTTATTACGACAACTGCCAGCACAAAGTCCTATTTTGCGTCGTTAGCCGCACGCGCTCGGCGCACACCAGAGCTACCAACACGGCACATATCGAAAAAATGAGAGTGGATAATCTCCCACATTGAGCCTTGTTTGGGGCTCAATGTGGGAGATTATCCACTCTCATTCATCAGGCGTCCGAAAATCCACGCTCGTGCGTCCGTATTTCCACACTCGTGCTGCGCGCTCGCGAAGCATCGCGGATGTTGATTAGGAGCGACATGAATCGCGGTATGAAGCCGTAGGGGTTGCCTGGAGGTTGCCCGGAGGCTGCCAAAAGAAAAGCTCCTAACCTGTCGATGCAGGTCAGGAGCTTGAAATCGCCGAATATCAGCTATTCCCACTCTTTCACGCTCGTTTATTGTTGTGCCATTCCAGTCAACTCCAGTTGGGTCGTCGGCTTTAGGTGTCTTGCCACCGAATCTCGCCGTGTGTCTTCGCGTAGGAGTTTGAGACGAAACGTGGAGCAACGCAGAAAACTTTTCGGCATCGAAGGCCCGCAGTTTCATTTTTGTCCCAAGGACAAAACAGGTCGGATTGCAAGTTGCAGACATCTTGGCTGAGGACGTGAATCCGCTATTTCAGCCCCTCTTCACCTATTTCGAGGAAGGAATCATAGCTAGCAGCTTTATCCCTGCGCGTTTCAGCAGGTCAGAAGCCGTATGCTGTGACCATGACTGGAAGAATCGTTGCTGGGGGCTTGGTATTGAATCAAGGTGCGCCTTATTTTAGATATTCCTCAAAGAATGCTTTCAACTTTTCAAACGGAATGATATCCATCTGATCGTAGAGGTCGGTATGGCTGGCGCCGGGGATAATGAGCAATTCCTTGTTGTCCCCCGTCAGTTTGTTGTACGCGGTTTCGCTGAAATAACGGGAGTGCGCCTTCTCGCCATGCACCAGCAGTACCGCAGAGCGAATTTCGCTGCTGTATTGCAAAATCGGCATATTCAGGAACGACAGCGAGGACGTCACATTCCAGCCACCGTTGGAGTTCAGGCTGCGGGGATGGTAGCCTCGCGGAGTTTTGTAGTAGGCGTAATAGTCCGCTACAAACTGCGGCGCATCCTCCGGTAGTGGATCGACCACGCCGCCCGCCAGCGCATAGCTGCCGTTTTTATAGTCCTCGGTGCGCTGCGCGTCCAACGCTTTCCTGCACAGAAAGGAAATCCACCGCTGCGCAAAAGTCCTCGGTGTTGATGTCCGGAGATGCTACATAGCGGGGCGTACCACCGCTCTCGCCGGTATAGGACGGGTCAAAGGCAATTGCAAAAAAGCCCAGCTCCGCCATTTTCTGTGCATACAGACCGGAGGACTGCTCCTTCACCGCGCCAAACGGGCCGCTGACGGCGATGGCGGGCAGCTTGCCTTCCGCGTTCTTCGGCACGTACACGTCGGCCGCCAGCGTGATGCCGTATCGGTTCCGGAAGGTCGCCTTGCTGTGCTCAACCTTGTCGCTTTTGAGGAACACTTTGTCCCATTCCTGCGTCAGTTTCAACTGATCCATGCCTAAGCCTCCTTGTCAGTCGCTTTAAGGTATTGCTCGTCGTCCACGGGCTCCAACCACTCGTTGGAAGCCTCCTCGCCCGGAACCTCCACCGCGAGATGGGAGAACCAGCTGTAGGGCGCCGCACCGTGCCAGTGCTTTACGCCCGCGGGAATATTTACTACATCGCCAGGGCACAGCTCCTGTGCCGGTTTGCCCCATTCCTGGTAAAGCCCTCGACCAGCCACGCAGACGAGGATCTGTCCGCCACCGCTTTTGGCGTGATGGATGTGCCAGTTGTTGCGGCAGCCGGGCTCGAACGTAACGTTGTAGACGCCGACCTGCTCGGTGGAAAGGGGCACGAGGTAGCTTTGCCCAGTAAAGTACTTCGCAAATGCGTCGTTGGGGGCACCGATGGGAAAGGCCATCTCGTTTTGGTGTCGGGCCTTTGCGTCGGCGCCGTCGTCCTCGTTCGCCCAGACCTCCTTCGCCATACGAAAGGCCGCCCACGCCTTGGGCCATCCCGCGTAAAACGCCGCATGCGTAAGGATCTCCGCTATTTCCGCCCTGGTCACACCATTGTTCTTTGCGGACATCAGATGATATTTGAACGAGGAATCCGTCAGCCCCTGCGCCATCAGGGCCACCACCGTCACCACGCTTCGGTCTCGAAGTGAGAGCTCGTCCTCCCGGCTCCATATCTCGCCAAACAGCACATCGTCGTTGAGCTGAGCGAATTTGGGGGCAAAGTCCCCCAGAGCATCTCTGCCTGCCGTCTGTTTAATTGCCATGATCGATTTCCTCCTGTCGATGGTTTTGAGTACAAAACTGCTTCCGCGCAGCTAAGCCGCGCCTAGACTCCCATGCCCATTCGTCGCGCCTGCTCAAGAGCGGGATGCCCGGCGATTACTGAACACCCCTTGCGCTCCCAATTTATATTGACGAGAATGAAGGTAATACCTAAACCTAACTTTAGGTCAAGGAGATAATTCGAGATTCGTCCGGAGGGACCATGTACACAATCGGACAGGTGGCGGATATGTTCGGTCTGCCCGTTTCCACACTGCGCTATTACGACAAGCAGGGATTGTTCCCGGAATTGGAGCGGACGTCCGGCATTCGCCGATTCGGCGATACAGAACTCGAGGCGCTTCGGGTCATCGAATGCCTGAAGAAGGCCGGAATGGAAATCAAAGACATCCGGCTGTTCATGGAATGGTGCGCGGAGGGCCCATCGACATATCCCAAGCGCAAGGCCATGTTCGAGGAGCGAAAGGTCCACATGGAGTCGGAGATCGCGAACATGAACCGTGCGCTGGATATGTTGAAGTTCAAATGCTGGTACTACGAGCAGGCGATCCAAGATGGCAACGAGGATAGAGTGAAGGCGCTGATTCCCGACGATTTGCCGGAAGAGATCAAAGATACCTACGATAACGCCCACGCTCAATAATGCCGCCCGATGCTCAAGGGCTTTGGCAAGGGGCTCTTTCCGAGCAGAACGAAAAAGAAAGCCTCCGAACCAGAAGGTTCGGAGGCTGTTATTCCCGTTGTCCCCATAGGCATGAGCGCATCTGCTCGCGATTGCCTATCGATGCTTTGCCTCGAGCACGGCAGACACCGCATCGAGGAACTCCCGCACATGGTCTGCGGGGTGCGGCGAATGAAGCAGCCCGTAAGACACGAGACAGTCCCAATCGGTAGGAACGGTTTTGAGCATGGGGTGGACGTTGGCCCACAACGGCAGCGTCGCAAGCGCGAGGTCCTCGTTCGCGCCGCGATTGAACACCTCCGCCCGATATTGCGGGAAGTCTACGAGCGCGATTTGAGGATGATGCAAGAGTATCTCGTCGCGCACGCGGTCGATTTCGGCGTTCCAGCCCCGGCGTATAAGCATAAGACTGTGATTGTGGAGGTCGTCGAATGTGACGATGTCGCGTTTGGCGAGCTCGCTGTCGACGGGAACGGCGCACCAGAGCGGCTCGCGCGAAAGCTCGAGGCCCAGGCACCCGCGCTCTTTAAGAAAGGCATCGTCGAAAATCCCCACCACGATATCCATGTCTTGCCCGAGGTTCGCCAAACCGCGCGCCGCCGAGGGTGTGTTTTCAAACGTGACCACCTGAAGGCTCATGCCAGGGCAACGTTCCTTCACCTTCGGCCATAGCTTCGTGAGCGGCGTGCTGGGCGTCATGAGCGACACTCCCACGCGGATGATGCGCTTCTCTCCGCGCTCGGCGACGCGGGCGCGTGCGATTGATTCTTGAGAGTACTGCACGATATGGCGGGCGTCGGCGAGCAGCGACCTGCCTGCTCGCGTAAGCGAAAGCCCCTGATGCGATCGGTGGAACAGCGTAAGGCCTAGCCGCGACTCCAGCAGGTTCATCTGCTTGATGACGGCCGTGGGCGTGATGAAGGACTCTTGTGCCGCCTTGGAGAAGCTGCCCGCCTCCGCCACGCGGATGAAAGTGTCAAGCTGTGGGTTGTACATCGATCCTCCTGTCACGCATTATGTGCCGTATATACCCCATGGTTATATCCATCATTCCAACGTGAACTTCTCGCACGTCAGTAAACGCCGTAGCCTTGTATTCGAAAAGTCACCATTAAGGAGGAGACCATGGAGTATCTGAAGCTCAACAACGACGTAGAGATGCCCATCGAAGGTTTGGGCACCTTCCTCATGACCCCGGCCGAGGCCGAGGCGGCCGCAACCGCCGCGCTCGCGGCTGGCTACGAACACATCGACACCGCCAACGCCTACATGAACGAGCGCGCCGTGGGCCGTGCCATCGCCAAGAGCGGCATCGCGCGCGACAAGATCTTCGTCTCCACCAAGCTCTGGCCGAGCGTCTACGACGCGGGCATGCCGGCGGTGGACGCCACGCTCCAGCGCCTGGGGCTCGACTACGTCGACATGCTCATCCTGCACCAGCCGGTAGGCGACTACCTGGCCGCGTGGCACACGATGGAAGAGGCGTACCGCGCAGGCAAGGTACGCGCCCTCGGCCTCTCCAACTTCCCGCAAGGCAAGATCGCCGAGGTCATCGAGGTCGCCGACATCAAGCCGCAGCTCGTGACCGTTGAGTGCCACCCCTACCACGCCCAGCGCGACCTGCGCGCCTACCTCGCGCCGTACGGCACGGTGATCGAGGCGTGGTACCCGCTCGGCCACGGCGACAAAGGTCTTCTGGAGGAGCCTGTCTTCGTCGCTCTCGCCGAGAAGTACGGCAAGACCCCGGCCCAGGTGATCCTGCGCTGGCACGTGCAGATGGGTACCTCCATCATCCCCGGCTCCAAGAACCCCGCCCACATCGCCGACAACGCGAACATCTTCGACTTCTCCCTCACCGAAGACGAGATGACCGAGATTGCCAAGCTCGACGGGACCATGACCTACTACACCGCCACTGAGGAAGCACTCGCGGGCTACCTGGCCATACGCCCCGATTTCAACGCGCAGGAGTAGCACTCAGACGACAACGGACCAACCAAGCCGCCGCCGAGGACCAGTCGACTGTCGAGGATGAGCCCGCCGCAGTGCCCGCTGCAGACGGCAACGTCCTCGTGGCCTACTACTCGGCACAGAGCCACACCGCTGTCGTAGCTCAGACCATTGCCGACGAGCTCGGCGCCGATCTCTTTGAGGTGACGCCTAGAACCTGCGGGTTATAGCCCCGTGCGCACCCCAGCGTTATAGAACCCTCACCAACGGAAACTTCCGCCGGCGCGGCACCCCTCGTATGGTGGATGCGTCAAGTTGCGAGAAAGGAAGGCACCATGGACTACATCACCTTGAACAACGGCGTCAGGATGCCGCAGCTCGGCTTCGGCGTGTACCAGATCCCGGACGCCGCGGGATGCCAGCGCGCCGTGGAGGACGCGCTCTCGGTCGGCTACCGGCTGCTCGACACGGCCGCGAGCTACGGCAACGAAGAGGCGGTCGGGGCCGCCATTCGTGCGAGCGGCCTGCCGCGCGACGAGGTGTTCGTGACGACCAAGCTGTGGATGTCGGATGTGAGCTACGAGGGGGCCAAGCGCGGCTTCGACGCGTCGCTCAAGCGGCTGGGGCTCGACTACGTCGATCTCTACCTCATCCATCAGCCGTTCGGCGACGTCTTCGGCGCGTGGCGCGCCATGGAGGAGCTCTACGAGCAGGGCGTTATCCGCGCCATAGGCACAGCTAACTTCTACCCCGATCACCTCGCAAACCTCATCTCGTTCAACCGCATCGCCCCCGCCGTGAACCAAGTCGAGTGCAACGTGTTCTTCCAGCAGCGCGAGGCGCAGGAGTACATGGCCGGCAAGGAGGTGGCCATGGAGGGTTGGGCGCCCTTTGCGGAGGGCAGAAACGACCTCTTCCGCAACGAGATCCTCGCTCGCATCGGCGAGGCGCACGGCAAGACGGTCGCCCAGGTCGTGTTGCGCTGGCTGCTGCAGCGCGGTGTGGTCTGCATCCCTAAGAGCACGCACCGCGATCGCATGGAGCAGAACTTCGACGTCTTCGACTTCGCGCTGGGCGACGACGAGATGGTCGCCATCGCCGCGCTCGACACCGGGCGCAGCGCGTTCTTCGACCACCACGACCCCGCCACCATCGAATGGATGTCCGAGCTCGTGCGCAACGTGTAGACGAGCGGTCAGACCACACTGATAACTTACTAGGAGGAATTGCCATGAACTCATTCACGTACGACTACCCGGTCAGGAACTACTTCGGCGAGGGGGCCATGGACCAGGCACTCGACGCCGAGATGGGTGCCATGGGCAAGACAGTGATGCTCGCCTACGGCGGAGGCTCGGTCAAGCGGACCGGCGTCTACGACCACGTAGTCGAGAAGCTCACGGGCGCCGGCAAGCGCGTGGTGGACTTCGGCGGCATCATGCCCAACCCGACCTACGAGAAGTGCCAGGAGGGCGCCGCGCTCGCACGCGAGGAGCAGGTCGACTTCATTCTCGCCGTCGGCGGCGGGTCGGTCTTCGACTGCTGCAAGGTGGTCTCCGCGCAGGCGATGCTTGACGAGAACATCGAGACGTTCGAGCACGTCGACGGCAAGATGCCGAGCTCGTTCATCCCCATGGGCTGCATCGTAACGCTCTCCGGCACGGGCGCCGAGCAGAACAACGGCGCCGTCATCACCAACGAGGAGACGCACGTGAAGGGCGCCTTCTTCGGCGCGTTGCCCTCGTGGGCGGCGCTTGACCCGGCGCTCACGCTCACCGTACCGCACGCGCAGTTCATGAGTGGCGCGTTCGACACGCTCTCGCACTGCATGGAGAGCTATTTCGGAAGCCCGCGCGGGCGCAATGTCACCGACGACATCAACCTCGCCATCCAGTGTAACGTCATCCGCAACATGCGGATCATCGCGGACGACAATCAGAACCTCGAGGCGCTCAGCGAGCTCGTATACGACTCCGCTATGGCCGAGAACGGCGTGCTCAAGATCGGCAAGTCAACGGACTTCCAGGCGCACATGATCCAGCACCAGTACGGCGCGTACACCCACACCAACCACGGAATGGGCCTCGCGGTCATCCACCCTGCGCTCTACCGCCACCTGGTCCCCGAGGCGCCCGCGCAGTTCGCCCGCTGGGCGCGCGAGGTGTGGGGCGTCGACGCCAAGGGCAAAGACGACCTTACGGTGGCGCTGGAGGGCATCGACCGCCTGCAGACGTTCATCGGCGAGATGGGGCTTCCCACGAGCTTCGCCGAGATGGGCTCCGACGCATCCGACGAGACGCTGCACAAGGTTGCGGACACCTGCGTGCTCACCGACGGCTGCGCCAAGAAACTGGAGCGCAGCGAGGTGTTCCAGATTCTGACCGAGTGCCTCTAGATCGGCGCTCCGTCCCGATCCGCCCGCGCCGAAGGAAACGGGAAGGCTCCTCGTTTTTCACGAGGAGCCTTCTGAGTTTTTGCCCGATTGTGAAACCATGTGGCTTGCAGGTGCGGTGGTTGCGAAACGCCCCCATCAATCGCCATCGGAACCGTACGAATCCGTATGAAAAACAAGAACAAATGTTCTATTTCTATTCCCATTCAGCGGCTAGTCCAGTCCGAGTGTTGTCGATGCGTGTCGCGTCGTACCGCCTAAGGGCTGATTCGTGCGCAATTTGGGCGAATCAGGCCCTTGATTCGCAATTTCGGGAATGCCTCAATTGATTCGCAAAACCGCAGGTCGCTCCTTTAATCACTCCCTGGTTTCCGCCGGGGTTCGTAGCGAGCGGCTTGGAAAAGGGTGATTCGGGAGATCAGAGGACAGGGGCGGAAAAGCCCCCTTGGCAGCATCCCGCTACTTGATCATCTTGCGGCGCGCTTGCTTGAGCCAGTTCTTCTTGAACGTGCCTATGCCGCCGAAGAACTTGTTGTAAGTCTCGCCGTCTTCCTTCGCCGCGTACTTGACCGCCGCAAGCTCGATGGTGCAGAGGTAGTCCGCTGCTTGCTCGAGACGGTAGTCGGTCATCGAAGTCTTGCGCCGCTCGACGACCCCTTTGGAAAGCACGAAGCCGATCGACTGGTCGAGCGCCTGTTTCACGATGTCCTGGCCGTTGTCGTAATAGACCTTCACCTCGTCGAAGCTTTGAAAGAATTCTAAGCGATCAAACAAAAGGCCCGAAATATCGCGCTTCATGCGCGAGGTGAGCTTTGCCAGATCCTCGAACTCGCTTCTGCGGTAGACGAACGTTCTATAGGAGACGGGAAGGCGCTGAACCAGAACGTTGAACGAGTACAGCATCTTCTTGCGCGCCTGCAGGTCGATCCCCTCGTACGGCCCGTGGCCGTTCAGCAGCGGCTCAGAATGGAACGGTATGTTCGGGAGGTCGGAGCTGGCGAGGGACTGCTCGTATCGGGAGACCTTGTCGGCAATGCCCTCCGACTGGTCGTGGACCACGAGGGTCAAAAGGTAGTACCGAGCCTTTCCGCCCCGATCGCCGCTCTCGTCGACGAATATGCTCAGGTCTCGCGCCAATATATGCCCCTGGATAGAATAAAAGCCGGGGGATAAGCCCCCGGCACTTGGAGGTAGCTGAAACAGCCACCAAAATTCTTATACCAGATCTAAGCCGGCTATGCAAGGATTCCCGCAACGCGAGTGGGTTTCTGGCACTGGAGATTCCGAGGTGCAGCATGCCCCCGCCGATTGTCGGCGTGTTCCGTACGGGCAACTTGCCTGCTGAAGCAAGTGAGCCCCGGCGACTTGCATCAGCGGTCGTACCGAGGCTAACTGGTTTGCATTGTAGCGCATGCATTCTGTTCGCGAGGTCTTAAGTGTCCGATGTGCGAATCAACCCCTTATTCGCGGGTTCAGAAATGGCTCGATTGATTTGCGAAACCGCAGGTCGCTTCATGCGCACCGGCATCGCCCTACGAATATGCAACCTTGTTGACGCCGACGAGCCCTCGCTCAAAGAAGACGACGTCTGCGGTGTGCAGGCACGCCGTTTTCACGGATGGCGCAGAGAGTCGGGGCGCCGTCGAAACGGCGGCTGTCTTTACCCTTGCCGTTTTAATGCTCGCCCCTTTGATGCCGAGCATCGAAAGCAGGTGCTGGGGAACCTCGTAGTCTTGCTCGATGAGGCCAAAGAATGTGACGCCGGAATCGACGCACACCTTCATGACGCAAGACGAGACGGGCTTGAACGCCATGCTTCCCGCCGCTCCGCCGACGAAGGATCCGATGAGCACAGGGAGGGTCGCCCCGCCTGTCAGGGCGGTCGCGACAGCGGCTCCGCCGAGCATCATGACGGTTGAGAACACGGATTGGCCCATGTTGCTCGCCATCTCGACGGGCTCGATCCTCCCCGACGCCACGAGATAGGAGTTTCGGCACGTCTCCATGGTTAGCACGACGAGTGATGCGATGACGTTCGCGCCCCTCGATCCCATTGCGGCGGCCTTTACCATCTCGCCGAAGGCGCCCTTTGCTGCTGCGGCAGTGATTGCCGCGGTCGCCGATCCGGACACGAACCCGTTGGTGGCGCCGGCGCATGCCGCCGTCCCGATGGACTTCAAGTGCTCGTCGTCGATTTCTCCTTCTGCGATCAGGTAATCGATGGCGCGGTAGATCTCGGGGGCAACGCTCAGGGCGGCGCTCAGGGCGGCGGCTGTGCCGCCGGCCTTGAGCGATTGCTTCACTATGTCGCTCGCAGCGATTAGTTGGGACGTGGTCATGCCGTCGTCTGCGGGGTCGAGCTTCTTCTTGTTCGAGACGTCGATCGCCTTTCGGCGCATCTCCTCGTTCGTGGCGGGCCTGCCCTCGACGCCCTCAGGTGTCTCGATTCGGTCCGTCAGGTTGTCGCGCACCTTCGTCCAGCGCTGCACCTCTTCGTCCAAGCCGCGGCCTTTCGCGCGCTCGATGCGTATCAGCGTGTACTGCTTGGCTGCTTCAAGCTTGTCCGACGGGATCAGGCCGCCCATGTCGCCGTAGAGCAAGTCGTCTGGGGTTTTGCCCGCGAAGCCCTTCTCGACGGCCCACTCGTCAAAAGAGAGATCCGCATATCTTTTCGGCCTGCCGTTGCACGAATCGCGAAGCGTCGTCGCGAGCTTGCGCGCGATGTTCTTCGGGTCGGTCAGGAACTTGAGCTGGTACTGATCGGCGCCCCAGGCCACATCCGCAGACCCGAGGTCGTGCGAGTCGAGCCTGATGCCCTTGGCGTCGACCCTCTTAACGGCAGCGTCGACGTTCGCCGTCCCAAAGGCCCATTCCTCCGCCAGGAATCCCTTGAGGGAGTCCTGCGCCGCCTTGCTGTTTTTGTAGTGGTCGTAGGAGTTCATCGCGGAGTACAGCTCCTCGATGGCGGCCTCCACGCTGTTCACCCAGCTCGCAGCATCCATCCCGGCGGGCACGGCGGCGGCATGGCGCGCGGAGAACTCGAACCCCTTGTCGAAATCGTTCATCCCTACGCCTCGACGAAGCTCTTGAGCTTCTCGTGGTAGAAGCGTTTCACAGCGTACTGGTAGCGTTGGTCGCGGATCTCGCCCGCCTTCTGATGGAGGACGACGGCCTGGTTGATGCCGTTCGCGCCATCGGCGGCAGCCCTCCCGATGGTCTTGCCTACCATTTTGGCAAAACCAAGCACGGGATTGGAATCATTGCTTTCTTCGGGTTCCACCGCCTCCTCTCCGGGGCGCAGGGCCGCGAGAAGGTCATCGAACTCCATGCCATGCTCCCTTGCCCTTTCGAGGAACTTCCAGTAGTCCTCCTTGGAAGGCGGCTCGGTATTCACTGTGATGCAGGCGTGGTTCCCGCTCACGCCGATGTAGACGCCTTCCTCGTCGATGGCTTCGGGGTTGTCGAGCCGAATCGCGTCGATGTAGTCTCCGGTGCCTTCCGACCAGCCGATGAAGACGACCTTCTGACTCGACGAGATGGCGGTCTGAGCAAACTGGCCCTCGTTGAAGATGGAGGCATCGACGCTGCCGTCGACGGGGCCGGTCGGACCAGCCTCTGTGTCATCGTTCTTTCCAATCATGTTGTAGAGAAGCTTGGAGAACTTGCCGGTGTTTCCGGCCTCGACAATAAGAAGCGATTCGGCGGTGTTGAACATCATGGGCAACCTATCTAGAGGAAATATATGGTTGAGGCGATTATAACCCCGAGGTAAACAGCTATATTCAGCTGTCAACTTAATATCGGGAGGGTTTGCAAAGGCTACTCTCGCCCTACGCTGGGGGGCATGGAGCTTTCAATATCAGACCACTGTCGGGTCTTTTCACTCCTGAATAGCACGCAAGCTCCTAAATGAAAATAATCGCAGGTAAAAGGGAGTGAAACGACAAAGAAAAAGCTCCGTCCCAACGCGGGAACGGAGACTCGATGATCGTTTTTACCCACCGCCGTCGCTGGCGGCTTTGCCGTGACTCACGTACGAAACGAAACTCAGCGGTACAGTGCGGCACTCAAAAGTGCAGGTCAAATCCCTGTCAGCCTACTCCCACTCAATGACTAGAGCCCTGGTGTAATTGGCTGGATCACCGTTCCGGGAACCGGCATCGACCCACCTGTCCACCAAGCTTCTTCTTCAGCTCCAGCCTAGTATCTGACTCGCGCCGTTATAAGCGAAAACCGGAGAGATGCATCTTTGCCAAGAAAATAAGGTTAGCCTAATCTTACTGCATGATTCGTTTGTTATAGTTAGATAGCTCTAACTATTTGGGGGCGATAGCCATGCACGAACGCGAGGGTTTCTGGGACAAGAATGCCGGTCGGTATGACCGTTTCATGCGAAACGACCGGGCGGCGTATGAGAAGATGTATGGGCTGATCCGGCCGGTAGTGAAAGCAAAAACCGTACTGGAGGTTGCCACCGGCACGGGGCTTATCGCAAAGAGCATCGTGAATGCGGCGGCGCACATCGAGGCTACGGACGCTTCTGCAAAGATGATCCTTGAAGCAAAGCGGGACCATCAATCCGCAAAGCTGCACTTTTCCGTACAAGATATGTTCCGCCTGCCCTATGCACGGAAGTCCTTCGAAGTGGTGATCGTGTCCAACGCGCTTCACATAGTGCCGCATCCGGAAAAGGCCCTGCAAGAAATCAGGCGGGTGTTGAAGGGCGACGGCGTGCTCATCGCGCCAACCTTCACCCACGCGGGGAACTCGGTTTCCGGCAAGGCAAAAGCCTTTTTCATGAGTATGGCGGGATTCCCCCTCCACAGCAGGTGGACAAGCGAGGAATATCTACGTTTCCTGCGTCAAAACGGCTGGGCGGTGCAGAAAAGCGCGGTGCTGAAGGCCTCGTTCCCGTTGACCTATGCGGAATGCACGAAATCGGAGGGGCCAGATGTCGTTCTTTGAAAACACCCGCAAGCCCGTGGGCCTCGGCGGAAACCTTATGGTTGCCATGATGAATCTGGGCCACAGCCCTATGGCGCGGTGGGGGCTTCGATTTTTACGACTTGCGCCAAATGCCGAGGTGCTGGATTGCGGCTGCGGCGGCGGGGCGAACATAAAACGGCTGCTGAAAAAATGCCCGCATAGCGTCGTCAAGGGCATCGACTATTCGCCCGTCAGCGTGGAAAAGGCCAGAAAGCTCAACCGAATTGCAATTCAGGAGGGGCGTTGCGCCGTTCTGCAAGGCAGTGTGGCGGATATGGTGTTTGAGGACGTCATGCGGGCATTTTTGCATCCATCCTGCACATGGCGATAGGCATGACGGTCATAGCGGCTGTGCTGGCGGCAATTATGACAGTTCTTATTCACTGAGGAAGAAACCTATGAAATGTAAAATTGAGAAAAACACCGTGCAGGAGACGCTGATCCTCCCGCTGTATTCCCGGAAGCTGTGTACGGAGCTGTACCCGAACCTTTACAGGGATGAAACAGCGGTTCGCCTGCTCGACCAGATCGACTACGACTTTTCAGAGGCAGAGAAAAACTCCCGCAGCCTGATGCAGCGCTTTGGTGCGCTGGAGGTGGCCATGCGGCAGGGTGATCTTGCTTTCGAGGTGCGGGATTACCTGAAAGGCCACCCCAATGCGGCGGTGGTCAATCTGGGCTGTGGGCTGGACAACACCGGCAGAACCTGCGACAACGGTAGATGCAAGATCTACAATCTGGACTTCCCGGATGTGATTGCCTTGCGGCAGCAGCTGCTGCCCGCCGAGGATCGAGAACAAAATATCCCCTGCGATCTGAAAGACACCGCATGGTTTGGCAAAATCGATGCCTCCGGCGGGGCGGTGTTCTTTGCCTCCGGGGTGTTCTATTACTTTCTGACCCAGCAGGTCCGGGAACTGGTGCGGGAGATGGCGGGTCACAAGTCGCGGCTATATGCTGGGTTACAACGATTTGAGAGACCCTTCCGTCAGCGGCTTTTTCCGGTTTCTCGCAAGGGTCGGTGACAACGGGATGAAAATGCAAATCGTGAAAATAAGATTTTGAGAGGCAAAAATGCAAAAGACGAGCACTTCTTGCCGCCCAATTGGCAAGAAGCGCTCGTCTTTTCTTAACGCGTTGTATGGCGGAGAGAGCGCAAGTTACGCGAGCGCCCTTCTTGCCAGCTCGGCCGCGCCAAGGATTCCTTGGTCGCCGCCGCAGCCCGGGGCGCAGATGTAGCTCTCTATGTCCTTAAGCTCGGCGGTCTGGATGTAGCCACCCAGATATTCGAGGGTCTTCTTGCGGACGATGCCGTAGAGCTGCTCCTGGTGCATCACGCCGCCGCCGAGGACGATACGGCGAGGCGAGTACATGAGCACGAGGTTCGCGCACATCTGCCCCAGATAATCCCCCTCCAGCGCCCACACCTCAGCGTTGTCCGCGAGCTCGGCCGCGGGCTTTCCCCAGCGCGCGGCGATGGCGGGGCCGGAGGCGAGGCCCTCGAGACAGCTCGCGTGGCTCGGGCAGACGCAGCGTCCCTCCTCGGTGGGACGGGTCCTTACCAGCATGTGGCCGGCCTCGGGGTGCAGCATGCCGTGAAGGAGCCTGCCCGCGCACATGACGCCCGCGCCCACGCCGGTGCCGATGGTCACGTAGACGGCGTCCTCGAGCCCCTTGCAGCAGCCGAAGACCACTTCGCCGAGGCAGGCAACGTTCACGTCCGTGTCGTAGGTCACCGGAATCCCGAGGGCGTCGGCGAACGCGGCGCGAAGACCATAGCCTCGCCACGCGAGCTTGGGCGTCTGGAGGATGGAACCGTAGCGCTCATCGTTGGGGTCGACGCAGGTCGGGCCGAAGGCGCCGATGCCCAACGCGTCCACATCGCGGGCGGTGAACCACTCGACCATTTGCGGGACGGTCTCGGCGGGCATAAGCGTCGGGGTCTCCATACGGTCGAGGACCTCGCCGTCGCCGGACACCACGGCACAGACCATCTTGGTCCCGCCGGCCTCGAGGGCGCCGAGCCTCATTTGCTTTTCGCTCATGTGATCCTCCTTACAAAGGGACGCCCGCAGTCATGGTCAACCGCGGGCGCCCATAACGTTGGCTTGTTTCGAGGCGACCCTACCTGGGCACGCGGTCCTGCCTTGCGGCAAACGGGGCGAGCACGGCGTGCGGCTCGCTTTGGTACCAGTAGGCGACGGTGGAGATGTCGTCCTCGCGCTCGTAGAGCTTGATGTCGTCGTTGCCGAGGTCCTGGAACGTCACGCGCAGGTCCTCCTTGAACGAGATCGGGTCGGGAAGGTGCCACCTGTAGAGGCCGTGCCTGGGCAGCGCGTCGTCGTTGGTCGCGAGCATCGGGTTCGGGTTCGGCTTGCCCGCGCTGAAGCGGTCGCGCGTGGCGTCGCGCGTCGAGCGGTACGGGTAGCCGGCGAACAGCGTGTTGAAGCACTGCGCCTCGGGCAGCGCGTGGGGCGGCCTGTCGAGGAAGGCCCAGGCACCGCCGAAGTAGTCCTCGGCTCCCGTCGAGGTGACCGTGGGAAACTCCTCGTCGCCGTCGAGGAAGAACTTCATCTCGCCCTCGCCCCACCAATAGCGCTCCAGGGCGCACAGGGCCATGTAGGTGCCGACGTAGTAGCCCTTACCGCGCACGCCGTCGAGCACGGTGTAGTCGACGCCCCTGCGGGTGCTGCGCTCGCGGTTAAAACGGGCGTGGAAGTACATGGCGTCGTCCGGCACGTCGGTGAGCGCGTAGTTGAACGTGTAGAAGATGTACTTAATGAACCCGGGGTGCTCGCTCGTAAGCGTGACCTTGGCGTGCTTCCTGAAAGGCATCTCGAAGTAGCAGTTCATGCCGCCCGTCGGGTTCACGCAGATGGGCATCGAGTTGACGATGGCGCGCTCACCGAAGCCGTTGCAGAAGAAGTCGCCGACAGGGCACTCGACCGAGGGGGTCTCCTCGTCGTCCCAGTAGAAGCGCAGCACGAGGTCGCGCATGACGAAGCTGCCGGCGGCGGTCTTGTCGGGGACGGTCATCCAGATGTGGCGGATGATGCCGGGGCCCTCGATGTCCGCGAGCGTGATGGTCTCGCCGGACTCAAGGGGCACGCAGCACGAGCCCTTGCGGCCGACGCCGAGGTGGCTGGCCGACATGGCGGCACGGCCCTTCTCGCCCGTGATGTTCTCGGGGGTGATGGCGCGGCTTTCCTCACCGCCGTGCATCCACACGTCCTTAAGGAACTCTCTCATCGTCGACCTCCTCTATTCGTCGTCTTCGCACTCGGCGGAACTGGCACCGTTCACGTAGACGATCTGCTGGCGCGCCTCGTCGACGAGGGCGTCGAAGTCGAGTTTCTCGTCGGGGCGCGCGAGCGCGACCGTCATGGCGAGCGGGAGGTTGACACCCGCGATCACGTGGATCCGGTCGGAGGCGAAGCGGGAGAAGCGCTGGTTCACGCTGCCGCCGAGCGCGTCGGTGAGGACGACGACCTCGTCAGTGCCCGAAAGAGCCGCCTCGACCGCCGCGTCGAGCCCCTCGCCGTTGTCGTTCACGTAGGCGCACACGGCGTTGACGGCGTCGCTCTTACCCGTAAGGAACTCGAGGGTGTCCTTGAAGCCCTGGGCGAGAAGGGAATGGCTCGCCACAACTATCTTTCTCATTGATTCACCAATCTCTTGGGTCGAAGCTAAGCAAGGATGCCAGCGGCGGAGGCGACCATCGCGAGGACGATCACCACGAGGATGAGGACCGTCATGCTCGCGTTCTTCTTGGTAAGAAGGTAATACGCGCTTCCCGTGATGGCGGCGGGGATCATGGCAGGCAGGATCTTGTCGAGCAGCGGCTGAATCTCCATCGAGACGTCGCCGAAGCTGAAGCTAATCGGGCAGGTGACGCCGATGACCGAGGCGATGAGGCAGCCGACCACGGTGAGGCCGAGCACGGAGGCGGCGGCAGTGAGGTTGGGAAGCTTCTCGCTGAAGTCGGTGACGAGCTTCACGCCCTGCTTGTAGCCGAACTCGAGGGCGTGCATGCGGACCCAGAAGATGGCCAGGATGAGCGCGAACCAGATGCCGGCTCCCACGGGGTTGCCCTCGATGGCCATGTAGGCGGCGATGGAGCCCATGATGGTCGGGATCATGGTCATGAGCAGGGAGTCGCCGACGCCGGCGAGCGGTCCCATGGTGCCGATCTTCAGGTCTTGGACGGCGTCCGCCGCCGCTAGGCCGTCGCGTTCCTCCATGGCCACGCAGGCGCCAAGGATGATGGCGGCGAGCCAAGGCTGGGTATTGTAGTAGCGGAAGTGGTTGTTGAGCGCTTGCTTATAGTCCTCGTCGTTCGTGTAGATCTTCCTCAGGACCGGCGAGAGGGCGTAGGCGACTGAGGCGCCCTGCTGGGTCTGGTAGTTGAAGGTGCACACGCTCATGAGCCAGCGCCAGTTCGCGTTGCGCAAATCCTTCTTGGTGACCTTGTAGCCGGAGGGCTTGCCCTCGGCGACGGCGGTGATGTTCTCGTTTTCCATGGTTACTCATCCTCTCCGATGAAGGCGTCTGCGGAAGCGTGGGCGGCGAGCTCGGTGTCCCTCTCGGCACGCTGGTAGAACGCGATCGCGAGGGCAACGCCGACGATGGCGGCGCCGATGATGGGCACGTTCAGGAAGGCCGAGAGGAAGAAGCCGACGAGCAGGTACTGGAAGTACTTGCCGGTGGGCATGTAGCGGAGCAGCATGGCGATACCGATGGCCGGGAGCATCTTGCCGGCGAGGGTGAGGCCGGAGAGGAACCACTGAGGCATGACCTCGAGGAGCCAGTTGACGGCGGGCTGGCCGAGCGTCACGGAGACAAAGACGGGCAGGGCGGCGCACAGGCCGAAGAGCGCGGGGCAGACCCACAGGATGGCGTTCATCTGATTGAACTTACCCTCGTTGCAGAACTTCTGGGACTTCTCGACGACGAAGCCGTTGAGGATCTTGACGATGACGTCGAGCTGGATGCCGAGCATGCCGACCGGCAGGCCGATGGCGAGGCCCGTGTCCGCGCCCAGGGTCACGCCGTAGGCGGTGGCGATGATGGCCATCGTGCCGTAGTCGGGAATCGACGAGCCGCCGAAGCCCGCGACGCCGAGCTGCATGAGCTGGATGGTGCCGCCGATGACGAGACCGGTCTGCCAGTCGCCCATGACGACGCCGGTGATAAGGCCCCAGAAGACGGCATAGTTGACGAAGATCATCGGGATGCCGTAGTAGTCCACGTGCTTGATGAAGGCCAGCAGGGTCAAAAGGACGACCTGCAGGATAGTGAAGTTGACCATGATCCCTCCTTAGATGAGGTCGGCGACGGAGACGGGCTTGTCGGCGGGCACGAACTGTGCCGTCACCTTGACGCCGCGGGCGATGAGCGCCTTGTAGCTCTGGACGTTCTCGGCGGAGGCATAGGCGCGCTGGGTGAGCTGGACGCCGCCCTCCTTGACGAGCGAGCCGCCGACGATCAGCGACGGGAGCTCGATGCCCGACTCGACCAGGTGAAGGATCGTCTCGGGCTCCTTGGCGATGACAAAGACCTTCTCGCGGTCGTACTTGCCCGCCGCGAAGTTCTTGAGCGCGGTCTGCTCGGAGATGATCGAGACGGCCATGCCCGCGGGGCGCGCCATCCTCATAGTGGACTTCAGGACCTCGTCGCCGGCGACCTTGTCGTCGATGACCATGACTCGGGTCGCGCCCGACACCGGGGCCCACTGCGTCACGATGATGCCGTGAAGCAGGCGATTGTCGATTCGTGCCATAACAACACTCATGTTTGCTCCTATCAAATGAAGTTTTACGTTCGGTACTGCCTCGGCGCTATCCGGATTCGCGCCGGGCAAGGGGTTATCGGATTATTGAGGACGCGCAGTCAGCTTGCGGCGGCGCGGGGAAGGTCACTCGTCGAGCAGGAGGTCCGAGGAGCCGAGGCGCTCTTCTCGCGCCGGGGCGGCGCTCACGCTTATGTAGTCGAAGACATATGCGATCTCGCTTACGGGAACCTCTACGCGATAGCGCGTCGAGATGCTCGAGAAGCTCTGCCTGAAGGACTCGATGAAATCGGCACGCTCCTCCTCGAAGCGGTCCTGACCAACGTAGGTCTCAATGGGGTTTCTGGTAACAAGGCGCTCGACGAGACAGCAGAGGTGGACGTAGAGCCCAATGATGGCGTTGCTGCCGATCTTCTCGCCTGTCCTGCGCTGAAGCTCGTGCACGGCGCTCTCGATCTCGTGGAATAGCCGCTCCGGGTCGAGGATGGTGATGGAGCGGATGACGTTCTGCAGCGTCATGTTCGAGAGCAGCTTCTCATGGAAAGAAGAGAGCTCGGAAGCGTCAAGCCACCTGCCGAACACGGCATCAACCTTAGAGGCGGACGCCGTCGACATGATGTCCTCGAGGGCGACGAAGGGGACGGAGGCGACCCCGGGGTCTCCCGTGCCGATGACGGCGCAGACGCGGTGCTCGGAGAAAACGGCGTCATTCGACCCGTTCGCGACGAGCTGCTTGAAGGGCCTCGTGAGCAGGCGCGCGCCTATGGTGCGCGGGAGGCTCTGCGAGACGAGCTGGCGTATCCTCTCCGCGGCGTCGACCCCGGACTCGGAGCAGAAGACGATGGCGTCCTCACGGTTGATGCGCTCGATCACCTTGCAGTGCGTCACGCACGCGGCGGTCGCATCGCCAAGAACCTCGGCGATGGACTTGCCGCCGAGCAGCCCGACCCCGATCTCGAGCGCAAGACCGGTAGAGACGTTGTTCACCACGCCGATAGTGGAGTCGGTAACGTTCTCGAGGGCCTTATAGGCCTCCTCCAAGGAGCCCATGTCGACGAGGAACACGACCCCGGTGCAGTAGGAATGGCGGTCGACGAGGCGCTGGAGCGGACCGACGATGTCCTTCAGCTGCTGGTCGTAGGGCATGTCGACAGCCTCGTACACATGCATGCCGAGCATACGGTTCGCCGCGTCGGCGATGCTCGTCGCCGTTGAGTAGCCGTGGGACAAGATGACGCAGAGCGTCCGAAGGGCCTTCGCATCGCGAGACTCCGATGCGACGCACAGCGTCAGAAGCGTCTTCGTGAAGTGATCGAGCGAGATTCCCAGCGCCCCTTCCACGTCTGCGGCGACCTGATCGGAGACGCTCGAGGCAAACGGTAATTCGGAGGTCACGGCACCGAGGAGATGGGAGATTTGCTCCGCACAGGCAGACTTTCGCTTAGCCAGGCCGATGCCCGGCCACAACTGCAGGCAAATCTCCTGGGCCAGTAGAAAAGCGACCTTCCTCGAAAGCTCGATGCCATAAGAAGAGCCTGCGTCGGCAAGGACCGCGCCCACGATGCGCTCGAAGGCGCGCGACCTCGAGGAGGTAACGCCGCGGCCGAAGATCAAGTGATCCTCAACGCCGCGCACAGCGGAGACAGCTTGCGAGACGAGCTCGGAGACAGAGAGCTCCCCGGCGCAGAATCGCTCATCGAGAGAGCACAGGGCATCGAGCGCCTGCTCGACCGGCCCTGTGCTCTCGGCGGCATCCAGGGACGCGTCGATCAGAACGCCATCGTCGGGCTGTTGATCGATCTGCGCGGAGGAGAGGAGCCCGCTGGGAAGAAGATACGGGCGAACGACGACGTAGTCGCCCTCGCGATTGAGGAACGCTTTGGCGCAGCAGTTCGTCACGCAGGCGCGCAAGCCGGCGATGTTATCGGAAAAGTCCGCGTTCACGAGGCAACGGTATGCGCCGCGGCTGATCTTCACATCAGAACCGATTCGGCACCCCTCGCTGCGCAGGAAGCTCAAGATGAGATCCTCGCGCTCCTCGGGGGTCCGCTCCTTGAGTGAGGGGACGCGAGCACAGATGGGCATTTTGCTGTAGGCCGAGGAAACCTTCAGGTCATCGGCGGAAAGCGTCGTCGAAAGAACGAGGCGAGCGCGCGGCGCATCCTGGGAGGCATCGAGCCCGAGGGCCGTCGCAAGGCAGTGCTCCATCGCAGAGGGAGAGAGTGCCTCGATGCCGTTGACAAAAACCACACCCCCGCGCGATTTCGCGATCGACTCGTCAAGAAGCCCGTTGAACGAGGCGGCGTCCGGGACCCCGGCGCAGTCGATGCGCACATAGGAGGAGTCGCGGGACAGCAAGCCCTGGTTCTTGCCGTACTCGTACACAAGGCGAGAAAGGAAAGACTTACCGACACCCACGCCGCCGCTCAAGAGGATGGGTAGGCCAAACGGAGGGTACTGAACCGCAGCCTTGCACTGCTCGACAACGGAGCTGAGGCTCAGGTCGAAGCCCACGGCACGCGCGAAGTCACGGTGATCGGCGATTCCCGTCGCCTGGATGAGGTCGGCGAGCGAGGCGTACTCGCTTGCAGAGAGCTTTACCTGAAAACGCTTCTGGAACGCGCGGCGATGAAAATAACGGACAGGCCTGCCCGCCACCTTAACCACAAGGCCGGCGCGAACAAGGTCGTTGAGGTACTGGCTCGCCAGGCTCCTGGAGATGATGAGCGTCTCGGCGATGTCGGAGGTGGACAGACGGGCAAGGTCGTCGAGCGAGACGGCAGAGGTGAGGGCCTCGAGATGCTCGAGAATCCTGTCCCTCATGTCGACGGGCTTCTTTGCCAAGCTGTCCTGTGCGGTCTTGTCCATGACTTCTTACCTCCTTGTACAAGGAGTATAAGGGGAACACAGAGAACGGAAGGGGGCGCGTGGGGGAATCAACAGCCCCGAGGAGAAGTTCACCACTTGAGGGGCAGAAAACAACGGCCATTGAACATTCAGGGCCGACGCTCAACACTTCGGCTCGACACTTCGCTTTGGAAAGGGCCCTGCACGATGGTGCAGCCCTCCATCTCGCAGCACAGGTCGCCGAAGGTCGCGAGGATGCGCTCCTTCTGTTCCGCGGGCGAGACGACTCGGTGGGCAAGGTCCTCTCAAAAGGGGTCGTCCGACGCCGCAAGACCTCGATGACCGACTACCGCCTCGAGCAAGTGGCGGATTACCTCTGTACTATCGAACTTGCCTTGGTCAAGTACGAGGCCAAGGAGGACGGTGAGACGTACAACAAGTTCTTCGGAGGTATAGGCTCTTTCAAAAGGAACTGGTTTAAGCAAGCCCGCAGCAAGCGGATATAGGTGGCCTCGCGGTTTCGCAAGGAACGGCCAGCTCTCCTCTGGCGAGGAACACCGGGCGACGTGCCTCGAGCAGCGGAAGCTGAAGCGCAAGCAGAAGCAGCGCGGGCAATGATCGGTGCCGATATGGGCCCAGACGTGAACAGTGCTACGTCCCCTGTTCACGGGGCGCGAAACCGCAAAGGTTGCACAGAGGTTGCAAAATAAGAAGCCCCCGACCTGTTTTCGCAGGTCAGAGGCTTGAAATCAACGAATATCGTTTACTCCCACTCGATGGTCGCGGGCGGCTTGGACGTGATGTCGTAGCACACGCGGTTGGCGCCGGGAACCTCGGCAACGATGCGGCCGGAGATGCGGGCAAGCACGTCGTAGGGCAGTTTGGCCCAGTCGGCTGTCATAGCGTCGCTGGACTCGACGGCGCGCAGGATGATCGGGCGCTGGTAGGTACGCTCGTCACCCATGACGCCGACGGACTTAATGTCGGGCAGGACCGCGAAATACTGCCAGCAGCTGTGCTCGGAGTTGCGCTCGCCGGTCTGCTCAAACAGACGCTGGTTGTAGGCATCGAGCTCCTCACGCACGATGGCGTCGGCGTTCTTGAGGATCTCGAGTTTCTCCTTGTCGACCGCGCCGATGATGCGGATGGCCAGACCCGGGCCCGGGAAAGGCTGACGGAACACGATGTGACCCGGCAGGCCCAGTGCCAGACCAAGCGCGCGGACCTCGTCCTTAAAGAAGTGATCGAGCGGCTCGATGAGGTCGAAGTGCACGCCCTCGGGGAACGGGATCAGGTTGTGGTGGCTCTTGATGGTGGCCGTCTTGCCGCCCGTCTTGCGAGCGCCGGACTCGATGATGTCGGGGTAGATGGTGCCCTGAGCCAGATACTTGACCGGCTTGCCATCGGTCTCGAGCTGCTGCGCCACGGCGAAGAACTCTTTCCAGAACTGCGTACCGATGATGCGGCGCTTCTCCTCGGGCTCGGTCACGCCGGCCAGAAGCTCGGCGTAGCGGTCCTCGGCGTGGACGTGGATAAAGTCGACGTCAAACTGCTTGGTGAAGACCTCCTCCACCTGCTCGGGCTCGCCCTTACGCAGCAGGCCGTGGTTGATGAACACGCACGTCATCTGCTTGCCCACGGCGCGGGCGCCCAGCGCGGCCACGACGGAGGAGTCGACGCCGCCGGACAGGGCCAGAATCACGCGGTCGTTGCCGACCTTCTCGCGGAACTCGGCCGTCATGGTCTCGACCAGGTTGTCCATGCTCCAGTTGGGCTCCAGGCCGCAGATCTCAAACAGGAAGTTGCTCAGCAGCTGCTGACCATACTCGGAGTGCTTGACCTCGGGGTGGAACTGCGTGGTGAAGATCTTGCGCTCGGGGCACTCCATGGCAGCAACCGGGCACACGTCGGTGCTGGCGGTAACGGTAAAGCCCTCGGGCACCTCGGAAACGGCGTCGCGATGGCTCATCCACACAGTCTGCTCCATGGGCGTGGAGTTAAAGAGCTTGGCGCCGGCCGTGCGCGTGATGGTGGCGCGGCCGTACTCGCCCACCTCGGAGTGGCCGACCTTGCCGCCGAGCGTCACGGCCGTGATCTGATGGCCGTAGCAAAAGCCCAGGACGGGAAGGCCCAGGTCAAAGATGGCGGGATCGATGGACGGAGCGTCCTCGGCATACACGGAAGCCGGGCCGCCGGAAAGGATGAGCGCAGAGGCGTTCATCTCGCGAATCTCGTCGGCCGAGATGTCGCAGGGGACGATCTCGGAATACACGTTGAGGTCGCGGACGCGACGGGCAATGAGCTGACCGTACTGCGCACCAAAGTCGAGTACGAGGACCTTTGCGGAAGCCTTTTGATCCATGGTTCTCCCTCTTGTTGGCGGGGAGCCGGTGCCCACCCGCGTGAATGAACGAAAATAACCTCCATAGTGTACACGTTATATGGGGTTTCTCGTCCCTCGCAGCCATCAGCGCACGGCAAACGCACGACCTGGGCCCCTATTTGACGGCAATTGAAGTGTTACCAAGCGTTACCGATGATGTAATACGTTTGAACATTGGACGCCCTGTGCCACAATACTGCCGAACGACTCCGCCTCTGCGGCGGCAAATACGATAGGAATACCAGCATGAAGCGCATCCTTCTCATCGCCACGGGCGGCACCATCGCATCGACCGAGGACGGCAACGGCCTCTCCCCCGCCCTGACCGGTGAGGAGCTCGCCCAGAGCGTCCCCGAGATCTCGGGCCTCTGCGAGCTCGACGTCGTGCAGCCCATGAACATCGACAGCACCAATATGCGCCCAAGCGACTGGATGCGCATCCGCGATGTCATCGTCGAAGGCTATGCCGACCACGACGGCTTCGTGATTCTGCACGGCACCGACACCATGAGCTACACCGCAGCAGCGCTTTCTTACCTGATTCAGGACAGCCCCAAGCCCATCGTGCTCACCGGCTCGCAAAAGCCCATGGGCAACCCCTTTACTGACGCCAAGCTCAACCTGTATCAGAGCCTGCTCTATGCGCTCGACGAGCATTCGCACGATGTGTCGATTGTGTTTGGCGGCGTCGCCATTGCCGGCACGCGCGCCCGCAAGCAGCGCACCATGAGCTTTAACGCGTTCATCAGCGTCAACTATCCGCCCATTGCCTACATCCGCAACGACCGCATCGTGCGCAACGGGCTCCACGGCACTCGTCAGGGCGAAAACCCGGTGCGTTTCTACGACAGCATCGACCCGCGCGTATTTGTACTCAAGCTTACGCCCGGCGTAAACCCGGGCATCCTCGACGCCCTTGCCGATAGCTACGACGCCGTGATTCTGGAGACCTTTGGCATCGGCGGTATCCCCGAGTTTGGTGAGTCGGGCGAGTCGTTCCAAGAGGCGATTTTCCGCTGGGTCGATTCGGGCCGCACCGTCGTTATGACCACGCAGGTCCCCGAAGAGGGCCTTGACCTGGGTGTTTATGAGGTCGGCCGTGCCTATGCCGATCATCGGGGTATTTTGCGCGGCGACGACATGACCACCGAGACGCTCGTGGCCAAAACCATGTGGGCACTCGGCCAGTCACGTGATGCCGCCGAGATCCAGCGCCTGTTCTACAGCCAAGTCAACCACGACCGCATCCCGATGGTGTAATTCAGTTGTCGACGGGTATCCCCTATTCGATACCCTCGAGAAGCTCTGACACCGTCATGCCGAGTGCGGGCGCGATCTTAAATAGAACCTTGAGCGTGAAATTTGCCGTCCCATCTTCGATTCGGTCGAGGTAGGGTCGGCTGATTCCTGTCGCCACACAAAAATCAACCTTGGAGATACCAAGGTCCCTGCGTGTCTCTTCGACCCGCCTGCCAAGAATCTGTTTCGCACGTTCGTCCATGCAGCCGAGTTTGAAATGGAGCCGAACATAAACGTAAACTATAGTTTATGTTTTGCCGAATACACAGGAGTTTTCTATGTCGGGTTCTTCGGTCCGCATGTACCGAGCCACGCTTCGCACAAACAGCGCGCCGCCCAAGCTCGTCGTCGTTGAAGCAGAATGCCTTTCGCCCGATGAGCGCACAGCATTTGCATTGCTATCAAGTCGCGTCGCCGCCGTTCTGGTCCCTTGCCCGGCGCAAGGTGAACTTGCCATCCAATGCCAAGCGCACAGCTGCTCGCTCAATCAGGCTGCCGTAATCGCAACCAGTCAACGCGGCCTGCCGCTCCTTCTAGAAGCCAGTTTCGCGCTCTGCCTTCGCGGCGCCGGATACGAAAACGAGGCCGCCGCCGACGTGGTCTTTCAACCACGATCGAGCGGCGGCCTCGCAGCAGCCATCGAATATGCTTGCAGACTCGTTGCCTAAAGGCGCAAGCTAAAAGCCCAGGCCAAAGCCCGTACCGGTAATCGCCGAATACATAAAGTAAACGTTGATTACGTTGAGAAACACACCCGTGATGCAGCCGTTACGCAGGTAGCGCTCGCACACGATGCGCGCCATGGCGGCGGAGTCGTCATTGTTCTTGGCTTGGCGTCCCGCCGTAAAGTACGTCGCCACGCTCAACAGTAGATTGAGTACCGGCAGCGCCAACAACTCGTAGCTCTTGCCCCAGCGCGTCGCCTCGCCGGCGGCATTAAACTTTGTTGCCACCTCGGGACCAATGTTGGGGATAACACACGCTGCGACCACCAGCGGAATCACCGCAAGTACGAGTAGCGCAATACCCATGTAGCCAGCTTTTTTGCCATATTTAAACATACGCGTCGTCCTTACACGTTAAAGCGGAAGTGCACGACGTCGCCATCGGCCATGACATAGTCTTTGCCCTCAATGCGCAGCTTGCCGGCAGCCTTGGCACCCTGCTCGCCACCGAGCTCGATGTAGTCGTCGTAGCCAATGACCTCGGCCTTAATAAAGCCGCGCTCAAAGTCGGTATGAATGACACCGGCGGCTTGCGGGGCGGTCGCGCCCTGACGAACCGTCCAGGCCTTGACCTCCATCTCGCCAGCCGTAAAGAACGACTGCAGGCCGAGCAGCTTGTAAGCTGCCTGCGCGAGCACGTCCAGACCGGGCTGCTCCAGGCCCAGGCTCTCCAGGTAGTCGGCGGCGTCCTCGGGGTCGAGCTCGGAAAGCTCGGCTTCGATCTTGGCGCAGATGGGCAGCGGCTTGACACCATCGATGGGCGCCAGATCGTCGTTGAGCATATCCTCGTCCACGTTGGCCACATACAGGATGGGCTTCATGGTGAGCAGGAACAGGCCCTTGGCGGCGGCACGCTCCTCGTCGGTCATCTCCATTGACGCGGCTCGTTTGCCCTCGTTAAGCCAACCGAGCAGACGCTTGGCGACCTCAAACTTGGGCATGAGCTCCTTGTCGCGCTTGGCCTCCTTCTCGAGCTTGGGCAGCTGCTTCTCAAGCGTGCCCATGTCGGCCAGGATGAGCTCGGTCATGATGGTGTCGGCATCGCCGGCGGGATCGACGAACTCGCCCGTGCGGCCCACCTCACGCATGACGTTGGGGTCCTTAAAGTAGCGCACGACCTCGCAGATGGCGTCAGTCTCGCGGATGTTTGCCAAGAACTGGTTGCCCAGGCCCTCGCCCTCGTTAGCTCCCTTCACCAGACCTGCGATGTCGACGAACTCGACCGTCGCCGGCACAATGCGACCCGGGTTAACGATGTCGGCGAGCTTTTGCAGGCGGCTATCGGGCACATCGACGATACCCACGTTGGGGTCGATCGTGGCAAACGGGTAGTTGGCGGCAAGGCCGGTCTTTTTGGTAAGCGCGGTGAACAGCGTCGACTTGCCCACGTTGGGCAGGCCCACGATACCGATGGAAAGGGACACGACAGCTCCTTTTGGTACAGGTACTTCAAACCGTATAAGTATAGCGCCGCCGCAGCATCCGGGCGAATCCGGACACCGCAGCGGCGCAAATGAAGCAGAGATTGGGGTCTCTAGCTAGTCCGCGAGCTTTTCCACCTGGTCGAGCATCTTGTCCAGCTTGGCCTTTGCCTCGGCCTTGACCTTCTCGGCTTCTTCGTGAGCCTTCGCCTTCTGGGCAGCCTTTTCCTCGGCTTCGGGGTCGACGACAACCAAGTTGGACGCATCGTGTTCAACAAGCTTGAGCGCATGTTCGGAACAAACCTTGACACAGGCGCCGCAGCCCAAGCAATACGTGGACTCCAACGCAAAGCGGCCGCTTCCCACCAAATCGCAGGCAAACGTGGGGCATACATTGACGCACTCGCCGCACGACGTGCACTTGTCAAAATCGCACTCCGGCGTGCTCACCTGCATGTTCTGGGCAAGCTCGGGATGGTTCTGCAACGTTGAGAGCACCAGTTGGCGCCCGTGCGTGAGCGAACGGCGACGCTTAGTCGTCGTGGTGCCGCACATGGTGTTGAGCGTGCGCTCCAGCTGGGTAATCTGATGGCGATGGGCCTTGAGCTTTTGCGTCACCGAGGCCAGCGCCGCCGTCGCCGGATTGAGCTTGGTCACCGTCAGGCCCGTGGTGCGGGCAATCTTTTCCATGTACTCCTTGCGTTCGTACTCGCGAAGCTTATGGCACTTGAGGCTCTTGGGGTCGACCTCCAAGCCCATACCCGTGCCAGACCACTCCTCGGCCTTCGCAATCGCCTCGCCCAGAATGTCCTCACCGCCGATGTTGCGGCATTTATCGCACACGCCCAACGGCAGGTACACGCTCACGTTGGGATAGTCCGCCAATACCGAGAACCAGGTCTCGGCCGTAATATCGCCCACGCAGGCAACGACGACCTCGTTTTCGCGCGGCATGCGTTTGAGGGCACGCGTGCAGGTGACGTAGGCGGTCTCGTGGCTCGTAGCAGCAGAGACGATATCGTCATACAGGTTTTTAGGCGCCAGGCGCGGCGAGATGATCGCCTCGGTCGGACAAGCAGCAGCGCACAGGCCGCACTTGCGACAGGAGTCGAGGATCTCGATGGCGTCTTCCTCGACCTCGATAGCGTTGACCGGGCACACGTCCATGCACGCGGTGCAGCCGCTCTTTTCGTTTTTGCAGGTCAGGCACGGAATGGTGTTGCCGCGCGGACGCTCTTTATAGTCGGCAGGATTCCACTGCGGCGCCGATGGATCGAGTGCATCGGTCACACCGCCAAGCGGGTTTTTAAGAAAGTCGAAACCCTTGCTGATCTCGATAATGTCATCAAACAGATCGTGTTCCTGCGCCATGCGCGGCCCCTCCCTGAGCGGTGCAAACAAGCAAGAGATAATGATACGCTATCGGCCCACGCCTCGGGCAAATTACACGCGGCGCATCTTTGCGGCAAATAGCCCATGGCCTATCGCCACCTCGATTGCACAAGGTCAATCAAGCGCCAAGCTATGCCTCACACATGAGCTCGACGAGCTTCTGTTTGGTCACCTTGACCTGCTCGTTGGCCATATTACGCTCGTTTCTAAAGACCGCATTTGCAACACCCTGCAGATCGGCATCGGAAATCTCGCCAAGGCCCAACTCCTCGAGCGTGGTCGGCAGACCAACGCGCTGGCAAAACTCGAGCACCTGATCAAGCTCGGGCGCACGCTCCAGGCGCAGCTGCACCACCAGGCCAAATGCCACGGCCTCGCCATGCATCGCCTTGCACTCGGGTAGGATCGTCAGACCGTTGGCGATGGCATGCGCCAACGCCAGACCACCGCTCTCAAAGCCGACGCCCGAGAGCAGAATACTGCACTCGATCAGACGCTCAACCGCCGGCGATATACGGCCCTTTTTGAGATCGCGCTTGGCAGCGACGCCGCACTCCATGAGTGTGTCATAGCAGGCGCGAGCCGCAACCAAGGCCAAGTGCCCCGGCGCGCCACCGTGCTCGTTGGTGCCGTGCGCCGCGGCGCACGAACGCGCCTCGAAGTACGTTGCCAGTGCGTCGCCCATGCCAGCGACCGTCATACGCAGCGGGGCCGCCGCGACCACGTTGGTATCGACCACGACCAGATCTGGATTCTTCTCGAGCATCAGGTAGTGGTCGAACGACCCATCCTCGTGATACAGCACCGAAATCGCGCTACACGGACCGTCCATCGAAGCCGCCGTGGGGCATACGCACAACGGCAACTCGGCATAAAACGCAACGGCCTTGGCGATATCGAGCATCTTGCCACCGCCAATACCCACCACCATGTCGCAATACTCAGCCTGGGCTTCCTTAGCCATTTTTGCAACGGCCTCTTCCGTGCACGGGCCGTCATAAATCTTAAAGAACGGCTCGCTTAGATCGTCGTCCAGAAATCCATCGACGATCTGCTTGCACAGCCGATCCTCGGTGCCCTGGTCAAACAAGACATAGGCAGCGCAGCCCAACCACGACAAATACCTGCCCTGACACGAGAGCTCACCCGGCCCCTGAACATACCGGCCGGGACCGCCGTAAACCATAGGAAGCGCCATACGAGAATCCGCCCTTCATCAAACAACGATTGGTGCAAAGTAACCTGCCCCCTGCACCAACTTGTGCATTGGAGACAGGCCGCTTTGCACCATAGCAAAAAGGGGCAAAGCCATCTGCTGGCTTTGCCCCTTCCTTACCTTAGTTTACTCATCCATAAGGTAATAATGACCCAATGCGTCGGCACCCAGGATGGCGTTTGCGACCATCTCGGGCGTCACCTCAAACGGCATGTTGCACATGGTGTCATCCGGCGCGCAGGCGGCCTCGGCAACAATCATGGCCTGCTCGCGCGTAAGCTCGGCAACGCCAAGTTCCTTCATCGTGACCGGCAGGCCCAGCTCAATGCAGAAGCCCAAGACTTCCTCGAGTTTCTCGGTCGGGGCATCCTCGAGTACCAGCTGGACGATGGTACCGAAAGCGACCTTCTCGCCGTGATACATGCCATGGCACTCGGGCAGCATCGTCAAACCGTTGTGGATGGCATGAGCAGCAGCAAGGCCCGAGCTCTCAAAGCCAATACCGGAGAGCAGCGTGTTGGCCTCAATGATGTGCTCAACGGCAGGCGTAAGCGCACCCTTCTCCAACGCGACCTTGGCCTTGACGCCATCGGCCATAAGCGTCTCGTAGCAGAGCTTAGCGAGCGCCAGACCAGCCATACCGCCCTTGCCGCCAGCGCAGGTGCCGCCGTCGGCATCATGCGTCGCCTGGGCCTCAAAGTAGGTTGCGAGCGCATCGCCCATACCGGAAACCGTCAGGCGCACCGGGCTCGCCGCGATAACCGTCGTATCCATCAGGACAATGTTGGGGTTTGCCTTAAGGAAGAGGTATTTATCAAACTGGCCGTCGTCGGTGTAGAGCACCGAAAGCGCCGAGCACGGTGCGTCGGTCGAAGCGATGGTGGGACAAATGATAACCGGGGACTCCAAGTAGTAGGCGACGGCCTTCGCGGTGTCGAGGATCTTGCCGCCACCGACACCGACGATGATGTCGCAACCGTTGTCGCGAGCGAGCGCAACCAGGCGATCGACCTCGCCCTTGGAGCACTCGCCGTTAAAGTCCTCAAACAGCAGCTCGGCCTTAGCCTCAGCAAAACCGCCCTCGATCTTGACACCGACGCGCTTCTTGCCCGAAGGCGTCACGATGACGAGGGCCTTAGCGCCGAGCGGCTCGACATAGGAACCGAGCTTGGCCAGCTCGTCCGGGCCCTGGATGTACTTGCTGGGGCTATTGAAAATTGCAGCCATAACTATCCCATTCTCTAAAATAAAAAAGAAAGGGGCTCCGTACAGATACGTGCGGAGCCCCTCGTTACGATAACAAGAGTCGATTAGAAATCGATGTCGGTGTCGTAGTAGCAGGCCTTGAGGATCTTCTCGAAGTCGGCAGCCTTGGTCTCACGCGGGTTCTCGGGCGTGCAGGCGTCCTGCTCGGCGTTCGCGGCGATCTCGGGCAGCTTGGCGAGGAACTCCTCCTCGGAAACCATCTGCGGGTTCTCGGCGTCGACCTTCACGCCACCATTCGCGTAATCCTTGATGGACTGCGGAATGTTAAGCTGGTCGTTGAGGTCGCGAATCTTCTGGACGAGCGCGGCGATGAGCTCCTCGTTGGTCTCGCCGGGAAGGTGCAGGATCTCCTTGGCCACGTAAGCATAACGTTCGGCAGCACGCGGGTCCTTGGAGTTCCACTGGATAACCTTGCCCAGGTACATGGCGTTAGCAGCACCGTGGATGATGTGGCCGTTCTCGAAGGCTGCACCGGTCTTGTGAGCCATGGAGTGAACGATGCCGAGCAGGCCCGAGGAGAAGGCGATACCGGCGATGCACTGAGCCTCGTGCATGTGCTGACGGGCCTCATGGTCGCCAGCATAGGACTTGGGCAGCCACTCGACGATCTCGCGGATGCCGTGCAGAGCGTTGGCGTCGGTGAACATGGAAGCGCAGGTGGAAACGTAGGCCTCCATGCAGTGGGTCAGAGCGTCCATGCCGGTATGAGCGCACAGTTTGGCGGGCATGGTGTAGGTAAGCTCGGGGTCGACGATGGCGACATCAGGGGTGATGTTGAAGTCGGCCAGCGGGTACTTGATGCCCTTGGCGTAGTCGGTAATGACGGAGAAGGCAGTGACCTCGGTAGCGGTACCGGAGGTAGAGGAGATGGCGCAGAAGTGAGCCTTCTGACGCAGCTCAGGGAAGCTGAACGGCTGGATGATGTTATCGAAGGACTCCTCGGGATACTCGTAGAAGACCCACATGGCCTTAGCGGCATCGATGGGAGAGCCGCCGCCGATGGCGATAATCCAGTCGGGCTCGAACTCGCGCATGGCCTCGGCGCCCTTCATGACCGTCTCGATGGACGGATCGGACTCGACGCCCTCGAACAGCTTGACCTCGAAGCCGCCCTCTTTGAGGTCGGCCTCAACGTCCTGCAGGAACCCGCCGCGGCGCATAGAGCTACCGCCAGAAACGATGATGGCCTTCTTGCCCTTGAGGTTCTTCACCTCGTGGCGAGCGCCCTCACCAAAGTACAGATCGCGAGGATTGGTAAAACGTCCCATACTGTGCCTCCTAAACAAGCCCCTCTTAGACTTGCGTATATAACGGAGCACCCGATTGGCTCCGTTAGGACCGTTTTGCGCGTTGCCGGCGATGACAATGCGCGATGTCTAAACGTCTCAACGCTCAGACAAACACTATTTTACCGTTCTGGTTGGTCAGTTATTCACCTAAAGCCAACAATGATGAAACGTTTTTTCTATCCCTGAAGACCCTTGTGCGGCATCCATACTCCCAAGCTGGGCAAACGTTTTATCAAGGTTGACCACATATCCCGGGCAGGACTGTGCCACTCCAAAATGCGCCCCGTTCGCCGCCAAAAATCGACCGTCTGCGGCACCGTGATACCACTCAGTCGTCCAAGGTGCCGACATTTGTGCGACATCCGTCTGACATCCGTCTTCGTGGTGCAAAGGTGCATGTCCAAGTGCGGCACCCCCGGTGTGCCACATGCGGGTAAACTAGAGCCTTATATAGAGAGATTTGAACCCTAACCGCAGCAAAGGAGGCCCCATGGCATTCGATCCCATTCAAGAGGATTGCCATCGCCTCGTTCTTGAGGCCTTGCGCCGCGACAATATCCCGCTCACCGACGGTGCCGCCGTAGAGCGTCTGATGGAACAATTCACCCGCAACCCCGCGCCGCTCATCGTGCACGACCGCGACCGCGCCGGGCACCTCATTGCCAAGGTAGTCGAGGCTGTCGACTACCGCATTCCCTTTATCCCTGACGATACCCAGGCAGAGCAAGAAGAGGCCGCTGCCGAGAACATGCTTCGCGAGGCAGCCGCGCTCGACCCCACCAACTGGGACGCCCAACGCATGCTGACCGCCCTCACCGCCAACTCCAACGAGGAGTACGTACAGTATCTGGTGTCCAAGTGTGACGAGGTGGAGCATGACCTAGCGCTCAAGATTGCCTCGGCGCAGGACCCCTACGAGTGTGAGGCCGCAGGCGACCTTATGCGCCGTCCCTACCTGCGCTGGCTTGCCGCCCTTGCGTCACGCGCCCTCATTAGCGGCCGCTATCGCATGTCGCTCGAAGCCGCAAACCGCAGCCTGGACTTTGCGCCCAACGACCCCGCCGGCGTCCGCCACACTGCGATGCTTGCCATGGCAAAGCTCGAATACCCTGCCGAGGAGCTCAAACGTTTTCGTTCCGCCCACTCCGTGCCCTATCTTGCCAACACGCCGCTGCGCCGTCGTCCCAAGGACGCAGAGCGCGACTTGGACCCGTGGACGCTCATCGCGCTGATGAGCGCAGCCTGGCGCGAGCTGGACTACGAGGATGCCGAGCGCTACTTGCGCATCCTTGCACGCTCGTGCCCGCACGCAGCCGAGGCGCTCTACTTCCAAACCGAGTTTCCCGATGGCGTCTATGCCCGCGTCAACGTGGGCGTGGGCTCCACCGACGAGCTTGTCCTTGCGCTATCCGAGGCAACGCCGGTACTGCAGGAGGGCCTGGGCGCCCCCGACAACGCCAGCTTTGCCGCCTGGGTCGCCACCAACGATATCGTGCGTTCCCAGATTGACGAGCGCATCCTGCGGGCGGCCGAGCAGGGCTTGCCGTTTAAGGGAGGAGACCTCTAATGGATCCGAGCGTCTACATCCCCGCCTACCTGGAGCGCGCCTACGTTGCGTCGCACCCCGAACTCACCGATGCAGCACGCGAGCTTGTCCATAACGACGTGAGCGTCAACCCTCATAAGTATGCGCAGACCGAGCATGCCCAGGCGCTGCTGTCCTATGCCGGCGTTCACCGCCACCTGCTCGACGAGCTCCATCGCATCGAGGACATGGGCAGCGACGAGGAGTTTGAGCAGACGCGCAACCGCCTGTTCGACGATATGCGCGATGAGCTGCTCAAGATCGTCCGCATCGATGCGTATGTCCTCGATGCCCAGCTGCTCGCCATCATTTTGGCGGACACGCCCGTTGATGCCTGCCTGGGCGACCTGCTGAAGCTCGAAGCGACCGCGGCCGATTACCTGCAGCAAAGCGTGCCCGGGTTCGATATGGAAGCTCCGCACTACTGGACCAACAAGGTCCTGGCAGACGGTGTGACAGCGGCCGATCTCACCGTAAGCGAGCCGGCGTTTATCGGGTGGCTCCACACGCTCGAAGCCATCTCGCAGCTGTGCATGGCGAGCGCTCGTTACCGTGCTGCCGCCAACTATTCTCGCCGCGTTCTTAAGGCGGAAGGCTATCCCACCCGAGCTGCAGGCACCGTGCTACTCGCCCTCGCTCGCCTGGAAGACGAGGACGGCTTTTTTGCCCTGGCCCACCAGCTCGAGGAGCAGATGGGGGCCGATGCCCTCGAGAACTCCCCCTGGTACCTACTCGCCCGCACGATCTTGCTGTTCAAAACGAACAAGATGCGCCCGGCGACACGCGCGCTGCGCGAGTTTGCCAACCGCTGCGAGGGCGGCGCGTTCTTTTTGCTGAACCCCATGTATCAGACGCCGTACCTTCCCTGCCGGCCCGAACCGCACGACCCCTGGGACCTTTCGCATCAGGCAGTTTGGGAGGCCGACGGCATCATCTCGGATACTCCCGACTTTGCTCCCTGGGCCAACGCTTGCGAAGACGTATCGCAGCTTGCCCAGGAATTTGCGCGCCGTTACGGTTTTTAACGGCGCAAACGCCACGACCATGTCATTCACGTTAGGAACGGCTTCATGAACTTCCGCTCATCTCTCGCCTGCACCTCGAGCGATATCGCCCGCTGGGGGCTGCGCTCCATCCTTAAGCGCCAGGGTGGCGTACTCCCCGGCCGCATCGCCATGAAGATCGACCCCGAGCTGCTAAGCGACCTCGCGGGCCTTGTCGACCGCAGCGTGGTGATCACCGGCACCAACGGCAAGACCACCACCTCCAACCTCATCGCCGATGCCGTTGCCGCCAGCGGCGCTACCGTGGTATGCAACCGCGCTGGCAACAACATGGAGCCGGGCGTGGTGGGCGCGTTGCTCGAAGCCCGCAGCAATCTTAAGCGTGCCGGCAACGGCAAGCGCGTAGGCGTCTTTGAGTGCGACGAGCTCTACACGGTGCGCGTCCTGCCCAAGCTCAAGCCGACGTACTTTGTGCTGCTCAACCTGTTCCGCGACCAGCTGGACCGCTACGGCGAGATCGACCACACCCAGGACGTCATCGCCCACGCGCTGGAGCTTTCGCCGGCAACGACGCTCATCTATAACGCCGACGATCCGCTGTGCGCCTCGATCGCCGCACGCGTCCCCAATATGAGCATCGCCTTTGGCATCGACGGTGCCACGGGCACCGAGTCCGATCGCATTAGCGACTCGCGTTTTTGCTCGCAGTGCAACGCTCCGCTGGAGTACGACTATGTGCAGTACGGCCAGCTCGGAGCCTATCATTGTCCTTCGTGCGATTGGGGTCGTCCCGCGCTGGTCCGTCGCGTAACGGACGTTGAGCTCACCTGCAACGGCTACGGCTTTGACCTGAACTTTAGCCCCGATACCGACACGCCCGCCACGCACATCACCACGCGCTACAACGGCCTGTACATGGTCTATAACGTTGCCGCCGCCTTCTTTGCGGCGCGCGAGCTGGGCGTGGACGCAGCTCACCTACAGCCCACGCTCGATGCCTACGTCCCCGCCGGCGGACGCATGGGTCGCTGGGAGATCGCCGGCCGTACCGTCGAGGCAAACCTGGCCAAGAATCCCGTGGGCTTCGATCGACAGATCCAGTCCATTAAGACGGCGGGCGGCAGACTCTGTGCCTTCTTCCTGAACGACAACGACGCCGACGGCCACGATGTCTCGTGGATCTACGACGTCGACTTCGAGCGCATCGCCGATACCCCAGGGCTTGTCGCCTTTGCCGGCGGCACGCGTGCACACGATATGCAGGTACGTCTGAAGTACGCCGGCATCGACGCCGCCATCATCTCGAATATCGAGCAGGCGATCGGCGCCGTGGCAGACGAGATCGCCGATGACACCTTCTACGCCGTCGCCAACTACACGGCCTTCCCGCCGCTGGTCAAGGAACTCGACGAGCTTAAGGGCACCGATGCGAGCTCGGTTGCCTCCCACGCCGCAACGCGCGCCGATGGCAGCGCCGTCCCCACCGATATTGCGCCGGTCGAGCTCTCGCGCCCCCTGCGCATCGTCTACCTGTATCCCGATGCCCTCAACCTCTATGGTGACGGCGGCAACGTCATTGCCCTCGAGCGCCGCTGCGCCTGGCGTGGCATCCCCGTGCGCGTGGACGAGGTCCGTATGGGCGAGTCGCTCGATCTCACCGACGCCGATATCGTCATGATGGGCGGTGGATCCGACCGCGACCAGTTGGCTGTGGCACACGAGCTGCTCGCTCAAAAAGACAAGGTCGCGGCCTATGTTGAGGATGGCGGCTCGCTGCTCGCAATCTGCGGCAGCTATCAGCTGCTCGGCCGTTCGTACTACATGGGCGAGAATCGCATCGAGGGCCTGGGCGTCATTGCCGCCGAAACCGTGCGCGGCTCCGACCGCCTGATCGGCAACGTCGCCGTCAAGACCGACCTGGCACCCGAGCCCTTTGTGGGATTTGAGAACCACGGCGGCCGCACCCTTTTGGACGCCGATGCCACGCCGCTCGGAACGTCCGTCGTCACGGGCACCGGCAACAACGGCGACGATGGCTTTGAGGGTCTCATCTACAAGGGCGTCATCGGCACGTACCTACACGGACCGGCACTGCCCAAGAACCCCGAGCTCGCCGACTGGCTCATCGCCCACGCCCTCGAGCGCCGCGGCGATGCACAGGCCAACGCTCTGCTGCCGCTCAAGCCCCTCGACGACACCTACGAGCGCGCCGCCCACGACGCCGCGATGAAGCTCCTCCCCTAGCGCCCTGCCACCACAAAGGGGACAGGCACCTTTGTGGTGGTTTTGACCTGCCACGGCAGTTTGTCTCAATCTGTAACATCTAGACCGTTAAAAGTCGTCTTACTGTTACAGAATGAGATGTTCGTCCCGACACCCGCCGTCTGTCTCGATCTGTAACAGATAGAGCCGGTTTGCCTGCCCAGATGTTACAGATTGAGATTTTTGAAGATCGGGATAGAGAGTCAGCTCCTGTGTGGTGGTTTTCCAGTTTGCCAACGATATACGCGCCGGCAAAAAAGTCTGCTATACTCTTTCCCGCTGTCCCCATCGTCTAGCGGCCAAGGACGCCACCCTTTCAAGGTGGATATCGCGGGTTCGAATCCCGCTGGGGGCACCAACTTTAAAAAGTTCGAACCCGCCGGATGTAAGGTCCGGCGGGTTCGTTCTTTTTGCCGTTATAAAACGAAAAGTACTCAATGCCCTTGCGCTAGATAAACAGCTCGCACTCCTTCCGCTCGGCACAAACCTTGCTAAGCATCTTAGTGGCAGCAGAAAGCATGACAGGATTTAGCTTGCGAGTACCTCGCGGGCATACAGACACGCAGCGCATGCAAGAGATACAGTTCTTTTTGTCCACCCGCTTGGGATCGTCTTTATCGATAGCGCCAACGGGACACACTGCGGCGCAAGCCCCGCAGGCGGTGCACTCCTTTGTGGCCTTAGGCACCATACCGGTGCCCCCGGCCTTCTTATAGGGACGATTGCCCGGAATAGCCGGCTCAGAAGCATCTCCTGCAGATATCTTTTGCTGAATCTGATCCGCAAACCCAGCGAGCTGCGCCGCGTCCTGTGCATCAGGCCGACCGGCGGCATACTGGCGAACAATAGAATGCTCGGCGATGGCAGAAACCGCCGCGATCACCCGAAAGCCCACGCCCTTTGCCGCATCCTCAAGCTCGACCAGCGTGTCCTCATACGCGCGATTTCCGTAAACACAAACCAGGACCGCCTGCGCTCCGTTTCCCCGCATCATACCCAAGCGCTCCGCGGCCACAGCCGGGACTCGCCCGCCATACGAGGGCACCGCGATCACGGCTACATCCTCTTTTGTCATCGCAACCGTGCGAAAACCAAGCCCGCTATCGGTCAGATCTACAGCAACGGTTTCCCCTTCCAACGCATTGGCAATGTAGCCAGACGCCTTTTCTGTTCCACCCGTCGGGCTAAACACGATATCGAATACCTTCATCGGATAATCCTCCCCTTTACGAACAAACGCCCGAAACGTTCGCGTGCCAAAACAGGTTACAACTTTCAAGATGCCCCGCGTGAAACGCCTGCTCGGCTGAAAGTTCAAAGCAGGTCCGAGCTACATAAAAAGAAGGGGCCTCGCACAGGCGAGGCCCCTTCGCACGCAAAATCAAACGTGTCTGTTACACATAGAACAGTATGTCGTCGTAGGTCGGGACCGGCCAGTAGTCGGCGGCCACGATCTCCTCCATGGCATCCACGGCAGCGCGCAAGAAGCGAAGCGACGCAGCGGAAGCGGGCAATGCCAGCCGCACGCGAATATCCCGTCGGGTGGGGCACCATTTGAAATGAGAAGCCCGCTATCCTCACGATAGCGGGCTTTTTGCTGCCATGTACCGGGATTCGAACCCAACAGGGCGCGGAGCCGAGGAAACGCACTTACGCTTCGACCCTAACAAGTGATTAACTTAGTCCCTAGCAATACGATATCTGAAACGTCCGCATCGAAAAACATTGCCTGGAGACAGCTCCGCCTCCATTAGCCGTAATGTTGACAAGCTTTCTTATCAATCGCACGCCTTGAAAAATTATCCCAACTTCAAAATCGCTGTGAGTTCCGAGGGTGCCGGGAAACAACACATTCCCTCAACTCGCACCCTGCACACAGCGTAAATACCTCCGATCCGCACATCGATAAAACAGCGCCGCGTGTAGTCCAGTTCCCTGGTCTCGATTTGTAAATTTGTTGGCGAAGTCCAGGCATACGCTGCAAACAACTTGCGAACATCCCATGCGGGGGCATCGTCTCTCTCAGCTTCATGAGTCACGAAGGGAAAGAGGTCTCCGACTCCGGCCCCATCTCCCAATTTGCAAACCCAAGACTTGTAGCCGGCCCTCACGCCATACTCACGACCATCGCGCAACAGAGACAAATCCAGCTCATTCTCATGAAATCGAATATCGATCTCTTCAAAATCCCCGAAAATGCAATGATGAATGCCCTCGAGGCGTAATGAACTCAAGCGTCCGCCAGAAGCCAACCCAACTGGCATGGGAATGCTATCGAAGTCACGTTCGGAAGCCAGCGTTTCCCGAACACTAGACTCTTTGAACAATACCTCATACAGCGGATCAAGCAGCGCCTTACTTCCTGTCGTGGAACTCGAGCAGGCGATGACAAGGCCATCTGTGGGCCGTATGTAGCACAGTTGCCCAAAAAGGCCAGAGCATCTGAACCCGCCACGCCGGCACATCCAGAACTGGTATCCATAGCCATTGCTGTCTTCAGTCGCCTCAGACGGATAAAAGGGGCTCGTTTCCATCTGAATCTTCGTCGCCTCGGCAACCCATTCCGCGGGAATGATCTGTTCCCCACGCCACTTGCCGCCATCCAGCAAACATTGACCAAACTTAGCCAAATCCGGTGTCGAAAGGTGAAGACCAAAACCTCCGGTCGTATGACCGGCTTGATCCTCTTCCCACCACCAATTTCTAATGCCTAACGGCGTAAACAAACGTTCGGCGAGATAATCGGATTCTTTCATTCCACTTATGCGTTGCACGAGCATGCTCAATAAATGTGAACACAGCGAATCGTAGTGAAAGACCTCACCCGGTTTCCAGTCAAACTCACGATGAAGAACCTCATGTGCCCAGTCGTCTCCCGCGCCAATATACGAAAGGTCACTCTCCTGCCCCATCGTCATAGTCAGCAAATTGCGAACCGTCACATTGCGAAAGCGCTCATCCGCGATCTCGCCTTCATATTCCGGGAAGTATGAAATCCAGCGATCGGCCAGCGACAGCCGTCTTTCATTCACCAACATCCCGACAGCGACCGAGGTAAAGGACTTAGTCACAGAATAGAGCGGATGAACGTGTTCGAGGGCGAACGGCGCAGCCGCATGCTCAAAGACGACTTTACCATCTTGTCGGACCACGACCGAGCGGACTTCCACGCCCGCGGACCTCCACGCCGCAAGGCACGCCTCACCCATCCTGTTGTCAAAGATAATATTAGACACTCTCAACCACTGCCTCTCAAACGAAACCAGCACAAGACAAGGTCGCCCTCGGCGCTTATCCAAGGACGACCTTGTCAGATTGCTGGCGCGCGGGGAAATACTTGTTCCGCGGCTCCACTTCTTTGGCTACTTTGCAGCCTCTACCGCCGGCACGTCCTCCTTGTACGTCGCATACGTAAGCAGGAACGAAATCACGCTGGAAACCACGATGGCTATGATTACGTAAATCAGGTAGCTCGCGCCCATTGCGCCGGACGGATCAATGAAGCCCGGGAAGGCGCAGAAGCCGCCGCCGGTGAACGCGAACATCTTGGTACCAAGAGCACCGATGATTAGGCCGCCGGGCACAGAGGCGATGCAGCTCATGACAAAAGGCTTCTTGCGCGGAAGAGTCACGCCGTAGATGCAGGGTTCGGTGATGCCGAAGAAGAAGCCCGAGATGAACGCCGGCCATGCAAGCTGCTTGAGCTTTACGTCCTTAGTCTTCAGAAGGATAGCGAGGACGGCAAGGGACTGAGCGTACGAACAAACCATGTACGGCGCCATGACAATATCCCAGCCCTGGGAGGCAATGTTCACCAGCATGAGGGCAATGACACTCCAGTGGAAGCCGAAGATGACCATAGGCTGCCAAATAGCAGTAAGCACGATGCCGCCGAGCGCGCCGCCGATGACAGGCAAGCTGTAGAGGGAGTTAAACAGCAGGCTCATGAGGTTCGTGATCAGGGTGGCAATCGGGCCAATAATCAAATAGGTAGCGGGGACCATCACAACGAGCACGCATGTAGGCACAAAGAAGAACTTTACATACTCAGAGAAATGCTTGCGGCACCACTTCTCCAGCTTTGCCGCGAACCAAACAGAGATGATAATCGGGATGACAGAGCTCGTATAACCCGAAGACGGCATGATGACGGGTATGCCGAGGAAAGTCGTGTAGTAGTTCATGGCAAAGGGAGTACCGGCAAGCACCGTTCCCAAAACATCGCCCGATGTGATGTTGACCATCGCCGGATACGTAAGTGCGATACCGAGCGTCATGCCAACGAACTCACTACAGCCAAACTTCTTTGCCGCGGTATAGCCAAGGATAATCGGCAGGAAGTAGAAGAAGCCGTCACCAGCCGCATATAGAATCTGGTACAAGCCGTCTGTCGCCGTAATCCATCCGAGGGCGACGAGAATACTCAAAACACCCTTGATCATACCCGCGGCACACAGCACCGCAAGAATCGGCTGGATTACGCCTGAAATAGTATCGATAAGGGCACTAACAAGGTTTCCTTTCTTGACGGGCTCACCATCAAGATTAACCTCGCCCAGTCCCTCGACACCAGAAGCGGCAACCGCGGCATCGTAAACATCCTCAATCACATTGATGCCGACAACAACCTGATACTGGCCATTCGCGTTGATTACTTGAATGACGCCTTTATGAGACTCAATTGCCTTAGTATCGGCCTTCGCATCGTCTCGCAGCTTGAAACGCAGACGCGTCATGCAGTGCGAGATGCTCAGGATGTTTTCCTTACCGCCGACGAGGCCAACTACGTCCTCGCCGAGCTTGCGATTTGCAAGCTCTTTGCTTTCGCTCATGGTTTTCCTCCCATGCGACCTGTCCAAGGTCGGTCGCCCGCCATCATTCACAAAATTGATTTCCGATACTAGTGGAGTTCTGGCCAGAACTCCTTATTCGCCTCAATGAGATCGTCAAGGATCTTCTTTGCAACGGAGGCAGAGGGGACCGTCTTCGAAAGCGTCAGCGCCTGCCAAAGCTCCTGATAGGAATGGTCGACCCAAGCAGACACTGCAAGCTTTTCGACCGAGACCTGTTCCTCCATAAGTCCTTTCTGGAATTGCGGAATCTCACCTTGGCAAATTTTCTCGTAGCCGTCGCTGCCGACAATGCAGGGGATCTCGACCATAGCCGTTGGGTCAAAATTGGACACAGCCCCGTCGTTGGGAACAATCAGCGAGAAACGTTCACGGGTGTTCTCTGCCAAAGCGCGAGCGAGATCGACAATGTACTCAGCGTGGGTATCCGGCTTAAGGCCGAAACCCTCAGACGTGCCCTTTTCGATAATCTGGCGGGCGGTGCCAAAGACGCGTTTCTCGCGACCCTCACGGACCTCGTCGGTGCGGGTGTGGTTGGGGTCGGTGTGCTCAACCACATAGTCCGGGAAGAGATAGTACTTGAGGTAGGTGTTCGGGATGGTATTCGGATCGAGCGCGTAAACATCCTTAGCCTTACGGAACGTCTGGTCCCAAGACGCATCGACGAATTCAAGGCCGGAATCCTCGCCGGCATAACCGTTTTTAGCCATTTGGGCCTTGATAGTGGGCATAAGGTCATTGCCAGCACGGTCGTGAATCTTTGTCCACCAGCCAAAGTGATTGAGACCGTAGTAGCCGACGACGAGGTCGTTGTGGTCCTTGAGACCACACATCTGAGCCATGATATCCATCAGGGCTATTGGCATGTCGCAGATGTTGATGATCTTTGAATCCGGACGAAGGCGGCGTGTCGCCTCGGCAACGATCGCCGCGGGGTTGGAATAGTTGAGCATCCATGCGTCGGGACTGTATTTCTCCATGTAGTCAAGAATCTCGAGTACGCCGCCAATGGAGCGCAAGCCATAAGCAATGCCACCAGGACCACAGGTCTCTTGGCCAAGAACGCCATAGCGCAGGGGGATCTTCTCGTCCTTATCGCGCATAGCGTACTTGCCAACGCGAATCTGGGCAAGTACAAAGTCGATGCCTGTGAAGGCCTCCTCAGGGTCGGTCGTATAGCTGAAGGTTACCTCTGGAGCATTCTCCCTGATGTAGATGGCGCATGCCTTGGCAATTGTCCCCTGACGCTCGGCATCGTTGTCATAGAGCGTAATCCTATTGATGGGGAACACATCGCGCTTCGCGAGAAGTGTCAGAACAACGCCCGGCGTATAAGTGCTTCCGCCTCCCGCGATAGTAACTGCATAACTCTGTTTTGCCATTGCAATCCTCCTGTCTAGACATGTTAAACACACGGGTGAACGGTTGATTTATGGCGGTAAGCGGCAACTAAAAGTGTCTCCACTTCCTATAATTGGTAGAAGCGGATAATCGCGCCGATTCGACGCATTCCGTACAACCTCAATAAGGAGAGCATTTTGGCAAGGATCCTGTACAGTGAAATTTACCGAAGCCTACGAAAGCGGATTGTCGAAGGCAAGCATCCCGTAGGATCGCTCCTTCCTTCCGAACAAAATCTTTCCAAAGAGTTCTCCTGCTCTCGAATGACGGTGCGCAAGGCTATCTCGCTTCTCGCAAATGAAGGTCTAGTTCAGTCCATTAAGGGCAAGGGAGTCCTCGTAATCGAGACGTCACCTACAGGCACCAGCAAAGAGGGCGCATTCACCGTAAGCGACCTTTCTTCGTTCAGCGAATCGGCACACGCGATCGGAGCAATTCCAACGTCAAAAATCGTCTATTTGGAACACGTAAGCACCAATAAGTGTCTAGCTCAATTGACGGGATTTCCCGAAGGAGAAGACCTTACGCATTTGAAGCTCGTCCGCATGCTCGACGATAAACCGGTCGCTGTCGACCGCCACTACTTCCTAACTTCCTCCGTCCCCGGCCTAAACGAGCAGAATGCCACCCTGTCGCTCTTCCATTACATCGAGGATGAGCTAGGACTCACCATTGCCGTGAGCAAACGAACGATAACACTCGCCCAGCCCGACACTGAGGACTGCCGGTTGCTTGACATCGATCCTTCTTCGTATCTGGCGGTCGTAACCAGCCAGACATTCGACTCAACCGGAACTCAATTTGAGTATATCGAGGCGCGTTATATTCCGAGCATCTTCCATTTTCACGACACGGCAACGCGCACACCCCTACCCTAATAAACGACACGAACGGACGCCGCCCTAGGGAATTTGTTCAACAAAAAAAGCCGGGGCCCGCGCGATGCGGACCCCGGCTCAATACCGTGACGATATGTCAGTTACGTTCTACACATAGAACAGAATGTCGTCGTAGGTCGGAACTGGCCAGTAGTCGGCGGCCACGATCTCCTCCATGGCATCCACGGCGGCGCGCAGCGTATCCATAGCGGGAACGACCTCGTGTGCATACACGTTGGCCTGCTCCTGGCCATCGAGGGCCTCGGCCTTCTGATGCACGGCGTCGAGCGCCTTGATGGAGTCGTTGATGGCGGTGATACCGTTGCAGAGCTTGTTGAGCGTGTTCTGCTCGCACTGCATGGCGGCCTCGGCACCGGCGGCGCGAATAGTCTCAAGGCCCTTAGCGACCTTGGTGGCATATGCGGTAATGACCGGGCGATAGGTACGACGCGCCTCGCGAACCATCGTGGTGGCCTCGATGTTCATGAGCTTGTTGTACTTCTCGAGCTTGCAGTCATAGCGGCACTGAGCCTCGGCCTTGGTCAGGACACCCGTCTCCTCAAAGAGCGCGATGGCCTTATCGGAAACAAAGGCGGGCAGAGCGTCGGCCGTGGTCTTGTTGTTGGCAAGGCCGCGCTTCTCGGCCTCGACGGGCCACTCGTCGGAGTAGCCATCGCCGGAAAAGAGGATGCGCTGGTGGTCGGTCAGGACCTTCTTGCAGTACTCGAGCGCAGCGTCCTGGAACTCATCCTCGGGCGTACCCTCAAGCGCGTCGGCGAAGGACTTGAGCGACTTGGCCACGGCAGCATCGAGCACCAGGTTGGAGTCGGAGACGTTCTGCTCGGAGCCGCAGGCACGGAACTCGAACTTGTTACCGGTGAAGGCAAACGGGGAGGTGCGGTTGCGGTCGGTGTTGTCCTGCATCAGCTTGGGCAGGGTATCGGCGCCCAGGTCGAGCACGCCGCGCGTGGCATGGACGGAAGCCTTGCCATCGATGATCTTCTCGACGACCTCGGTAAGCTGGTCGCCCAGGAAGATGGACATAATCGCCGGAGGAGCCTCGTTGGCGCCCAGACGATGGTCGTTGCCGGCCGAGGCAACAGAGGCACGCAGGAGCTCCTGATAGTTATCGACGGCCTCGATCACCGCGGTGAGGAAGACGATGAACTGCAGGTTGTCGAGCGGGGTGTCGCCCGGATCGAGCAGATTCTCGGACTCGGTGCCAAGCGACCAGTTGTTGTGCTTGCCCGAACCATTGATGCCCTCAAAGGGCTTCTCGTGCAGCAGGCAGACCAAGTCGTGGCGGGAGGCGATGAGCTTCATCTTCTCCATCATGACCAGATTCTGGTCGATGGCCTCGTTGACTTCGCCATAGACCGGTGCGAGCTCATGCTGGCAGGGAGCAACCTCGTTGTGCTTGGTCTTGGCGGGAATGCCAAGCGCCCACAGTTCATCGTCCAGGTCCTTCATATAGGCCGAGACGGTGGGGCGGATAGCGCCAAAGTAGTGCTCCTCGAGCTCCTGGCCCTTGCAGGGAGCAGCACCAAAGAGGGTGCGGCCGGTAATGACCAGGTCCTTGCGCTTGCGGTAGGCGTCCTTCTTGATCAGGAAGTACTCCTGCTCATCGCCCACGGAAGGAACGACCTTCTTGGGGGTCTTGCCAAACAGCGCCAAAACGCGCTTGGACTCACGCGAGAGCGCGGTCATGGAGCGCAGCAGCGGGGTCTTCTTGTCCAGGGCCTCGCCCGTGTAGGAGCAGAAAGCCGTGGGGATGCACAGGACGTCGTCCTTGATAAAGGCGGGGCTAGTGGGATCCCAAGCGGTGTAGCCACGGGCCTCGAAGGTGGCGCGCAGGCCGCCGTTGGGGAAGCTGGAGGCATCGGGCTCGCCCTGGATGAGGTTCTTGCCCGTAAACTTGGTAATGGCGGTGCCGTCGTGGTTGGGCTCCAGGAAGCTGTCGTGCTTCTCGGAAGTAATGCCCGAAAGCGGCTGGAACCAGTGCGCATAGTGCGTCGCACCCTTGGAGATGGCCCAGACCTTCATGGCATGGGCAACGGCGTTGGCCACATCCAGGTCGAGCGGCTCACCGCCCTCGAGGGTTGCAGCAAGGCGCTTCCAAATGTCCTTGGGGAGGTAGTCCTTCATGACTTCCTCAGAGAACACCATGGTCCCGAAGCGGTCAGTAAGTTCGGCCATACGGAACTCCCTTCGTATCGGCACCGCGTGAGAAGCGGTGTTGATTACTAACGAACGAGTCATAGCTTAGACTCGCCGTGTTTCCGCGACATTACCGTTATGTTGCTGTCGCGAAACCAATCAATGAGGTTACCCTATCGAGGCGGCGTTGCCACCCTCAACAGCCAATCAACTGCATAAATTGCAGACCTCTCCCCATGGTTTAAGGGTAGTCAATTTGGGATGGAGCTCTATTAACTGGTATTTTGCATCAGATACCAGTCTTTATAGTCCGTGCCTAGATTACCCGCTCTGTTATAGAGAAAGCCGATAGCAAGGCATCTTTGATTGGTATCCCCGAATAACGAGTGAAACTCCACCGTGACACAGTGGTGCTGTAGAATCCTTACAACACATCACACTATTACGTATCTAGAGGAGCACGATATGCGCGTCGACGAGGTTTTTAAGCAGGCAGCATCCCAGGGCACCGCGCCCGTTTCGTTTGAGATGTTCCCGCCCAAGGGCGAGCTCACCCTCGACACGGCTCGCGAAGTGGCAGGCAATCTGTGCAAGCTTTCGCCGAGCTTTGTCTCGGTCACCTGCTCGGCCGGCGGCTCGGGCAACGGTGCCACCACCGCCCCCATCGCGCATATGATTTCGAGCGAATTCGACACGCCCTCGGTGGCACACCTTACCTGCGTGGGCCGCTCGCATGCCGATATCGCCGCCAAGATCGACGAGTATCGCACCGCCGGCGTTGAAAACATCCTGGCCCTGCGTGGAGATCTCCCTGCCGGCGCGACCGAGGACGACAAGCCCGCCTCCGACTACGCCTACGCCCGCGACCTCATCCCCGAGCTCGTCGACGCCGGCTTTTGCGTGGGCGCCGCAGCCTACCCCGAGGGCCACATTGCCTGTGAGGATCTCAACCTCTCGGTCGAACACCTCAAGCAAAAACAGGACGCCGGCGCGAGCTTCTTTGTGACGCAGCTCTTCTTTGATAACGAGTGCTTCTACCGTTTTCGCGAGCTTGCCGACAAGGCCGGCATCACCGTGCCCATTACCGCGGGCATCATGCCGTTTATGGGCAAGTCGCAGATCAGCCGCATGGTCTTTATGTGCGGCGCGTCGCTGCCCTCCCCCGTCATCAAGATTCTCGCCAAGTACGAGAACGACCCCGAGAGCCTGCAGGCAGCCGGTGTAGATTATGCCGCCCGCCAGCTTTGCGACCTCAAGGAGCACGGCGCCGACGGCCTGCACCTGTACACTATGAACCGTCCTGCGATCGCCGCGACCATTATGGAGCGCCTGGGGTAATGGAAAAACCGCACATCGATACAACCGCTGTCGAAGTGCCGGCCGACCTTGCGTCGCCGGCGCTTTACCGTGTCGATGCTGCGCACCATCCCCGTGTCGACCGTGCCGAGATGCTGCGGTATCTGGGTTACGGCGGCCAGCAGATCGAGCCCGAGCTGTCACGACGTATTGAGCTTGTGGTCGAGCGTCTGGAACTTGACATTGAGCCCCGTGGCATGCGCCGCGTGTTTGCCGTCGATGCCACGGGCGTGGACGAACAAAGTGAGCCTTGCATTCGCTTGGTCGGCACCAACGTTGAGCTGCGAGGTCGCGATATCTATCGACATCTCAAAGATGCCCGCTTTGCCGCGCTCATGGCATGTACCCTCGGCATGGACGCCGAGCGTCGCCTGCGCACCACGGGAGCCCAACATCCCCTGGAGGGCGCCGTGCTCGACGCCGCGTGCTCCGCTTACGTGGAAGCCGCCGTTGAGCAAATGGACCAGCAGGTCAAGACGGACGCCGCCACACACGGGCTCGCCGGCAACTGGCGCTTTAGTCCCGGCTATGGCGACTGCCCGCTCTCGGCCCAGCGCTCGATCGTCAATGCGCTCAACGCCACGCGGCTCATCGGGCTTACCGTCACACCCACCAGCCTGCTCATGCCCACCAAAAGCGTGACCGCGGTGATCGGCCTATTCGACGGCGAGGTCCACGACGCCCAGAGCCGCCCCACCTGCAATATCTGCCGCATGCGCGAACACTGCCGCTTCCGCGCCGCCCACACCACCTGCTATTCCAGCCATTAGGAGCCCCCGATGTTTACTCCGCTTATCACTCATGATTCTGACGGCACTGCATTGGCGGCACCCGTTGATGCCGCACGTCGCAACGGTGCCACGTACAAGACGCGCACGATCGACGATCTGCGCATTAAGGACGATCGCCTGCGCGCCGCCATCGAGGGCACGGGGCACTTGCTGTTCGACGGCGGTATGGGCACCATGTTGCAGGCCGCTGGTATGAAGGCGGGCGCCCTGCCCGAGCTGCTCAACTTTGAGGAACCCCAGGTTATCACTGATATCCAACGTCAATATGTCGAGGCCGGCTGCGACGTGATTACCGCCAACACCTTTGGCGCCAACGCCCACAAGCTCGACGGTGCCGCCACCGTGGCAGACGTCTTTGCCGCGGCCGTCGCCTGTGCCCGCGAGGCCGGCGCCCGCTACGTCGCCGGCGATATCGGCCCCATCGGCGCGCTGCTTCGCCCCCTGGGTACTCTGAGCTTCGACGAGGCCTACGACCTCTTTGCCGAGGAAGTGCGCGCCGGCGTCGCCGCGGGTGTGGACCTCTTTATTATCGAGACCATGACCGACCTGGCCGAGATCAAGGCGGCCGTCCTCGCCTGCCGCGAGAACTCCGACCTGCCCGTCTTTGCCACCATGACCTTTGAGGAAGACGGCCGCACGTTTCTGGGCACGAGTCCCGAGGTGGCCGCCATCACGCTCGACGCCATCGGCGCCGACGTTTTAGGCATCAACTGCAGCCAGGGACCGGCCGAGCTCCGCGGTCTTGCCGCACGCATGCTCACCGTCACCGACAAACCCATCATGGTGCAGGCCAACGCAGGACTCCCCCATGTAGACGACGACGGCAACACCGTCTTTGATATCCAGGCCCCCGAATACGCCGAGGCCGTCGCCGGCATGATCGCCGACGGCGTGAGCGTCGTGGGCGGCTGCTGCGGTACCACGCCGGCGCACATGGCAGCGCTACGCACGCCTATCGATAACCACACGCCCAGCCCACGCCGCCGCAAGCCCAGCATGTCGGTCACGAGCGCCCAAACGGTCGTGGACCTTCCCTGCGACGGCCACAAGATCGCCGTCATCGGCGAGCGCATCAACCCCACCGGCAAAAAGCGCCTGCAGCAGGCCCTGCGCGACGGCGACCTGGACTACGTCGTGAGCCAGGGTATCAGCCAGCAGGAACAGGGCGCCGACATCCTGGACGTTAACGTGGGCCTGCCCGAGATCGACGAGGTCAAGATCATCCAACAGGCCACCGAGCAGCTCCAGGGCTCCACGCTGCTGCCGCTGCAGATCGACTCCACCGACCCCGCAGCCGTCGAGGCCGCCGTGCGCCGCTACGCCGGCAAGCCCATCATCAACTCGGTCAATGGCAAGCAGCAGATCATGGATGAGATCTTTCCGCTGGTCGCCCACTACGGCACCAACGTTGTCGGACTTACGCTCGACGAAGGCGGCATCCCCGATACCGCCGAGGCCCGCTTCGCCATCGCCGAACGCATCGTGGCCGAGGCTGCCCGCTACGGCATCGGACCGGACCGCATCCTCATCGACTGTCTGGTCATGACCGCCTCGACCAATCAACGCCAGGCCGAGCAGATCCTGCGCGCCATGTCCCTGTGCAAGGAGCGTCTGGGCGTCAAATGCGCGCTCGGCGTGTCGAACATCAGCTTTGGCCTGCCTGCCCGCCCGCTGCTGGGCTCGGTCTTTTTGGCCGCCGCTTTTGGCGCAGGTCTTGATGCCCCCATCATGAACCCGGGCTCCAAGCGCTTTATGGATACCGTCTACAGCTATCGCGTCCTGAGCGTTGAGGACGAGGGCTCGACCGGATACATCGAGCGCTACGGCGGCTGGACCGATCCGTATAAGATCGCCGCCAACCCGGCAGCTGCTCAGGCAGTATCGACCGACGCTGTGCCCGCTGCTGGCACCGCCGGCACCGACGGCAACGACGACCCGATTCGTCGCATGGTCGTCTCGGGCCGCAAAGGCGAGATCGCTGCCGAGACCGAGCGTCTGCTGGCAGATCACGACGCCATGGACCTCATCAACAATCACTTTATCCCCGCCCTCGACGAGGTGGGCGTCCTCTTTGACCAAGGCAAGTTCTTCTTGCCGCAGCTTATGGCCTCAGCCGAGGCCGCACGCGTGGGCTTCGACACCATCAAGCGCCTGATGCCCGCCGGCGAGATCGCCGACAAGGGCAAGATCTGCGTGGCCACCGTCAAGGGCGACATCCACGATATTGGCAAGAACATCGTCAAAATGCTGCTCGATAACTACGGCTACACCGTCTTTGACCTAGGCCGCGACGTCGACCCGCAAGAGGTGCTCAAGACCGTACAGGAGCGTGACATTAAGCTCGTCGGCCTCTCGGCGCTTATGACTACCACGGTCGTCGCCATGGAGGAGACCATCAAGCTGCTTCATGCCGAGGTGCCGGGCGTCAAGATCATCGTGGGCGGCGCCGTGCTCACCCCCGAATACGCCAAGCAGATCGGCGCGGACTACTACGCCAAGGACGCCGCCGAAAGCGCTCGTATCGCCGAAGAGGTCTTTGGGCAGTAACACAACGGAAACAACCGAGCACTAAAACGTGCCGCACGCGCCACTTGGCACGTGCGGCACGTTAGAATAGAAAAGACTATGCTCGTTTTGGCAGATAGGAGCGCAAGGATGGCGATCACGCCCGCAGAAATCGCGGAAACCCGCGGCATGGTTGAGGAGCAGAACCTCGACATCAGGACCATCACCATGGGTGTTTCTCTCATGGGTTGCGGTGACGAGAACCTCGACCGCATGTGCACGAAGATCTACGACCACGTGACGCACACGGCTGAGCATCTGGTCGAGACCGCCGAGAACCTCGAGCGCGAATACGGTATCCCCATCGTCAACAAGCGCGTTTCCGTCACCCCGGTGGCGCAGATCGCCGCGTGCTGCAAGGATGAGGACCTCACCCCTATCGCGCACGCCCTCGACCGCGCGGCAGAGACGCTCGGTATCGATTACCTGGGCGGCTTCTCCGCACTCGTCCAGAAGGGCATCGGCGACGCCGACCGCCGCGTCATCCAGTCCATCCCCCAGGCGCTCGCCACCACGAGCCGCGTCTGCTCCAGCGTCAACGTCGCCAGCTTGCGCGCTGGCATCAACATGGACGCCGTGCTGATGGCCGCGCAGACCATCATCGACGCCGCCAAGCTCACGGCCGACCAGGATTCCGTCGGCGCTTCCAAGTTTGTCTGCTTTGCCAACATGGTCGAGGACTCCCCGTTTATGGCGGGCGCCGTCCATGGCGGTGGCGAGGCCGACGCCGTCATCAACGTTGGTGTCTCGGGCCCCGGCGTTATGGCTGCTGCCTTGGAGACGCTCCCCGACTCCGCCTCGATGATGGAGGTTGCCGAAAAGATTAAGCAGACCGCCTTTAAGATCACCCGCGCCGGCGAACTCATGAGCCGCGAGGCCGCCCATCGCCTGGGAGTCGAGAAGGGCATTGTCGACCTGTCGCTGGCTCCCACGCCTGCCATCGGCGACTCCGTTGCCCGCATCCTCGAGATCATCGGTGTGGGCACCTGCGGTGGCCCGGGCACGACCTGCGCGCTCGCTATGCTCAACGATGCCGTCAAGAAGGGCGGCGTCATGGCCAGTTCCAGCGTGGGCGGTCTCTCCGGCGCTTTCATCCCCGTGTCCGAGGACGCCGGCATGATCGCCGCCGTCGAAGCCGGCGCGCTTTCGCTCGAGAAGCTCGAGGCCATGACCTGCGTGTGCTCCGTTGGCCTGGACATGATCGCCATCCCCGGCGACACCCCGGTCGAGACCATCGCCGGCATCATCGCCGACGAGATGGCCATCGGCGTCATCAACAACAAGACCACGGCCGTCCGCGTGATTCCTGCCATCGGCAAGGGCGTGGGCGACTGCGTCGAGTACGGCGGCCTGTTCGGCCGTGCGCCCATCATGCCGGTGAACCCCAACGCCGGCACCGTGCTTGCCCACCGTGGCGGACGCTTCCCGGCGCCGCTGAACTCGCTCAAGAACTAGCTGAGGGGTGCTGGCGAGGAGCCCCGGGGAGGGCAAATATATAAGGTCGCCTGCTCGGACAGTCCTGACTCGCACGGAGAGCGCATTAAGTGCTCTCCGGCTCGTGCGGAACTCGCGATCGACCTTATATATTTGCCCTCCCCGGGGCTCCCGCACAACGGGACCTCAGTTGGGCTCTATCCCGGTTGCAGTTGCTTCGCTCCTGCACCACTTGGCTGGTGCGGCGGTTTGGCGTTGGAACGGTTCTTTTTCTGATATATGCTTGTTGCGGCTCTTCTTTTGGGAGGGGCCGCTTTTTTGTTGTGAGGGGGATGGCCCGTGGCTGATGGTGTAATTCAATCTGAGCTGCTTGCTGCGGATTGGAACGGCGAATGGATGCGTCTGCAAGCTGATCGGCGGCGGGCTGATGATTCTTTTGAATGGGATAAGCGGGCTCGGCATTTTCGGCCGTTGGAGACTGCCCCGTATGCCCGGGACTTTATGAAGCTGTTGGCGTTAAAGCCTGGTGAATCCGTGCTGGATATGGGGTGCGGGGCTGGGTCGATCGCTATTCCGCTTGCTCAGGCTGGGCATCCTGTGATTGCTGCTGACTTTTCCCCTGCTATGTTGGGCACGCTTGATGCTGGTATTGAGTACTATGGGCTCGAGGATCTCATTACGCCGCTTGAGCTTGCTTGGGATGATGATTGGGATTTGGTTGGACCGGTCGCAAAAACGGTGGATGCTGCCTTCGCCAGTCGGTCGGTTACGACGACCAATCTAAAAGGTGCGCTTGCCAAGCTCGACCGTACGGCTCGTCACCGTTGTGCTGTCACGATGGTCGCTAACTCCAGCCCGCGCTATGATCTGCACTTGATGAACGCTATCGGCGCCTCGGTTACCTGCAGTAATGGCTTTGTGTACGCCTTCAACATCCTCATTCAGATGGGTGCCCTGCCGCAGATCACGTACTTTGAATCGCCGCGTCGCGATACCTTCGACAGCCTTGAAGCGGGCGTGGCGGACTTTTCCCGCATGCTTGAGCATGGCAACGAGGATAAGGTCGACCGTCTGCGCGACTACATCGCTCAACACATGATCGAGAATCCCCATGCCGGCGAGCCGGGCTCCAAGGGCGTGCCGCAGGGGCGCTATATGCTCGACCATATCCGTAAGGTTCGCTGGGCGTTTATTGCATGGGAACCGGTCTCTGAATCCCGCTCGTAGCCCGTTCACAGCCTGCGCTGCCCATCACCTCGACATCCGCATTCTTTTTGAACTGGGCAAACACGCTCCACACTGCGCCGTTCCTGCGCTATCGTGGGACAACTCACGTAGATTAAGGCCCCGTCGCGGGGCGCCCCATACATAGAAAGCGAGAACCCATGGCACTGACAGGAGCCCAGGTCAAGCAGCTTCGCAGCATGGCCCATCACCTCAACCCCGCCATCATCATCGGCAAGTCCGATGTCAACGAGGGCACCGTCGAGCAGACAGTCGCCTACCTGGAGAAGCACGAGCTCGTTAAGTGCTCCGTGCTCGATGGCTCCAGTCTTTCCGCCCGCGAGGCCGCCGAAGAGCTCGCCGAGCGTTGCCACGCCGAGGTCGTCCAGGTCATCGGCCGCAAGTTCTCGCTGTATCGCGAATCCTCGCGCAAGGACATCGAGAAGATCAAGCTCGTCTAAAAGCCAATGATCGGCGAGCCAACACATAGCAAGCTTACGGGTGCCCGAGTACTTCGGGCACCCGTTTTTTATCGCTCGACCAGCACGCGGTTGAGCCGCCCCTCCACCAAGCGCTCGTATAGACGCCGCGTCTCGGGCTCGGGCACGCCATTGACCTGTTCCCTCAGGTGGTGCATATGCCCGCTGTACAGCTCGACGATATCGCGCCGCCGCCCCGCCGCACTGTAGACGCGCATGGCGCAGCGCACCATATCCTCACGCGCCGTTTCCTGTCGAAGCCCCGACTCCGCCAGCCAAATCGCCGACTGCAGATCGTTTTCTTCTAGAGCGGCATTTGCTCCCTTAATCATGCAATCGATGTACTTTGACTGCATAATGCGTCGCATACGCAAAAAGTAGGTGGGATTACAGCCATTGGGAACATACAGCGGTCCGGCATAAAGCTGCTCGATCTTAAGGCACAGCTCAACTAAATGGGGCCCGCGCGCACCCGTGCGATTTCCCAAAACCTCGCGGCTTATCTGGTCAAACAGCCGCACATCGGTCTTGACGTAGTCGCCGTTGAGTCCAATGCATTCATTTTGGATGAGCACACACGACTTGCCATCCGGCGTCGGCCCCAAAGCCGACCGCAAGCGCGATATCGTCGAGTACAGGTTGTTGCGGGCGCTATTGAACTCGGCATGGGGCCACAGCTCCATGGCCAGCGTCTCACGATCGACGAGTGCATCCATGCCCAGCGCAAGCCGCTCGGCAAGTGTCGCCGCCTTCTTGCGGCGCCACATTTTGTCCGTGATGGGAAACCCGTCGCGTTCGGCGCGAAACGCGCCAAACATGCGAATCTCGATATGGTCGATGGTATCAACGGTTTCAACCTCGCCGGCCTGGAACAGGCGCTCGCCCTCCCCTTCCAGATCGTCGCGCAGCGAATACCGCGATAGCTCGCGCACAGGAAGCTTCTTGCGAATCCTGGTCGCCGGCTCGCCTAAACAATGCATGGCAAGGCGCGCAAAGAGCCGATACGACGGTTCCAGAATCCCCGCACGATTCATGGACATCCAGGCCGCAAGGTCGCTGTCTCGGCCCGCACAGGCCAAATGCAGCGCCACCATCCAGGCCTCCGCTCCACCAACCTGCGTCTGGCTTATATCGAGCAACTCCGCTTCCTCGCGCACCGAAATCATCGAGGTGTTACGCAGATACGCCGCGCGCTCCAGCAGCAATGCGTTATCGCGCATGTACGCAATCGACTCCTCGGCGAGTTTGAGCACTTGAACCGCACGGAATTTTGCATTAACCGGCCGTCCCTCTGCCAGCGACTGCCAGCCTTCTAGCAACAGGCCAAACAGCTGAATCTGGTTGTCGCGCATGCGCACGGCAAAACGATCGAGCTCGTTGAACGCCGCATCGTCGGTTACCGGCAAACCAGAAAGGAGCCGCCGTGCCGCCAACACCATGCGCACCCAGATAGCCATCGCCTTAAGCCCACGTACGTTGAGCGCCTCCCGCACCACCGTCATCTCGTCGTCGCGCTCGTCGGTTCCCGCAAACGACCCGTCAAAGATCTCCACCAGCATGCTATCGGCCCGCACAACAATCCCCGCGATATCGAGCTCGCAGTCGTAGGCCTTGCTCGTTTTGAGCTGCTGTAGAACGCCGCCGTCATCTCCCCGCTCTGTCAGACAGCGCTTGACCTCGATATGCGCAGACAACATATCGAGTACGATATGGGATGTCTCGATTTCTGGCACGGCCAGGTTCATAGGAAGCCCAAGCCCGTTGTCCCCATAGCAAACAGCCGTCAGTGTCTGGGCCACCCTCCATGAAACAGGATCTATTTCGCAGGCCGCCCGTTCGCCCCCGCGCTCGATGACCGATGCCATATAGCGAGCGAGCTTTGTATTGGACACGCTGACCGCTGCCAGATATACGCCAAGTGCCTCGGCAGGCGTTGGCTCTGGAGCCGGATCGCCGGCATCGATCGCGCCCAGCGCTGCTCGGCAGATATCGGCCCCGTGCCCCGTCAGAGCCAAATCGACCCCATACTGCCCAGCAAGTTCAAGGACCGCTTCACGGTCCAAAAAGGCGTCCGCCAGGCCCATCGCCGCATCGCATCGGCCCGCCTTAAGCAAAATCCGGACCGCCCTCGGAACAAGTTCGGGGCGAACCTCGGCCACCAACTTACGCAAACGCAAGCGTCCGTTATCCTCCGTGCCCAGACACGTAAAACTCCGCTCGGCGGGGTCCAAGCCAAAGATCGGGTAGTCGCGTACAAAGTAGGACTGGTCGACCATCGACAGTCTCACCCCACAAGCCTCGAGTTCTGCGATATTGCCCTCGCCCACCAAAATCATGAGACATGCCACGCAAAACAGCGCATTATTGTCGAGCGAAGCCAGATCGACAAGTGCCGCGCCATATACGTTGACAATCTCGTTTTCGAGCAGACCGGCTACGTCGCCTTGGCCATACAGGCCCGTCTGCAATGCCGAAACGAGCTCGGGCACGCCCTGCGTGAGCTGATAAAAGTCGAGCGATGTGCTGATCGAAAACGCCGATGCCCACGCCGAATACTCATAGGCATGCACCTTGAGCATCTGCGCATTGATCTTAACCGAATCGCCCAGCCCATGAATCAGCTGACGATTTGAAGGACGGCAGGAGATAAAGACCCCTACCCCCATAGCGCGCAGGCCGCGAATCCTGTCGATGAGGTCTTCGGTATCGTGCTGATCGAGGTTTGGCACATTATCAATCGCGATAAGGGAGTGCGGTTTGTCTTTGAGTTCTTCGGTAACCACCTCGAGCTGCATAAACACCTCGCGCCCAATGGCGCGATCGGCCTCGATAATCCGCACGGGGCCTCGCGTCGGGTCGCATTTAACCTCATGGGTGTACTGCAGCAGCACCGAGGTCTTCCCAAACCCGTCGGGCGCATAAAGAACCACGATGCCGGCCTTTCGGCCCTTGGCGATAAGCTCATTCATCAAGCGTTCGCGTCGCACCATATAGCCTCCGCCCAGCGGCATCAGCTCGAGGTCGTCTATACTGCTCAAATCGTTTACCATGCCCACTCCTCAACTCGACCGTATGGACACTGTAACCGCAAGACCATACAAGCCGCGCTATGAATAGAGCGACCTTGTGTTTGAGGTTGTCTTTTGGTACGCAAGCGGCAAGTTTTTGTACAGCGAGGTCCGATTGTTATTAATCCCCCGACTAATCGGTATTTAAGCAGGTAAATGGCTTGTCAGCTTGTCCCATCTAAGCGGCAGTGTAACGCAAATGAACAAGGTTCAGCTATGTCATTCAACTCGCCTAGCACCCGCTACCGTCTACGACCTTTTACTGGCATTTTTGCATAGAATCTGATATGGAATGAATCAAGCTCTTGGACATCCGGCATTCGGCAAGCTTGCGGCAAGCTTTTGGTCAAGTGGACGGAAAAGGATAGCAAAAAGGCCCCCGCAAAGCGGAAGCCTTAGGCAAGGCTATGTCGAGATGCAGGATTCGCGCTACTCGCAGAGCGAAAGGGCGGCCTCGTCGGCAACGACAACGCAGTTGGTGTGCAGCTGCAGGATCGAAGCCGGGCACGCGGGCGTAACCGGACCATAGCACATGTCATGCACGGCCTGAGCCTTGGCCTCGCCGTTGGCGACGACCAGGATCATGCGGGCATACATGATGGTCTGGGTACCCATGGTGTAGGCCTGACGGGGAACATCGTCGATGCTGTCGAACAGGCGGCTGTTGGCCTGAATGGTGCTCTCGGTGAGGTCGACACAGTGCGTGCCCTTGGAGAAGTGGTCATCGGGCTCGTTGAAACCGATGTGGCCGTTGTTGCCAATGCCGAGCAGCTGCAGATCCGGGTAACCGGCGGCGGCGACGATCTTGTCGTACTCAGAGCAGGCAGCGGCGGCGTCGGGGTTGGAACCATCGGGCACATGCGTGTTGTTCAGGTCGATGTTGATGTGATCGAAGAAGTTCTCACGCATAAAGTAGTGATAGCTCTGGGGATCGTCGTGCGAAAGACCGCGATACTCGTCCAGGTTGTAGGTGCTGACCTCGGCAAAGTCGACGTCGCCCTTCTCGTACCAAGCAGCGAGCTGCTTGTAGGCACCGATCGGGGTGGAGCCGGTGGCAAGGCCCAGCACACAGTCGGGCTTGAGGATAACCTGGGCCGAGATGATATTAGCGGCCTTGCGGCTCATGTCCTCGTAGTCTTTAGCTTTAATGATCTTCATTACGCGTCCTTTCTCGTACAAGAGAGGCAAGGCTCCCCTTACAAGCACTTGCCCGCGGCCCGCGTCGGCCGCAACCAACGTGTGCGGCCACCAGGGCGAGGTCGCGTAATGTATGTGTCTCGTGTCTAGCCGCGTCGAGGCCCCTGCCCGTCCACGGTGACCCAAAGCTGTTTAGCTTCGGACAAATCCCATCTTGCCACGGAGGGCGTCCTCTTTCAAGGGCGCCCTCCGTAAACGTGTTTGAATTGTAGGCTAATGGCCACGTGCACTTGCTAGCGCTCGCGAGCAACGATGAGCTGGTCCATCTCCTCGACATGCTCACCAACGGAACCCTTGATGCTCGAGAACTCAACTGAGTTGCACACCAAAATGGGAACCGTCACATCGTAGCCCTCGGCAGCAATTGCCTTGCGATCGAACTCAATGAGCACATCGCCCTTATGGACGACATCGCCCACCTGTGCATGCACGCTAAAATGCTTGCCCTCAAGCTGAACAGTGTCCAAACCAACGTGGATGAGCACGTCTAGGCCATCGACCGTGTTGAGCGCAACGGCGTGTCCCGTGGGAAAAATAGCCTCGACCTTCGCGTCAGCCGGCGCAATCACGCGCGTACCCGTAGGCCGAATCGCCACGCCCTGGCCCAAAAGGCCGGTGGCAAATGTCTGGTCATTGACCTCGGACAACGGAATGACGTCGCCCGAGATGGGAGCATCCAGCGTAAGGACTCGACCACGCATACCAAAAGACCTTAGGACTTTAGTGAACATGATCCCCCTCGGACATACCAATCAAGCAAAATAGCTTTAACAGTTTACCACTTGGCACCCGTTTTTGACCATTAGGGAAGTTCGCGCTTGACAACCTCGACGATGTCGTCGACAACACGTTGCGTCAGCTCGTGCGTCTCGGCCTCGGCCATAACACGGACCAGCGGCTCGGTACCGCTCGGGCGCACCAAGATGCGGCCACGGCCGTCAAGCTCCTTCTCGGCAGCAGCGACGGCATCCCAGATGGGCTGGCAATCGTCCAAACCAGCCTTGTTGTCGGAATGCACGTTGACGAGTACCTGCGGGTACTTCTTCATGATGCCGGCAAGATCGGTGAGGGTACGACCGGTGCGCTTGAGCACGGCCAGCAGCTGCAGAGCCGTCACCAGGCCGTCACCGGTGGTGTTGTGCTCCAGGAAGATGATGTGGCCGGACTGCTCGCCGCCGATGACGGCGCCGTCCGCGAGCATGCGCTCCAGAACGTAGCGATCGCCCACGGCGGTCTGAACCATTTCGAAGCCCTGCTCCTTCATAGCGATGGAGAAGCCCAGGTTGCACATGACGGTCGAAACGATCTCGGAGTTGGCGAGCTTGCCGCGAGCAGCGAGGTCAGAACCGCAGATAGCCAGGATGTAGTCACCGTCGATCTCATTGCCCTCGCTGTCCACGAACAGTACGCGGTCGGCATCGCCGTCGTGGGCCAGGCCGATGTCAGCATGGGTGCGCAGCACGAGCTCACGCAGGGGCTCGAGGTGCGTAGAGCCGCACTCGACATTGATGTCGGTGCCGCAGTAATCGGTGTTGATGGCATGGACCGTGGCACCCAGGCGCTGCAGCGCGGCGGGCGTAGTCTGGCAGGAAGCACCGTGACCGCAGTCGACGGCAACGACCAGGCCGTCGAGCCTCAGGCCATCAAGCGTATCGATGGCGTGGTCGACGTATGCCTTGCGAGCGTCCTTCATCTTGATGATGTGGCCCACGCCGGCACCGGTCGGCAGCGTGTCGGCAGCCATGGCTTCCTCGGACATGACCCAGGCGCTGATCTCTTCCTCGACCGCATCGGGAAGCTTCATGCCCTTGCGGCTAAAGAACTTGATGCCGTTGAACTCCGGCGGATTGTGCGAAGCGGAGATGACGATGCCGCCATCGAGCTCGTTCTGAACAGTGAGCAGCGCCACGGCGGGCGTGGGGATGACGCCGCAGCAATGCGGGCGGCCGCCCTCGGCCATGATGCCGGCGGTCAGAGCGCTCTCGAGCATGGTACCCGAAAGACGCGTGTCGCGGCCGACGCAGATATCCGGACCAAGGAACTTGGTCGCCGCGCGGCCCAGGCGAAACGCGAGGTCGCACGAGAGGTCGGCATTGGCGACGCCACGGACGCCGTCGGTACCGAAGATGTTCTGGGGCATAGGATCGCTCCTTCCCTAGCAGGCGATATGCAACCGCCCACCCTAGTCGAAAAAGAAAAGCGGGACCCGCCGAGGAATCGGCAGGCCCCGCTTGTACATTGTATCTCGTAAGGAGATAAAACCTTAGCGCTTGGAGAACTGGGGAGCGCGGCGGGCCTTCTTGAGGCCGTACTTCTTGCGCTCGACCACGCGAGCATCGCGCGTAAGGAAACCGGCCTTCTTGAGGTCAGCACGGTAGTCGCCAGCGTTCAGAAGAGCGCGAGCGATGCCCAGGCGCAGAGCGCCGGACTGACCGGAGATGCCGCCGCCATCGCACAGAGCGATAACGTCGAACTGACCGGCGGTGTCGGTCACCTTGAAGGGAGCAAGGGCGTTCTCAACGAGCTGATGACGGCCGAAATACTGCTCGGCATCACGCTTGTTGATGGTCACCTTGCCGGTGCCAGGGACGAGACGGACGCGGGCGACGGCGTTCTTACGACGGCCGGTACCCTGGTAGACAACGGTGTTCTCAGCCATCTTTAAGCCTCCAGCTCAATCTTCGTGGGGTTCTGGGCAGCATGCGGATGCTCGGCACCAGCGTAGACCTTAAGCTTGGTCATCTGGGCACGGCCGAGGGTGGTCTTGGGCAGCATACCGCGAACGGCGCGCTCGATGACCTTCTCCGGGTGCTTCTCCATAGCCTGGCGGAAGCTCTCAGCCTTGAGGCCGCCGTTGTAGCCGCTGTGGCGATAATAGGTCTTCGTGTCGGCCTTGTTACCGGTAAGCTGGACCTTATCGGCGTTGATGACGACAACGAAGTCGCCGCAGTCGCTGTTGGGCGTGAACTGGGGTTTGTTCTTACCGCGCAGGATCATTGCGATCTGGGTGGCAAGACGGCCCAGGACAGCACCATCGGCGTCGACGAGAACCCAGTTGCGCTGGACCTCGCCCTGCTTGGCGTAGTGAGTCGATTTCGAAATCACTTAGACTCCTCCATGTACAGTACGTGTTGTTACAGAGATTCACGGGGCTCTGCAAGTAACCCGTCCATATTACCCCGCTCGCTGTACGAGTCAACAGGTATTTTGGCTCCGACCAAAGTTTCTGCACATGTCATCCACGAGCCGTGATTTTTCCAGCTCTATAGCTGTTGTCAATTTTTGAGGGTTCGCCGTCGTTAGCGCTCAACGAACTCTTGGATTTCCGCGAGCAGGCGCTTTGCCTCCTGACGGCCCTGGATATACAGGTCCAAAAGCTTTGCCGAATCGTGCTCAACGTGACCGACCTCGACCGGCTTTTGCGGAGCAATGACCAGTGCACGGCCCTCGCGCTCATACTTCCACAGGTGCATGCGCTGGATGTTGTAGCGGTCGTGGCGCGTCTCGATAGCCTCGAGCAGATAAGGGTAGTCGGCATAGCGAGCGCGCGCAGCAGGCATAAACTCGTAGGGCTTTTTCTCGTACGAGCGGTCCTGCGTGACAATGACAACCGCGCGATCGAAGCCCGCCTCCTCGAGCACATGCTCGATGGGGACCGAATCGGCTACGCCGCCGTCGACGTATTTGTGCCCGTCAATCTCGACCGGCGGCGTCACCAGCGGCAACGAGGTCGAGGCGCGCACGGCATCGAGGTCAAGTACGGCGCTTTTGACCGGGAGGTACGTGGCGGTTCCAAAGAGCATGTCCGTCGCGACGGCGTACATCTCGATGGGGCTCGCGTCGAACGTCTCGTTGTCAAAGGGATCCAGGCGGTCCTGGACATCGTTGAAGATAAAGTCGTAACCCACAATAGAGCCCGTGGACGCAAACGATGCGGCGCCCATGAAGCGGCTGTCGTTGCAGAAAGCCAGGTTGATGCGGTTGGCACGGCCGATCTGGTGCGACTTGTAGTTCACGCCGTTGAGGGCACCGGCCGATACACCGTAGACAGCCGGAATCTCGACGCCGGCCTCCATGAGAACGTCGAGCACGCCCGCGGTAAACTGCCCGCGAAAACTACCGCCCTCCAGGACGAGCGCGACCTTGCCGGCGTTCTTTGCCTTATCTTCTGCAGTCATGGTGACCTCCTGCTGTTTCGTTTTGGCTTTCTTCTACCCAGTTTTGGAATGGAGAGCGCGCAGGTTTTTTGAGGCGGCAGGTGAAGCGGAAAGTGTGTCCCGTTCTCAGAGCAAATTCCGGGCCTCATTTTCCGCTGAGCCCACCATCAGGAAAATGAATCCCATTTCGAGCTTAGATTCCGGGATGTACTTTCCGCTTGAGGCATCATCCGGAAACTACTTCCCAGTCTGAATGCGGATTCCGGGACGTGCTTTCCGCCTGGGCCGCCATTGGGAAAGCGTGTCCCGACCTGCGTTGCCAAGGCGTTTTCTTTACGCCCGCGCCCTGCATAGAGTTCGATTCTCCGCGGGTGGAGGGATCCGTTAATGCGGCGCATGGCCAGCTGAGATTCGATAAATATCGCATCTGTTTTGGGTTGGAGCTTTGCGCGGAGAATCCGCGTATTTGCTTCGCAAATCCGCACCGGCTTCGGCCGCCTGCCGGCGTCCTCGCCCGCGGGCTAAAAACGCTTACGCGTTTTCTTTACGCCCGCGCCCTGCATAGAGTTCGATTCTCCGCGGTACGGACTAGAAATAAAAAGGCAGGTAGATACGAATATCTACCTGCCTGTTACGTATGGTGGAGGCGCGGAGAATCGAACTCCGGTCCACGAAAGCCCCCTGATTGGCATCTCCAAGCTCAGTCGCTGGTTTAGTCTCGGACGCTTTGCGCGCAGCGACACGCTCGCGGCGTCCTAACCGGTTCGGTCTTAGCCTGCGCCATACCGATTACGTGCGCAGGAGCATTCCCCTAAAATGACGTCGCGCCGGTGTCGGGGAAATCACCGGGTTGACGCGCCGCTATAAACTAAGCAGCGAGAGCCATAGGCTCAAAAGAAGAGTTGTTGTCAATTCAATTTGACGGTACCCCTGTTTAACGAGGCGAGGAGACCTCGGCTTGCTTCCTCTCTCAGAGCTATCGTGTCGAAACCAGTCGCCCCCGAATGTCGGGAAAGTCTGGATGGTATCGGGTCTGCAAACACCCGATAACCGTCGACTTTTCAAGGAACACGCGGGTGAACCCCGCTCGTGGATAGCTATCTTACCACGTTCTAAAGGCAGGCAGCTGTTCTATGCACGAGCTGTGAAGACCCCAATGTGCGCCGCACTTCGCACTTTTGCTACCGATCGCGTCACGTATATTTTCGCCAAGCAAAATTGACCCGTCGAAAGGACCGTTATGGATACCAAACAGCAACTCGTCAATGCCCTCGCAGGCCTGGGCTCAACCATTACCGAAGCCATGGATGTCATCGAAGGCTTTGTCCCCTGCGGACATCCCGCCCTCACGGTATCGAACGCGCTGGCCGCGCTGGACGCTGACGATGATGCGGCTCTCGCCCAGCAGCTTGAGACCGTCGAGGGCTTTATCGACCACGTGAGTGAGAACCGCGGCGTGGCCGCCTACCACGGCATCGAGGTCGAGCTCGCGGGTCCCAAAGCCGATCTGCTCGCAGCAATCCGCGAGGTAGGCGCCCTTATGCAGACCGCAGGCGTCAAGAACACCCAGGTCAACGAGTGGGTCTACCGCAGCCTGGCAGCACTAAACGATTCCGACGAAAAGGCAGCCGAGCAGCTCGCAGAAAGTCCCGCCATTAAGGCCGAGCTTTTGTAAATAGCAGAAGCGGGTCCCTTGGCGCATCGTCCTCCAAGAGGCCCGCAAACAGTTCGCGTCAACCGATAGCCGCGCCGCCGCGTTCGGCCAAAGCAAGAATCGGCATCATTTGGCGCGGGGTCTTCGCTGCAAGATCGGCATGTTCGAGCAGCTTGAGATCGTTAGTCACCAAGTAATCGACCTGTGCGCGTTTGCATGCGGCGAGCACCAAGTTGTCCTCGTAATCGCGATGGAGCGCTAAGTATTTGTCGGCCAGCCAAAGGTCCGCCGCATCTGCACCCACGGCCGTGGCGTTTTCGGTCATGTTCCGAACAAACGCCAACGCCGCATCGCCAATCGCGCGGGCAGAAGCCTCGTCGAGTGCTCCCCGCTGGCAAGAACGCTGCGCTTCAGCTCGTGTTGGACAACGTACAGTACGTCCTTAGCGATATGCACTGGGAAGAACAGCAACGCCCCCGTCTCCGTCGCCTGCCCAATAAACGCACGCGCGGCAAGCGACTCGGCATGGTCGACGCAAAACGAATCGACCCATACGTTGGCGTCTACCATGATCTTGAGAGGCGCCCCACTCACTGGATCATCCCCTTTTGGCGATAATGCTCATCCATGGCGTCGGAATAGATTACGTCCCAATCGCGATCATCGGATGCAGGCGACGCATCGATACCCAAGTCCGCGTAAAGCTGATCCGCCGCCGCCCACGATGTGGTGAACGGAGTATCGGACGCGACGGCCTGCTGCCGGCCATCAACGGCAGACAGTACTTCCTCACACTGCCCGCCACCCTGCGCGACCTTGGCCACCACCTTTTTGATGAGCTCGGGCAGCGACCCGCCCGAAAGCCGCAGCGCCTCCTCGGCACGCTCTTTAACCGAGCGATCTACGCGAACATTCACCTGTGCCATGCTGCCAACGGTAGCCATCTCAACCTCACCTTCAGCGTTTGCTAGCAGTGCTAGCACGAGCATATATCTGAGCTAGCCTCTCGTCAAACAAAAGAAGGCCTGCACCCTGGCGGCTGCGGTGCCACCCGAATGCAGGCCATATACTCAATCGAAAACGCTAGCGCAGGTACGCCTTCGCGTTGCTCAGACTGTAGGCAATCGTCGAGCCGTTGTGCAGCAGCGACGACGTCTGCGGGGTAATCGCGCCGGTAATACCCAATGCCAACAGCGCCGAGTTGGTGAGCATCACCTTGGAATACGAACTCGTCAGACGGTCGATAAGCCCCTGACTCATGCGGCGCAGGCGCACGATCGCAGCGAGATCCGTATCGGTCAGGATGATGTCGGCGACCTCCTTGGCGATGTCGCTTCCGCCACCCATCGCCAGGCCCACGTCGGCCAAACCGAGCGCCGGCGAATCGTTGACGCCGTCGCCCACCATGGCAACGTGGCGCCCCTCGCGCTTAATCCGCTCCACATAGGCGTACTTGTCCTCGGGCAGCAGCTCGGCCTTAAACTCGTCGACACCTGCCTCGCGAGCAATGCGCTCGGCCGTGCGCTCGGAGTCGCCCGTGAGCATGACCACGTGCTTAACGCCTAACGCGTGCAAGTCGGCGATGGCCTCGCGAACCCCGGGCTTAAGCGGGTCCTCGATACCGAGTACGCCCACAACGGTGCCGTCGACCGCCAGATACAGCGGCGACAGGCCCTGCATCTGGGACTCGATCTGCTCCTTAATGTCGGACTCGAGCTGCGCGCCCTCATCTTCGAATACAAAGTGCGCGGAACCGATGATGGCGCGGCGCCCTTCGATGGACGAAGCGATGCCGTGTGCCACGATGTACTCGACGGCGGCATGGCGCTCGCGGTGCTCGAGTCCGCGCTCACGTGCCGCATTTACCACGGCGCGTGCCACCGGATGCGGGAAATGCTCCTCCAAGCAAGCGGAAAGGCGCAGGACCTCGTCCTCGCCCCAGCCGTCGGTCGTCAGCACGCAAGCTAGGCGCGGCTGCGCCTCGGTCAGCGTGCCGGTCTTATCAAACACAATGGTGTCGGCCTTGGCAAACGACTCAAAGTACTTGGCGCCCTTGACCATCACGCCCATCTTGGCGGCGTCGCTCATGGCAGTCATGACGGCGACGGAACCCGTGAGCTTGAGTGCGCACGAGTAGTCGACCATCAGCGCCGCTGAGGTCTTGATGAGGCTACGTGTGGTAAGTGCAACCAGGCCCGCGAGCAGGAAGTTCCACGGGACGATCTTGTTGGCGAGGTCCTCCATATGCGACTGGCCCTCGGACTTGAGCGAGTCGGCCGTCTGCACGAGCGAGACGATCGAGCGGAGCTTGGTCTGAGCCGTATTGGCGCGCACGCGCACCAAGATGCTGCCGTCTTCCACGACGGTTCCGGCAAACACATCGTCACCTGCGCTGCGCTCGACGGCCAGCGGCTCGCCGGTCAGGGTCGCCTGGTTGACCATGGCGCTCCCCTGCTCGACCACGCCGTCGATGCAGATGGACATGCCGGTGCGCACGGCGACCAGATCGCCGGGCTCAAGCTCGGTGGCGGCAACGCTTACCTCGGTGTCACCGACCACTTTTTGTGCCTTATCGGGCACGTCGAGCAGCGAGTTAATGAGCTCGTTTTCGCTCATGGCGCGGGTGTAGTCCTCGAGCAGCTCGCCCACGTTGAGCAGGAACATCGTCTGGCCCGCGGTGTCGACATCACGTTTGACGAACGAAATGCCGATGGCCGAAGCGTCGAGCACGGGAACGGTCAGGCGCGGCTGCGCCAGCTCATGAAGGGCAGCGCGCAAAAATGCCATGTAACCGGCCACGACAAACACCGCACGCAGAGGCGTCGGCAAGAACCAGCGGCGCGCGTAGTGGGCGCCGATAAGTGTGGCAAGATCCATGACGAGCTTGTGCTTGCGCGGCTCAAGCTGCATCACGTAACCCGTCTTTGCGTCGGCAATGGCCTGGGCATCGAGCGCGTCCAGGGCATCGAGCACGGCCGCGCGACGCTGCTCGTCGTATTCGAGCGCCATCTGGCCAATACGGCCATACACGCGCACCTTGTGCACGCCGTCGATATCGCCGCCAAGCTTAAGAAGTGCATCGAGATCGCTCTCTGGCACAGGACCCGCCAACTGAAGACGGGTCCTGCCGGGGATCTCGCTAATAATCGAGAATCTCATAGTTTGTGCCTGGGAGCGTTACTCGGCTGCCTCGTCAGCAGCGGCCTCGCTCTGGGTGATGTAGGCAGCCTCGGCAACCATGTCATCGACATTGGCCTTGGCCTGCTCGACCATATCCTGGTAGCAGTTCTTGACGCGCATACCGCACGCGATACCCTGCACGCAGGCATTCTTGACCGGAGCGCTGGTAAGCAGCTTGATGCCGGCCGTGCCAAGCAGAAAACCGCCACCGACAAGCAGGGTGTTAAACGTCGACTTCTTCATGTTGTTTCTCCCTTTTGCCGCATTGGACGCGGCACGGTGCCTCAGCACCCGAGTAAACAAGTTTGCTCGAGCACACTTTTGGAAAATAGTTTAGTTTATCTAACTATCAAGTTCAACAAAGGTTAACTTTTTGGAAACTATGGGGGTGGACTCAATATGACAAAGGGACTGCCCCTTTGTCACATTCCTACAGCTGCCAGTCCGCCGACTCCTTTTGCAGTGCGACCATACGGGCAAATTCTCCACCTGCTGCCTTGAGCTGCGCCGGAGCGCCCTGCTCGGCAACCACACCATCCTTGAGTACAACGATTTTGTCGGCATTTTCCACCGTACGCATACGGTGAGCAATAACGATAACCGTCTTGCCCGCGAGCAGGCGGGAAAGCGCCTGCTGAACCACGGTCTCGTTCTCGACGTCCAGGCTCGCCGTGGCCTCGTCCAAAAGGACGATGGGGGCGTCCTTAAGCAGCGCACGAGCGATGGAGATGCGCTGGCGCTCGCCGCCAGACAGCTTGGAGCCGTTCTCGCCGATCATGGTGTCGTAGCCCTGCGGCATGCGGTTCACGAACTCGTCGCAGTTGGCGGCACGCGCGGCCGCAAGCACTTCCTCGTCGGTGGCATCACGACGACCGAGGCGGATGTTTCCCATCACCGTGTCATCAAAGAGCAGCACGTCTTGGAACACAATGGCGTAATCGCGCAGGAGCACCTCGGGATCGACGCTCGCAACATCCACACCGCCCACGGTAACCTTGCCCGCAGTGGCATCCCAAAAGCGTGCGGCCAGGCGGCTCACCGTAGACTTACCGGAACCCGAAGGACCGACCAGTGCCGTGACCTCGCCTTCCTTGGCGGTAAAGCTCACATCGGTAAGAACTTTATCGCCGGCGCGTCCGTCCTCGCCCGCACCATAGCCAAATGCCACGTGATCGAACACCACATCGTGGCCCACGGGCTCAAATTTCTCGCTGCCCCGCGCCACAGGCTCTTCCATGATGGAACGCATGCGCTTGGCAGACGACTCGGCGACAAACAGCTCGGACATTAACATTAACGCCTGGTCAAAGGGCGCATAGATACGGCTCACCATAAGCAGGAAGGCAAACATCACCAAAAAGTCGACCTGCCCGGAGGCGACCATCGCGGCACCCGTGACCAGCGTGGTGGCAATGCCCAGACGCAGGATGGCAAAGGCGGAGTTGACCAAAAGCCCGTTAACGAGCTCGCCCTTGGTAGTCTCGCGCTCCTCGGCATCGATCACGGCGTTGAGCCCCTCAAGATAATGGGCCTCCTGGTTGGTGGCGCGGATCTCGCGAACGCAGTCGAGCGTCTCTTGAATTGCCTCGGTAACCTTGACCTTCTCGGCACGCACGCGATCGAACACCGGAGTCATGGGGCCGCGCGTTAGATACAGCACGGCAAAGGCCACGGGAACGCTCCAAAACGCCGCAATCGCCAGCTGCCAGCAAAAGAACAGCGACGCCACGAATACAATTGCGCTTGCGATGATGGCACCCCAAAGCTCTCCCAGCACGTGGCTGTAGGCGTGCTCCATGGCCTGGACGTCACCCATGATGGTCTCGGTTAAATCGGCCAGATCACGACGACCAAAAAACGACAGCGGCAATTTGCGCAAGCGCTCGGCGATCTCCATGCGCTGCTTGCCGCACTCCTCGTAAAAGATGCAGTAGGTGTAGTAATACTGCTGCCAGTTAGAGGCAAAGAGCATCACGAAAAAGACCAGGAGGCCGCCCACGATCGGCAGGGCATCCGGCAGGTCAGCCCCGCTGGCGAGATGCTCGACAAAGCTGGCCATAACCAGGAATAGAAAGCCCATGCCGGCCATGGTAATAAGATTGGTGAGCGTGGTCCAGAAGATGCCGCGTTTTACGCCGGCGATGCCTTTATCGGATAGGAAATACTTCTTTTGGAATGAGGCGAACATTTAGGCCTCGCCTCCCTTCGCGACGGCGGTATCCGCGGTCGTAGCAGTAATCTTCCAACTCGCGGCCCGCTCGTACTCAGCCCACATCTTGGCATACAGGCCGTTTTGGGACAGCAGCTCGGCATGGGTACCCGACTCCTGCACGCTGCCCTGGTTGAGCACCACGATTTGGTCTGCGCCCACCACGGTCGAAAGCCGGTGCGCAATCATAATGACCGTGCGGCCCGCCGCCAGCTTGCTAAATGCGCGCTGGATGAGCGCCTCGTTCTCGGGATCGGCAAACGCCGTGGCCTCGTCGAGCACCACGATAGGCGCGTCTTTAAGGATCGCGCGGGCGAGCGCCACGCGCTGGACCTCGCCGCCCGAAAGATATGCTCCGCCAGCGCCGAGCATGGTATTGATGCCCTGCGGGAGCTTGGCCACAATGTCGTCGCACTGAGCTGCGGAGAGGGCCGCACGCACTTCGTCGTCAGTGGCCGTAGGCTTGGAGGCGCGCACGTTGTCGGCAAGTGTCTGCCGGAACAGCTGGTTGGTCTGGAACACGAAGGCGACCTGGTCCATAAGCTCGTGCGGATCCATATCGCGAACGTCCACACCGCCTACGAGCACTCGACCCGAGGAGACATCCCAAAAACGCGGGATCAGGCTTGCGCAGGTTGACTTACCGCCACCCGAGGGACCCACCAGGGCGAGGGTGCTACCAGCGGGAACGCTGAAACTTACATGGCTAACGGCAGGTGCCTCGGCGCCCTCGTACGTAAAGCTCACGTCCTCAAATCGCACGTCGCTGCCGGCAGGGTGCTTGGGTTGGGCGGGCACGGAGAGCTGCTTGGAATCCATGACGCTTCGAATGCGAGCCAACGAATCGGCACTCATCTGAGAGGCCTCGCCCACAAACATAAGCTTGGTCATGGCCGTCGGTACCACGGCCGAAAATATCGCGTAAAACGTGAAGTTGGTCATAAAATGCGCGAAGTCCGTCTCGCCTGGCGCCAACAGCAACGCCACGGGCAACAGGAATGCCACAAGACCATTGAGCGCGGTAAGGTTGAGTACCTGCGGACCTCGGCAGAACGTGCCCGCATAGTTTTGCGCCATGTCGGCGTATTCGGCGATTGCATCGTGGAAGGCCTTAAAGGAGTAGACCGTCTGCTGAAACACCTTGACCACGGGGATGCCGCGTACGTATTCGGTGCCGGTCTTGTTCATCTTGACCAGCGCTCCCATGTAGGCCTTCATGAACTCGGCGCCTTTGCCGCTCATCATGGTGGCCATGGCGCCAAACGAAACGACGACCGAGATAAGGCATGCCGCCCCCAAACGCCAATCGAGGGCGAAAAGCAACACGAGCAGGCCTGCGACCATGGCGACGGCGCCGGCGATATCGGGCAGCATGTGCGCGAGCAGGGTCTCGGTGGAGGCGGCACATCCGTCTACAATACGGCGCAGCTCACCAGTGGCATGCGTGTCAAAGTAGCCAAGCGGCAGCTTAAGCAGGTGCTCGCTCGTAGTCTTGCGGATATTGGACGCGCAGCGAAACGCAGACAGGTGCGTGCACATGAGCCCCACGAAATAAGCTACGATGCTTGCCAGCGCAAACCCCACTGCCCACCAGCCATACGTCGCGATGTCGCAGGCTTCGCTCCAGTTAGGTGCCACGGCGATCAGATCGCGCGCGACAAGCCAAATGCACACGAACGGGCCAAAGCTCAGCAGCTGCGAGAGCGCCGAGAGCGCCATGCCCAAATACGTTAGGAATTTACGGTCGCCGGCATACGCGAGCAACTCGCCGATGCCTCCACCTTCCCTTTTTGATCCCTTTGCCATGAGATTCCTTTCTAACGGCTTGAGAGTTAACCGTAATCAACTTATCATTGCTATGTTAGCCATGGCTCACAATCAAGCCAGGCGTGGACGTTTCTGCAAAGGAAAGGGACGCTTTTGCAAATACGGCGGGCAGCGACCGACATAACCGAGCTCTACGCACCGCAATTTGAGCAGTTTGGCTTGAAGCTTACCGGCAAGGGCGCCGTCTTTACCGGCGAGGTGGCAAACGACCGGGCGCAAGGCCGCGCATGGATCATGCCTCTCTCCCCTGCCTGCATCGTCATGGAGCATTTCATCACCCCGACGCACGATATGTACCTGGCCGAATACACACCCGAGCCATACGCCTGCGTGAGCGAAGTCAGCGCGCCCACACTTACATGCATGCCCGAGGCTGGCATAACGCCCGCGAACCTCAAACCATTGCATGGACCGTGGCCAAACAATGCCGTTTGCAGCTTTATCCAAGATAGCTGTGGCGAGGAATTAAGCCCGCTGTTTGCGGGAGAGCTTTATCACTCGCGCTCGGTGCTCTTTTTGCCTGGATATTTTGACGAACTGGAGCACCGCTATCCCACCGAGTTCGCGGGAATCTTTGAGGCGTTTGCCGAGCCATGGCACGAGGAAGCGACGTCTGCCATCTGCCACACGCTGCGCCGGATTAACGAGGACCGCGCCCGCACCGTAGGCGGACACGTCTATATGCAGGGCATCGTGGAGACCATGGTCGCGGAGCTCGCCTGTTCGTGCGCGGCCCACAAGCAGGCGCGGCAGGCGGCAGACACACGCGTCAGCATAATCATTGCCGAAGAAGCAACGGCAATGATTGAGCGCGCGCTCGACAAAGGCAGACATGTGGGTATCAACGAGGTGGTCGAGAGGCTCTACACAAGCCGCTCCAAACTATGCGCCATCTTTAAGGCCCAAACTGGCGAGTCCCTGGGCGCCTACATTCGCAGACGCCGTATGGAGCGAGCACAGGACCTTTTGGCCGATAGCGCGCTCACGATAGCGCAGGTGGCAGAGCGTCTAGGCTACCCTCAGCAGGCCGCCTTCGCCCAAGCCTTCAAACAATACACCGGCATGACACCCACGGCTTGGCGAAGCAAGCATCGCTAAGGCCCAGGCTCCCTGGCCGTAACGGAGCGATTAATTAGCCGCCGTCCGTCAGCTCACCCAGGATCTAAACGTCAAGATGTGCACGATCAAGCGCCTTTTTGATAAGAGGGACAGATCGATCAGCCAAATACAACGGAATGTTGAGCACCCCGTCGTCGAGCTTTAGGTTCTTAAGTGAGTAGCGGACCCTCAATGGAGTCGTCTCCGCATGCTTGTCGGCATAGTACTTAAGGCTCTTGGAATGAACGACCTCTCCCGATTTGACCTCGACGGGAACGATTTCGTTTCCGACTTGAATCAAAAAATCGACTTCGTGCTTCGGCTTCTCGTTTGTCCAATAACGCGGAGCAGCATCTAACTGTGAAAGCAATGCCTGAAGCACATAGTTCTCGGCGAACGAACCTTTGAACTCCGAAAATAGCGCATCCGAGATGGCAAAAGCGGACGCATCCAGCCTTGCCATGCGGCGCAGCAAGCCGACATCAAGACAGTAGACTTTAAATGCCTTGAGGTCATCGTACGCAGAGAGCGGCACACCACCGGCAGCATTAAGGCGAACCGCCGTGATGAGCCCAGCATCGGCAAGCCATTCCAGAGCATCCTCGTATTCTCGAGCACGAGCCCCCTCGCGCACCGCACCCCAAACGAACTTTTTGTTCTCGCGCGCCAACTGAGCTGGAATCGAGTTCCATATTTGTGAAAGCTTGGCGAACTGCGCACGGCCACCATGCTTGGCAAAATCGCGCTCGTAGGAATCCAAGAGATCAGACAACACCTTATCGACCTGAACGATATCGCCCGTCTCCACCCACCGGCCAAGAGCCTCTGGCATGCCGCCGCATGCAAAATAACGACGAAGATGCTCGACGAGACGGACATGGAAGAAATCGGGCACTGTCTCGATCTGATCCAGGCCGCCAAGGTATTCGTCGTAGTTTGCAGCACCCTCGGCTTTCAGAAACTCGGAAAAGCTCATGGGGCGCATCTCCATGAACTCGACCTTTCCCACCGGAAAAGCGCTGGTCTCACGGGACAAGCGAACGCCCAACAAAGACCCTGCGCATGCGACGTGATACTCGGGGGCCTCGTCACAGAAGTATTTAAGGGCGCCGACTGCAGAAGGACAATCCTGGATCTCATCAATAATAAGCAGCGTTTCGCCGGGCTCGATAGGCTGTCCAAGTGCCAGGGAAAGATTTGAGATGATCCGTCGAGGATCGCGCGTACCTTCGAAAAACTGAGCGTACTCGCTCTGTACCCCAGGTGACGGCTCCTCGAGCGTCAGATACACAAAATTGAGGTACGAGGTTCGGCCGAACTCCTTAAGCGCCCACGTCTTTCCAACCTGGCGCGCCCCCTTAAGGATAAGCGGCTTACGATATTCTGACGCTTTCCAAGCGTTAAGCTTGGCAATGATATCTCGCTGCATGACCGAACCTCCCGCAAAGAAACTTCCGTAAACGTGATATTTCCCACATTTTACCCTAGGTAAAACGTGACATTTATCACATTTACGGAAGTTTTAAGCTCATTTCGCCACACTTTCATCACATTGAAAAGGCGGAGGCGCATTTTGCGCCTCCGTCACCATCTTTCCTATCAGCCTACCTGACCCGAACGGCCGAGTCGTTGCAGAACCCGGGAGCCCCGGCAGGGCGGGTGCTTGCTCAAAATGAGTTCCGCACGCAAAGAAGGCCACTTAATGTGGCCTTCGTCTTGCGCAGGACTGTTCGAAATTTTGAGGAAGCACCCGCCCTGCCGGGGCTCCCGGGTTCCCGCTTACGAGAGCGACGTTCTCAGCAACTCGTTGAAGAGCTTCGGGTTGCCCTTGCCGCGGCTCGCCTTCATGCACTGGCCCACCAAAAAGCCGATGACCTTCTGGTTGCCGTCACGATACTGCTGCGCCTGATCGGCACAGTTTGCCAGCACCTCGTCCACGATCGGCTGCAGCGCGCCGGCATCGCTCACCTGGCGCATACCGCGCTCGTCGACGATCTTGTTGGGGTCGTCGCCGGTCTGGGCCATGGCCTCAAAAACCTCGTGAGCCTGGTTGGAGCTGATGGCATCGGTCGCCAGCAGCTTGGCGAGTGCCGCCACCTGAGCCGGCGCGATACCGGACTCGGCGAGCGACACGCCTACGCCCTTAAGGTAGGCGATCATCTCGTTGGCCAGCAGGTTTGCGACCGTCTGGGCCTCCTTGCCGGCCATACCGGCAGCGGCGGCCTCAAAGAAGTCGGCAAACTCCGGGTCGCCGGCGATCTGCTCGGCGTCGGTCGCCTTAATGCCAAAGTCGGCCTCAAAGCGGGCGCACTTGGCATCGGGCAGCTCGGGGATCTCACCACGGCAGCGGTCGATGAATTCATCGTCCAGATCGAACGGCGCCAGGTCGGGATCGGGGAACAGACGATAGTCGTCGGCCGTCTCCTTGACGCGCATGACCACGGTGCGCTTGCGGCTGGGCTCCCAGTGGCGGGTCTCCTGATAGATGATGCCGCCCTCCTCGAGCACCTCGGCCTGGCGGCAAATCTCGTAGGCAAGGCCGTCATGCAGGCTCTTAAACGAGTTGAGGTTCTTGAGCTCGGTCTTGGTGCCCAGCTTGGTCTCGCCGCGCCGGCGCAGGCTCACGTTGCCGTCGCAACGCATGGAACCCTTCTCCATGGAGCAGTCGGAAATGCCCAGCGTCACAAAAATGCGACGGAGCTTTTCCATAAACAGGCGAGCCTCCTCGGGCGTGCGCAGGTCGGGCTCGGTGACGAGCTCAATCAGCGGCGTGCCGCAGCGGTTGTAGTCGACGAGCGACTCGGCAGCGGCGGTAATGCGGCCCTCGGCGCCGCCCACGTGGACCATCTTGGCGGCGTCCTCCTCCATGTGGATGCGCAGAATGCGAATGGGCACCGTGTAGGAACCGTCCTCGCGACGCTCGGGCATCTGCAGGTTGGACGCATCGTAGCTGGCCAGGTGACCGGCGCGCTGGTTACCCTCGCGCATGGTCGACGTCATGGACGTGGACAGGCCCTCGGCGTTGGCCGAGGCGCTCGCCAGACTCTGGGCCTCGGCCTCACCAAACGCGCAGTCGGGGCGCTCGGCGGCACCGCGACCGGTCACATCCAGATCCAGGTGACCGTACATGGCAAAAGCGACCGGACCCTGCGTGGTCTGGAAGTTCTTGGCCATATCGGGATAGAAGTAATGCTTGCGGTAGAACATCGAGTGACGCTGGATCTCACAGTTGGTGGCCAGACCCGCCTTGACGATGCTCTCGATGGCACGCTTGTTGGGCACCGGCAGTGCACCGGGCAGGCCCAGGCATACCGGGCACACGTTGGCGTTGGGCTCGTCATCGTGGCTGAGCTTGCAGTTGCAGAACATCTTGGTATCGAGTGCGGTGAGCTCGGTATGGATCTCCAGGCCGATCACGGCCTCCCAATCCTGCAGGACCTCGGAAAGCTCCTTCATTACAGCTCGCCTCCCTTCCCGGCAAAATCGGGCGCGACGGAAAGCGCGGGCGCACCCGTGGCGGCATCGGCAAAGCCGCGCTCCAGGGCGCGGGCAAACGTGAGCAGTTGACGGTCCTTAAACGCCGGACCCACCAGCTGGGCAGAAACGGGCAGCTGAGTGTCCTCGCCCAGGCCCAGCGGCACCGAGATACCGCCGTTGCCGCAAATGTTGAGCGAGATGGTGTACAGGTCGGAGAGATACATCTGCGTGGGGTCGCTGATCTCGCTAAACTTAAAGGCCGTGCGCGGCGAGGCGGGCATGAGGATGGTGTCCACCTTGGCATACGCGGCGTCGTAGTCTTGCGTGATGAGCGTGCGGGCCTTTTGCGCGGCATAGTAATACTTGTCGTACACGCCCGAGCTCAGCAGGTAGGCGCCGAGCATCTGACGGCGCTTGGCCTCGGCGCCAAAGCCGTTGGCGCGCGAGAGCGAGCTCTGGTCGGACAGGTTGGCGCAGCCCTCCTCCTGATAGCCGTAGCGAATGCCGTCAAAACGGGCCAGGTTGGAGAACGCCTCGGCCGGGCCGATGACGTAGTAGGCGGCGATGGCGGCGTCCAGGTGCGGCAGGTCGACCTCGACCAGCTCGGCGCCCTGGTTCTGCAGCTCCTGGGCGGCGCACTGAACGGCGGCCTTGACCTCGGGCGTCAGGCCCTCGGCCTCCATAAACGCGGGGATGATGCCCACGCGCTTGCCCTCGATGCTGTCGTTGAGATGCTCGGTGAAGTCGACGGCGCAATCCTGGCTGGTGCAGTCGTACGGATCGTGGCCCGCGCCGGTAAGCGCGTTCATGGCCAGCGCGACATCCTCGACCGTGCGGCCAAAGGGACCCACCTGGTCGAGCGACGAGCCAAAGGCGACCACGCCGTAACGGCTCACAGCACCATACGTGGGCTTAAAGCCCACCACGCCGCACAGCGACGCCGGTTGGCGAATGGAGCCGCCGGTGTCCGAGCCCAGCGAGAGCGCGACCTCGCCCGCGGCGACGGCTGCGGCGGAGCCGCCCGAGGAGCCGCCGGGCACGCGCTCGGTATCCCAGGGGTTGTTGGTGCGGTGGAACGCCGAGCTCTCGGTGGAGCTGCCAAAGGCAAACTCGTCCATGTTGGCCTTGCCCATGGGCAGGCAGCCGGCATCCAGCATGCGCTGAACGCAGGTAGCGGTGTAGACGCTCTGGTAGTCCTCGAGCATACGGGAAGCGCAGGTGGTGCGCGTGCCCACGAGGTTCATGTTGTCCTTAATGGCCAGCGGCACGCCCGCAAGCGGGGGCAGCGGCTTGCCTGCGGCACGGTCGGCATCCACGCGCGCGGCGGCCTCGAGCGCGAGCTCGGGCGCCACCTGCAGGAATGCCTGGACCCCGCCCTCGCGCGCCTCGATGGCAGCAAGGGAGGCCTGGGCCACCTCGGTAGCGGTAAAGTCGCCGGCGGTAACGCCCGCGGCGATCTGGGCGGCGGTAAGGGAATCGAAGCTCTGAGCCATTACTCGCTCTCCCCCTCTCCCAAAATGGACGGCACGCGGAAGTAGCGGTCGCGTGCGCTGCCGGCGTTCTCCAGCGCGACGTCGAGCGGCAGGTCGCGCTCGGGCTCGCGCAGGTCATCGCCCATCACGTTGGACAGGCTTCCGATAGGATGGAACGTGGGCTCCACGTCGGGCAAGTCATATTGCAAGACGGGCTCGAGCATCTGGACGGCGTCGTTCATGTAGGACGTCATCTGGGTGAGCTCGTCATCGGTCAGTGCGATCTTTGCGTACTCGGCGATGCCGCGCACGTCTTTCTCGCTGAGTGCCATAGGCGCTCCCTTCCGCATAACAGATAAACCGCTCTAGTATACAAGGCAACGCCGCTTGGAGCAGGTGCTTTACCCAAATGCAGCGAAAACGTAACGAGGACGGCGGGCTGGCAGGCGGCGGGCCGGCGGTTCCGCAGCGAAACCGCACCGTCCATAGCGAAAACCGTCCCGCCTGCAACGAAGACCGTCTCGACCACAACGAAAACCGTCCCGCCCGAAACGAAAAGCATCACAACATTCGACGCTTTTCGCCAAAATCGAGATTTTCATCGAATGTTGTGATGGTTTGGAAGCCCTGACCACCGCAAAGGTGCCTGTCCCCATTGTGGTGGTTCTGAACGATGTCTTATGCCGAGGCCTTGGCCTTGCGGCGCTTGCGGACCGCGTGGATCACGATGTCCAGCAGCAACAGCACAATGGCCACGACCACGATGAGCACGGCGAACTCGCGCTTGCCCCAGTGGCGCCCGGCCAGCGACTTTTGCTTGTCGACGTCCTTCTTGTTGTACTTGGTGCGCACGCAGTGTACCAGCAGGCGATGGTCGTTTACGCCGTAAGGCGTGCAGGTGACGAGCGTCACCTTGTCGGCGCCGGGCTCGATGGTTAGCGACTCCATCTCCTCGGGTAGCACCACCTCGGAGTCCACCATCTTGTAGGCGAGCGTCTTGTTCATGGTGTGCAGCAGCACCAGGTCGCCGGGCTCCAGCGAGTGGATGTCGTCGAACATGCTCAGGTTGCGCATGCCCGAGTGCGCGGTGAGCACGCAATGCGTCGAGGTGCCGCCCACCGGCAGGCTTGTGCCCTCCAAGTGGCCGACGCCCGCCATAAGGACTTCCTCGCTCGTGCCGTGGTAGATGGGCATGCTCACGTCGATGGAGGGGATCTCGACCCAGCTCATCATGGGGTCGCGGTCAAAGATGAGCTGCTGGGCGTAGGGCTCGATCTGGTCGGCGGGAAGCTCGGTGGCCTCGCCCGCCAGCTGCTCGTTAAAGGAGCGCGCCTGGAGCAGGATGCGCTCGCGCTCCTCGGCAGATAGCGCGTCCACGGTGCTGGACACGGTGCTGATCTGGTTGAACACGCCCGAGGCCTCGAGCCGGTCCAAGATCCACGGCCAGGTCATAAGGCCCACGCCAATAAGGATGATAACGATGGTGATGAGCCGGTCGGCCCAGCGCGGAAGTCGCTTGCGGCGACGCTTAGGCTTTGGTTGAGGTTTGGGCTGAGGGCTTGATCCGCCGTTGGCCGCGGCGTTATTGCTCTTCATATGTTTGGTGCCCTGCACCATCGCCGGTCACTCCTCTACAGCCCAGGTTGTCTGAACAAATAATAGCCGATTAGCAAGCTTCCGCGCCGGACAACGCAGCCAGATTGCACCGTCCGGGCCACGTAACCCCACTCAACCAATCAAACCATATGTTGCTTTCATCGTCTCGAGCAACTGCACCATCGTTGCGCCCGCAACCCCAATCTGTTTCAGATTGACGTCGCCCACCTCGCAATCTTTAACAAACGCAAGCATATCGTCCTTCAGTTCTCCGCGCAGGTCGACGCCTTCCGACTCGCCAAGCAGCTGAGCAAGCCTCAGCGCATCGCGTTTATGCTTTTTTACCTTCCTCGAATCAACGTTCTCCCCCGCTTCCCTTCTAGCTTTTAGGTCGAGATACGCCTTCGCTTTGAACGGGACAATGTATTCCGTGCCCAGGACCGAAACGCCGCCTACGGTCCGAATTCCCTGAAGGAACAAGCTGTAGTAAGCATCGTCCAACAAAATTGCCGAAAGACTGCTTATGTTTTCATCAACGTGAATTGGCGCCACATCAATCCCCTCACGACCCTTTAGAAAGTCGGGGCACTTCGCGAAGAGCTCGATCATATGGGAGTAACCCGGCCTCTTTGGCTCTGTAAACCGATAAAAACATGAGCCTTTACCTTCGCCCCAGCCGCAGCGGTAGCCGCCATCACGCACCAAAGTCCATATGGCTTCTGCCGTCTGAGGCAACCGGTCATCGGCGACAATTACCACATCAAAATCGTGAGTCGCCCTGAATGAAAGCCCCGCCTCCGCGAGCAAAATGTCGCATGCCGTGCCGCCGATAAGGGCATACGATCCTGCAGCTTCTTGCATATGCTGCTGAAATTCTTGGAGACCTTCTACAGCGCTTCTCGCCATGGATATTCCTTTCCAAACATGCGATCGACTTCGAGCTGAATTCGCTCATCGTCGATCGCCGCCAAAGATAGCGCAAGCGAAATGTCATCGACGCGGGAGGAGTCGGCAAACACGGGCGCATAGCGCCACACTTGGATCATCGCCGTTTCGTTATCCGGCAACTCCCCGTCTGCGACTTCGAGGTCGCTCAGTTGACGCCATGCACTTCTTAAGACGGCCTTTTGTTCCATGCCCGGCGCAGCGAGCATCGAACGCGCAGCGAGCGCCGTCTCCCCGGCGTCTACAAGATAGTCGATCTGCGGCGTCTTCCTTGCAAAAATGACCTTCGAGACAGGCGAGGAGAGTTCTGCCATGTGCTCGCTGAGCAAAAGATCAACGGCGACAGGGAGCACGACGACACGTCGCTCGCAACGTTCGCGCCTCGCGAGCCCCCTGTCGACAAGCTCGGTTATAGCCTCACTCGCGCGGCTTGCCGAAATCCCAAGCGCACGACAAAGGTCATAGGGACGATATGGCTCCTGGGCTGCTCCCCAGATTGCGGCAGCCTGTGCGTTGGGTGACATCTTGGTCGCGTGATTGTGAAACCGGGCACCGCCCCTCTCCGTGCAAGCTGTGCCCATAAATGGAAGAAAAACCTGTCTACCGGGGCAGACAAAGGGAATCCCATGTGCGACCAATGCTTTGCGCTGACGTGCATCGGCATCAGGAAATGAAACGGCAACAGGAGTCTCCGCGCGCAAGGCTAGCTGACTATAGACTCTCTTAGCCTCGGGAAGCCCGACGCCAGTAGGCAAGCTTGCAAGCAAAAACGAAAAACCGTTTGCGTCAACAGCGCGGACCTCAATCGCCCGCAGATGCAGTGGCAAGCGTGCGGATCCAGGCCAAGTTTTGGTCTTGGCGGAGAGGCCTAGTGCTTCTTGTAAGTAGATTAGCGCTTCGTTCATTTCCATCGTTTTCGTTTGATTCCATTTCATATTGGAATTATACATAATTTTCGGAATTAACGAGATTTCGTTCGTGCGTAGGCCAGCTTTTGAGTTTTCAAAATGTCCCGGATCGGCGGGGCGATTCGGGATACAATGTCAATAGAAAACGACGCACCCCGCGTAAGTGTACGAGAGCGCGGGCGGCCTAGTTTTCAGCTTTTGTAAGTGCCCGGGATCCGACCCCCGGGCATTCTTATTTGCGCTTTCGGCGCAAATGCCTTCTACCGTCCGCACCGCGCGTGCGCCTACGGACCTTAATCCGAGCCTCATACGAGTCAAGAAACGCGATGACGAACGTACCCGCATCGGACGGTGGAGGCTGGCTTCGTTGTCCCAAAAAAACGGGGCAGACTCCAGCGCGGAGTCTGCCCCGAAAAGAGCATGGCAAAGCAAGAACGTCGATGGACGAGAAAAGTGTCCGCAAGTCTCATGGCCATCACATCCCACCTGCCAAAGGGATGGGTGAGCGAGCGTTACTCCTGCTCGGAATCCTCAGCCTGCTTACGGCTGCGGATGAGGTGCGCCACGCCGATGCACAGCACCGCGCCACCAGCGATCCAAGTGAACGTCACGCCGTTGAGACCGGTGAGCGGGAGGCCGACCCGCTTGGCATCGCCAACGGTGATGTTGAAGGTGCCGTCGTCGTTTGTAGCTGTGTTAGTCTTGGCTTCGAGCTTGTTGTCGCCCCTCTTATCATTCGGCTTACCGATGATAACCTGATCACTGGGAGCGGTTAGTTCATACTTATCCGCGCTCGAGCTTTCACTTGTTGTCCCGCTTTCATTCTTCGGCTTAATCGTGAAATCGAAAGATACGACCTTATCGTAGTTTTCGGGAGCGTCAGTCTCCTCTACCGTATAGGTTCCCGCACCGAGGCCCTTGACAGCAAAGGCGCCATCGTCGCCAGTCGTGAACTTATACGCATCATCTCCAAGAGTTCCATCGAGATGAACGTATTTCCCCTGTAGGCGTGAATCCGCCGCCTTCGTCACCTTGATGGTAAATTTCGCATTCGGGAGTGCCTTCTCAGTACCAAGGTCAACCTTATTCAGTTTAAGGCCATAGGTGTAGGTCTTAACCTCATCGGGCACCGTCGTGCCGGTGTCGGTGGTCATAGGGTTGTTTGAATACTCAAGTTTGACAATGTTGGTGTTACCCACATTGTCTCCAACGGTAGCCTCGCTGTTAATCTTTGCCTTATAGGAGACGACGATGTAGGAGTCCTTAGTGACGTGATCGACGTTCTTCAGGTTATTGCAGGTCCACGTCGTCGTCTTACTGCCATCAGCGGCAACCGCGGCGGACGTTTCCTCCTTGAAATTCGCAGTGATATCCGTGCCCTTCATGCGGTCGAGATCGCCCTTCGCGTCATCCTTGCTCGCATACAGATAGACCTTGGCACCGTTCTGCAGAGTCAGTCCCTTGGATATCTGGTCGGAGAACTTGTAGAAATACGTGTCGTACTTGTCGTAGTTCTCGGCAATGGTGCCATAAAGGTTGTACGTCACGTCCTGGCCAATCTGGGAGTCGGCAGCATCGTGCTCTTTGCTATCGGCATCGCTCACGATCTTCTTCTCGACGGTGGGGATGCCAGTTTTCTCGGTGATTTCGACAGGCGCGTTTCCCACGACAGTGAAGATGGGAGATGTGCCCGCCTCACCCTCATTAATAGTGTCAGCCTTGGTCACAAAGAGCCAGTAGCCATGCTTAAGGCCGGAGGCAACGCGCTCGGTCGTTGTCGTCTTGTCAGTAAGATCGTCTACGGCAGCGGCAATCTTATAAGCAATGTGATTAGAGTCAACACGGGTTGTCTCATCGGTCCCTGTCACATTGGACGTTATCCAGTCTGCAGCATCCTGAGCGGTTGTGCCACCGTAACCGTTACCCTTAATGACATTCTCGACAGCCGCCTCCACATCATCGTTCGCCCAGGTGATATTGCTCACAACCGTCTTACCGTTGACTATCGCAACGTCAGCATTAAAAATCTGATAGCCATAGAATTCGGTATCGTTGCCCTTAACGTTCGTGATGGTCACCGAGCCAGTGGCCGTTGCAGCCGCACCCTCAGCCGCAAACGCCATGGTCACCGGGGCCATGACGCCGCCGAAGCTCAACGCTGCGGTAAGGCCGGCGGTTACTGCCAGGCGTGCGATGTTCTTGCTCATGCTCATCTTCTTTTCCTCTGCTTTCTGCTCGAATTCCATTTGATCTAAATCTGTCTGTCTGTGTCTTAGCATCTGCTTCGCTACGTCTCGCCCCGCTCTCTGTGGGGCTGCCAGCTACTCTTTATGGCTGCCACCTCCCCGCTTGACCAGGAGCGCGACCACGATGAGCGCGGCTCCGGCGACCGCTGCGGCGGCCGCGGCGTACATTGCCATATCGCCAGTCGAGGGCATGAAGCCTCCGGTGGTAATGCTAGGGGGTGTGCCGGTGGGCGTGTTGATGAGCGACGCCTCCAGGCTGCCCGTCGACCCGTCCGCGCTGTCGGCGCGCAGGGGCGACTCGGCCGTGATGGTGAGCTTGGGTTTGGCGGCGGCCACCTGGTCGACGTCCAGGCCCTCGGCCTTAACCGTCACGGAGCGCGTTCCCTCAAAGGCGGTGTAGCCCTTGGGTGCCTTGAGCTCGCGGACCTCCAGCTTGCCCGAGTCCACGCCCGAGACGGTCACGCGACCGTCCTCGCCCGTGGTGACGGTAGCCTTGCCCTCCGCATCCCACGTGCCGTCGGCCGCCAGCGTGCGACCGCGGTCGTCGGTGATGCTCAGGACCGCCCCGGCAAGCGGCTTGTCGCCGTCGCTGCCGCGCTTGGTGAGCGCGAGATCCCAGGTGTAGGCGCACGCATCGTCGCTCGGCGTGCGGGTAAAGCCGGCATCGCCGGACTGGTCGGCAAAGGGAGAGCGCGGGTAGCGCAGGTAGACCTCGTTGGGGTTGCCCTTCGCGATGCCGTGGTTGCACGCGCTGTTGAGCGGCGCGTTGTACACGGCGACCACGCGGGCGCCCGCGGTGAAGGCATCGGCCCCGCCGAGCGCGGCAATCAGGTCGCCGGTGCGCACGGTGAAGGTCTTATCGTCGACCGAGACCCTGCACTGGGCCGTGATGTCGGTCCAGCCCTTCGCGGGCTCGGTGCCGACGCGGCCGTCCTTACCGGCCGAGACGGCGTCAAAGCCGCCGTCCGCGCCCGCCGCCACGTACACGCGCATGCTCGCGGCCACCCTGGAGGGGTCGAGCCCCGCGCTCATGGTGTCGACGAACTACACCGTGTAGGTGTCGTAGGCGGAAAGCCCCGCCGGGACCGTGGCAGAGAGGCGCCAGTACAGGTCGTCGGCGACCGTGGCGTCGGCGGCCTTGCCCCATGCGGCCGTGCTGTCCTCCAGCACGTGCTTGACAACCTTGGGCGTCGCGGCCTTGGGCTTGACGGTGACGGCGCTGCCGCCCACCAAGGCCATGATCGGCGCGGTGCCGGCCTCGTTCTGGGCGATGGCGTCGTCGTCGGCGACGATGAGCCAGTAGCCGCAGGGCAGCTCGGCCGCCGTGCCCGCGTTAAGGGCCGCGAGCTCGGTGCCAGAGCTCTGGAGGGAACGAGCGAGCTGTGCGCTCAGCGCGCTCGTAAGGTGGGAATCGGCGTTGAGCCACTCGGCAGCTTCCTGCGCGGTGGTCTGGGACTTGGGCATGCCGGCGCTGTGCAGCACGGGCAGGACGGCGTCGCGCGCGGCGTCGCTTGCCCAGGCGATCTGGGTGTAGACCTTGGCGTCGTTGTCGCCGTCGGAGACATTGGCGCTAAAGATCTGGTAGGCATCGTAGCTACTCGCTACGGTGCCGCTCACCGTGATGGAACCGGTCGAAGTCGGCGCGGCCTGCGCGGAAGCGGGGAACACGACCGCGCAGGTGCTGACCAAGAGGGCGAGCAGCGCAAACAAGGTCGGGAGGGAGCAAACTTTCTTATTCACGACGCTCGCCTCCCTTCGCATTCGCCTTGCGACGAATGTGCATCCAGGCCGCAGCAGCGCAAAGCACCGCCGCGCCGGCAAGGTACGTCAGAGTGACGCCCGACATACCAGAAAGGGGCAAAGAGGTTGAGTAGGTGTTGGTGAAGGTGGGATCGGTGGTCGGTTTTTCGCTTGGCTTGCCGCTGGCGTCGACCTCGTAGTAGGCCGGCGTGCATTCCAGCGTGCCGTCTTTGTTATCCTTGGCCGTCACCACAACCTTGAAGGTCTTGGTGTCGTTGGTGTAGCCCTCGTGCTTGGTGCCGTCGCCGCCGTTGGCAGTACATTCACGGATGTAGTAGGTGAACGTCGCTTTACCATCGGCGAGATCTTTGATGCGCAGTGGGCCGATTGTCACCGCATCAAACATTACAGTCTGAGGGTTTCCCGACTCAGCAGAAGTATATTTGGTCTGAAGGGATGTCTCCGTGTTGTCCGAATTCTTAGTAAACAGCTCAAACTTGAACTTCTTCATCTCGCCGCCGTCGACCTTTTTGGTCACCTGAGGTGTCCAAGTGCCTGAGGTCTGGTAAGGCGCAAGTTCGTTCGTAAACGCAGGGTTGGAATCATCACCGATTTTTACGGTCGAGACGGTGCTATCAGCCGTATCCGTGCTCCAGCTAGCATCACATTTAGTGAATTCAGCTTCGCCTTCCTTTTTAACGGATACTTTTGAAGTGCTCGTATTGACCGCATGGCGATAAATCTCAATTCCCAAGAGATTCGTCTTTTCAACTGGTTGATCACTAACATCTACATGTATTTTGTAAATAGACTTATCGAACTTTGTTCCTTTTTCCTCGATAGGAACTTCAACAAGGTAGAGGTCGTAATCACCCGACTGATAGTTCGCGGCCGTATCAATGACAATCTCTCCCGTCTTTCCCTCGTTATTAACGGTAAACTCAGACGTCGCCTCGCATCCGCTTGCGTGGAGCGTGCCGTTCGCATCCCAATACGGCTCCTCACCTGAACCGTCGGCTTTGCCCAACAACTTGAACCGGTAGCCGTGGCCCGCGAGGCTTTGAGCTTCGCCGTCCTTCATGAGGACCTTGTTAGCCTTGACTTTGATTGCAGGATACACGTCCAGGGAAGTAACCTTACCGACGATGAGGTCGCCGTTGGTCATGATGCCACCACCGTGGGTGTAGGAGTAGTTGCCACTGATGATGGCCGTAGCATCTCTCTGCGCATAACTTTTAGCCGCATCAGAAGGATTAGCCGCAAGGCCAAACATCCACTTGGCCTCGGCACCGCCATTGGCATCGATGGTTATCGTCTCACCATCGCAAGTGCCCTGCCAGCCAGCCGATTCGCCGCCCAGCATCTTGCCAAGAACGACAGCGATTGTCTTATCCGCGCCATTCTTATTACGGACCAAGAAGAAATCCTTATGGCCGGATTTTTGGAAGTCAGGAGTAACGTAATTTACTTCATCGTGGTCTTCATTTTTGCCGTCGCCGCCAGCGGAATAATGATACGCTGGCAACTTATTGCCATCTTGATCAACGTTATCTGCGTTGTCATAGATAGCAGCGCCACTTGAGTGCGAAACGATTGTCTCGCCCGTAGGACAAGCACCGACGCCACCGCCCCAGCCACCGGCGCGATTTTTAGTGATCAGCGTCTTGAAAATATTGAGCCTGCCGCCCTTCTGGATAAAGACACCACCGCCACCCCAGTCGCCACCGCGGTCGACGTTGCTGCCCGTCATGGTCTTGTTGTTGGTGATGTAAACCCTGTTTGATGCATTTTCCGCATTCATATCGCCGGTATTAATATCGCCGGTAGTATCGCCAGAAATACGGAGGCCACCGCCCTCGGCATTATCGGACATATTGCCCGCAATAAAACCGCTGGACATGGTGAATCCAACTCCCTGCCCGGGGAGGCCAGCGTAGATTCCACCGCCGGCCTCATAGGAGTAATTGGCAGTAACGGAGCCACCCGTCATGGACAGCATTCCACCGTGCGATGCAATTCCGCCGCCACCGAGGAGACCTTTGTTGTAAAGCTCTTTATTAACGAGGCGAGCTTCAGCTCGGTTGTTAGTTATATTGGCAGAATCACTGATGGTTACGAATGCACCCTGGGTATAAACACCGCCACCGTAGCCGCCGGCTCTGACGTTATAACCATCGGAGATACCATTGTCATATGTTGCATTACCCGAGATGACACCGCCGGAGAGTTCCAGTGTCGCGCCATTGTTAGCAAAGATGCCACCGCCAGAAGCAGCCTTGTTTCCCGCGACCACGCCGCCTGTCATTTCGAGGCTGGCATTCGCGCCCGTTATGCACAGACCACCGCCCCAGCCACCGCCGTTGCCGTTGGTGACGTAACCGCCAGAAATATTGACAGCGCCCTGAGAGAGAATGACGTGACCGTCGTTGCCCAGGTTACGAGGCGTTGTGATCATGCCTCCGTTGAGGTTAAGCGTACTGCCGTCCGCAACCGAAATGACTCGTTTGACCGAACCGCCGTCGGATGCGGCAACGATTGCGCCGAAACCGCTGACAACATGCTTAGTCGTAGTCTCGGTGGTGCCAAGTTTATCTTCATTAGGCGTGCTCGTGGTTTCATAATAGGTTAGGCTCTGAGGAGTACCATTGTTGTTGCCGGTGCATGTCATAGTTGCAGGCTGGCCCGGCTCACCGGTAAACGGCTTGGAATCATCGACGACGCGGCCGGAGGAATCTTCGATGGTAAGCGTGGCGTTATTCTGAACCACGATGAACGACTCCACCGAACCGGGACGGTGATAGAGCATGTTGCCGTTAAGATCGATGGTGGTGTTTGCGGTGATGGTGATCTGGCTATCTGACCAGGATTCACCACTCAAACGATACTTGCCGCCCCTATCGAATTTATGAGCAACATCACCGTTTACCTCGATATAGTCATCGTCACTGACGCTGGCAGGGGCGATTGCGTTGTCATCGTTATTTTCATCATCGGAAGGCTGTGCGTCGGAAGGCTGCGCGGTGCTCTTGGCTTCCGCGCCATCGGCAGTCGAGTCTGCTGCAACGATATCTTCGCTCGCGCCGCCCTCGACGTCGTCACTATTCTGGTTTTCGGTATCCCCGTTGTTGGTGTTGTCTACATCAGTAGACTCACTTGAGGAACCCCCCCCCATCACAGTTTCCTCGGTAGAATCTGTCTGGGCATCGTTGGCAATGGCCTGCGAGATCGGAGGCATGACGAGCGACAGTACCAGGCTCAACACGGAGGCTCCGCACAAAACGCCTGCCAGTACGCGGCGCGTCGCTTTTTTACTCTGCTTAGTTTTTTCTGAATTCGCTTTCATCGATGTCTCCTCCCCAAGAGACCGCGATCTTGCTCTTTCACTATCAAACGTATCTGCGCAATTTGTAATTGCACACACTTATAGTACATATTGTAACGATTGTTTGAACATCTAAGCAAAAATACCGATAGTTTTGTAGCGAATTCTCAATTCTCTTGACATTTACTCGGATTAACCTTCGTTTATTCGCTATGAAATATCTATTTCTACTGGTAATTAAGCCAGTTATCAGTTTTTTAATAACATTTTATTTATTTGCACAACATTTTGCTCAAGAGCAGACATCCTGTGAACGGTCGAAAATCGACCGTGAGCGGTAGGTCATCAACCGGGAAGAATACCCTACCAAACTGATGAGAATATCTTTAACCCATCGGTGGTTAGAAGCATGATGTTCAGACAACAATATTTGAATTTTCGCGCAGATTTTAGGTATCAATTCGCCCAAATCGCCTGAGGCCGCCACAAAGGAGCCTGTCCCCTTTGCGGTGGTTCTCCCCCGGCGCTACAGCAGATGCTCCTCGATAAAGATCGCGATGCCGTCTTTGTCGTTGCTGGCGGTTACAAAATCGGCGGCGGCACGGGTGGCATCGCTGCCATTTGCCATGGCCACGCCCACGCCGGCGTCAGCCACCATGCAGGTGTCGTTGTCCGCATCGCCAAACACGCAGATGTCCTGGAGCTCCATGTCGTTGAGTTCCGCCACGCGCACAAGGCCGCGCGTCTTGGACACGCGCGGATCCATGAACTCGTAGAGCCGCTGCGTGGTTTGCAGAGCCGCCGCCTTAACAGTGTCGTCGGCAAACGTCGATGCTCGCTCAATCACCCGCGGCATTACCTCGGGCGCCATGGTAAACATCACCTTGGGCTGCGGTTCGCGCAAGAACTCGGCAAAATCGACCACCTGGTAGGGCACACCGTCGACGCGCGACAGGTGCTCGACGCACGCGTTGCTCTCGGGCACGTAGAACACGCCGTCTCGGGGGCAGACGGGTGTTGCCGGAAGGTCCGCCATGTGCTTGCAGATGCGCGCGATGGTCTCGCCCGGCAGCGGATAGCTCAGCTCGTTGATGTCGTGCGCGCGGTCGATGACCTCGGCGCCACCGCAGCCCACCATCACGTCCACCAGGCCTTCGATGCCCCAGAGCTCGTACATGGCCTCGGTCGCGTGGGCGTCGCGCCCGGTGCACAGGCCAAAGAGCACGCCGCGCTCGCGCAGGGCGCGGATCGCCGCCACGGTGCGCGGGGACACCGTGTGTTGGCTCGTGAGCAGCGTGCCGTCGATATCGCAGAACACGGCTTTGATGTGACTGAAGGTGGTGTCCATGGGGGCCTTTCTGGGTTGTACGGCGGTGTGGGGCGTATTCGTGAACGGCGTACATGGTATACCAAGGCGCGGGCGCGGCCCCTCAAAGCAAAAACCACTACAAAGGTGCCTGTCCCCTTTGTGGTGGCCGGACCCGAAGGGTGGCCTGGCCCGGGGCGCAAACCATCACAACATTCGATGTTTTTCGGCAAAATCGCGATTTTCCTCGAATGTTGTGATGGTTTTTACTGCCTTGCGGCACGATCAAAATGCCGGCGGCCAAACAGCAGCAGCGCCACGGGAACCGCCGTCACGACCGCGCCCGCTCCGATGAGCGTCTGTTGCACGCCAAATGTCGCCGCCAGCCACGGGGCAATCGCCAGCGGCGCCACGCCGGCAAACATATTGCCAAAGCCCATGACCGAGTTGACGCGACCGAGCCGCTCGAGCGGCGCCGTCGTTTGCACGATCGTGTTGTGGAGCGGGTTGACGATGCCCCAAGCTATGCCCAGGGCAATCTGGCCGACGAGGGCCACGCCCACGTACGGTGTCCCCACATAGAGCAAACTTCCCAGGCCCACGGACATAAGCGCCACAAGCAGCGTTTTAAGGTTGACCAGGTGCGGCGGCAAGCGGAGCGCGACCACGGCGCCCAGCACCGCGCCCACACCGCTGGCCGACGAGAGCCAGCCCATCCACTCGACACCGACATGCAGAATATCACGGTAGAAGAACGACTCCAGCGGATCGAAGGCGCCGTAGCCAAAGTTCGAGAGGAAGATGATGCAGAAAAGTAGCGCGAGAACGTTGTTGGTAAAGACTGTCTTGATGCTGGTCGCGAAGGTTGCGCGGGTGGTCGTGCTGGGGTTGGAGCTTTGTCCCGCACGCTCCCCTTCCTCTGCCAAATCGGCATCCGCATGCCCGGCGACATGGCTGGTCTGCGGTCTAAAGCCCCAACCGGCGACGAGCGCCAGCACTGTAAAGAGCATCATGAGCACAAACACCGCGCGCGACGACGCAGCCGCCGCGACAAAGCCGCCCAGCGTGGGGCCAACGATGATACTCACGTTTGAAAACATGGCGATGGCAGAGTTGATGTCTTTGAGCTCGACGGGATCGTCGGTGAGGTAGGCCGGATAGGACGTGGCGATGGGCTGGGCGAACCCCATCACGAAGCCCAGGAGCACCGCGCCGAGCAGGACGATGCCGGTCGCGCTGCCAAAAACGAGGATCGCCGCGCCGGTTGCCAGCGTGCCCACGATGCTCAGCAAGAAATGACGGCGCGGGCCCCAGGCGTCGAGCGCCGCGCCACCCGCAAAGGATCCCAAGATCACGAATACGTTCATAAAAAGGACGGCCAGCGATGTCGCCACGACCGAGGCATCGTCTGCATAGGTGAGCGTTCCGATGACGCCGATAAAGTAGCTGGTCTGAAAACCGGTGTAGATGAGAAAGCGCATCGCCACCAGGCGCTTGGCCTGCACGGACAGCGATGATTGAGGCTTTGAGAAAAGAGAAGCGAGCATGGAGACTCCTTGTTTCATACGAATGCGGACGGCGGGCATTCGCCACCGTCTGTCAAATCAATCTATCCGCATGAAACATTAAGGACGCATCAAGCCCCTTCTCTCCGTTTTTCGCCCGTCATGAACTACTTGGTAGATTGTAAGGCATGTCCCACACATCTACCAAAGCAAAAACCACCACAAAGGTGCCTGGCCCCTTTGTGGTGGAAGCGACGTTTGCCCAGATAAAACCTGCCAAAATAAACCTGTCCCATTTTGGCAGGTTTTAGGCCAGATGATCTTGAATCAGGTCGCAGATGGCTCGGGCGTCGTTGATGTTGATGGCTCGGGTCGCAAAGCCGGCGTCGAAGGCCTGGCGTGCCAGGGCCTCGTTGCAGGCAAGGGCCAGCGTGTGACCGTCGACCAGGTCGAGCGAGCTCTTGCCGCGCAGACGGTCGACACCGGAGCGCGCGACCACAATGTTGTCGAAGCCCTCGGTCTTGTAGCCCTCGATGATCACCACGTCGACATCGTTGTAACGCGACAGCAGCTCGCGCGCGGGCATCTCGTCCTCCTCGCGCGTGTCGGCGTACTCCGCCCAGCGCGTGGCGCAGATGAGGCCCACGTGCTTGGATCCGGCCTGGTGATGGCGCCACGTATCCTTAGCGGGCACATCGATATCAAAGCCGTGGTGCCCGTGATGCTTGAGCGAGCCCACGCGCAGGCCGCGGCGGGTGAGCTCGGCGATAACCTTCTCGACGAGTGTGGTCTTGCCCGAGTTTTGGTAGCCGATAAACGCGATCGCGGGGACGGCCGGTGTCGGAGCTGCGGGCGCGACGGCGACGGGTGCGCTTGCGGGCGCGGCACCGTCAGCGGCCACGGCCTCAACAGCAGCGGTCTGACGCTCTGCGCGGTCCCACACGCCCGAGCGGCCGCCCTCCTTGTGCAGCAGGCGCACGTCGACAATCTCCATGCCGCGATCGACCGCCTTGCACATGTCATAGATGGTCAGACACGCGGCACTCGCGCCGGTCAACGCCTCCATCTCAATACCCGTCTTGCCAGTCACGCCGGCCGTAACCAGTACGTGAAAGCCAACCTGCCCGTCCGCGCGCGCCGGCGCCCAGCCCTCGGGCACGTCCTCGGCCGGCGTCCCCGCCGGAGCGATGGGCGCAATGTCGCACTTGCTCTTGGTAATGAGCAGCGGATGGCACATGGGGATGATGTCGCTCGTGCGCTTGATGGCTATGATGCCCGCCACGCGCGCGCAGGCGAGCACATCGCCCTTTTTGGCGCGGTCCTGCAGCACCATGGCCTGTGTCTCGGGATGCATGAGGATAGTGCCCTCGGCGATGGCGATGCGATGGGTCTCGGCCTTGTCGGACACGTCGACCATGCGTACCTCGCCTTTGGCGTCCACATGCGTCAGCTCGTCGCGACGGGCGTCGCGGGCGGGCTCGGTGGCAGCACTGGCAGTCGGCTGTGCGGACGCGTCGGCGTTACCAGCATTCGCCGCAGCCGTGCCTTTGTGGGCAGACATCGCGGCCCTGCGAGCGGCCTTGGTGGCATCGGCGTACCTGCTCTTGGCCATATGATCATCCTCCGATTTGGGACATAAATCGTTGCGTGCCCTCAATTATCGCGTGTTCCTGCGGTTTGTGGGCCACGGCATCGCGCCAAATCGAAAGTACCTGCATATCATCACCACGGCGCAGGGCGTCGCGCACCGAATACTCGGCATCACTGAACAGGCACGGACGCACGTTGCCGTCTGCCGTCAGGCGCAGACGGTTGCAGTTCGCGCAAAAATGATTGGACATGGCGCTGATAAAGCCGACCGTTCCCGCCGCGGCCGGAAAGTGCCAATAGCGCGCAGGACCCGCGCCGGCAGGAGCGTCGTTGATGTCGAGCGGCTCGAGCTCGCCCAGTCCCGTCGCGGCGGCCCCGGCATTGATGCGCGCCCGCAACTCGTCGCTCGGCACGGTATCGCTCGCGTCCCACAGCTCGGGATTGAGCGCGGGCGCATGCGGGTCCACAGCGCAATGCGAGCTCGTGTGTTCGTCACCAATGGGCATGTACTCGATAAAGCGCAGATGGATGGGGCGGTCGACGGTCAGGCGCGCAAGGGCCGCCACATCCTGGTTGAGCCGGCGCACAACAACGCAGTTGACCTTAACGGGCTCAAAGCCCCAGGCCAGTGCCGCGTCGATGCCAACCATGGTCTGCTCGAGCCGGCCCAGGCGCGTGATCTTTCCAAAGAGCGTAGGGTCGAGCGTGTCGAGCGAGATATTGACGCGGTTAAGCCCGGCATCTTTGAGCTGCGGCGCCAGCTTGGGCAGCAGGGCGCCGTTGGTGGTGAGCGAGATGTCCTCGATCTGCGGGATCGCGCGGATGTCACGAATAAGCGGGATGATACGGCGGCTGACCAGAGGCTCGCCGCCCGTCAGACGCACGCGGCGAATGCCCTCCCCCGCTACCAAGCGCACAAAGCGGGCGATTTCCTCGGCGCTGAGCAGCTCGTCATGCGCGCGGGGCGCCACGCCATCGGCCGGCATGCAATAGATGCAGCGGAAATTGCACTTGTCGGTAACGGCAATGCGCAGGTAGTTGATATCGCGGCCAAAGCCGTCATGTTGCACGTGCCCGTCCACGCAGCCCTCCCCTCACACGGCGTTTTATTCTTCGGAAAACATAATACCCCACGAGAGAATCACGCCGACACCCGTACGACAGGACAGGTCGCTTTGAGCAAAACGGACTTTCCAAGCCCATCCTCAACACAGACCATCACAACATTCGATGCTTTTCCCGTTTTTGGCAATAAACGTCGAATGTTGTGATGGTTTGCCCGCCCACGGCACCTCGTAGAAGGACCAAAGCGCCCCTAAAGGCCGCCGTCCCAGTGTCGAATCACGAATTCTCGCAGGTCGTTCTGCCGTTTCTGGAACACCTCGCTTCGGTCGCACTTAAGACCCATAGCGAGCGCGATGGCATTCATCGCCCGGTGCAATTGCAGCTGATGGGCAAACTGAGTCCCGGTGAGGACGATCATCCTAAAGCCCAGCGCGCTCAGCACGGTCATACGCTCCGCATCCGACGCGCTGCGCTGTTTATCAAGATGGTCCGATCCGTTGTATTCAATCCCCGTACCGCTTGCAGGCGCATATACGTCGATCTCGAAATACCCGGCCTTTGCGAGATACTTGAACTCGTTGGGAACATCGACCCGATGGTTGAGCTCGATCTTGGCGTATCCCAGCCCTCCCTGGGAACGTTTTGCTGCAACCATGATTGCGGTGGCCGTCTCCATTGGCGACCGCGCGCCATCGTGCACGCGCTTGAGCACGGCGGCCGCGCGTATAGCCCCCTGACGAGATCGGTTCTCATTGCAATAGGCAATCAAGTCGGCAACGATATACCTCTGCCCCATCTCGATATAATCGCCTGTCGACAGATGATTCAAATGGTATCGGGCGCAGATTTCGTAGCCATATTCCAGCTGTTCGGGCTCGCTCATCCACGAACCCGCTTGGACAAAGCACATGACCTCATCAACCACTAGAAGGCCCTCTGCCACCTCGATAAGATGGCCTGGAGGTACCGGCGCCCCAAACACGTGGCACCTAAATCCAGCCGGCGTCGAGCGCTCAAAATCAAAGTTGACGAGCGTGTCGATATGATCGAGCTCTTCTCGTGGAATACCGAGCGAAACCAGATAGTCGGTAACGATTCCAACTGCCGTTGAAGCCCTCAGCCCCTTGGCATCGAGTCCCAATTTGGGCAGGCTCGCGGTCGGCTCCGCCTCGTTAGCAAGCGAGTCCTCATCGTATAGGCTGCTTGCTCGCGAGGGCGGCTCGGACGGGCGCGCCACGTTGTGGTACAGCCAGGCAGTCTTATGGGACAGGACGATCGGCAGGTCCATGAGCCCTCCAATGGAGTCGGATAACCAACCTTATTCCCCTGCCCACGGGTCCGCACACCTTCGCGCGCAAGAAAGCGATTCCACCCGGTCGAGCGGCAGAAAAACCATCACAACATTCGATGCTTTTCCCGTTTTTGGCAAAAAACGTCGAATGTTGTGATGGTTTGAGGCGAGGCGAGGGGCGCGGAGGGGTCAAAACATCGTACTCGAACGGGTTAATCCAACTCTTTTAAGCCATGCGCCAGCTGCCAGTACTCGCCGTGCTGGGCGAGCAACTCTTCGTGCGTGCCGCGCTCGATGATGCGGCCGTGTTCGAGGACCATGATGGCGTCGGCGTCGCGGACGGTGGACAGGCGGTGCGCAATCATAAACGTGGTGCGTCCGCGCATGATGCGGTCCATACCGCGCTCGATGAGCTTTTCGGTACGCGTGTCAATGGAGCTCGTGGCCTCGTCCAGGATGAGCACCGGCGGATCGGCGACGGCCACGCGCGCGATGGCGAGCAGCTGACGCTGACCCTGCGACAGGTTGGCGCCGTCGGCCGTGACCGGTGTGTCGTAGCCCCGCGGCAGGCGGCGGATAAACGAGTCGGCGCAGGCGGCCTCGGCAGCGGCGCGCACCTCCTCGTCGGTCGCGTCGAGCTTGCCAAAGCGGATGTTCTGCGCAATGGTGCCGCTAAACAGGTGCGTATCCTGCAGCACAATGCCGAGCGACCCGCGCAGGCTGGCCTTGGCAATGTGCTTGACGTCGATGCCGTCGTACGTGATCTCGCCGTCATCGACCTCGTAGAAGCGGTTGATGAGGTTGGTAATGGTCGTCTTGCCGGCGCCCGTGGAGCCCACAAACGCAATCTTTTGCCCCGGCTTGGCAAACAGGTTGAGGTCCGTGAGCACGCGGGCGCCCGGCACGTAGGAAAAGTCCACGGCATGGAAGCGCACGTCGCCGGCAAGCGGGACCGAGCCGCACGTGAGCTCGGTGCCGTCGGCGGCCACCGCGCGGCCCGACTCATCAACGGCTGCCACGTCATTCAGGTGCCCGTAGACGCCCACGCCCTGGCCCTCGGGAATTTTCCACGCCCACGCAGCATCGCCCGTCTGCACCAGCTCCACGCAGCCCTCGTCCACCTCGGGCTCAAGGTCCATAGCCGCAAACAGGCGCTCGGCACCGGCCAACGCGTTGAGCAAGAAGTTGCCGAGCTGCGTAAACTGGTTGATGGGCATGGCGGCCTGGCGCACAAAGACCAGGTAGCTTGCAAGTGCGCCCACATCGGCGAGCCCCTTGATGCAGAGCATGCCGCCCGCCACGGCGACGATGGCATAGTTGACGTAGCCAATCACGACGGTCATGGGCACCATGGAGTTGGCATAGCTCACGGCGGCGGTACCGGTGCGGCGAAGCTCGTCGTTGCGGCAGGTGAAGCCGGCGACATTCGCTGCTTCGCGGTTAAAGACCTTGATGACCTTTTGGCCCGAGACCATCTCTTCGATATATCCGTCCAGGTCGCCAAGCGATGCCTGCTGGGCGGCAAAGAAACGCTTAGAACGCGCGCCCGAGTAGCGCGCATACAGCACAATGGCCGCATCGCACACGAGTGTGATAATCGTGAGCTGCCAGTTAAGGATGATGAGCATGGCCGTGGTGCCCACAACCTGAATAGCGGCCTGAATCACGTTGGCAAAGCTGTTGTTGAGCGCCTCGGAGACAGTGTCGACGTCGTTGGTGAAAAAACTCATGATGTCGCCCGAGCGCGTGCTGTCAAAATAGCTGAGCGGCAGCGTCTGGATGTGCGCAAACAGGTCGCGGCGAATATCGGACACCACGCGTTGGGCCGCGCGCACCATGATCTGTGAGTAGCCCAGGGCCGAGAGCACGCCCGCGGCGTAGATGATCGCCGTCAGGATGACCTGCTTGGCGAGCAGTTCCTCCCCGCCCGTGGCCAAACCGTTAACGATGGGGCGCACCATGTAGGTGCCGGCGAGGCTCGCGATGGCGGCAACGGAGGCGAGCACGCCCACCACGAGCAACGAGAACTTGGCATGCCCCATGTAGGAGAGCAAGCGGCGCACAGTGCGCTTGAGGTCGGCCGGGCGTGCTTGGGCTGCGGTCTTAGGCATGACGCTCACCCCCTTCCAAGGGCGATCCGCATGCGACGGAGGAAATCGGATCATTCGCGCAACCATCGTCGCTGCCGTCGCCGGCGTCCGCGTTCCTCGCAAACTCCATCTGCGAGGCATAAATCTCCTGGTATATGTTGTCGCCCGCTAGCAGTTCCTCGTGCGTGCCCACGCCGTGGACACGACCGTCGTCCAATACCACAATGCGATCGGCATCCATGACACTCGCGATGCGCTGGGCGATGATGAGCACGGTCGCATCGAGAATCCGAGCGATGTGCTCGCGAATCTTTGCGTCGGTCGCCATATCGACCGCGCTGGTGGAGTCATCAAAAATGAGCACGCGCGGATGCTTGAGCAGCGTGCGCGCGATGCACAGACGTTGCTTCTGGCCACCCGAGACACCGGCGCCGCCTTGGCCCAACTCGCCGTCCAGCCCGCCGATGCGATCAAGGAACTCGTCCACGCACGCCGCGCGGCAAGCCGCGAGGAGCTCATCGTCCGACGCCTGCGGATTGCCCCACTGCAGGTTCTCGCGCACGGTACCCGTAAACAGCACATTCTTTTGCAGCACAATGCCCACGGCGTCGCGTAGAGTCGCGAGATCGTAGTCGCGCACGTCGCGCCCGCCCACAAGCACGGCGCCTTCGGTGGCGTCGTACAGGCGCGCAATCAGCTGCACAAGCGAGCTCTTGCCCGAGCCCGTGCCGCCGAGGATGCCCACCGTCGAGCCGCTCTCGATGCGAAGGTCGATATGCTCGAGCACATCCTCGGCTGCATCCGCGCGGTATTTAAAGGAAACGTCGCGAAATTCGATACTGCCGTCCGCTGGCGCCGCAGTCGCGAGGTCTCCCGCGGGGTTGGCGATAAAGGGCTCCTCATCGAGCACCTCGACGATACGGCCCACACTCGTAAGAGCGCGCGTGAGCAGCAAAAACACATTGGAAATCATCATAAGCGAGTTCATGATCAGCAGCACGTAGCTCATAAAGCCCGTGAGCGAGCCCACGCCCAGCTTGCCGGCGAGAATCATGCGGCCGCCAATCCACAGGATGGAGAGCGCAGCCACGTACATCGACAGCTGAAACACCGGCAGGTTGAGCACCGCGTTGCCAAAGGTCTTCGTCGCAGTGCGCGCGAGCGCGGTATTGACGGTGTCGAACTTGGCCTCCTCGTGCTCGGTACGAACGTAGGCCTTGACGGCACGCACGGCGGTGAGGTCCTCCTGTACCACGCCGTTGAGGTGGTCCATCGAGGTCTGGAGTTGGCGGTAGAGCGGACTCACGCGATAGGTGATGACGCCCAGCACGATTGCCAGCACGGGCAAGATGATCGCAAAGACGGTGGCGAGCGGGCGCGACAGCATCAGCGCGTAGATAAGGCCGACGATAAGCGTCACCGGGCCGCGCACCATAGGGCGAAAGCCGTTGCCCACAGCATTTTGGATAACGGTGATGTCCGTGGTCATGCGGGTGACGAGCGAGCTGGCGTCGTAGTTGTCCAGGTTGCCAAAGGCGAGCGTTTGAATCTTTTTGTACTCGGCCTCGCGCAGGTTGGCGCCTAGGCCCGAGGCAACGCGGGCGGACGTGCGGGCATAACCCAAGCCCAGTACCAGCGAAAGCGCAGCGCACACCAACATGTACGCACCCTGTAGCAGCATGTAGTTGATATCACACGCAGGCACGCCCACATCGATGATGTTGGCCATGATGACCGGGATAAACAGCTCGAGCACCGTCTCGACCGACACAAAGAACACGCCGAGGATGGCATCGCGACGGTATGCCCCTAGATAGGAAAACAGTATTTTGAGATTGCGCACGCAGGTTCAACCCCCATCAAACGTTGTTCGCAAACGCACGTATTATTGCGCGCCGAATAATGGTGTCAAGTATTCCGAAATCGTTTTCTGCAAGGTTAGCGCCGGCGGCGAGTTCTCGTGATGTGTGTCCATATTCACTCGGAATAATGGTGCGCGAGACTTTTTTCGCTCCGGCGTCAACACAAACCTTGACTCTACAATCGTTGTAGGGTTTTCACTACACTGGTAGCTAAACGAACCAAGCCAGAAAGCCCCGCCCATGGAACACGACCTCACACGCGGCAATGTCCTTAAGACCATCGCGGTCTTTGCCCTGCCCTATATGCTCTCGTACTTTTTGCAGATGCTCTACGGCATGGCCGACCTGTACATGATGGGGCAGTTTAGCGGCGCCGCCGGCATCACCGCCGTGGGTAATGGCGCGCAGACGCTCTATATCATTACCGTGACGCTCGTGGGCCTGGCCATGGGAACGACGGTCATCGTCGGCCACGCCGTGGGCTCGCGTCGCTTCGACCGCGCCGAGACCGCCATCGGCAACACCATCACGCTCTTTATGGGTGTCTCGGTGGTGCTGGCCGCTATCCTGCTCGCACTGTGCCCGCAAATCGTGGCGCTCATTGGCACGCCGGCCGAGGCAGTCGAAGGAACCGCCGCCTACCTGCGTATCTGCTTTGTCGGCATTCCGTTTATCGCCGCATACAACATTCTTTCGGCCATCTTTCGCGGGCTGGGCGATTCGCGCTCGCCCATGTACGTGATCGGCGTGGCGTGCATCATTAACATCGCGCTCGATTTTCTGTTTATCGGGCACATGGGGCTCGGCCCCGTGGGCGCGGCGCTCGGCACGGTAACCGCCCAGACGGCCAGCGTTGCCCTCGCACTCGTGTGGCTCAAGAGCCGCCGCACGAACATCCACGTTAAGCGCAGCGACCTGCGCCCCCAGCCCGAGGTGCTCGGCAGCATTCTTAAGATCGGCGTGCCCGTGGCCGTGCAGGACGGCTGCATCCAGGTGGCGTTTATGTTCATCACCGTCATTGCCAACCACCGAGGGCTCGTCGACGCCGCCGCCGTGGGCCTGGTCGAGAAGATGATCAGCTTTTTGTTCATTGTGCCGAGTTCCATGGGTGCCACCGTCAGCGCGCTCACGGCGCAAAACGCCGGCGCGGGCAAGGGCGACCGCGCATGTCAGGTGCTTAAAGACGCCATGACGATCTCGGTGGTGTACGGCTGCCTGATCACGGTGCTGATGTGGCTGGTGGCGCCGGCGTTTATCGGCTTTTTTGCCAAGGACTCTGCGGTGGTCGCGGCCGGCACCGGCTATATGCGCAGCTATATTTTCGACGCGATTTTTGCCGGCATCCACATTTGCTTTAGCGGCTTTTTCGCTGCGTATGGCAAGAGCTACATCGGCTTTGCGCACAACGTGCTGGCCGTGGCGCTCATTCGCGTGCCGGGCGCGTGGCTGCTGTCGAACGCCTATTCCGACACGCTGTTTCCCATGGGCATCGCTTCGCCGTGCGGGTCGATTCTGTCGGCAGTCATCTGTGTTGTCGCGTTTACCGTGCTCAACCGACGCGGGGCTTTTGACAAGTTGGCAGCGTAGCGGGGCAACGCGAAATCGCCCTTATCGACGACATCATCAGCGACGACCCGGCGACCCAAGTGACGCGGATCGCGGTGCCGGTTGCCCCAGCAAAGTAAGAACCGCCCGGAAGGCATCATGCTTCCGGGCGGTTCTTACTAATCATCATCCAGCAACTCGAATCGATTTCTAGATATCACCAATGCAGCATAATCTTGGCTTTGGTGAAAAACATGGGCAATCACAACGTCCTCGTTATCGTAGTAATAAAGCATTACATAAGAATTAACGAGGCAAGCATGGTAACCAAGCACTGCAAGCTCGGGTAACTTCGATAAGCCGTAGTCAACTACACCACTTTGAAGAAGCTGGAGCTGGCTACGGTATTTATCAAGAAAGTGCCGGGCAGTAAAAATACCATGCCCCAATAGATAATCAACGATATCGTCAACTTCTTGTTCAGCTGTAGGCAGAATCTTGACGTTATAGGCCATATTTTGCCTCAAGGTCATCGAGAGCCTCAAAGGCATCACGCGCCGTGCCAGCAGCACGCTCCCGCTCGGCCACAGCTATACGAGCCATCAGACGAGCCTTAGCCTGTTCCTGAACCATGAGGTCGTAGTCCTCGGATCGAAGTACAACAAATTTGCTATAGCCGTTTTTTGTAACAGTCACTGGACCAGTAGTAGTTTCAACGAGCTCCGAGAATTTCGCGGTGTCCCGCATATCTTTAATTGGAACGCAAACAGGCATGGCACACTCCTAACATAATTGTGTACATAATTATGAAGTATAGCTCAGCTAACGAGCGTCGGCTACAGGATAACCGCCATGCCGGGGACAGTCCCCGATATGGCGGTTTTACTCCTCCGGAATCGGAAACGCACGGATGAACTCTGCAGGCGAGAAGGTCTTGATGGTCGAGCGCACAAAAGCAGCGCGGTCACGCGTGATGATAAAGTCCACGCCGGCACGCTCGGCCATCGCACGGATACAGCCGTCCTCAAAGTCCGGCTCATCGGAATAGGCGGAGGTAAAACAAGCTTCTTGGTCGAGAGGCTCTACCGAATAGCTCTTAAGACAGTCGCGCACTACCTCGCGGGCGCGCGCCTCGCCTGCCTGTTTAGTGAGAATGTAGTACGCGTCCTTGAGAGAACAGGCCGAAACAACGCCCTCGATAAGCCCCACGTCGACGAGCCCCTTGATCGTTTGCGCCGCTGCGTGCTCCGGCCGGCCCGGCAGCACACAATCGAGCAGAAAATTGGTATCGAGAAATGCCCTCATAGGTAGCGCTCCCTCGCGACGCGCTTTTCATCTTCAACCGTCATCGTATCGAGCGGCGTTCCCTTTGGCATGTTAGCCACGATATCGAGATACTCCTGGTAGTCCTCATTCTCCGCGAGCATCTCACGGATCTCCTTCCAGGTGATCTTGGGATGCCACATCGTACCCATGTCGCGCTTGGGCTTGTCCGAGCCGCACGTCGGTTTTGTGCCCCCACGCTCCTGGGCAGCATCATATTCCACTGCAACCGGGCCTTGATAGTCGAGCGGCACGATTTTGAACAACGGCTTGCTCCGCTTGAAGACCACAACCTCCTCGCCATCATTGGCAACCCTTTCGGCCACCTGCGTAAGGTTTTGGCGCAGCTCCGAAAACGCGACGGTAACCATAACTGCTCCTCTCAACATATATCTTTACTGCTAAGTATACACGTTAATGTTAATGTTAAAGTGTATAAAACTCATTACAATGGGGCAGCCCCGTTGTGGGACCTCACTGCGAGGCCCCTTTGCTTTGTATGAATCTTCTATCGCTCCGGAACGACACCGCTCCGCAGGGTCACCCTCGGCAACCTACATGACGCAGATCATGCTGCCCGCCACCACGCCCAAATAAAAACCTCCCGGAAAGTATCAACCTTTCCGGGAGGTTTTCTAATTTGATTATCGATGTCCTAAGCCTGGGGCACCTCGCCAGTAGCCAGGATCTGCTCGAGTGCGTCCTCGTCCAGCACGGGTACGCCCAGCTGCTCGGCCTTGGTGAGCTTGGAGCCCGCTTTGGGACCGGCGACCAGGTAGCTCGTCTTCTTTGAAACACTACCCGAGACCTTGGCACCAAGCACCTTGAGCGCCGCGCCCGCCTCGTCGCGGGTGCGGTTGACGAGCGTGCCGGTGAGCACGAAGGTCAGACCCGCGAGCGGCTGTGCGTCGGCGAGCTCGCCCGCCACGCCGGCGTCGGCTGCGGCTTGCGCGTGCGCGGCGCCCAAGTCGACCTCGAGTGACAGACCCGCCTGACGCAGGCGCTCCAGCACGGCAAGGTTCTCGGGCACGGCAAGGAACTGCTTGACGCTCGCCGCAATCTTGGGACCGATGCCCTCGCACTCGGCGATGTCCTCTTCGCTCGCCAAGATGAGCTTGTCAATCGACAGGAATCGCTCGGCGATGACCTCGCCCACGCTCTTGCCCACGTGGCGGATGCCCAGGGCAAACAGCACGCGACCGAGCGGCTGGCTCTTGGACTTGTTGAGCTCGGCGATGATTTTCTCGGCCGTCTTGAGGCCTACCGGAATGGGGTCGCCCTTCTTGACGCCCTTTTTGCTGTTGGAGCTGGCATAGGTGCGGCCCGTGTCCAGGCCGGCGATGTCGTCGACCGTGAGCTGGTAGAAGTCTGCGACATCGTGGATCAGCCCGGCGGCGATCATCTTGTCGACGATCTCGTCGCCTAGGCCGTCGACGTCCATGCAGCCGCGGCTCACCCAGTGAAGCAGTCGCTCCTTGAGCTGCGCGGGGCAGTCGATGGAGACGCAGCGGTAGGCCACCTCGCCATCCTCGTGGACCACGGGGCTGCCGCACACGGGGCAGACCTCGGGCATGTGCCAGTCGACCGAATCAGCCGGGCGCTTATTGAGCACCGGGCCCACGACCTCGGGAATCACATCGCCCGCCTTGTGCACGATGATGGTATCGCCCTCGCGAACGTTTTTGCGACGGATCTCGTCGATGTTGTGCAGTGTGGCGCGAGCTATGGTGGAACCGGCGACCGTCACCGGCTCGAACTCGGCGACCGGCGTGAGCACACCGGTGCGGCCCACCTGAATGCGAATCTCGCGCAGGACGGTCTGCTTCTCCTCGGGCGGGAACTTAAAGGCAATGGCCCAGCGTGGTGCGCGGGCGGTAAAGCCCAGGTCGAGCTGCTGCTGGAAGCTGTCAACCTTTACGACCACGCCGTCGATGTCGTAGTCCAAGTCGCCGCGGTGCTCGAGCGCCTGGGCACAGAACTCGTGGACCTCGGCGGGTGTAGCGCAACGGGCAACGTTAGGGTTGACGCTAAAGCCAGCGTTGCGCAGCCAGTCGAGGAACTCGCGCTGGCTGTGGACGTGCAGCGGATCGGTATCGGCGATGGCGTAGATAAAGGTAGCCAGGTCGCGGCGTGCCGTGATCTTGGGGTCCTTTTGGCGCAGGCTGCCGGCGGCAGCGTTGCGCGGGTTGGCGAAGGGGTCGCGACCCTCGGCATCGGCCTCTTCATTCAGGCGAACAAAGCTGCCCTTGGGCATATAGACCTCGCCGCGCACCTCAATGGTGCGCTCGCGGTCGGCGCCCATGTGGGCGAGCGCCGGCTCGGACAGGTGCATGGGCACATCCTTGATAGTACGGACGTTGAGCGACACGTCCTCGCCCGTGGTGCCATCGCCACGTGTGGCTGCGCGTACGAAGGTGCCGTTTTGGTAAGTAAGGGCCACGCCCAGACCGTCGATCTTAAGCTCGCAGGTATAGGTGACGCTACCGGCACCGAGGGCATCCTCAGTGCGCTGGAGCCACGCGTCGAGTTCGTCCAAGTCCATGGCATCGTCCATGGAATACATGCGCGCCATATGCGTGACCGGCGTAAACTGCTCGCTCACGTAGCCGCCCACGCGCTGGGTATAGCTGTCGGGCGTCACCAGGTCGGGGTAGGTGGCCTCGATTTCCTGCAGTTCAACGAGCATTTTGTCGAAGACGGCGTCCGTGATCTCGGGCGCATCGAGCATGTAGTAGCGATAGGCGTGGTAGTCGAGCTCGTGGCGCAGTTCGGCCGCGCGCGCTGCCGCCTGGGCACGGGCATCGGTCGGTGCGGTGGCTTCCGCGGTCGCGGGCGTTTCGGTATCGATGTCCACGCCGTCACCAAACAGGCTCGATTGCTCCATAGCGGCACTCCTTCGCTCGATTTCAAACGGATACAAGAGTACCACCGGTCGCAACGGGGTCGAATAGCGGTCTCAAACCGCACCGAATCGGCAGCCGCCAGACTGGGGTGGACAGTTAGTTCAGATACGTACAAATCCTAGAGCTGGATTAGGCACGAACACCCCTGTTTCAACTAATTTGGGCTCCCTGAGACCATGTAAACGTCCCGCTCGCCCTCCCAAACACCCATTCAAACCCCATCCCAATCAAAAATTGCTCAAAACGCATCCCAAGCTGCCCCAGATTTATACGTATCTGAACTAACTGTCCAGACCATTACGAACCAGGCCTCTTGCCAGCCACAAGTGATCCGTTTTCCTCCGTCCCCAACGGATCAATAAGAAAAGAGGGGCTGTCCCGCGCTGGCGGGACAGCCCCTCTGGCTTCGGCATGTGCGAAATGGCTCGTTAGTAACCCTGGCCGTAGCCCTGACCCTGGCCCTGCTGGCCCAGCAGCTCCTCCAGGTACTGGCGCAGCTGCTCGTCGGTAATACCGCCGTTGCCGGTGTCGGTCGAACTGTCGTCCTGCTGCTGGTTCTGCAGCTCCTCATCGGAGCCCAGCTCGACGGTGACCTTCTTCTCTTCCTTGCCGCGCATGAGCGTGATCTCGACCTTCTCGCCCACCTCGTGGCTGCGCAGCGCGATAATCAGGCCATCGGCGCTCGTGATCTCGTCGTCGCCCAACTTGGTGATGACGTCGCCCTCCTGAATGCCGGCCTTGGCGGCAGGACCGTCCTCAACGACGCTCGCCACATACGCGCCGCTATCGGTGCTCAGCTTGTTGGTGCGGGCGTTGAGCGCGTTGACGCTCGAAAGCGTAGCGCCCATGTACGGATGCACCGGCGTCTTGCCGCCGATGATCTGGTCGGCAATGTTCTTGGCGTAGTTAACGGGAATAGCAAAGCCCACGCCCGAGCTGGAGCCCGAGTAGCTCTCGATGAGCGAGTTGATGCCCACCAGCTCACCGTTGTCGTTGACGAGCGCGCCGCCGGAGTTGCCCGGGTTGATGGCGGCATCGGTCTGAATCATGTTGGCATAGATGGTGTTACCGCTGGTAGAGCTCATGGCCGTGGAGCGATACAGCGCCGAGACGATACCGGTGGAGACAGACTGCTCGTTGCCGAAGGGCGAGCCAATCGCCATGACCCACTCGCCCACGTTGAGCTTGGAGGAATCACCAATCTCGATCGGCGTGAGCTTGGAGGCATCGGCATCCTTGAGCTTGATGACGGCCAGGTCGCTCGAGGCGTCGTTGCCAACGAACTCGGCCTCATATGTAGTGCCGTCGTCCATGGTAACCACGTACTGGTCATAGCCATCGACCACGTGGTTGTTGGTGAGGACGTGGCCCTCGGTATCGAGCACCACGCCCGAACCGACGCTGCCCGAGTTGTCCGACTCGTCGGCAGACTGCGAAAGCGAGCCATTCTGGCTACCGCTCGAAGTGGCGGTGATGGAAACCACGGAGGGCAATGCCTTGGCAGAAACGGCCTCGGCCAGCGTGGTGTCCTCGGAATCAATCGTAATCTTTTGCGTCGATGAACCCGAAGCACCCGCCGTCACGGCATTCTTGCCGCCACCGATATCGAGCGTGCCGCTCATAATGAGCGCAATGACCAGCAGGGCGCCGCAGGCACAGCCGGCGAGTGCCGTAATAAAGATCGGCAACTTTTTGGTCTTGGTTTTGACCACTGTGTGCTTGTTTACAACCTGCTGGCTGCCCAGCGGCTTTCCGGTCTGCGTGTCGTAAGCCTGCACGTAGGGAATGTTGCTACCGGCAGGCGTCGACTCCACCTGCACGCGCGGCTGCTGCTGGGTCTCGCCGGCGTTGCCCGCATCCTGGGGACGCTGGGAATCGTACTCGCTCATAGCTGCGATCCTTTCGTCAAATAACCAAAGGCCCGCCAAACATGTGGCGGGCCATCATTGTTCACGTTGAGTTGTACCCCAATATGCGGGCGAACGTGTATGAGAACGCAATCTTTTAGGAAGGCTTAAGTTCTGCTGCAAACTCGAAAGGGATCCACGCATGCGGCAAAACCACCACGAAGGTGCCTGTCCCCTTTGTGGTGGAAATCTAGTCCTTAAACAGATAACCCACGCCACGGACGGTGGTGATGTGCGCCGCGATCTGCGGGCCCACCTTGGAGCGGATGCGTCGAATGTGCACGTCGACGGTGCGCGTGCCGCCGCAGTACTCAAAGCCCCACACGCGGTGCAGCAGCACCTCGCGGCTGTAGGCACGGTTGGGATGCGTCGCCAAAAAGCTCAGCAGCGAGTACTCCATCAGCGTCAGGTCGATGGGCTCGTTATCGAGCGTCACCTGGTAGGTAGCCAGGTTAATCTCGAGGTTGTCGATGTTGAGCACATCGTCGGCGGCGACGGTCTCCTCCTCGCCCATCAGGCGCTGCGCACGAGCCTTAAGCTCGTTGGGCGTCGCCGTGGGGCATACAAAGTCGGCATGCGCGTGATTGGGCAGGCGCAAGGTACCGAGCGCCTCGTCGTCGACGATCACCAACATGGGGACACCGCCGCGATCGTCAAGCCACTTGGCAATCTGATCGATGCGGTCGCTGCGGATGCCGTCGGAGTCGAGGATCAGCAGGTCAAAGTCGTGCGCCGCAGTCGGCGAATCGGGGGTTGCCAGGCTCACCTCGACACCCAGGGTGGTCGTCAAGCTGCGGGCAAACTCGTGGAAGCGCGTCGTGCGCGCCATGAACAGGGCACTCTTTTCGGACATATCGGCCTCCAAGGAAATGAGCTCAATCGTACTGGAACAAGTCAGCGCGATTAGGAGTTCGCCAGGTAGTGCTTGATCTCCCACTCGGTGATCGTAGACTCAAACTTATGCCACTCGTCGCGCTTCTTTTTGAGGAAGAAGCTGTGGATATGCTCGCCGAGGGCATCCTTCATAAACTGCGAGTCCTCAAACACGTCGAGCGCCTCTTTGAGCGAACGCGGCAGCGGCGTGTAGCCGGCCTCGACCATCTGGCGGTCGGTGAGCTTGAGCGTCTCGGCCGTTGCCTCGGGCGGGAGCTCCAGCTTGCGCTCGATGCCGTCCAGACCAGCCGCCAGCGTGACGGCGTTGACCAGGTACGGATTGGCCATGGGATCGGGACTGCGCAGCTCGATGCGCGTGGACAGCTGCTTGCCGGGCTTGTAGACCGGGATGCGGACCATGCTCGCGCGGTTGCGCAGGCCCCACGTGGCGTACTGCGGCACGGAGTCGCCGCCCGTGGTGATGCGCTTGTACGAGTTGACCGTGGGGTTGGTGATGGCGCTAATCTCGCGGGCATGCGCCAGGATGCCGGCCATGTAGTGCTTGGCGATATCGGAGAGGTGGTACTTCTCGTCGTCCTCGCCCCAAAAGACGTTGTTGCCGTCGTGGTCGAATAGCGACTGGCACAGGAACATAGCGCTGCCGTCCTCGCCCGCCAACGGCTTGGGCATAAAGGAGGCGTGGCAACCGCTCTCGTAGGCCTGCTGCTTAATGATTAGTTTGGCCGTGGTGATGGCGTCGGACATGCTCAGGGCCTCGGCGTGGCGCAGGCTCATGCCGTGCTGCGAGCGGCCGGCAGCGTGGAAGGTGTACTCCACGGGCACGGACATCTTCTCGAGCGTGAGAACCGTGTTGCGGCGCAGGTCGCGGGCGGCATCGCTCACCGAAAGATCGAAGTAGCCCACGTTGTCGAGCGGCTCGGGCGTGTGCTCGTCGGGGAAGTAGTAATACTCCAGCTCGGCGCCCACGTTGAGCAGGTAGCCGGCCTTCTCGGCCTTATAGAACATGCGGCGCAGGGCGTCGCGCGGGTCGCCGGCAAACGGCTTGCGATCGGGAGTGCACACGTCGCAGAACACGCGGGCGACGCCGTTGTGGCTCGGGCGCCACGGTAGAATCTGGAAGGTCGAAGCATCGGGAAACGCCAGCATGTCGGCTTCCTCGGGCGTGGCAAAGCCCTCGATGGCGGAGCCGTCAAAGCCAATACCCTCCTCAAAAGCGACCTCGAGGTCCTCGGGGCTAATGGCAAAGTTCTTGAGGCGGCCGAGAATGTCGACAAACCACAGACGCACAAAGCGGATGTCACGCTGCTCTACGGAGCGGAGTACGTAATCGATGTTCTGCTGGTTCATGTCGCTCCCCTTTCTTTCGGGCGGGTTTCGACTGGTCTATATCGCAGATACTATCGCAGAAAAATGTTTCCGCAGGGTTAAAGCGTATCAAGCGCTCAAAAAACGTGCGCGAACAGGCAGTCTGACTTACGCGCGATCATAAAGGATCACTCCTTCGCGCTCGATTACCGCGGCAAGATCGTCATCAAGATAGTCACTCGAGACAAGGTCAACCTGCTTCCCGGTTTCTTTGCGAACCGCCTCGCCAAACGCCGACAACGCGAAAAGACCAAAGCCCTGCTCGCGATCGACTTCGAGACGCAAGTCAATATCACTATCGGCATGTGCCTCGCCCCGGGCATACGAACCAAAAAGAATCACGGTTTTGATGGCGGGAATCGAGCTGGCTGCCTCGCGGACGGCGGACTCAATCTGGGCAGTATCCAAAATGCCCGTCGCGGCGCTTTCGCTCGCAGAGCTTTTACCAAGTGAAGGAACAAACGGCAGAGAGCGCTCGCGCAGCATCTGCCTCATAAACATATTGACCGCAACAGACGAAGTCATGCCAAGCTCTTCGCACAGTTCGGCAAATGAGTCTTTAATTGACGAGTCCACTCGCACACTCAGCACAGACGCAGCCATGGATACCTCCTGTATGACATTGTCTATATATTATCACACAGCCTAGCGCGAGGTCGATGCGCGGTATTCGATGTGGCCGGGGATCTCGATGCGTTTGGGCGCCAGCTTTGCGGCCTCGCCCACTGTAGTGGTAACAACGTCGATGCGCTCGGAGAGGCGCTCGACCACGCGCTCGGCGATTGTAAGGGTGTCTTGCGCGGCCGTGGTCACGCCGCCAAAGAGCACATGGTTCCAGGGGTAGTCGTCAAACGTCGCGATCTTGAGCCCCGCCGGCAGCGAGGGACCAAGCTGCGCCAGCGCCTCGGTCAGACGCAGGAAAACCAGGCCGTTGACGGCGATAAGGCCGAGCCTTTTGCCCGCGTAGTCGCGGATGGTCTTGTCCAAACGGCCAACGCCCGTGGCGCCACCGTCGGCCAGGGTGACGACCTCGCCCGCAAGGCCGCGGCGCGAAAGCTCGTCGGCAAAGGCCTCGGCGCGCTCTCGACGCACGGGGCTATCGTCGCTTGCCTCGGTGAGCAGGCACAGACGCTCGCTGCCCGCAGCTGCCAAGGCGTCTACCAAGCCGGCGACCAGCTCACGGTTGTTAGATGTCACCAGGTCAACACCGCCGTCGGCAACGTCGCGGTCGAGCAGCACGACGGGCAGACGTCCCGCTGCCGCGGCGATCGCCTCGTCATTGCCTCCGCAGGTGTTGACGACCAGGCCGTCCACGCCGGCATCGATAAGTCTGGTGAGCGACTCCGCTTCCTTAGCGGGGTCGTTGCCGCTAATGGCCGTCATGAGCGAGCAGCCGCGCGCCGCGGCGCTGGCGGAAAGGCCCTCGAGCATGGCGCTCGAGAACGGGTTGGCGATGTCAGCCAGAATCACACCGATGAGGTTCGTACGCGAGCTGCGCAGATTGCGCGCGGCGGCACGTGGGCGATAGCCGGTGCGCTCGATAACCGCCGCGATGCGAGCACGGGTTTCCTCGGTCATTTGCCCGGGGCGGTTGTTGAGATAGCGCGAGACCGTGGCCGGGCTCACGCCCGCCTCGGCGGCAATGTCCTTGATTCTCATCTGCGCCATAGCGCACCCCGTTTCCCAATGTCGGCAGTCTGAGCCATTTTAGGCATTTTTTAAAAATCTCGGTTGCAAAACGCTGTAGGTGAGTATACTACAACTCGAAACGAAACCGATTTCGTAAACCGATTTCGGCGAGCGTTGGCACGCAGGTGCAAAGACGCACCCTACCGTCTTGGCACCTGCGTGCCAACGCCATATCAAAGGTGTACGCACGAGTAAAAGGAGCTGCGCGACCATGGGTAAAACGGTTCTTACCTTCGGCGAGATCATGATGAGACTCTCACCCAAAGACCACCTGCGTATTGAGCAGGCAACCGAGTTTGACGTCCGCTACGGCGGCGCCGAGGCCAACACTGCGCTTTCCCTGGCCTACCAGGGCGACAAGGCCGCTTACGTCTCCGTTGTCCCGGCCAACCGTCTGGGCGAGTGCGCCCTGCGTTCGCTGAAGGCCTACGACGTCGACACCACGCGCGTCGTGCGTCAGGGCGACCGCCTTGGCTCCTATGTGTTTGAGGTCGGTGCCTCGCAGCGCGGCAACGGTTGCGTCTACGACCGCAAGTACTCTGCCATCAACATGGCCAAGCGCGACGTCTTTGACTGGGACGAGATCCTCAAGGGCATCGATGTCTTCTATTTCTCCGGCGTGACCCCCGCCGTCTCCGATGAGATGGCCGCCGCCTGCAAGGATGCGCTCGCCGCCTGCCGCGCCAAGGGCATCACCACCGTGTGTGACGTGAACTATCGCGGCAAGATGTGGTCGCCCGAGAAGTCGCAGGCCACCATGAGGGAACTCCTGCCGCTCGTCGACATCTGCATCGCCAACGACGAGGATGCGCCTGCTGGCCTCGGTATGACCTGCGTCTCTGGCTCCCTTGCCCACGGCATCGAGGAGCGCGACACCTATGTCGAGATGGCCCGTCAGATCTGCGCCGAGTACGGCTGCAAGAAGGTCGCCTCGGTCGTCCGCAACATCTCCTGCGTCGAGCGCTCCATCTGGATGGGCATGCTCTTTGAGGCCGAGAGCGGCGAGCACTGGTTCTCCCCTGCTCACGACGTGCACGTACTCGAGGGCGTTGCCGCCGGCGACGCTTTCAACGCCGGCCTCGTCCATGCCCTCATCAACGACTTTGACCCGCAGGACGCTGTCAACTACGCGATTGCAGCCTCGATCCTCAAGCTCACTATCAAGGGCGATTCCAACTTGGTGACCGCAGACGAGATCGCAGCCGCGGCATCCGCCGCCGACGGTGGCACCCGCGTCGCGCGCTAGTCCGTCTCCATTCCGCGGGCCGCAGCTTTCCAATCCCATACCCCTGCGGCCCGCTCCCCGATTCCTCCGGCCGGGCAAAACCACCAGTCCCATTCCGGTTTTGCCTGGCATTCCCTACATGACTGGTCGAGCAGCCGGTTTTGGAATTGCTTGAACCCCAAGCAGTGCCTCCGATAACCAATCCAAAATCGGCTCCTGACCAGCACATTTGGCAATCACGCGCCCATGCGCGCCACACATCGAAAGGAACATCATGTTCGATCAGTTCTACACCACGCTTGAGTCCCTGGGCATCGTGCCGGTCGTTGTGCTCGACAAGGTCGAGGACGCCGCTCCGCTCGCCCACGCCCTTATGGCAGCTGGCATGAAGTCCGCCGAGGTCACCTTCCGCACCGCCTGCGCCGCCGAGTGCATCGCCGCTATGGCCGAGGCCGAGCCCGAGATGTGCGTTGGTGCCGGCACCGTCCTGACCGTCGAGCAGGTTGAGCAGGCCCGCGCAGCCGGTGCCAAGTTCATCGTCTCCCCGGGTTACAACGAGGACGTCGTGAAGTACTGCATCGACATCGACCTGCCCGTCCTTCCCGGCACCGTGACCCCCTCCGAGGTCACCGCAGCCGAGAACCTGGGCCTCAAGGTCACCAAGTTCTTCCCCGCGTCCCAGTATGGCGGCCTGAACACCATCAAGGCCCTCGCCGCTCCGTTTGTCGGTCACCGCTTTATGCCTACCGGCGGCGTGAGCACCGCCAACGTCGAGGAGTACCTGAGCTCCTCCGCCATCATCGCCTGCGGTGGCACCTGGATGGTCAAGCCGGCCCTGTTTGCCGACGGCGACTTCTCCAAGGTCGAGCAGATCGCCCACGAGGCCATGGACGTCGTCGAGAAGGTCCGCGGCTAGGTTTAGCTCTCTATCGTGAAAGGGGGCGTGCCCTAAACCTCGCCCCCTTTCTTTTAAAGCGGCTCGGAAGCGCGCCGTTTCCGTCACGAACAAGAACCAAAACCGTCTTGTATGCTGATAGAACGTGACGGAAGCGACACGCCTCCAAGCCGCTTTGCCTACTCGGCTGGCCGTCGCGCTCAACTAAGCCACCTCGACAAAAGCCGAGCCACCAAAACAGCTGCGGTGCCGTCTGGAGGAATGGACCCTTGCTTCCGGTCTTTTCCTCCAAGCGGCGCCGCAGCTTTTTCGTGCCCCGATGTGCCCCAACGCAGTTGCGGTGAAATAGGGACTGTTTGCGCCACCTAGGCCGCAAAACAGTCCCTATTTCACCGCAACTTATATGGGGATTGATTAGATGGCCGAGTCTTTGGACAGCTCAAAATAGTCGGGATGCAAGGCGATAACCGGACCTTGCTCTTCGGGCATCAGGTGCAGGTGTGTCTCTGCCAGATAGCTCGCCGCGTCGGTATCGCCCCTCTTAATGGCCTCGAGAATCCGGCGATGCTGCCGACGAATCGGCTCCCAATCCAAATCCTGCGACACCATACGCAACCAGTTGTATCGCTCAAAATGCGTGTTGATGCTCTTCATCCAATCCCACAACATGTGACGACCGGCAATCTCAAAACATGTCTCATGGAACAGGTTATCCAGGTCAAAGAAACGGCGCGTTTCGCCATGGTCGAGCGACTCGGACTCGGCAAGAATCTGCTCGAGCCGCTGCTTTTGCTCGGGCGAGGCGGCCGAACAGCATTTAATAAGCACGCTTCTCTCGAGCTTCTCGCGCAAGAAACAGGCGTTCTCAGCGCGTTCCATGCTGATCTTAGAGACGTAGGTGCCGCTTTTGGGACGCGTTTCCACCAGCTCCTGCTCGCGCAGACGCACAAAGGACTCGCGAATGGGTGTGCGCCCGATTCCCGTCTCTTTTTCCAGACCAATCGCCGAAAGGCGCGTGCCGGGCTTGAGCTCGGCATAGATGATCTTGGAGCGCAATGCGTTGTACGCCTGGTCTTGCAGGCTCTGATAATGCTGATGCTGTTCCATAAAGCCCTCGGATGAAGCCCACGGTTTGTCGAATACCACCATGCAATACTATCGCATCCCCCGCCCCCTCATAAGTTGCGGTGGAATAGTTCCTGTTCAAGGCCTTCAGCAGCAAAAACAGGAACTATTCCACCGCAACTTCCAACAGTCTTTTTGGGACGTGGCTTTTTTGGCTACCCTGAGCCGCAGGTCGGCCCCTTGCCACAAAAGGGGCCCATCTACTACGTTAACGCGGAGAGCCCAGACCATGCTGAAAAGTGCGAAAACAAAACCGCAGGTAGACAGCTTGTCGATTTTCGAAAAAGCCGACTATGGTTGACCCCTGCGGCTTAAACGTAGTAGATAGGCCCTTTTCGTGGCGCAGCACTACTGCACCCCAAATTGGCACCCCGAGCCCTCGTGAGTTGCCAACAAGCTGTTCGCCCAGCGCTTTATCCGCGCGGCATTTGGAAAATAGCACCACCGCAAAACCCGCGAGTAGCGCTTACTTTGCTATATCTCACTATACTTTGCTATATCTCACTATACTTTGCTATATCTTGCTATACTTTGCTATATCTTACTATATCTTGCTATATCTTGAGCAAAGGTGGCTCACATGCAAACAAACCCTTTTAAGCCCACAGCAGGTAAAACACCTCCCACGATTATCGGCCGCGAAGATGTACTTGAAGAATTCAGTGAAGGCCTCACCAACGGGCCTGGTGCCCCTGGGCGCCTAATGCGCATAGCCGGCGTCCGTGGAACGGGCAAGACGGTCCTCCTTGACGAGTGCTCACGTTTGGCGCAAAGCCGTGGCTGGACGGTCATAAAAGAGGTCGCAACCGAGGGACTTTGCCAGCGCATTCTCGAACAGCTGCAGCCCAAATTCCAGGCAAAACACGCCAGATTTGAGCCCACCGTAGCTGGCATATCCATCGGCAGCATAGATATTGAGCGAATCGGCCCATCGCTACGCGACGCCATGAGACAGACAATATCCAAGAATGGAAATGGCCTGCTCATCACTCTCGACGAGGTTCAAGACGCAGAGCTCGATGAGGTCCGAACGCTCTCCATTGCGATTCAGCAGGTTATCGGCGAAGACCTTGATATCGCCTTTGTTTTTGCTGGGCTGCCTTCGATGATTGAAAGCATCATCAACGGAAAGACACTTACGTTTTTGCGCCGTGCCCTCCCCTTTGACCTGAAGGCTGTGGCAGTAACCGAAGTGTCGTACTCCCTCGAGGAAACCATTGAAGCGTCTGGCATGGAGTTGCAGCCAGGTATTGCCGGCCAACTTGCCGAGGCAACGCAAGGCTATCCTTTCATGATCCAACTCGTTGGATACTACGCATGGCAGTTGGCAAGACGCGCACATACAGCGATTATTGGAGAAGAAGAAGCCGAGCGCGGCATTGCAACGGCACGCGAACGCTTCTGCGCCATGGTGATTGAGCCCGCGCTGCAGCGCATTCCGCCCACGTGCATCGCTTATCTGCTGAGCATGGCGTCTTTGGGGCAGACGAGCTCGACCAGCATGGTTGCCGATGCCCTAAACAAAACGCCTCAACAGGTGAGTTCCGTCCGCAGCCGCCTGTTAAGAGAATCGATTATCGAGGCTCCCTCGTACGGCAAGGTCTCATTTGCCATCCCCTACATGCGCGACTACCTCTACGAGCACAAAGCCGAACTGGAAGCTGAACTGTAGAAACTGTTAGCGCCGGAATAATTTAGCCAAATATAGTCGGCCGAGATTGACCAATCCCGGCCGACCCATTTTAGCCAACACGCCCGCATCTATGACTTTCCT
>JAGZSF010000007.1 GCA_018381235.1 Collinsella sp. | reverse complement strand
AGCGTAGTGGCGGCGGGGAGGCACGGTGGCCATTATTCGGTGACCGGGATTGGTCAAAATAGTTTGACTATTAGCGGCTAAAATCGCCCGGCGCTAACAGCCTTAACCGTTAATCTGCTTTCTTACGTGCAAGTTAGATAATAGCATTTTACTGTTTGCTCAAAGCAGTTAATTAAAATAGACGCGGCATTATCTGGGCATTTGGCACCAAATTACGACATATCTTTATCGATTATTTACGCTGGTAGCTGACTCACAGCTAATCGTCATTCGCTTGTCAACAAAATTGGCATCTCTTTATGTCCTTTGGTATAGAGGATATAGTTATTAACCCCTCCCCCAATAATTTTGAGTGATCTGCAAGGTAGTAGACGCCCTCACTCCTCATGATTACCGCGCATTGCCATCCACCGGAGCAAAACAAAAAGGGCGGGACCTGCTGCGCTTGCAGGCCCCGCACCGGTTGACACCCGACGGGACACAGCCGGGCGAGACGAATCCGTGCTACCGCCCCGCCTGGCCGCGATGCTCAACTACAGCTCGTTGGCCGCGTGATACGCCGTGCGGATGGCGCTCGCAATGTCGGCGGTGCGCTCGCCCGAGCAGTCGCCCACGCAGGTCACGGGCACCGTCACGCCGTCCAGGCCAAACGCGTTGGCCTTGGAGCCCACGGCCATCACCACGTAATCGCAGGCGATATTTACCGGCTCCTCGGCGCCGTCCTCGGTGGTGCGCACGGCCTCCACGCCCTCGTCGGTAATGGCGGTCAGGCGGGTCTTCACGTGCTGCTCCACGTTGTGCTCGGCAAAGTCGCTCATAATCAGCGGCAGAATGGTCTCGGACTCGCCCGCGGCAATCTTGTCGAGCATCTCGACAATCGCCACCTCGCAGCCGCGCCGCAGCAGGTACTCGGCAGTCTCGGTGCCCACCAGGCCACCGCCAATGACGGCGACGCGGCCCGTAAGCTCCACCTTGCCGGCCAGCACGTCCCAGCTCGAGACGACCTTCTCCGAGTCGGCACCCGGAACGGGGATGACCACGTCGTGCGCGCCCACAGCCACAATCGCGGCGTCGGCGGCGTTGAGGTCCTCAGCGGTAGCGGCATGGCTGAGCTCAACCTTCACGCCCAGACCAGGCAGAATCTTCTCGTAGTACTCGACCGAGCGCATGATCTCGTCCTTGCGCGGAGGCGCAGCCGCCAGCACAATCTGGCCGCCCAAGTGATCGCTCGCCTCGTAGATGGTCACGTCGTAGCCGCGCTTGGCCGCCACGCGCGCGGCCTCCAGGCCGGCGATGCCGCCGCCCACCACGGCGACCTTCTTGTCGCCCTCGCCCGGCTTGATGGCGATGGTCGCCTCGTCGCCGTTCTCGGCATTGAGCACGCACGAAATGTACTTGCGGTTTTGAATCGCATCGACGCAACCCTTGTTGCAGTTGAGGCACTCGCGGATGGGCTCACCCGTGGCGGCCTTCAGCGCAATGTCGGGGTCGCACATGAGCGAGCGGCCATAGGCGATGATGTCGGCGGCGCCGTCTTCCAGAATCTTCTCGCCGGCCTCGACCGAAACCACGCGGCCCACGGTTGCCACCGGCACGGAGACCAGGGCCTTGACGCGCTCGGCCACGGGCAGCGTCCAGTTGTAGGGCATGGCGCCCATGGGCGGAATGGTGTCGCCCATGTTGCCGGTGTGGTTGGCCTGTGCGACCTGGATCATATCGATGCCCGCGCCCTCGAGCAGCTTGGCGAACTCGCAGGCCTCGTCGGGCTGCAGGCCGCCCTTGCCGCGCGGCGTGCCGTCGGGGTTCTCCATGATCACGGGGAGCTTGTACTCCACCATCAGCTGCGGCGCGGCTTCCTTAATGGCAGCGACGACCTCCAGCGCGTAGCGAACGCGGTTCTCGAACGAGCCGCCGTACTCGTCGGTGCGCTGGTTGAGGATGGCCGAGCACAGCGAACCCACCAGACGATCGCCGTGGACCTCGATGGCGTCGATGCCGGCCTGCTGCGCACGGGCGGCCGAGGCAGCGATGGCCTCCTTGATCTGGGTGAGTTGCTCTACGCTCGCCTCGTTCACAAAGTGCTGCATGTCGTGATGCAGCTTGGCGTAGGCCTGGTTGCGGATCTCGTTGGACTCGGCCATCTTGGCGGCAAAGGTCTCCTCGTCGCCGGCGGCCTTGGCCTCCTGCGCGGCCTTGGCGGCAGCCATGGAGCCCATGACCATGCGGCCGACACCGGGCACATCGTACTCGGGGTGGAACAGCTGCAGCGCGACCTTGGCGCCGTGCTTGTGGACGGCATCGGCCAGCGCCTTAAACGTGGGGATTTGGGCGTCGGTTGCCAGCTTGGGCGTGGGGCTCGCGGTCATGACGGGAGCGACGTCGCCGATGACGATGTAGCTCACGCCGCCACGGGCCAGGCGCTCGTAAAAAGCCAGGCTGCGCTCGCCAATGGAACCGTCGCGCTCCTCGTAACCGGTGGTAAGCGGCGGGAACATAATGCGGTTCTTGAGCTCAAGGGGGCCAACCGTAATGGGCTGGAGCAGCTTGGATGCAGGTGCGGTCATGGACATTCCTCTCTTGTAGGCGCGGCGGCGATGATGCCGCGTAGTTGTCTAGAGGATATGGCATGGGAGTGCGGCAGCGCAACGGAAATCGGCGGATAGCAGGCGGCGGCAGGTGGATGGGGCGGGGCGGGGCGTCGGTTTGTCTCAATCTGTAACAGTTACGCGGCGAAACCGGGTCCTACTGTTACAGATAAAGATATTCATCTCGTCCCATCCTCAACAATCTAGATCTGTAACATCTAGACCCACTTTTTACCCCTACCTGTTACAGATTGAGACAATCCAATCTAGCCTGCCGAAAGATCTCGATCTGTAACAGTTACTCAGCAAAATGAACCCCAGATGTTACAGATCGAGACAAACGGGGCCCGCCTGCTAGAAAATCTCAATCTGTAACAACAACTCGGCAAAATCCGTCCCTCGTGTTACAGATTTAGACAAACGAAGACCGTCCTGCCGAAACATCTCGATCTGTAACACTTGGCCGCCCAAATCGGGTCTAGATGTTACAGATCGAGATTTTGTTTGAGAGGCCGAGAATTGGACCGAAAACACGGTCCCGGAATAACAAAAAATCCCGCCGGCTAGGCCGACGAGCTGCAAGTTCTTGGTCGCGGGGGCAGGATTTGAACCTACGACCTCCGGGTTATGAGCCCGGCGAGCTACCAGACTGCTCCACCCCGCAATGTCTGGGCGCCTCATGTGCGCAAAAAAGAATATTACACGGGAGTTCGGTAAACGGCAAGGAAAATCTCGTAGAGCATAATTCCTTCATATTTAAACCCCTCAGCCCCTATCACCGTAAACGAATCGCAGCCGAGTGCCGTCGGCGGCGCGTATACAATGGTGCGCGTCCTTTTATGCCAACACTGGGAGTAGACATGCTGCTCGCTATCGATATGGGAAACACGCAGACGGCCATGGGCCTGTTTGACGGAGACGAGCTGGTGCAGTCGTGGCGCATGCCCACCGACCGCTCCTATACCGCCGACGAGATCCATGTGCGCCTGATGGGTTTCTTTAAGATGTACGGCCTTTCGCTCGACGCGGTCGACGCGATCGCCTTTGCCGGCGTGGTGCCGCAGCTCTCGCGCGAGTGGCACGCCGTGGCCGATCGCATTGCCGCGGACGCCATCGTCATCGGGCCGCAGACGGCCGCCGTAACCAAGCTGCGCGCGGCGCGCCCCCAAGCCGTGGGTGCCGACCGCGTCGCCAACGCCGTTGCGGCCGAAACTTTCTACGGCGCGCCGGCAATCGTGGTGGACTTTGGCACCGCGACCAATATCGACGTCATCGATGAGGACGGTTATTACATTGGCGGAGCGATCGCGCCGGGCATCCGCATCTCCATGGACGCGCTTGCCGCCCGTGCCGCCAAACTCGCCAGCGTGCCGCTCGAGGCGCCCGAGCACGCCATCGGCCGCGATACCGAGGAGTGCATCAAGGTCGGCGCCGTGGTGGGCGCCGCCGCCATGGCCGAGGGCCTGGTCGCGCGCATGAAGCGCGAGCTGGGCCGCGACGATGCCACCGTTATCGCCACGGGCGGTCTCGCCGGCATCGTCGCCGATTCGACCGATGCCTTCGACGTGGTCGACGGCCAACTCACCATCAAAGGCATCTGCGAAATCTACCGCCGCATGCAGAAGCTGGGGTAGGACGAGGACCTAAGTCGAGCACGCCCGATGCCACAGTCCCCGCAAACGTTCGCCAAGCCTATTCCTCAAAACTGAATAATTTTCAATTTTGAGGAATAGAGACTCCTCGAACACGCCCAGCACAGCGATATCGTGCATGTTTCCTATTCCTCAAAAACGAAAATTTGTCAGTTTTGAGGAATAGGACCGAGATGCCGCCCTGCAGTCACGCAAAAGCTCTCCCCGGCACAGCCGAGGAGGGCTTTGTTGTCATCGTTATCTTTGAGCGTGGGCACCCTGCGTTACAGCCCGCGAATGCGCACGGCCTCGGGCGGAAACTCTTGCTCGCCGGCATCGGTCTTGATGGTCGCGCGGCCCCAGATGTCCAGGCCCGCAAACACACCGACCGCAAGTGGCAAGCCGTTGGGCGACACCGCCGCAACTTGGCGACCGAGCAGCGGCACCATGTCGAAGTACTCGCCCAGCACGGGAGCCAACGGACCAGCAGCACCCTGTGGTGTGTTGGCAACAACCGCCCAGGTGTCAATGCGAGCGAGTACTGCCGCGGCCAATACCTCGACCAGCGCCTCATCGGCCACATCTACGCCGAGCTCGCTCAGCGCCGAACGCTCAACATCCACCGTCACCGCGGCAAACATGCCCGCGGCACCGGCACCACCGTTGACGGCGACGCGCGCGAGCGACGTCTCAAACGCAGGAGCGCCGCACACGATGTCACTCGGCCACTGGATGCCCACCTTGCCGGCAAGCCCCAGACCCGGCGTTGCGGCTGTGCCCGCGAGCGCGTCCATCATGCCCATTGCGGCCACAAACGGCAGGCCGTGGAAGGCGTGCATGTTCACATCGGGGCGCACGACCAGCGAAAACGTCAGCGATGCATCGTCCGCGCTCCACGCGCACCAGCCCGCGGACATGCCCTCGCGGCCCGCGTCACGCGCCGCGTCGAGCTCGGTACCGGCGGCAACAACATTCATCTCGATCATCTACATACGCCCCAATTCGCCCACGATATGGCCCACGCGATCCTCGGGCTCCTTGACCTCGACGCCGTTGTAGCGGAAGAACCGCGCCGGGTCGTGCATCAGGTCCTCGAGCGGCACCAGCACAAAGTCGCGCTCGCCAATGAGCGGATGCGGCAGGCGCAGCTTTTTGCCACCGTGGGTCTCGCCGTCCATCCACAGCAGGTCCAAGTCGATGGTGCGCGGGCCGTTTGCCTTGGCCTTTTTGGAGCGGTCGCGGCCCAGCTCGGCCTCGATCTTCATGAGCTCGTCAAGCAGCACCAGCGGAGCCAGCTCGGTCTTGATCTCGATGACGGCGTTGGCAAATGCGTCCTGGCGCGTCTCGTAGGCCGGCTCGCTCTCGTAGATGCGCGAGCAGTTGGACACGCAGGTGAGCGGGATCTCGGCAATCATGTCGCGCGCAGCACGGATGTTGTCGCAGCGATGCCCCAGGTTGGAACCCACGGCCACAAACGCGCGGCGCGGTTGCGGTTTGGCAACGGCCCAGTAACCGTTCAGGAACTGCGCAAAGCCCGCAACGTCATGTACGCGCACGATGTTGGCGCCGGCCTGGATGGCGCCCAGGCACACACCAAACGTGGCGGCATCGCGCTCGGCGGCCTCGGTCACGCCCGAGACGGCGCCCACAAAGCGCTTGCGCGACACGGCGCACATGAGCGGATAGCCCAGCGACGCCATCTTGGCGGTCTCGCGCTGGATGACGATGTCTTCGTTGGCCGTCTTGCCAAAGCCCGGGCCGGGATCGATGCAGATACGGTCGCGCGACACGCCGGCATGGATGAGCGTACGGGCCTGGTCGGACAGAAAGCCCATGACGCGGCGCATGATGGGCGCCGAATCGGGCAGGGTAAAGCGGCGGAGCTGCGAGGTGGGCACATAGGCTTCCTCGCGGCGGGCGCTGCGACGCATCATGGCGGCCAGGTGGTCGCTGGGCTCTGGTGCGGCTTCGGTAGCTGCGGGCACGGTCTCGGGCGCAGCGGCGGCAGGGGCAGCCTGATCGGCAGCCGGCGTCTCTGGCTCGTCAACAGGCTCGGGCGCGGGCTCCGGTTCGCCAAACGGCAGCGAGGGCTGTACCACACCGCCCGGAAGCTTGGCCTCAACCTTGGGCTCGCCCAACAGCTTGCCGCGACGGCGACGGGCCGGCTTCTCGGCCTCGCGCGCGGCCTCGGCAGCCGCTTCGCGTGCCTTCTCGGCAACAAACGCCGCAGCCGAGGTATCGAGCTGCACCGTCGCGTGCGTGCGGGCGGGTGCGGCGACCTCGCCGGCATGCATTACGATGACGCCGCAGGTGCTCGTCTTAACGAACTCAACCATCTTGGGATCGGTGAAGCCCGTCACGTCGTTGACAATCGAAGCACCGCAGCGCACAGCCGCCTTGGCAACTGCCACATGACGCGTGTCGATCGAGACGATGGCGCCCTCTTTGGCGAGCGCACGCACGACGGGCAGCACGCGACGCGCCTCCTCGTCGGGGTTGACCGGGGTAAAGCCGGGGCGCGTGGACTCGCCGCCCACGTCGATGATGTCGGCGCCGGCATCGAGCATCGCCAGGCCGTACTCGATAGCGGCATCTTGGTCAAAGTGCTCACCGCCGTCACTAAACGAATCGGGCGTCACGTTGAGGACGCCCATGATGCGCGGACGGTCAAAGCTGAGCTCGTACTTTCCGCACCGCCATGTCTTGCTGTCGTTCGCCATGAACATCCTCCTAAAATGCCCGCGCCGCCGCACTCGGGCGCTGACGGCGGGGTCGCTTTGCAATCAGTCTTTCTATTGTATCCGCGCGCGCGGGCTAGAACGCAAACGCGCCCGCGATGTCGCAAGAAATCAGCAGGTCGGCATTTGCATCCTGATCGGTGGGCGCCAAATTGCAAATGGCCAGCGTATCGCCGGTAAAGTAACGCGTGAGGCCCGCCGCCGGATACACTACGAGCGAGGTTCCGCCCACGACGAGGGCGTCGGCTGCAGCGATGGCAGCAATGGCGCCGGTAAGCACACGCTCATCGAGCGGTTCTTCGTAGAGGACCACATCGGGCTTGATGCGACCGCCGCACGCAGGACACACGGGCACGCCCGCGGCATCCTCGTGCTCGCGCGAGCAAATCCATTCGGCGCTGTAGACCGCGCCGCACGTCTGGCAGATATTGCGGTGGACCGAGCCATGCAGCTCGAACACGCGCTGCGAGCCGGCCATCTGGTGCAGGCCGTCGATATTTTGCGTCACCACGGCGTCGAGCTTGCCGGCGCGCTCCAGCTCCGCCAGCTTGGCATGGCAGTGGTTGGGCTTGGCGTTAAGGGCGATCATCTTGGTCCGGTAGAAGTCGAAAAACTCCGCCGGATGCGCCTCGCAGAAGCTGTGCGAGAGCATAGTCTCGGGCGGATAGGAAAACCGCTGGTGATACAGACCGTCCACGCTGCGGAAATCGGGAATGCCGCTTGCCGTGGAAACGCCCGCGCCGCCAAAGAAGACCACGTGGCTATGGGTTTCGAACAGCTCCGCCAGCGCGGCGGAGGCCTGTTTGGGGTCCGATATTGCCTGCGTCATATATGTCCTCCGTCCGTGTCTTAGGGACGGCGGCGTTTGCACCATCACTCGCGGACTCCGCCCCGCCCCTGTTGCGCTAATCTTAAGCCTGCCAACCCCGTCGAAAGGACACCATGCCCCAGACTTACACTTTCGCCTCGTGGAACGTCAACGGCCTGCGCGCCGTGCTCAAAAAGGACCCGAGCTTTATTCAGATCGCGCAAGAACTCGACGTCGATATTCTGGCGCTCCAGGAGACCAAGCTGCAAGAGGGCCAGGTCGATATCGACCTGCCCGGTTATCACCAAACCTGGAGCTACGCCGAGCGTAAAGGTTATTCGGGTACTGCGGTCTTTAGCCGCCAGGAACCGCTGCGCACGCTGCACGCCGATGCGCTGCTACCCTACGCTAGCGAGGGCGAAGCGACCGAGCTCGTCGCCCAGGCCGCAACCGAGGGCCGCGTCTGCGCGCTCGAGTTCGACAAGTTTTGGTTTGTGGATGTCTACACGCCTAACGCCCAAAATGAGCTCGCGCGCATCGATGTACGCATGGCCTGGGACGATGCCTATCGCGGCTTTTTGAGCGTGCTTGAGCGCGAGACCGGCAAGCCCGTCGTAACCTGCGGCGACTTTAACGTGGCGCACGAGGAAATCGACCTTAAGAACCCCAAGTCCAACCGCGGCAACGCCGGCTTTTCGGACGAGGAGCGCGGCAAGTTTACCGAGCTGCTCGACGCCGGTTTTACCGACACCTGGCGCGCGGCAAACCCCGACGTCGAGGGCGTCTACAGCTGGTGGAGCTACCGCTTTAATGCCCGCAAGAACAACGCAGGCTGGCGCATCGACTACTTCCTGGTAAGCGACGCAATCGCCGGCAACGTACGCGGCACCGGCATCCGCGGCGACATCTTCGGCAGCGACCACTGCCCCGTCACCCTCGCCCTGGAGCTCTAACCCCCATGATCCCCCGGGGACGGAGGAAAAGGGGTCATTTTCACCTCGCGAGGGCATCCACGTGGCCCACTTGCCACGAAACTGGCCCTTCTACTACGTTTAAGCCACCACCCTCAACCACAGCGAACAACGCAAAAAGAAAACCGCAGGTAGAAAGCCTGCGGTTTTTCATAAAACGCGGTCATGGTCGGGGGTATCAAGCTAAACGTAGTAGATGGGCTGGTTTCGTGGCGGGCATCCCCAGCGACCGCTTAGGGACGGGGAAACGGATCCTTTCGGCCCTCTGAGATCAGTGGCGACAGCAATATATGCCGGCCATATCAAAACTATGCCGGTTTACGGGGCAGAATCGCGAACCCCCAACCATACGCAATTCCGAAATAACAGAGCCGCAGGTAGACGGCTCGTCTATTATCGAAAAATGTCGGTATGGTCGGTCTGCGTCAATCCAGCCCCGTAAACCGGCATAGTTTTGATATGACACCAAGGTAGTATTGATTCTCGCCCCGGCGCAACCACCACTACAGCCCGTACTTCACGACGACGCGGTTGATGCGGCGACACCAGGGCTTGTACAGAGCGGCCAAAAACACGCAGGTCGCGAGGCTATGCATGATGTCGAACGGCACCGCCGTAGCAAGACGCGCTACGGCGCCTGCCCAGGTGAGCGGCTGCACAAAACCGATGATGTCATACGCGTTGATCACGACGCCATACAGCAAGCCCGAGGCAAAGCCATACGCCAACAGAGCCGGCATTCGCACGGTTCCATCGGCGCGGTCAAACGCGCCCGCATGCGCCAGTGCGCCACCGATATAGCCCACCAGACCCCAGGCATACATCTGCCACGGCGTCCACATGCCCTGTCCAAAAAAGAAATTACTGGTCAGCGCTGCCAACGCGCCGACCATAAAACCATTGCGACGGCCAAGTGTCGCACCCGCGATAATGGCGATGGCGCTCACGGGCTTAAAATCGGGAATGGGCCCAAACAGGATGCGGCCCGCCGCGGCCAGCGCCGCCAGCACCAGCGTGGGCATGATCTGGCGCAGGCCCGGGCGCGAGGTCTCGTAGCCCGCAAAGAACAGTGCGAGCACGAGCGCCACTACAACCAGCATGGCAAGCGCCGCCTGCTCAATGCCCACCAGTAACGCCGCAGCCATCACTGCCGGCACCGCCAGGAGCAGCGGAATCTCCATTTTTGTGAGTAGGCGCGAGGCGCGATAATCCGTCATCCCATCACGCCCTGTAGAACACGTTGTCGGCAAAGAAATCTGCAGGAGGCTCCATGCAGGCGATCTCGCCGTCGAACATCATGGCGACGTCATCGGACACCTGCTCGGCAAAGTCTAAGTCGTGCGTGGCAATGACGACGGTGCCGCCGGCCTGCGCATGCTCGCGCAGGGCTCGGGCGATAATACAGCGACTTGTCAGATCAAGGCCCTTGGTGGGCTCATCAAGCAGCAGCAACTCCGGACCAATCAACAGCAGCTTTGCCAACGCAAGCAGCTGGCGCTGACCGCCCGAAAGATCGTACGGGTGACGCGCCTCCAAGCCCGCCAGGCCCAGACGCGCTGTCTGCTCCTGTACTGCGGCCTCGTCGTATCCGCAGGTCGAAGCCCATTCCATCAGCTCGTCGCGCACCGTTTCGGCGACCAGCAATGCCTTGGGATTCTGTGGCAGCAGCGCCGCCGAAGCCGTCCCACGCACCATGCGGCCACGCTGCAGTTTAGCCGTCTTGGCCAGGACCGAGAGCATCGTCGACTTGCCGCAGCCGTTACCGCCCACAATCGCATGCACCGCACCGGCTGAAAATGTCACATCGAGCCCGCGCAGCACCCAACCGCCCGCGCGATCGTAGCGAAACCAGCCTTCCGACAGGGTGGTAGCCGACCCGCCGTGCATTTTTTGGAGTATTCTGCTTCCATCCGTGCGCGAGAAGGCTTCCGAACCGTTCTCGAGCGACGTTTGCGCCACAAATTCGGACGATTTGTCCAATTCCGAACTTTTTTTCGCGCTCGATACGTCCCCGGGCGGCTCCAGAGAACCCAAATTGTCCTCACGCCTGCTGAATACTCCGTTTTTTGCACATCGGATGGCACCCCACCCCAACATGTCATCGGAAAACAGCGATTCTCGGCGTCCCAAAGAAGACATATCCGCCACCTCGCGCACGCGACCGCCCTCAATCCGGTACGTACACGTCGCATACTCGAGCATCGGCCGCGGCTGATGCGTCGCCACAACAACCGTGCAGCCCAGCTCGCGATTCACACGAAACAGCGCGTGCAGGAAATTCTTCTCCGCAACCGGATCAAGCTGAGACGTGGGCTCGTCGAGCAGCAGCACGCGCGGGCGCAACGCCAGAACGGCCGCCAACGACAGCAACTGTTTGCGACCACCCGAAAGCGTGTCAGTATCGCGGTGAAGCCAATCTTCCAGCCCAAAGAAATAGCTGGTCTCAGCTACGCGACGGCGCATCTCATCACGTGCTAGCCCCAAGTTTTCCAGGCCAAACGCCATCTCGTGCCACACGGTTTCGCACACGATCTGGTTCTCGGGATCCTGGAACACATAGCCCACGCGCTCCGCCGATGCCCGCACATCCATGTCGGCGACGGGCTCGCCCAGCACGCGCAGCTCGCCGGAGCGCGTACCCGCCGGCGCGATCTCGGGCTTGAGCAGCGACAGCAGCGTCGACTTGCCCGAACCGGTACCGCCAACAAGCAGTGCAAACGCACCTTGGGAAACACGCCAATCAAGCCCCTCGAGCACCGGTGCCTCGGCCCCGGGATAGGCAAAACTAAGGCCTCGCACCTCAATCGCCGGCGCGGCCGAGCCATATGCCACACCCGCCGCCGAGCTCCTATCCAACCGAGCCATCAGCCAAACCTCTTCTCATCAATCGCGTGCGACGCGCAAGGCAGCATCATCCAGGCAGCGTACACGACATAGCCCAGCCACGGCGCCGGCACCGATAGTTGCGGGTAAAACGAATACTGCATCGTCGCAGTCCACGCCACTGCCGTCGTGGCCATGCCAAACAGCGCAAGTCCAACCAGCGCGGCAACATCGCCGCGCCCCAGCCGATACCGCGCATACGTCGTTCGACGCGTCGCGGCGCCCCACCCACGGGAGCGCATGGCGTCCGCGCGCTCCAGCGAATCTTCCATGCCCCAGCCCATCAACACGCTCGACGCCCGCAGGCGCGATCGCACGGGATCGGTGGGCGCGCGGCCCGGCACATCAATCGCATCCTGCACCGCCAGCACCGTACGACCGCGGCGTAAAAACTGCGGGATAAGCCTCATGCACATCGAGATCATGAGCGCAATCACCGGTGCGGCATTGCCCAGCAGCGCGAGCACCTTGTCGTATTCGAGCATCGACGCCGCGGCCTCAAACCACAGCACGCTCGCCACAAACAGCCCGCCCATGCACAGGCCGTATACCATGCTTTCCAGATACACCGCGCGCATGCCAATACGGAACAGCTCCGTCGAGCCCGAGGCGCTAAACAGCGGATTGACCAGCGCGATAATCAAAATCACCGGCAGCTGCCAGCGGAGTGCGCCCAGCGTGCGGGCAGCCCCGCGCGTCGCAAATCCATACGCCAGCCCGCCCGCAAGTGACAGCGCAATCAGCACCGGCTGCATCGAGAACATGGTGAGCCCCAGCGTCAGCACCATGTAGAGGGCCGGCACAGCCGGATGCGACATCGAGAATGCCGCGACGGGCTCGCCGCCAAACTCCTCTTGTATGTTGTCCACGGGCACCCCCGTCCCCTCGCTCAAACGACAGCTCCGCAGCACCGCCAACGCCGCACGCAAGCAGCGCAAACGCCACGCCGGCGGCACCGACATCGGCCGCCATGAGCCAATCGTTACGCGCTCATCATATGCCTGCGGTATCATATTGCGCCGTGTATCGTTTCCAAACACACGTCTCTATAACGTAACAGGAGATCACATGGACGCAACCGCAATTATCCTCGCCGCCGGCGAGGGCACCCGCATGAAGTCGAACCACTGCAAGGTTTCGCACAAGATCCTGGGCAAGCCCATGGTCCAGTGGATCGTCGACGCTACCATCAAGGCCGGCTGCAGCCGCGTCGTGGTCGTCATCGGCAGCCACGCCGACGAGATGCGCGCCCTGATCGACGGCGCCTACGCCAACAGCGCCACCAAGGTCGAGTGCGTCGAGCAGACCGAGCGCCTGGGCACCGGCCACGCCGTGAAGGTCGCGCTCGAGGCCTGCGGCATCACGCAAGGCCCCGTCGTCGTGCTCAACGGCGACTTGCCGCTCATCACCGCCGACACCGTCGCCAAGTTCGCGCAGACCGTCGCCACCGGCGAGCTCGCCTGCACCGTCATGACCATGACCCCGCCCGACCCCTTTGGCTACGGCCGCATCAAGCTGGGCGCCGACGGCCAGATCGAGCGCATCATCGAGCAGAAGGACTGCACGCCCGAGCAGGCCGCCACGCTGCTGGAGTGCAACGCCGGCTGCTACGCCTTTGACGGCGCGCAGCTCGCCGCCCACATTAACGAGATCGGCAACGACAACGCGCAGTCCGAGTACTACCTGCCCGACATGCTCGAAATCCTCAAGGGTCACGACCAGGCGGTCTCCATCTTCCACTGCGACGACTACCGCGACGGCCTAGGCGTCAACAGCCGCATCCAGCTCGCGCAGCTCACCGCCATCGCGCGCGACCGCATCAACGAGCACTGGATGGCCGAGGGCGTCACGTTCATCGACCCCACGCAGGCCTGGATCGGCCCCGATGCCGTCATCGGCCGAGACACCGTCGTGTGGCCGCAGACGCATCTGATCGGTCACGTCACCGTGGGCGAAGAGTGCCAGCTCGGCCCCAACAGTCGCCTCACCGACACCACCGTCGGCAGCGGCTGCACCATCGATGAGACCATCGCCATCGAGGCCGTCATCGAGAACGGCGTCGACTGCGGCCCGCGCGCCTACCTGCGCCCGGGCACCCACATGCTCGACGGATCCAAGGCCGGCACGCACGTGGAGATCAAGAAGTCCACGATCGGCGAGGGCTCCAAGGTGCCGCACCTGTCCTACATCGGCGACACCACCATGGGCTCCGGCGTCAACGTGGGCGCGGGCTCCATCACCTGCAACTACGATGGCGTGCACAAGCACAAGACCGTCATCGGCAAGGACGCCTTCATCGGCTCCGACACCATGATGGTCGCACCCGCTCAAATCGGCGACGGCGCGCTCGTGGCCGCCGGCTCCGTCATCACCGAGCCGGTCCCGGCTGACGCACTCGGTCTGGGCCGTGCCCGTCAGGTAAATATTGAGGGCTGGGCCGCCGATTACCGCCGCCGTCTGCACGAAGACGACGAGGTATAACGTTTTACCAAGCATCTAAGGAGCTGTTCCCATGGGGGCGGCTCCTTTTTCTATCGTGACCTGCGCAACCGGATGAGTGGTCGGTTCGTGTCCGTTGACGGTAAAGACGTTATCAAGACCCGATTAACCCCGTCGCGCGGTTACAATGCAACAAGGCATCTATATGGCATTCGATATAAAGGAGAAGGGTAATGCCGATTAATGATCCCGAGAAGTCGGAGAATATGCGCAAGTCCATCCGCGTGTATTCCGGTTCCTCCAACCGTCCCCTCGCTCAGAAGATTGCTGAGTACCTTGGGGTCGAGCTTTCGGGCCTTACGCTAAAGCAGTTCGCCAATGGTGAGATTTACGCCCGCTACGACGAGACCGTCCGCGGCGCCGACGTCTTCCTGATTCAGTCCGTGGCCGGCGGCAACGTCAACGACATGCTCATGGAGCTGCTCATCGCCACCGACGCTGCCAAGCGCGCATCCGCCCGCTCCATCACCGCCGTTATCACCCACTACGGCTATGCCCGCCAGGACCGCAAGGCCGGCCCGCGCGAGCCCATCACCGCCCGCCTCGTCGCCAACCTGCTCGAGCGCGCCGGCGTCAACCGCATCATCACCCTCGACCTGCACCAGGGTCAGATCCAGGGCTTCTTCGATATCCCGGTTAACCACCTGTCCGCACTGCCGCTGTTTGGCCAGTACTACAACGACATGCACTTCGACACCGACAACCTGGTTGTCGTCTCCCCCGACGTGGGTCGCGCTAAGGCCGCCAAGAAGCTGTCCGACATGCTCGGCTGCGACCTGGCCATCGCCCACAAGGGCCGTCCGCGCCACAACGCCGCCGAGGTCATGGGCATCATCGGTGACATCAAGGGCAAGACCTGCATCATCAACGACGACATGATCGACACCGCTGGCACCCTGTGCGCCAACGTCAAGGAGCTCAAGGCTATGGGCGCCGGCGACATCTACGTCTGCGCCACCCACGGCATCTTCTCCGGTCCGGCCATCGAGCGCCTGAACGATGCCCCCATCGTCGAGTGCGTCGTCACCGATGCCATTCCCGTCGAGGTCGGCGGCAAGATCAAGACCATCTCGGTCGCCGAGGAGTTCGCTCAGGCCATCTCCGCCGTTTACCACGAGGAGCCCGTCTCCACGCTCGTCGGCGGCGACTTCGCGCTGTAGTCCAACGCGTATCGCATCATCTTTGATGTTTTTAAGGGTCGGAAGCTCGCTTCCGACCCTTTTTCTATTCCTCGCTAATCCGCCCTGGACAGTTAGTTCAGATACGTATTTTTTAAAGCTCCAAAGGTCCGTTCGGAGCCTTCTGAGCTCCCCGGCGAACGCCATACTGCCCAAAGCTCATCGCTTTCGAGTACAACCGCCGCATATATTATCTTCAAATCGCCCTCGGAGGCCCTTAGAAACACCTCGAACGCCCGCCGCCTTATACGTATCTGAACTAACTGTCCAGTAGCCATCGTCAACCTTCTCGGCAGAGCTCAATTTCCTGCAATCCCCTCAACCGATTCCACCGATTTCCTAACACCCGGCCGTTCATGGCGCCCAGCACCCCGCTGAGCGAAAAGAACGGTATGGCGGTCGCATTCTGCCGCCAACTTAGTACGTTATAGCTATGACGACCGTGATTTCACATTTCTCCGCCCTCCGCGCAATTCGTCGCGCACGACGGGCGTACTCTGCCCTACCCTGGGGCTCCGTTGATAGCGAACAGCAAGCACAGGCCTTGGCTAGCTGCATTCCCAATAATGACGCGATAGACTTTGGCGCACTTTCGATACTCGACGCCTGGAATGAAGATGATTCCGAACTGCTCGATCTTCTCGTTTCAAACGAAGACAACAGGCGCCCCGACAAGCGACTTCTTCAGCATATTCTCTCCACTCCTCTTCCTGAAGGTGCAATTATGCACGTCGAGGCCGACATCTACGCAACGTCTCCTGCCATGACAGCCATGCTTTGTTCCAAAAATGAATCAGTCGCCAAAACCTTGATGCTCCTTATGGAGCTGCTCGGAACCTACTCCCTTCCTCCCGGGGCAACATACCCCATTGCCTATGACGACATCTGGCCCAAGGGCGATGACTACGAAGCGATGGACGACCTCGATTGCCGGGGCGACCAGTCGGCGACCGAACAGCAGAACGAAACCCGCTACGAACAGGCACACTACAAATGCGAGCCCGCCACGACCATCGAAGATCTCGAGACTGTTGCACAGCTTGCCAAAAGCAGCTCATACACCTCGTTTCGCACGGCAGTCAAGCTCGCCCGACCCGGATCTGCATCCCCAGCCGAATCCCTAATGTTTGCCGTTCTCGGAGCGCCCATGCGCTTTGGCGGATTCGGATGTTGCAGCCTGCCCATGGGAGGCCTGCTACTCAACTATCGAATCGACTTCGACACTCTTGCGGTCAACATGTCCTCCGGCATCCCTTACGCCATCTGCGACCTATATTGCCCGGCCGCCGGAGTCGACAACGAATACAACGGAATTGGGCATGAGCTTCAAAACGCTCGCATCCACGATGGCAATCGAAATAATGGCCTCAAGGCAATGGGCATCCACGTCCTGGTTATCAATCGCGACCAAATGAAAGACCTTGTTGCACTCGAAGCCTTCGCCCAAACGATGCATCGACTCGCGGGAGTCCGATTCCGATACCGTATCAAGGGCTATCGCAAGCGTCAGGCCGCTTGGCTCAACGCCCTGCGGGCCGGAATCGGCCTTGCGCCGGTCTAAACGGCGAATCACCCGTGCACCGTCGAGCAGGGCTGGACAGTTAGTTCAAATACGTATAAATGGACACATTGAATTAGGCTGTTTTGCAGTTATCTCTATACCATTCGCCCGATTTGAAGGCAGGGTAGACTTCAAAACAGCGTCATATGGACTAACTAAAGCTCCAAAACAACGTATCGGCATTGAATTGAGCACTTCGAGTCCTCAGAACTTATACGTATCTGAACTAACTGTCCACCTCGATTTCGACGGCCGTCCAAACGCCCTCAAATAACCTCAATTGCCCTCCATTTGACAGCGGCAACAGGGTCGCTCACCATAGCAGGCGACAAATCAACGAAAGGATGAACATGGCAGCTGCACAGCCGCTTAAGATTCGCATGGTTGCCGGACTTGGCAACCCTGGCGATGAGTATGCCGAGACCCGCCACAACGCTGGCTTCAAAGCGATCGACGAGTTGGCCCGTCAGGCCGGCGTCACGTACTGGAAAAACCAGGCCGGCGCCGAGGTCGCGCTCATCAACATCAACGATCCCGAGGAAGAGGGCGGTAAGCGCCAGATTGTACTGGTCAAGCCGCAGTCGTATATGAATACCTCGGGTGGCCCCATCTCCAAGCTCTGCCGCGAGTACAAGATCAAGGCCGAGGAGCTGCTCGTAATCCACGACGAGCTCGACATTCCCGCCGGCGACGTACGTGTTAAGGTGGGCGGTGGCCACGCCGGTCACAACGGCCTGCGCTCCATCATCGACAAGATGGGCAGCCGCGACTTCAGCCGCATCCGCACCGGCATCGGCAACCCTCCCGGCAAGATGGCCGTCGCCGACTACGTGCTTAAGCAGCTGCGCGCCCGCGAGGCCGAGGATTTCCAGGACACCTGCGCCCGCGCCGCAGATGCCGCCGGTCTGGCAATCGTGCACGGCGTGATCTATGCCCGCGACCACGTCAACGGCGCCGCCTCCGCCAACGGCAAGCACTAAAACCTATCATTTAGGGATAGGTTTATTTTGGCAGGTTTTAACTGCGGAAACGCCGCAGCGGCCGCATCGCAATAAACCGCGCACCGCCATACACACATAGCACCCCAAAGGGGGCCGACCTCATTGCAACCCGAGGCTGGCCCCTTTGCCGTTTTACCCGATAAAACCTGCCAAAATAAACCTCTCCCCCTTTGGTAGGCCAAAGTGGATAAACCCTGCTCCCAACCGCCGAAGACACACGTAAGTGACATGTCCATGAGGGTATAATTTGCACCGTATGTCTGCACAACGCCTGTGCACGTACGGTTTTATTCGGGCTACCGTCCATTTCCGTGGAGGCACGGTTCGGCGGCCCTAACAAGAGAGGGGTTCTATGTATAAGATCCTGGAGAAGACGCAGTTCTCGGAGAAGGTGTTCAAGTTCCGCATCGAGGCGCCCGCAATCGCCAAGCATGCGCACGCTGGACAGTTCCTCATGGTCCGCGCCAACGAGACGGGCGAGCGCGTCCCGTTTACCCTGGCCGGCTGGAACGGTGACGAGGGCTGGGTCGAGTTCATCTTCATGGTGATCGGCAAGACCACCGAGATGCTTTCCACCTACGAGGCCGGCGAGTCGCTGCGCGACGTCGTGGGCCCGCTGGGCGTTCCCACCGAGATGGCCGAGGGCCCCTGCGCCGTCATTGGCGGCGGCGTCGGCCTGGCAATTGCCTTCCCGGTCGCCAAGCACCTGGTCGAGACCGGTCACGAAGTTCACGCCATCATGGGCGCCCGCACCAAGGACCTCCTGCTCATGGAGGACCAGTTCCGCGAGCTCCTCGACGAGGACCACATCCACATCACCACTGACGACGGCTCCTACGGCGAGCAGGGCGTTGTCACCGCTCCGTTGGAGCGCCTGCTGCAGGACAAGGCCGTGAGCCAGGTCTTCTGCGTCGGCCCCGTTCCGATGATGAAGTTCTCGACCCTCACCGCCCAGAAATACGACACCCCCATCACCGCGTCCCTCAACCCCATCATGGTTGACGGCACCGGTATGTGCGGCTGCTGCCGCGTCGAGGTGGGCGGCGTGACCAAGTTCGCTTGCGTCGACGGCCCCGACTTCGATGCCACCCTGGTCGACTGGGATGACCTTCGTGCCCGCCAGGCCGCTTACCGTTCCGAAGAGGGCGAGTCCCTCAAGGCCTATGAGGAAAAGAGCTGCGCATGCCACTAGTTAACGGTCGTTTCGTTGCCGATATGAAGTCGCCCCGCACCCCCGATAACGAGGAGCCGGCTGCCGAGCGCGCCTGCGACTTCCGCCCCGTCGACAAGGGCTTCACCGAGGAGATGGCGCTGGCCGAGGCCGAGCGCTGCCTCAACTGCAAGAAGCCGTTCTGTGTTGAGGGCTGCCCCGTCAACATCAACATCCCCCGCTTTATCGAGCAGATCCGCGCGAAGGACTTCGGCGGCGCTCTCGATACCATCCGCGAGGACTCCATGCTTCCCGCCATCTGCGGCCGTGTCTGCCCGCAGGAGAACCAGTGCGAGGGCAAGTGCATCCGTGGTAAAAAGTCCGAGCCCGTGGCCATCGGCCAGCTCGAGCGCTTCCTGGGTGATCGCCCCGAGCTCGCCTCCACGCCCAAGATGGCCCCCAAGAACGGCAAGAAGGTCGCCGTCGTCGGCTCCGGCCCGTCCGGCATCACCTGCGCCGGCGAGCTCGCCCGTAACGGCTTTGACGTTACCGTCTTCGAGGCCTTCTTCACCGGCGGCGGCGTGCTGGTCTACGGCATCCCCGAGTTCCGTCTGCCCAAGGCGGTCGTCAAGCGCGAGATTGACGGCCTGGAGGACATGGGCGTCAAGTTTGAGTACAACTCCGTCGTGGGCAACATGGCCACGGCCGAGGAGCTGTTCGAGCAGGGCTTCGACGCCATCTACGTGGCGACCGGCGCTGGCCTGCCCAAGTTCCTCAACGTCCCCGGCGAGAACCTGCCCAACGTCTTCTTCGCGAACGAGTACCTCACCCGCGTGAACCTGATGAAGGCCAACAAGTTCCCCGAGTACGACACCCCCACCAAGCACGGCAAGAACGTCGTTGTCTTTGGTGGCGGCAACGTGGCTATGGACGCCGTCCGTACCGCCAAGCGCCTGGGCGCCGAGCACGCCATCATCGCCTACCGTCGTACCGAGGATGAGATGCCTTGCCGTCGTGCCGAGCTGCACCACGCCAAGGCCGAGGGCGTCGAGGTTCTGCCGCTCGTCTCCCCGCTCGAGTTTGTCGCTGGCGAGGACGGCTCCGTGTGCGCCGTCAAGGTCCAGAAGATGGAGCTCGGCGAGCCCGACGAGTCCGGCCGTCGTCGCCCGGTGCCCATCGAGGGCGCCATCGAGGAGATCCCCTGCGACGTCGCAATCTCGGCTATCGGCACCAACGCCAACCCCTTCGCAAAGAAGATCGGCGGCAAGATGGAGCTCAACAAGTGGGGCTACATCGTCGCCGACGAGGAGACCGGCCAGACCACCGATCCCCGCATCTGGGCTGGCGGCGACATCGTCACCGGTGCCGCTACGGTCATTCTGGCGATGGGCGCCGGCAAGAAGGCCGCCGCTTCGATCACCAAGAGCCTGCTGGGCGAGTAATCACCCTCAGCGCTAGCCATCAAACGGCAAAGTCCCCGTCGAGCACACGCCCGGCGGGGACTTTTTCTATACCGGCCGCCCCAACCACCACAAAGGCACCTGTCCCCTTTGTGGTAGTTTTTGGTCGGCTAGCCTTCGAGTTGGGCCACTTTGTAGCGGTAGGCAGCGACGATAACGTCCTTGCAGCCCTCGCGGCCCAGCTTGGCGCGGTTGACGACGATGTCCTTGCCGCTCGTCATCTTCCACTTGCCGGCGCTGTATCGCTTGTAAAACGCCTCGCGCGCCTTCTGCTGCTGTTTGACCAGCTTGGCACCCTTCTTTTTGTTGAGGCCACGCTTCTTGCGTACGATCTCGACGCGGTCCTCAAAGGGAGCGGTCACCAACACGGCGATGTGGTTGGGGTTATTGCGCAGCAGGTAATCGGACAGGCGACCCTCGATAATGCAGCTCTCGGTCTCGCCCAGGTCCAAAATCACCTGGCTCATCTTTTGGAACAACTTGTCCGAGTACGAACGCGCATCGTAGCGGTCGGGCAGGAACGCCATGTTCTCCACGGCCAGACGCTCGTCGTAGGCGGCCATCTTGTCGAGTGACTCGCCCGCACGCAGCGACGCACGCACTAGCAGCTCGTTATCGTACAGCGGAATCCCCAACTCGTTGGCGAGGATACGGCCAATCTCGTGGCCCTCGGCGCCAAAGTCGCGCGCGATGGTAATGACCACGGGGCTCTTCTTGTTCTCCAGATCGCTCATCGCGATTCCTTTCTCTATGTGACAAAGGGACAATCCCTTTGTCACATTCTACGCTGCCACCATTCGCCTCTGATACGCTCGGACCAGCAGCGAGATACCAAAGTTGAGCACAAAGTACATCGCAAACACCAGGCCGTAGAGCATAAGAACCTGCGACAGGTCGATCGCATGGGCCATCACGACATTTGCCGTGTACATGAGCTCGGCCACGTTAATGCCCGAAAGATACGAGCTGTCCTTAATGACGGTCGTGCACTGGCTAAACAGCGCTGGGATGATCGTCTTAAACGTCTGCGGCAGAATGATGTAGCGCATGGTGGCAAAGAAGCCAAAGCCCTGGCTCTGCGCTGCCTCAAACTGGCCGCGCGGAATCGAGTTGAGGCCGCCGCGCACAATCTCGGCCATAACAGCGCTGGTAAACAGCGTAAAGGCGATGGTCGAAATCACAATGTCCAAACCCTGCACTGTAAAGTAGATAAACAGGATCCACAACAGGTTCGGCGTGCAACGGAACAGCTCGATATAGGCGCTCACCAAAATACGGAACGGGCGGGGCGCATAGCTCTTAACGAGCGCCAACACCGTGCCAAAGATGAGCGAGAAAAAGATCGACAGCGCCGAGACCTCGATTGTCTTAACAAATCCGTCCCAAATGTAGAGCAGGTTGGTCGCGTTGAAGATTTCCATGCGCTAGGCCTCCTCTACGTTGTCGAGCCCCAGCTCGGCCAGGCTCACGCCGCGCGGACGCTCCTTGGAGCGGCGCTCGAGCCACTGCACCAGCATGGCGAGCGGAAAGCAGATGATGAAGTACATAAGGCAGCAGACGATGTATCCCTGCAGGTAACCGTACAGACTCACAAAGTTGTCGGAACGGTACATAAGGTCGCCGCCGGCCACAAGCGCCAGCACCGACGTGTTCTTAACCAGGTTGAGCGCCTGGTTACACAGCGGCGGCAGAATGATCTTGAATGTCTGGGGCAGCACGATGTACCAGTACGCCTGCGCACGGGTAAAGCCCTGGCTCTGGGCCGCCTCCATCTGACCGCGCGGAACCGCCTCGATGCCAGTGCGAATGACCTCCGAAATGTAGGCCGCGTGATACAGGCCCACACCCAAGAAGCCCAGCACGAACGGCGCGATACGCACCGGCTGATCGGCACCGGTTATGGCCTGCAAAAACTGCGGACCGGCCATGTACATAAAGAGCACCTGCACGGGCAACGGAGTGTTCTGGTAAAACTCCACGTACACGCGGCTTATGGCGCGCAGCACGCGCGAACGAGTGGTAGAGAACACGCCCAGCAGCGTGCCCAGCACCAGCGACAGCAGCAGACCAGCAACGACCACCTGCAGCGTCACGCCAAAGCCCTCCCAGAAGGGCCCCATGTTTTGAAATGTCGTCGACCAACGGTCGGCGTCAAATAATCCTTCGAGCATTTGATTCCTTCCTTGGACGATGCGCCTATACAAGACCCCAGGTCTTGACCTCTTGATCGAGCCAGCCATCGGCCAGGCGATCGCAAACCACCTGATCGACCACAGCCGAAAGGTCGCAGCCCTTCTTGGTCGCCACGCCGTAGCCCTGCTCGCCAAACTTGACCTCGGGCTGCAACAGCTCAACGGTCTCGTTCATGTAACCGGCCAACGTGGAGCGGTCCATAGCAAAGACGTCGATATTGCCGGCGTCGAGCGAACTCTTGATGATGGGGTAGCCGCTAAAGGCCCTAAACTCGGGCTTGCAGCTAAAGCCGTTGTCCTTGATCATCTGCTCGATCAGGCCCTGCGTGGTAGCACCCTGGCTCACGCCGATGACCTTGCCGTCTAGGTCCTCAATCGAGGTAAAGCCCGAACGCTTCTTGACCATGAGTCCCACGTAGTCGGTGCGGTACGGCGTCGAGAAATCCCAGCTCTTCTTGCGCTCGTCGGTGATGGTGTAGGTCGCCGCGACCACGTCGAGTTGGCCGTTATCAATCAGCGGACCGCGCGTCTTGGGCGTTACGTCGGTAAACTCGACAAGCTCCTGGGCACGGGCCTCCTTGTAGCTCACGCCAAAGACGGCAGCGGCGATCTGGTAGCACAAATCGACTTCCATGCCCTCAAAGCGGCCCTTGGCGGTGTCGTAATAGCCGTAGCCGGGAACATCCTTCTTAACGCCAGCATTCAGATGGCCACGCGACTTAATGGCCGCAAGTTTGGACCCCTTGTCGGAGCCCTCACCGCTGGTGGAGTTGCCGCAACCGGTAAGCGCGGTCCCCGTCAGCGCGAGCATGCCGGCGCCAGCCAGCTGCAAAAAGTGACGGCGCGACACGGCCGCCCTCGTCATATCCGTCATGTCCATCACCGCGCCTAGTGCAGAATCTTGGACAGGAACTCGCGGCAACGCGGGTTCTCGGGGTTATCGAAGAAGTGCTCGGGCGTGCCCTCCTCCAGGATGCGGCCGTCCTCCATAAAGATGACGCGGTCGGCCACCTGGCGCGCAAAGCCCATCTCGTGCGTCACGCAGATCATGGTGATGTCCTCCTGCGCGAGCTCAATCATAACGTCCAAGACTTCCTGGACCATCTCGGGGTCGAGCGCCGAGGTCGGCTCGTCAAACAGGATGATGGGCTGCTTGGTGCACAGGGCACGGGCGATGGCGATGCGCTGCTGCTGACCGCCCGAGAGATTCTGCGGATACTCGCCGGCCTTATGCGCCATGCCGACGCGCTTGAGCGCGGCAATGGCGATCTCGGTCGCCTCCTCCTTGCTCTTCTTTTGCAGCTTGATGGGCGCGAGCGTCAGGTTGCCCAGCACCGTCATGTTGGGATACAGGTTGAACTGCTGAAACACCATGGAACTATACTTGCGAGCCATCTCCAGGTGATTCTTTTTGGTGAGCGGCGTACCGTCGATGACGACCTCGCCCGAAGTGGGCTCCTCCAGATAATCGACACAACGGATGAGCGTCGACTTACCCGAACCGGAAGGCCCGATCATTACGAGCTTCTCGCCGCGCTTGACGGTGAGATTGATATCTTTGAGCACATGCAGGTCGCCAAAGTACTTGTTGAGATGCTTGATCTCGATCATGTCTGCCATGAATGTCCCTTTCCTGCGCTTACACGAATTGCACTATTGTACGGAAAGAACCACGTTTCCGCAGCCCACACTACATTCCCGTAAAGAACCCGCAACCTTCCACCCACTCATTGGGGACAGGTTTAAATGAGTACCCGCTCATTGGGCACTCATTTAAGCCTGTCCCCAATGAGCACCGCCCAGCAAAAAAGGGGCGCGACCGCAATGGTCACGCCCCCTCAGCCTCAACTGTGTACCGCTCGGCCCTTACGCAAGCTTTGCTCCGACGATCTTTGCTGCGGCCGGCTTATCGAAGTTGCCGCCGGTGGCCTTGCCCAGGGCACCCATGACCTGGCCCATCTGCTTCTTGGACGTGGCGCCCAGCTCGGCGATAACCTGCTCGATCAGGGCCTCGAGCTCCTCGCCCGAAACCTGCGCGGGCAGTAGGCTCTCCAGAATCTTGACCTGCTCGGTCAGGTTGTCGGTACGCTCTTGGTCGGTGCCGGCCTTGATGGACATCTCCAGCGTCTCGCTCGTCTGCTTGATCAGACGCTTGATCATGCTGTTGACGTCTTCCTCGGTCACATCGCGGCGCTCGTTGACCTCGATATTCTTCACCTCGGCCTTAACTTGGCGAATGATGGACAGGCGAACCTTGTCCTTGGCCTTCATGGCCGCGATCATTTCTTTCTGCAGCTCTTCGTTGGTCATCTGCAAATCCTCCTCAATAGCGTGGGCGGCACTCGCGCGAGCACCGCCCCATGATTACTCAGTCGTCGACGAATCGTCGGTCGAACTCTTGGTGACGCCCTTCAGGCTGACGTTGTATGGCACGTCTTTGGGCATGGGATTAACGGTGATGTCGGCATCCTTCTTGTACTGCTCCAGCCACTCGCTGTACGCGGTGCTGGCCGCCTGCGTCTTCACCACGTTGGAGACGTACTTCTTGATGGCCTTGGGCACCTGGTTGATGTCATCAACCTGATTATCGACATGGAAGTAGTCGGTGCACTTGATGACATGGTAACCGTACGTCGACTCAACCACGTCGCTCACATCGCCCTTGCTGAGGCCCTCGAGCGCCGTCTGATAGCTGTCGACGAAGGTAGTGAGCTTATCCCAACCCACATCGCCCTTCTTCTCCTTGGAGCCAGTGTCGTCGGAATACTGCTCCACGGCGTCCTCAAAGCTCAGCTCGCCGGAGTTGATCTTGTCCAGGCACTCCTGTGCCTTGGCCTTGGCGGCGGCCTTGTCCTCGTCAGATGCGTCGGAATCGACCTTGACCAGGATGTTCGACGAGCGGCGGGCATCGTTGTAGTTAGACAGATTCTCGTTGATGTAATCGACGATCTCGCTGTCCTTGGGCTTGCTGGTGGGCGCCACGGCATCCTTAAGCTTTTGCTGTGCCAGGCTCTCCTTGAGCGAGTCCTTGTAGGTGTCCTCGGTATAGCCGTAGGTCTTAAGGGTCTTCTTAAAGGTCTTGGCACCGCCCGCGCTCTTGCACGCGTCCTTCCATGCCTTCTCGACCTCCTCGTCCGACACCGTCACGCCGTTCTCCTTCTGTGCCTGCTGAAGCAGAATCTGCTGCGTGTAGGAGTCGATGAGCTGCTTGCGGTACTTCTTGGGCGTGAGGTCGTTGTCAACCAGATACTGCGCCCAATCCTCATCCTTGGTGTAGCCGTAGGACGTGCGCATGCTCATGATCTGCTTGGTCACGGTGTCCTCGGTAAGGTTGGTGCCGTTGATAGTGGCAGCAACACCGCCGGTCAGCTTGTAGCCCGAGGTGTCCTCAGCCTGCGACATAAGGCCGGAGCACGCCATCGCCGAGACAGAAAGCAGCATCGCCAGCACGCCGATGACCACCAGAACGATCTTGACGGTCTTAGACACGTACGTCTTGCGCTGCTTCTTGCGAGAGCTGGAGGCAGCGCGGGCCTGCTGCTCGGGCGTCGGCGCGGCCTCGGAGTTCTTTTTCTTATTTGCCATAGTTGGCCTTTCGCATAACGAATCGAACAAACGCCATTGTGTCACAACGCGGCCCCCGCGACACGCTTGGTGCATTGGGGACAGGTTAATCTGCACCATTTTGGTGCAAAGGGGACAGCTCTGGCACTCGGCACTTGGGGACGTTCTTTATATGCCGGCACTTCGGGACTGTCCCTTACTGCCGGCAGAAAAGGAACGTCCCCAAGTGCCGACTCAGCCCCACCTTAGAAGTGGCGGCGGATGGCGTCGACCATGCCCTGGGGCGTGGTCTGGCCGAGCACGTCGGCTGCGGCATCGGCGCCCATAAAGATGTTCATGAGTGCCTGCAGGGCCTCGACCTGGCCGCCCGGCTCGGCGATGCCCAGATTGATGACGATCTGCGCCGGCACCGGAGCGCCCATGCCAGCCATAGCGTTAAATGTCACGGGCGCGGCGGGCTTCACCACCGCGATATAGGGCTTGGCCACAAACCCCGGATCGGTATGCGGAATGGCAATGTTTGCCGCCGGCATAGCGAGACCCGTGGGATAGGCATCCTCGCGCGTGCGGACGGCATCGAGCCAACCGGATGCAATGTAGCCATGTGGTGCAAGCTCGCCCTCAAGCCGCGCGAACACCTCATCCGGCGTCGCACACTCCCAATCAAAAAACACCAGCTCAGGCGTAAACAGCGCTTCGTTATCCGCCATGCGCTCACCTCTCTCACCTAGCCACCTGCGACGTTCTTGAATGACTAGTCGTTAAAGAACGTCGCAGGTGACTACCCAAAACAAAAGGTGGCCACGCGCGTCTTGGCGCCAATGACCACCCTGACTACTCGGCTAAATTGTACTGTGCGCCGCTAGCCGCGAGGCGCATCAATTGCGACCCTGCCGCTCTCCAGCACGTGGACGCGCCCGTCGGCGAGCATCTGCACGACCTCGGGGTACAGCACGTGCTCGATCGCGTGGATGTGCTCCTCGAGCGTGTCGACGTCCCAGCCCTCCTCAACAGCAAGCGCACGCTGGGCGATAATGGGGCCGTTGTCGTAGATCTCGTTGGCAAAGTGCACGGTCACACCGGTCACCTTGACGCCGCGCGCAAAGGCATCGTCGATCGCATGGGCACCGGTGAAACTCGGCAGCAGCGCCGGGTGTAGGTTGACCACGCGATTGGGGAACGCCGCCAGCAGCGGCGTGTGCACCATGCGCATGTAACCGGCCATCACCACGTACTCGCAGCCGCGCTCGAGCAGCTCATGCGCGATGATCTCGTCGGCGGCGATGGGGTCGGCATAGACGTCCTTAGACAGTGTGAGTGTCTGGATGCCCGCACGTTCGGCGCGTTGCAAGCCCTTGGCCGAAGGACGGCTCGACACCACAAGCTCAATCGAGGCGTTGAGCTTGCCGGCGGCGATCAGATCAATCAGCGCCTGCAGGTTAGTACCCGAACCGCTGATAAGCACGCCAATCTTGAGCGGCTCAGCCGTATCGGTACCGGTCGGACGGGTGTAGGGCACAAAACCCAGACCCTCACTAGCAGCCATCTGCTCGTTAGCGCTCATCGGAGTACACGACCTTACCGGAACCCTCGACGCACTCGCCCACGCGGAACGGCTTCTCGCCCAGCGCGACCAGGGCCTCGGTAACCGCAACCTCGTCCTCGGGGGCGACGATCAGGCACAGGCCAACGCCCATGTTGAAGGTCTTGCATGCCTCGTTGGGCGCGAGCTCGGCCTGGCGCGACACGTAGGTGATGACGGGCGGAACGTCCCAGCCCATCTTGGCACCGTCGCGGGTGACCACGGCGTCGACATCGTCGGCAAGGGCGCGGTTAAGGTTCTCGGTAATACCGCCGCCGGTGATGTGGGCAATCGCGTGCACTGGAGCGGCACCGCGTAGCAGCTCCAGAATCGGCTTCACATAAATGCGCGTGGGAGCCAGCAGGGCATCGGCCAGCGATGCGCCGCCGAGCTGCTCGAGCGGACGGCTTAGCTCCTCGGCCTTAGCGGCGGCCTCGGGTGTGCCCGGCTTGATGCCGTCGACACCGATGACCTTACGCACGAGCGAGTAGCCGTTGGAGTGCACGCCGGTGGAAGGCAGGCCCAAAATCACGTCGCCGGGGCGGACGTTTGCGGGGTCGAGCATCTTGGGACGGTCGACGACGCCCACGGTAAAGCCGGCGAGATCGTAGTCGGCGGGAGCCATGACGCCCGGGTGCTCGGCCATCTCGCCGCCCACGAGCGCGCAGCCCGCGAGCTTGCAGCCGTCGGCCACGCCCTTGATGATCTTTGCCATGTGCTCGGCCTCAATGTGACCGATGGCAACGTAATCCAGGAAGAACAGCGGCTCGGCGCCCGAAGCCAAAATGTCATTGACGCACATGGCGACCAGGTCCTGGCCCACCGTCTCGTGACGGTCCATGATCTGGGCGAGCACGAGTTTGGTGCCCACGCCGTCGGTGCCGCTGATCAGGATCGGGTCTTCCATATCCTTAAGCGCGGCGGCCGAGAACAGGCCACCAAAGCCGCCGATGCCGCCGATAACCTCGGGGCGGTTGGTGTCCTTGACCATCTGCTTAATAGCGTCGACGGCGCGGCCGCCCTCGGCGGTATCGACGCCGGCGTCCTCGTACGTCACATGCTTGCTGTCGCTCATCTGAGCCTTCCTCTCCCACTACCGTTTGCCGCACAGGCACCAAACGGTGCTCATAGTTGCGTTCATTTCGGCGCACGCCATAACGGCACGCGCCGTCATATCAACAAAACAGCAGGTAAAACCTACCAAAATAAACCTGTCCCTACATGGCAGGCTTTAGGCCTCGCCGTGCTCCTCTTCCCAGCTGCGGTCGTCGTATTTCTCGACCACGGCGTCGTCGTCAAAGTGCAGCGGCTTGTCCAGGTTGCGGGGCTTAAAGCCCTCCATGAACTTGTCGCGGCCAAAGCTCTCGGGAATCGCCACGGGGTAGCGTCCGGTAAAGCACGCATCGCAGTAACCGCCCTTGGGCATGACCTTCAGCAGGCCCTCGACCGAAAGGAAGGCCAGCGAATCGGCGCCGATATACTCGCAAATCTCGTCGACCGTCTTGTTGGCGCTGATAAGCTGCGACTGCACGTCGGTATCAATGCCGTAGAAGCACGGCCAGATGACCTCGGGCGAGTTGATGCGGATATGAATCTCCTTGGCGCCGGCGTTGCGCAGCATCTTGACGAGCTGCACCATGGTGGTGCCGCGGACGATGGAGTCGTCGATGACGACTAGGCGCTTGCCCTCGATGTTGTCGCGCAGCGGGTTGAGCTTCATACGCACGCCCATGGCACGCAGCTCCTGCGTAGGCTCGATAAACGTACGGCCCACATAGCGATTCTTGATGAGGCCCTCGCCAAAGGGAATGCCGCTCTCGTGCGAATAACCCTCCGCAGGCGGCAGGCCGGAGTCGGGCACGCCGATGACCAGGTCGGCCTCGACGGGCTCCTCATGTGCCAGCTGACGACCCATGTCATAGCGGCAGGCGTAGACGCTCTTGCCGTTCATGATGGAGTCGGGGCGAGCGAAGTAGACCTGCTCAAAGATGCAGTTAGCGGGCTCTTCGGCGGCAGGCACGCCTTGCTCAGACACAAGGCCCTCGGCGCTGATGCGCAAAATCTCGCCGGGACGGACGTCGCGGACGTACTCAGCGCCCACAATGTCGAGCGCACAAGTCTCGGAGGCGACGACCCAGCCGCCGGCGCGGGTGACATGGGTGGTGGCGTCGACCGTCGCGGCGCCGTCCTGCGACGGCAGCTGCGAAACGGATGCGGCGTCGGCCTGATCCAGGCCCTCGTCCACGAGCTTGCCCAGCACGAGCGGGCGAATGCCGTGCGGGTCGCGGAATGCGTAGAGCGCCTGCTCGTTGATGAGCGTCATGGCGTAGCCGCCGCGCACGAGCTCCATGGTCTTGCGAATGCCCTCGCGCAGATGGCCAGTACGCTGAGTAAAGTAGCCGATGAGTTTGGTCGCGACCTCGGAATCCGAGTTGGAGAGGAACGGCACGCCCAGCTCGATCAGCTGGCGGCGCAGCTCGTCGGTGTTGACGAGGGTGCCGTTGTGCGCGAGCGCGATAATGACGCTATTGATGGTAGAGAGGTGCGGCTGAGAGGCTTCCCAGCTCTTGGCGCCGGCGGTGCCATAGCGCACATGACCCACGGCCAGCTGACCGGAGAGCGTCGATAAGTCGGCATTGGAGAACACGCGGTCGAGCAGGCCCAGGTCCTTGCGGACCATAACCGTACCGCCGTCACCAACAGCGATTCCCGCCGATTCTTGGCCACGGTGCTGCAGTGCACGCAGGCCAAAGTACGTCAGTCGAGCCACGTCACGATCGGGCGCCCACACACCAAAAACGCCGCATTCCTCATGCAGCTGGTCGGAGTCCGGATCATACGTCGACATGGCGTTCACCTGTCCCGCGGCGCGCTCGGCCGCGCGGATGGTTTCTTGAGACATGGCATCCCCTCAGAGCCTCGTATTTTGGCGTTACCCGCCTTATTATACGCACGGCGCGACGCGCTCCCCAGCGCATGAGCAGCGCTTTTTAAAAGCCCACCGAGCTAATAATCCGTTTTGCGGCCAAACATTTTATTGGTCTGCCCAGTGCAAGCGCCCGCGCCCCCATATGGCCGCCGCGTCCACCGTTGGGGATTGCAAAGTTGCAATTGGGACGTTCGTCCTGTCTTTTAGCAGGTCGGCGGCGTATCCTAGTAACCTAGGACAAAGCGAGAAAGGTTCTGTATGGATCGAAACGAACTCGACCCCAGCGTCCCCAGCGCCACGGAGGTCAAGAAGATTCCCCTCATCATTAAAGTGTACGCCGTCCTGTGCATCCTGTCCGGCGTGGGCACACTCCCGTCGGTCGCCGTCTTTATGTGGCAGGTCATCACCGCACTCATTAACGGCAACGCCGCCGCTAAGCTCGGTGATAACACCCTGGTCGCGGTTGGCCTTATCGTCGCCGGCATTATGCTCTCGGCGGCAAGCGCGATCATCTTGATCGTCTTTGGCCTGGACCTCATCAAGGACCAGCGGCGCAATGCCGCCCGCCTGTCTTACGTCCTCATCGCATTTACCGTCGTGGAGCTTTTAGTTGACGTGATGCTCCAGGGTATCGGACCCTTCCTGCTGCGCCCCGCCATTCAGCTCGGTATCCTCATCGCGCTTTCGGCCACCGTCGACCCCACGCTACGCCAGGAGCGCGAACTGCAGCGCCGTCTGCAAGAGATGCTCGACCGCGATGCCGCCGCCGAGGGGATGCTCGGCCGCGACGAAACCGGCGAGGGCTACATCAAGCTCAACTACTTCAACCTGTTCTGGGTATTCTTCGTCTGCAGCGTGTTAGGTCTCATTCTCGAGGAAGTCTGGCATATGGTCGTCGTCGATCCCGGCGTCTATCAGGACCGGGCCGGTATGCTATTTGGCCCCTTTAGCCCCATCTACGGATTTGGCGCGGTGCTCATGACCATGGCGCTCAACCGCTTCTATAAAAAGAATCCTCTGATCATTTTCCTGGTAAGTGCCCTGATCGGCGGCGCTTTCGAGGTGTTTGTAGGCTGGTTTATGCAGACCTCATTTGGCGTGGTGTCGTGGAGCTACTCGCACATGAAACTGTTCGGCATGCCCGACCCACTCGCCGTCCTTACGGGCGGACGCACCTGCACGGGCTTTGCCTGCCTGTGGGGCCTGGGTGGCCTTATCTGGATCAAGCTGCTGCTGCCGAGGCTGCTCAAGCTCATCAACATGATTCCGTGGAAGAGTCGCTACTCGGCTACCGTCATCTTTACCGTCATTATGCTGGTCGACGGCATCATGACGCTGCAGTCGCTCGACTACTGGTACCAGCGCGTCAACGGCACGGAGCCGGATATTCCCGTCGCGCAGTTCTACGGCAAGTATTTCGATAACGACTACATGGAGAACCGCTTCCAGAGCATGACCATGAGCCCCAAGGATGCGACGCGCGTGTAGCGCCACGCAATGCCGAGATTTTCCAACGCATAGAAAAGCCCGCTGTCAGACTGATTGAACTGCCAGTGGGCTTTTGCTGTAGATGGACTTGAATTGATCGCAAGGTCCTATGCCTCGCGCTCGACCTCGCTCACACACTCATTTTTGATGGTGCCGACAAGCTTCTGAAGTGCGTCGACCACATGCGGGCGAATGTCTCCGCCAATGAGTACGAGCATGATGTCGTCGCCCACGGTAAGCTCGCCGCTCGCCAGCCACACGCGCACATAGCCGATACCCGGCATCGCGCGCGTTGCCTCGATAGCAGCCTGCACCTTTTCGGCATCGAAGCCAAACACCATGCCGCCCACCTTATGTCCAGGCGCCACACCATCTGTCTCGACCCCACGCACCTCGGACTTAGGCGTCGCACGCACCACGCCATTGTGTGTCAGGTACATCCCACAATCAGCCGCCGAAACATCGGCCTTGGCTTCGCGCAGCCAGGCATCAACCGAAGGCATCGATTTGCCACTTTCAAGCATCATTTCTCCTTTTGATTTCCGGGGTAGTCTTTTTGGGACGGGACTCCCGGACACTTTATTCCTCGACCGGCGTGAGCACCATGACTGCGCGCGTATTGCTAAATGACAGCGAACGACAGGTCACAAGCGTTACGACCTTGGTTGCCGAAGCGACACGATCGGTGGCATCACTCGCCACGGCAGAGGAATCGTCGAGCATCTCGGACAGGTAATTCTTCAGTCCGTCATCGCCCTCAAAGTTGGGCGTGCGCGCCTTGGCATACGTGTCCTCGACCACCTTGGTCGCCAGCGGGCGCAACTTATACGTCGCATCGCGCGTGATGTAGTACACGTATTCCATGCTGTCGAACGTCGCCTGATCGGTTGTATCCGAAATCACGTTGAACATCGAACCGTCGTTCATATGATGACCGTAAATCGTGGTCTGCTGATCCACCATGCCCGGCGCGGTGTCGTCGCTATCCAAGAAGATGGCTCCCGAGGCATTGGCGGTGCCGTCGAACAGCGTGTTGAGGTACTTGGAGTTGTTGTTGGTCTGCACCACGGGGTAGTTGATGTTAGTGCCGGGCGCGTAAATCCAACCAACAACCTCGGGATTTGTCTGGGCAAGCGCATTGAAGTCGATAACCGGCACGCCGCTGGCGTCCTTGTCGCTCACATATTGCTTTTCGATTTTTTGATATGACTCGCTCGCCTGCTTGTAGCCAATCTGTGCGTTGATAAAGATGGCGGCCGCAGCAACGATCAGGCCAATGCCGATGATGATGAGCAGAATGGGAATGACGGAGCGGCGCTTTTTGCGCGGCGGCTCAGTATAGCTCGATGGCGCGGCATGCGCCGAAGAGCGAGGTGACTTCTTGGCCGTGCTGTATGACGAAGGGCGATATGCAGTAGGTGCATCCTGACGACGATGCTTCGCCGGCGTCACGGGACGCGGCGCGCGTGGCTGCTGAGGAGAGGATATCCGACCCTGCTGCGGCACGCGGGCTGCTCCCGACTTGGCTGGATCGGGAATCCGAGAAGCCGAAAAACGCTTTCCCTGATAGTCGGACATGGCTCTCCTTATGCTACAAATGGACTGGCAGAGCGCTTAGGCGTCAGCCATCTCCTGCTTCATCTTCTCGATAACCTTGCGGTACTCGGGGTCGCATGCGCCCAGAATCTGCGTGGCGTAAATGGCAGCGTTCTTGGCACCGTTGATGGCCACACAGGCAACGGGCACGCCCGAAGGCATCTGCACCATCGACAGCAGCGAGTCCATACCACCCAGATCGCTCGTCTTCATAGGCACACCGATGACCGGCAGCGGCGTAAACGCAGCCACGACACCGCCCAGGTGAGCAGCCTTGCCAGCAGCAGCGATAATCACCTTGATACCGCGGCCGGCAGCAGTCGAGGCCCACTCATGGACCTTCGCCGGCGTGCGGTGCGCGCTTGCAATGACGAGCTCATAGGGCACGCCCAGTGCCTCGAGCTCGGCGGTGCAACCTTCCATAACGCCCAGATCGGACTTGGAGCCCATGATGATCCCGACAACCGGCTTCTGATCTGCCATAAACAAAGACCTCCTGTTGAGAGCGGTGACGCGGCGAATCCGCGACCCTTAACTACTGAGAGTAGTATAGCTGCTCCCGTCCCTGCGGTCTCTGTGGCGCTTCGCGGGCGGGCCAGGCTTTATCTTCACTCCGGTTGCTTCGCAAAGTCGTTCAGATAGAGCCTGGCCCGCCCGCGAAGCGCCCTGCGACCTACCGGATATTGCCATGACGTACGTTGGCTGAAATAATAAAGCAATGCCCGCCGTCCTTGACGGAGCGGCGGGCACGTTTGCTTAGTTGTCGCTGGGACTACTTAGCCTTGCTGCGACGATGGAAGAAAGCGCCGATCGCGGCGATGATGGCGCCAAGACCACCGACGGCCGCGACGGTCGCCGCCGTCTGGTCGCCGGTATTGGGGATCGCCGAACCGCTCTTCTTGCTGCCCTGGGCCTTGTCGCCTGCGGGCCTGCCCGCCTGGTTGCCGCCGTTTGAGCCATTGCCGGAACCCTGGTTGCCCGAGCCGCCCTGGTTGCCGGAATCGGCATCCTTGAGGCTCTCAATGGCCAGCTTGAGCTGGTCATAGGCCGCCTGGAGCTGGATGTCGGAAGCATTCTCATCACCCAAGACGTCCTCGGCGTAGGTAATGGCATCCGTCAGGGCCTTGACAGACTCGTCCGTCTTGCCCCTGGTGTCAGTCTCCTTCGCCTGCTTGACCAAGGCCTTGAGCTGCTTCTTGGTCGGGTTCTCGACCGGGGTCACCGGAGTCTTCTCAAGCGCGTCGCGAGCACTCTCGAGTGCCTTGAGTGCCTGGTCGACCTCGTCCTGCGTGGCGTTCTCGTCGTTCAGGATGGCGCGGGCGCTCGCCAAGGCGTTCTGGAACGCGGTCCAGGAAGCCTCGGTGTAGTCGCTGGCCTTAAGGTCGCCGGCTGCAACCTCGGCATCAACCTTTTCAATCGCGGCAGTGAGGTCGTCCTTCGCCACCGGATTGGGAACGGCCGTACCGTAGAACTTGAGCTCCGCCATGCTGCAGTAGGCGTCAACGCTGCCACCGCCGGCGTGGAGCACCTTGACGGTCACGTAGCGACCGCGCGCGGCACCAAAGCTCATCTGCTTCCAGTCGCCACGGTCGGTGAGCACGCGGCCGTCGTTGTCGAAGGTAAACGTACCCATCGACGTGGCGGTGCCCATCTCATAACCGTCGGCGGTGTCGGAAACCAGCACCTCGGCCTCAAAGATATCGCCGTTCGTGCCGCCGTCCTGGCGCGGCAGGAACGTGACGTCGGTGAGATCGTAGTCGCGGCCCAGGTCGACGGTCAGGTACTGGGGCATACCGGCCTTATAGGCCCAGTCGCTGTGCCAGAGCGTCTGCTCATCGCCGTCAAGAGCGTTGACGGCGTTGCTGCCCTCATAGTCGGCCTCGCTCGAGAAGCCGGTCACCTTGACGTTCTCGCGGTTCTCGGGCGTGTTGATGAGGCTCTTCTCATCGACGGGGCGCATCTTGAGGCCGTCGATTGCCTTCTCGATCTTGGCCGTGGCGTCTGCGACATCCTTCTTGCTATAGCTGCCCTGGCCGCCATCGAGGAGCTTCTGAGCCGCCTCGACCGCAGCGGTGAGGGCTGCATAGGAATCCTTGGTGTAGACGGACTCGCTGTAGCCCGCGGCCTTGGAAAGCGCTGCCATGAGCGCAGAGGTGTCGACACCAGCCTTGACCTCGACCTCATAGGATGCGGTCTTGGAGGGATCGAGCACCGACGCCACCGTGATCGTTGCCTTGCCGGCCTTGTTGGCGCGCAGGTAGTAGCTCACGCTATCGCCGGCCTGGACAGCGGAGACGCTCACCACAGAAGGATCGGAGCTCTCGACCGTCACATAGGGGTAGCCGGCGCTCTCGGGCGTGGCCTTGGCGTCGACGAGCGTCACATCGCCCTCGAAGAACTCGGTCTGGTTCTTGCCCAGTTCGACACCCTCGATGGCCTCGACACCCTGTGTGTAGTTGAAGTTGATCTCGCGCAGCGTGAGCATCTGGTCACCCGATGCCTCAAGCGGCGTGATCTCGACCTTGGTCGCCTTCTTGCCCTTGTTCTCGGCAGAGAGGCCAAAGGCGTAGCGAGCCTGATAGGAATCAAAGCTTCCGCCCGAGAACTCCTGGGTCGAGCCGTCCTCGAACGTCACGACGGACTTAATCTTCTGCACGGTGCCGTTGCCACCGTTGCGGTTAACGACCTCGACGCTATCGAGTTTCGACGGCGTCTTGAAGGCGAACGTCATCGTGGCGGGCAGCTTGACGTAGGTCGGCATCTTGCCGTCGATCCAGTTGGGCCCATAGTTCCACAGGAACTCGAAGTCGTTGCCGCCCTCATTGTTGTCGAACAGTCCGTCATAACTCTTCTGCTGGATGAGCTTCTCGACGTTGGTGCCGTCGTCGGTGGGGAGCTCGTCGGTGGTCATCGTGATGTCAAAGGCGTCGCGGCCGTACTCGGACTTGGTTGGCTGCGGGACACCGGGCATCGTCACGGTGCCATCACTCACGAACTCGAGCGCGTCGCACGCCGGGCCGACGAGCCAAGACGTCGAGGGCAGCTCGACCTTGCCGGCCGTCTTAGCCTTGAGTTTAAAGCTCGCGACCACACCAGTACTGTTGAAGAGCTTGGCGTCGCCGCGGTTGGCGAAGGCCAGGTTGATGGTCTGGTGGCCATCCGTGAACTGCACTTTCTCGCGCGAGAGGTTCTCCATGCCCGCCGTCGACGCATCCTGCGCGATGCTCTCGGAGACATACTCGAACTGGTCGCTGTTGAAGTTGACGAGCGCACCGAGCGCGTTGATGTTCTCGGCGTCGGTGGCGTAGACGTCGACCGTGATCTCGTCGCCGGCCTCGACCTCCATCTTGCTCGGGATCACCGCGAGGGTGCCAGCAGCCTTGCCCTTTTGCTTGGTGCCGCCGTCGAGCGCCGCCATGGTGAAGGAGTAGTCGTACACGTCGTAGACGCCGTTGCCGTTGAGGTCGGCGAAGTGGGCGCGGATCTGGGAGTCGAACGTCGAGGTGTCGGGCTCGCGGTTCTCAAGACCCAGGTAATTCTTCATGTTGGAGTAGTCGCCGTCGGAGACCGTGGCCTTGTTGAGGTTGGAGCCCACAGCGAAGCCGTCCGTGCCGTCGGTCTTGTAGATGGCGATCTCGGAGGCGGAGAAGAAGTTGCCCACGGACGCGAGCGGCGTCATACGCACGTAGCGCGCGGCCACGGCGCCGTCGAACGCCACCGTCTTGCAAGCGGCGGAGCGCTCCCAGTCGACCTCCTGCGTCGTCCAATGCACGCCGTCGAGGCTCGTCTCGATGCGCATCTTGGTCACAGTGCCGTTACCGGCATCATCGCGCGGATAGTACTCGAGCTTGTCGAGCTTGTAAGCGCGACCGTAGTCAACGGTAAGCGCCTTGCCCAGATCGTTGCCACCGGAGTGGAAACCGCCGTCGCCCGACTGGAACTCATGGTCGAAGGCGAGTTCGGCCTTATGGCTACCGTAGAGCGAGCCCTCCCAAGTGATTTCCTCGGCCTCAGGCACGTTCCGCCACGGGTCGAGCGCAGAGTTCGCCTCAAGCACGTCGCTCCATGCGGAGTAGCCATCGGCGTTGCGCGAACGAATCTGGTAGGTATGCTTGCTGTTGTAGGCAAGATCGGTATGCGTGAATTCTGCCGCATCGCCCACGGCGAACACAGTGCCGTCTACCTTAAGGTCGTAGGAGGTAGCACCATCGACCTTCCCCCAGGTGAGCTTAATGCTCGTGGGGGTCGTGGCGTCCTCGGGGGCAGCAAGGTTCGCGGGTGCGGAGAGGTTCTCATTGAAGCGGTCGGCCGCGAGCGTGGCATCGGCGTTCACGAAATCGCCCAGTTCGAGCGTCTGCGCTGCCGTGGCGACATCGGTCTTCGCGAACTTGACGTAGACCTTGGGATTCGTGGTGATCTTGGTGTTGTTGAAGCTCTCGCCCTGCTCGGCCTCGGTGCTGCCTGCGTCGCTACCGTAGTGGTTGAGGTTGGGGGTCTCGTTGTAGAAGTAGACCGCCTGGCCGGCCTCGGGGGTCGCGGCGTCAAAGGCCTCCTGCGAGTCGACCTCAACCACGTTGAGCGCGGATCCGCCGTTCTTGGCGGAGACGCTCGTGGGCTTGGCGGAGACGTTGGCCACAAAGGTCGTGGTGCGGTTGGAGTCGTAGCCGCTGTAGCCGCCCTGCGATGCCTCGGCGGTAAAGGTCGCCGTGCCGCCCACCACGCTCGACTTATAGACGGTGCTCACATGCTCACCGTAGGAAATATTGTCGATTGTGCCGTAGGAATCGTCCTCGGTCGTGTTGTTCTCGATGGAGGAGCCGTCATCCTCGTACTGCGTAAAGCTGCCCTCACCCTCGGTGGCGAAGAACTCGACGATACGCTGGCTGCGATTGGTGCCCTTGGTGTTGGTCTCGGTCACAGCCTCGGGGTTGTTGTTCTCGGCGTACATCGGCACGATGGCGTTGGCCTTAACAAAGAGTGGCAGCTTCCAAAGCGGAGCCTCGTAGTTGTTGAGGACCTGACCGCCGCGGTACTGCTTGCCCGAGAAGTAGTCAATCCAGATGGTGGGATTCTCGTCGGTACCGTAGTTGGGCAGGTAGATACCGTTGCGGACATCGTTGCCGTTCTCATCTGCCTGGGTATCCTGATACACCGGTGCCACCAGGAAGTTCTCACCGAACATGTACTGGTACTGCGTCGAGGTGCTTGCGGCGTACTCGGAGTTGTCGGAAAGCAGCATGGCGCGGATCATGGGAAGGCCGGTATCGCCGTTGCCCGTGTCGATGTTGGCCGCCGAGGCCGCGCTCGTGTAGATATAGGGCATGAGTTGTGCTTTGAGCTTGAGATAGAAGCGCGAGATGCCCGTGTATGGATCGCCGTGCGTCATGGGCGACTTGCGGTAGGTGCCCCAACCGTCCATGTCAAGCATAGAGGGCGTGAATGTCTTCCACTGGTAGTCGCGAGCGGAGATGATGGGATCGCCACCAAAGATGCCGTCCATATCGGAGCCGATGTTGGGGTTGCCCGAGAGGCTCTGGCCGATATACGTGGGGATATGGAAGCGAATGTACTCCCAGTTACCGCCGTACTGGTCGCCGGTCCAGATGCCGCCAAAGCGCTGCGTGCCGGCCCAGCCGTCAAGCGTGATGATGTTGGGGCGCTTGTTGGCGCCGGTGGTCACGGTGTCATAGGCCGTCTTGATGCCGTTGAGGCCAAAGGAGTAGCCGGAGCCGACCCAAGCGACGTCGGTCTTGAGCGTGGTGATGCCACCAGTCTTAACCTCAGAATCGAAATCGCGCAGCAGATGCCACGGGGTCTCGGAGTTGCTATCGGGCTCGAGGTTCGACTGGGTCCAGAGACCGGTGCTCACGCCCTTGGAGTTGGCATACTCGGTGAACTTCTTAAGATTGTCGACGTTGGCGCGCACGGCGTTGAGGCGCTCGGCAGAACTCGTTCCGTCGGAGTTGACGCCGCCGGTCTTGTAGTAACCGTTCTGGCCGTAGCCAGCACCGTAACCGTCGTTCGGCAGGAACCAGCCGAGCGGCATGTCGTTGTCCTCGTAGTCATCGATAACCTGCCGGGCGGAGAACTGGCGGTCGAAATCGGTCGCCTTCATGTTCTCGGTATCAACCGTAGGGCCCTCACCGTTGAGCGTCTCGGCCGCAAGCGTGCCGTCGAGCTTGTAGCCCGTCGACATGCCGGACTCGTATTTAACGTCGCCCTTCTCACTCGAGGACTTGCTGCCCTTGGTCTCCCACTTCTTTTGACCCGAGGTCGTTGACCAGCCATCACGGTTATAGGCATTAAGATGACCCAGGTAGAAACCGTACTCGGGCAGCAGCACCGGATTGCCGGTCACCTTGTAGTAGTCCTGCAGCATCTCGGTTGCCACGTTCGAGGCGCCCTCGTTGGTCGCCACGAAGTAATAGGCATCAAACTCATTCTCGCTGTGCAAAGTCGTGACCGTCGATGAGTCCGTGGAACCGAAGTCGTAGGAACCCTCTGCAAACGTGTTTCGGAGCACGCCGTAGCCGTCGCTCGTCCAATAGAACGGGTTGGGCGAGGCAACGCCGCCATCGGTCCAGTTGTTAGTGTTGGAGATGGCGATGGTCTGGTTGGTGTGCAGGAAGCGGCCGTTCTGGGTGCCACCGCCAAAGAAGTTCTCGGACTTCTCCTTGGCGAGCGTCTGGACGGTACCCTTCTTATCAAGGTCGAGGGGCGCAGACTCAGAAACCACGCCACGGTCGCCTGACTTGATACTCATCTTGCCAGTCGCCTTGTCCAGGATCACGGTCGCCTTTCCGCCGGTGATCTCGATAGTGTCGCCCTTGTCGGCAACCGTCGCACTCGGCTTGCTGTAGGTGTCCGAGGTATCGGGCTGGCCTGGATCTTAGCCGTGTGGGACTTACTGCGCGGCGTGGCGTACTCGGAAAACTCACCCTTGGGGTCGACGTTATAACGGAAAATACCGTCCTCGAGGAACGTAATACGGCCCTTGATGCCGTCAGCGAAATCGATGTCGACGACGTTCGAGGCAGACTGAGACACGGTCGCTGAGTCGACACCCTTGAGTGGCGTGGCAATCGCCTGCTGGGGATTGGCAAACACAAGCGTCGCTGCAGTGGCAACGAGGACCGCGCTTCCCTTCACCCACCGTTTCGTAAAAATGGAATTCCTACACACCTGGACTCCTTCCCTCCGACATGCGGAAGTGTCGCGGACGCACGCCCTGCAGCATGGCGCACGCATCAAACGGGAGGGGTGTTCGGTACATTCCGTGCAGTGGGCCCACCCGTTACCAAGTGGTCAACTGGTAGTAACCAGATATCCACCTATTAGGTTAAATCAGCATACAGGAGCAGTTGCGCAACCAAGTTCGGAATTCTCCCAGTGGTATTAAAATGAGCGTCAATGGCAAAGTGGGCTTAATAAGCCACACCAATTGGTTCTTCTCCCAAATATCAATTAAGCAAAAATGTACTGTTTATCTGGTATTACACAGACCATACCTTTCCCTCGGGAACTGGACTTCGCGAAGTTTCCCGAAGAAAAGGCTCAGCCGCCACCCTGCGACCTACCGGGGATTGCTATGACATACGTTGGCTGATTTGGTTTGAATAGAAAGGTTGACAGAGGGTGGTGGGCAGTTAGTTCAGATTTGTATTTTTTTGGCAGTGGCTTTTGCTTAATCATCTCGGTTTTTGAGTCACTGGGACCCAGCGATAAGCCTTTTCCGCCCTTGAGTAAGCATATCTGCCTCATTAGGAAAGCGAAAACAGTTCAATTGAGCCTAAATTAACCGACTTCTGCTCTTTGAGAAATACAAATCTGAACTAACTGTCCAAAGACATATCTCTCCCTTGGTAAAAGGCCTTCATATGATTGCAATTCACCTGAAGGCCCCATACAAAATGTGGGCTCTGTCGTCCGAATGAACGACAGAGCCCACACTCATTTTCTGTTCAGCCCCAATCATCGCGCAAAGCCCCTTCGGCAGCACACGGTGCAATTGAGTCACCGTAGGCCGGGGCGGGAGGGGCCGAGTTTCCTCCTGAACGACTCTGCTTGCAGCCGGAGCGAAAGGGGGAAATCTCGGCCCCTCCCGCCCCGGCCGGACAGGTCAACTACACCGTGTGCTGCGGCAGGTCCTGCAGGGCGATGACGTCCATGCCCATGTCGTTGGCGCTGCCGTGACCCTGCTGGTCCTCGCGCACCGCCTCGATGGCGCTCACGTAGGTGTTGGCGGCAGACATCGCCGTCACGCAGGTCACGCCGCGACGCACGGCCTCGGTACGTAGCATGTAGCCATCGCCACGCGAGCCCGGACCGTACGGCGTGTTGATGATTACCGCAATCTTGCCATCGGCGATGAGATCGCCGATATTGGGACGCTCGCCGTCGTGCGGGCCGCTAATCTTCTCCACGACTTCGCACGTCACGTTGCCGCCGCGCAGGACGCGCGCCGTACCCTCGGTAGAGCAGATGTCAAAGCCCAGGTAACGCAGGATACGAGCGACCGAAAGGATATGACGCTTGTCGCGGTCGCACACGCTGATGAATACCTTGCCGGCACTGGGGTCGGGCAGCTTGTAGTCGATCGCCAGCTGCGTCTTGGCATATGCCTCAGGATAGCTCTTGGCGATACCCATGACCTCGCCCGTCGACTTCATCTCGGGCCCCAGAATAACGTCGGCGCCCGGGAAACGACCCCAGGGCATAACGGCTTCCTTCATGCAGAACCAGTCCAGCTGACGCTCGTCGCTCGGCAAGCCCAAGCTTGCGATGGAATCGCCCGCCATGATACGCGCCGCACACTTGGCCAGCGGCACGCCGGTGGCCTTGGAGATAAACGGCACGGTACGGCTGGCACGCGGGTTGGCCTCGATGACGTAGACGGTCTCGCCCTTGATGGCGTACTGCACGTTGACCAGGCCGCGCACGCCCAGCGCCATCGCGATGCGGCGCGTGGTCTCGCGGAGCTTCGCCTGCAGGCTCTCGCTAAAGCTGAACGGCGGAATGCAGGTCGCGGAGTCGCCAGAGTGGATACCGGCCTCCTCGATATGCTCCAGAATGCCGCCGATGTAGACCTCTTCGCCATCGCACAGGGCGTCGACATCGGACTCGATCGCGCCCTCCAAGAAGCGGTCCAGATACACCGGGTAGTCGGGGCTAATGCGCGCGGCCTCGGCCATGTAATCGCGCAGATGCTCGGCATCGTAGGCGATCATCATGCCGCGGCCGCCCAGCACGTAGCTCGGACGCACCAGCAGCGGGTAGCCGATATGCGCGGCCACGGCCTCGGCCTCCTCAAACGAGGTTGCCTGGCCCGCCGGCGGATACATAATGCCCAGCTTGTCGAGCAGAGCGGCGAAGCGCTCGCGGTCCTCGGCAAAGTCGATGGCATCGGGCTTGGTGCCCATGATGTTGACGCCACTCTCCTCGAGCATGCGCGCCAGCTTAAGCGGGGTCTGGCCGCCGAGCGTCACCACGACGCCGTCGGGTCGCTCAACGTCGATGACATCCATGACGTCCTCGTAGGTGAGCGGCTCAAAGTACAGGCGGTCGGACGTGTCGTAGTCAGTCGAGACGGTCTCGGGATTGCAGTTGACCATGATGGTCTCAAAACCACGGGCCGCCAGTGCATAGCTCGCATGCACACAGCAGTAGTCGAACTCGATACCCTGGCCGATACGGTTGGGGCCGGCGCCCAGGATCATCGCCTTGGGCTTGTCCGCCGGCGTGGTCTCGTCGGGAGCCACGCACTTCTTGGCATCCGGGCTCGTGCGGTAGATGTTCTCGTACGTCTTGTAGTGGTACTCCGTGGCGCTCGAGAACTCCGCAGCGCAGGTATCGACCGTCTTCATGCTGGGAACCACGCCCAGGCCCTTGCGGTAGGCGCGCACAAAGCGCTCGTCCGAGCCGGTCAGCGCGGCGATCTCGGCATCGCTCGTGCCGTACTGCTTGAGCAGGCGCATCGCGTCGGCGTCGATATCCTCCACACGCAGGCCGCGGATGCTCTCCTGAACCTGCGCCATGTCGTTGATACGGTTGAGGTACCACGGATCGATGCCGCAGATAGCATGGATGCGCGCAACGTCCCAGCCGCGGCGCAGGGCCTCGACCACAAAGAAGATGCGATGCTCGGTCGGGGTGGCCACGGCCTGGGCGAGCTCATCGTCGCTCAGCTTGTCGGCACCCTCCTTGCCACCGGCGCAAATGCCCTGGTGTCCGTCCTCCAGCGAGCGCATGGCCTTGCCAAAGGCCTCCTCAAAGGTGCGGCCAATCGCCATGATCTCGCCCACGGCCTTCATGCGTGTGGTGAGCGTGGGGTCGGTACCCTTGAACTTCTCGAAGGCAAAGCGCGGCACCTTGACCACACAGTAGTCGATTGTGGGCTCAAAGCAGGCGGGCGTAGCCTTGGTGATGTCGTTGACAATCTCGTCGAGCGTGTAGCCCACGGCCAGGCGCGCGGCGGCCTTGGCGATGGGGAAACCCGTGGCCTTGGAAGCGAGGGCGGACGAGCGGCTCACGCGCGGGTTCATCTCGATGACGATCAGGCGGCCGGTCTGGGGATTCACGGCAAACTGCACGTTGGAGCCGCCGGTCTCGACGCCGATCTTCTCCAGAATGGCGAGCGAGGCCACGCGCATGCGCTGATACTCAAGGTCGGAGAGCGTCTGCGCCGGCGCCACGGTGATGGAGTCGCCGGTATGCACGCCCATGGGGTCGAGGTTCTCGATGGAGCACACGATGATGCCGTTGCCGGCGTGATCACGCATGACCTCCATCTCGTACTCTTTCCAGCCCTCGATGGACTCCTCGACCAGCACCTCGTGGGCAGGCGAGAGCTCCAAGCCCTGGCTCACGATGGAGACGAGCTCCTCGTGGGTGTGAGCGATGCCGCCGCCGGCGCCGCCGAGGGTAAAGCTCGGGCGCAGTACGCAGGGATAACCCACGCGCTCGGCGATAGCCTCGGCGTCGGCCACGCTGTAGGCATAGCCCGAGCGCGCGACCTCCAGGCCGATCTCGGCCATGGCCTCGTTAAAGAGCTTGCGGTCCTCGCCGCGCTCGATGGCGGCCAGGTCGCAGCCGATCATCTCGACGCCGTACTTATCGAGCGTGCCGTCTTTCGCCAGCTCGACGGCGGCGTTCAGACCGGTCTGGCCGCCCAGCGTGGGCAGCAGCGCGTCCGGGCGCTCTTTCTTGATTACGCGCTCGATAAATTCGGCGGTGATGGGCTCGACATAGGTGCGGTCGGCAAGACCCGGGTCGGTCATGATGGTCGCCGGGTTGGAGTTGACCAGGATGACCTCAAAGCCATCCTCCTTGAGCACCTTGCAGGCCTGGGCGCCGGAGTAGTCAAACTCGCAGGCCTGGCCGATAACGATGGGGCCCGAGCCAATGACGAGGATGCGCTTGATGTCAGTACGTTTCGGCATGTTAGTTCTCCTCGGTCTCGGTCGCGGCGGTCTCGGCAAAATTCCAGCCGGCGAGGCGGTCCTTCGCGGTGTCGATGTCCAGGTAGTTCTCCTCGCCGTCCATGAGTCGCGTAAAGGCGGTAAAGAGATAGTGGGCATCGGTGGGGCCAGGCGAGGCCTCGGGGTGGTACTGGACCGAGAAGCACGGGGCGTCGAGCAGCTGGATGCCCTCGGCGGTGCCGTCGTTGAGGTTCACATGTGTTAGGCGAATGCGGCCAAAGCGCTCGTTCATCACGACCGGCGCGATTCCGCGGCGCACCCAGACGCGCAGGTCGCCGTCGGCCGCATGTTCGGTCTCGCCGCCGGAAAGCTCGGGGACAAGCTTGCCCAGGCTGGGGAACAGCAGGCCAAAGCCATGGTTTTGCGCGGTAATCTCCACGCGACGGCTTACCAGGTTCATGACCGGCTGGTTGCCACCGCGGTGACCGAATTTAAGCTTTTCCATCTGGGCGCCGCAGGCCAGGCTGATCATCTGATGGCCCAGGCAAATGCCAAAGACCGGCACCTTGCCGATCAGCTGCTGCACCTGCTCGTAGGTCTCCACCACGGCGTCGGGGTCGCCGGGGCCATTGGACAAAAAGACGCCGTCGGGATTCATGTCGAGCACCTCACTCGCGGGCGTGTCCCACGGCACGACGGTAAGGTCGCAGCCGGCGCGGACCAGCCCCTCCAGAATGCCGCGCTTCACACCGCAGTCGTAGGCGACCACTTTGTGACGGGCAGGAGCGGCAGTCGAAAGCGCAAAGTCATGCGTGGCAGGCAGGTCGACGGCGGCAAACTCGTGAGGCGCGGGGCAACTTACGGTCTTGACCAGGTTCTCGCCTACCAGCGTGGGCGCTGCGGCCAGACGCTCGGCAAGCTCGTCGACGTCGAAGATCTCGGTCGAGATAATGCCCATCTTGGAACCATTGTCGCGCAGGTGGCGTACCAGAGCGCGGGTGTCGACGCCCTCGATAGCGACGATGCCGTGGGCGCGCAGATACTCCGGCACGCTGACGGCCGAGCGCCAGTTAGAAGGCGTGGTGCACATGTCGCGAACGATCATGCCGCGCATAGCCGGAGCGCTCGCAGGGCGCACGGCGTCGCCGGGGAAGGCCGACTGGACGTCGGTCTCGTCGATACCGTAGTTGCCGATCTGCGGATAGGTCATGGTTACGATTTGGCCGGCATAACTCGGGTCGGTCATGACCTCAAAGTAGCCCTCGAGCGAGGTGTTGAAGCAGACTTCGCCGGTCGCGGTGCCCTCGGCGCCGCATGCACGTCCATAAAAAATGGTCCCATCCTCAAGATACAGGATGCAGGGACCGCAGGTGCCCTTGCTGGTTTTGGCCAGCATACGCTGGCAAAGCTCGCTGGGCGCGAAGGTGCGGGCGGCAGCGCCCGCGATATGGTTGTTCGCCATAGTTCTCCTTCCCGGTCTCACAGGACCGGCTTAAAGGTGTGTAGTTAGGCCTCGCGGTATTGTAACCGCAAGTATGCCTCATGGCGTTAATTTCATCGAAATGTTTACGAAATGATAATTATGACTTTCTATGCATAATGATTTTTCTGGGACGGGGATTAAAAAATCATCCCGCGAGGCTTGTGGCTCACGCGGGATGATGGCGTCTTATTTTTTCTTGTCCTGCTCCAGCAGTTCGGACGGCGTGCGATCGGGCTTGCCACCGCGGAAAATCTCGCGGCCATGCAGACGATGCTCCAAGTCACGTTCGGCCTTTTCCTCGTCAATCTTGGTCTGGCTCACCACCGGGTCCTCAATCAACGACGACACCGAGTTCACCTGCTTCTGAATGCGCTCGGCAATGGTGTCATCCATACTCACGATGCGCATCTTCCAGTCGATACTCGTGGCGTTGGATGAGCTCTTGGTCCACACGAACGTCAAAATGGCGCTCTGGTGGCCCCGCGCGGGGAACATGCCAAAGAAGGAATCGTGCTGAATGTTGCTATCCTCGTCGATATAGGCGTGAACGTTATACACCACGCGGTCGATCTTATCGTTGAGCAGCGCGTTGGTCGCAAGCGCCGCGGCCTGGATCTGCCCGTTGGACAGCAGCTCGAGCTCGTTGGCAGACGATGTGTCCAACACCGTCACCTCGACCGTGCCCGTGCGTTCATCGGCTTCATCGACGGTGAAGTCGAGCGGGAACTGCGTAAAGCCGTTGCCCCACTCAAGGCCGCCCTTCAGCGCCGTCGAAACGGTATCGACCGAAACGCTCTCGGACAGGTTGGCGGTGTTCAGACGACGCATCACGCCGTAGCCAATCTGCATGCCCACGATCAGCACCAAAATACCGATGACCACGGCCATCGCGGTCTTCGTAATGGTATGGCTCACCTGCGAGCCCGAAGGATCGTCCTCGGACAGCGGGTCGATATGTTTTGCCTGGCTCGCGCGGTCCTCGCTGCGCAGCTGCGCTAGCGCCGCTTTGTCACCGCGCTTGGCCGCAGCCTCCTTCTCACGCATGCGCTCGGTACGCTTTTTGGCGAGCGTGGGATCCAAGACGCCGGATGCATCGATTTCGGAGAATAACTCCGTCACTTCTTCCGGAGTCAAAGGGTTCTTGTCAGCCATAAACTTCCTGTCATATCAATCAGTCGAGCTCGTGCGCACGCGCACCTTCGAACTGCATTCGATAGTAACGGGCATAGGTGCCGCCACGGGCGAGAAGCTCCTCGTGCGTGCCACGCTCCACAACGCGACCATGCTCAACGGTCGCAATCTCATCGGCATGCTTAATGGTCGAAAGACGGTGGGCGATGATAATCGTGGTGCGGCCGCGTGCCAGCTCTTCGAGTGACTCCTGCACCGCCTCCTCGCTCTCGTTATCCAAAGCACTCGTCGCCTCGTCCAAAATCAGGATCTTGGGGTTCTTGAGAAACACGCGCGCGATGGCAACGCGCTGCTTCTGTCCGCCCGAAAGACGGCTGCCGCGCTCGCCCACCACGGTGTCGTAGCCCTGCGGAAGCGACTCGATAAAGGCATCGATGTTGGCGCGACGGGCGGCCTCGGCGATCTCTTCTGCCGTAGCGCCCGGCTTGCCGTAGGCGATGTTCTCGCCAATCGTACCGTCAAATAGATAGACATCCTGCTGCACCAGGCCGATGGCGCGACGCAGGCTCTGCTGCGTCACATCACGCACGTCCTGGCCGTCGATGCTAATGGATCCGGCAGCCACGTCATAAAAGCGCGGCAGCAGCGAACAGGTCGTGGACTTGCCACCGCCCGAAGGGCCAACCAAAGCGATGGTCTGCCCGGGCTTGATGGACAGGTCCATATGGTCGATAACGAGACGCTCGTCGGCATCGCCCTCGCCCAGCTCAACATCCTCGTAGTTAAAGCACACGTCGTGATACTCCACGGCGCCGGCAGTCACCTGCAGATCCGTAGCGCCCGGCTTGTCCTGGATATCCGGCGCGGTCGAGAGCACCTCGTCCATACGCTTAAAGCCGGCGATAGCCTTCTGATACGTTTCGGCCGAATTGACGAGTGTCTCGAGCGGCGTGCAGAACAGCGAAATATAGAGTGCAAAGGTCGCCATATCGACCGCTTGCAGCTGCCCCTGGGCGACCAGCCAGCCACCCAGCAGCACCACGATCACATAGAGTACACCCGAGAGCAGGCCATACGTCGCGGTATAGACGCCCATGGCGTGATACATGTTCTCCTTGGAAGAAAGGTAGCGGTCGTTCGAGGCGCGGAACTTGAAGCGTTCGGTCTCCTCATTGGCAAAACTCTTGACTACGCGCATGCCCGCAAGCGAATCCTGCAGCTGCGCATTGATGCCGCTGATCTTTTTGCGGTTGTCGCTAAAGACCTCGCGCATGCGCATGTTCTGCCAAAACATGATGACCGCAAACGCTGCCGTCACCACAGCCATAGCAAGCGCCAGCACCGGGGCGATGGTAAAGAGGATCACAAACGAGCCGATGATCTCGATGCCGCAGATGATAATCCACTCGGGCACGTGGTGCGCCGCCTCGCAGATATCGAACAGGTCGTTGACCACGCGGCTCATCATGTCGCCCGAGCTGTTGCGGTCGAAGTACGCAAAGCTAAAGCGCTCATACTGGTCGAACAGGTCCTCGCGCATCTTGGACTCCATGCGCGCGCCCATCACGTGACCCCAATAGCTCACAAAGTAGCGGCAGGCGCAGCGGACGGCATACATCAGCACCAAACCCACCGCGATCATGCCGAGCGCCTGCATAATGGCAGCCTGACCCTGAGTAAACAGCCCACCGGTCAAATTGCGCAGGATAATAGGAAACGCAAGGTCAATTGCGGCAAGCACCAGAGCGCAAACAGTATCAGCAACAAAAAGCCCCATCTGGTGCTCGTAATAAGACAAAAACCTTTTCAGCATGTGATCCTCAAAGAAATATCAGCAACGTAAGGCCCTGGGACAAAGCAATCAGTAGTACTTGCCCCAGGGCTATCCCCACTCGTTACAGTTCGGCTCCGCCCAACCTATGTGCGATGCTATCGCAGGCCAAGGCGCCCACGACGGTCTTGGCGTCTTCGATCTTGCCGTCGAGCACGGCGTCGATCAGCTCGTGCAGCGGCACCAGGTCCACGTTGACAAACTCGTCATCATCGGGGTTGGGCGCATCAAACTCGAGCTTGGTGGCCAAGTAGATGTGGATGATCTCATCGCAAAAACCGCAGGACGTGACAATCGACGTCAAAAAGCGAATACGACCAGCCCTAAAGCCGGTCTCCTCATGCAGTTCGCGCTTGGCGCAATCGAGCGGGTCCTCGCCTGGATCGAGCTTGCCGGCGGGAATCTCGACCGTCACGCGGTCGATGGCGGTGCGGTACTGACGCACCAGCACGATCTTGCCGCTCTCGGTCAGTGCCACAACGGCCGCCGCACCCGGATGGCGAACGATATCGCGGGCGCTGCGGTGACCGTTGGGCAGCTCAACCTCAAGACGGTGGACGTCAAGGATCTTGCCCTTCCAGGCGCACTCCTCCGAAAGAATCTTCTCGTGCAGCTCGGCATCGTGCGGGTCGTCGTCGCCCAGCACCAGTGCCGGCTCGTCAGCGACCTCGCCACCAGGCTCGCCCTCGGCGTGCCCATACATGCGGCTGTCCTCTTCGACGATCTGCGCGTCCACGAGCTCTTCGTTCTTCTCGTCCATCCGTCTCATTCCTCTCGGATTTTAGGCATCCCAGGCGTCGCGGCCGCGCAGCGCGCGCAGGCCGATGTCGTGACGCAGGGTCTTGCCCTCAAAATCAATCTTCTCGCAGGCCTCGTAGGCAAGGTTGCGAGCGTTCTCGAACGTGTCGCCCAGAGCGGTCACGGCAAGCACGCGGCCACCGTTGGTCACGAGCTGGCCGTCCACCACGGCAGTGCCCGCGTGGTACACGGTCACGTTCTCCATGGCCTCGGCATCGGCGATACCGGTGATGACCTTGCCCTTCTCGTAGCTGCCGGGATAGCCCGCGCTCGTCAGGACAACGGCCACGGCCCACTCGTCACGCCAGTCGAGCTCAATCTGGTCGAGCTCGCAGTTGGCACAAGCCAGCATGACCTCGACCAGGTCGTTCTTAAGGCGCGGCAGCACGACCTGCGTCTCGGGGTCGCCAAAGCGGGCATTGAACTCCAGCACCTTGGGGCCGGCAGGCGTGAGCATAAAGCCGCCGTACAGGCAGCCGCGGTAGTCGATACCCTCGGCAGCGAGCTCGGCCACGGTCTGCTCCATGACCTTCACCATGGTGGCGTGCTCCTCGTCAGTCACGATGGGCACCGGGCTGTAGACACCCATGCCGCCGGTGTTGGGGCCCTTGTCGCCCTCGAGCGCGCGCTTGTGGTCCTGCGAGGTGGCCATGGGGCGCACGGTCTTGCCGTCGGTAAAGGCCAGCAGCGAGCACTCGGGGCCGGTCAGCATCTCCTCGATAACCACGGTGTTGCCGGCATCGCCAAAGGTGCCGCCAAAGCACTCGCGTACGGCTTCCTCGGCCTGCTCAAGTTCGGTCGCCACGATAACGCCCTTGCCCGCGGCAAGGCCGTCGGCCTTGACAACCAGCGGGGCGCCCTGCTCGCGCACGTAGGCGAGAGCCGAAGCCTCGTCGGTAAACGAACCATAGGCTGCCGTCGGAATGCCCGCACGCTCCATGAGCTGCTTGGAGAACAGCTTGGAGCCCTCCATCTGGGCGCCCTCGGCACCCGGGCCAAAGCAGGGAATACCCGCCGCGCGCACGGCGTCGGCCACGCCCGCCACGAGCGGAGCCTCGGGGCCAATTACCACGAGTCCGCATCCGTGGCTCTGAGCAAACGCCGCCACGGCCGCAGGATCGCAGTCGTCGAGAACAACGTTCTCGCCACAGCTCGCGGTGCCGCCGTTGCCCGGCGCGATGTAGAGCTTGCCGGCGCGCGGTGATGCCGCGAGCTTAGCTGCCAAAGCATGCTCACGGCCGCCGCTGCCCAACAACAGGATGTCGATGGTTTGAGTGTCCGCCTTCAAGGGTGCCTCCTCTATGGATTAACGGCTCGCTCCGCGCGAGCCCTTTGCAAGCAAATATACCCCTCGGCCGCCCGCTTGGGCTGCAAAGGGGTATATCGCAATAACCAAATAGTCCCGATTACTTCCAGAATCGGTTGATGATCTGCTCGCGACCAGCGCCAACGCCAATGAACGTCACGCGGGTGTGTGCCAGATCCTCGATAAACGCCACGTAGTCCTGAGCCTCCTGCGGCAGCTCGTCAAAGCTGCGGCAACCGGTGATGTCGCACTTCCAGCCAGGGAGCTCCTCGTAGATGGGCTTGGCACGCTCAAAGCGCACCTGATGCTCGGGCACGCTGGTATAGCGCTCGCCATCGACGTCGTAGGCCACGCACACCTTGATGGTGTCGAAGGCCGAAAGCACGTCGAGCTTGGTCACGGCGATGTCGGTGAGGCCGTTGACGCGCGAGGCATAGTTGGCGATAGGGCCGTCAAACCAGCCACAACGACGACGGCGACCGGTGGTCACGCCGTACTCATAGCCCTCCTCGGTCAGCGTGTGGCCAGCCTCGGACTCATAGGAAAGCTCGGTGGGCATGGGGCCCGAACCGACGCGGGTGATATAGGCCTTCATGACGCCCAGCACGCGGTCGACGTTCTTCATGCCCACGCCAGAGCCGGTGATGGCGCCGCCGGCGGTGCAGTTGGAAGACGTCACGTACGGATAGGTTCCGTGGTCGATGTCGAGCAGCGTCGCCTGGGCACCCTCAAACAGTAGGTTCTTGCCCTCATCGATCATGTTGTTGAGCAGCAGGCTCGTCTCAGTGATGTAGGGACGCAGGCGCTCGGCCATCGGCAGGTACTCGTCGCAAATCTGGTCCACGGTGTAGGTGGGCAGGTTGTAGATGAGCTCGAGCTCGGGGTTCACGCGGGCGAGAGCGGTCTCCAGCTTGTCGCGGAACAGCGTCTCGTCCAGCATGTCCTGCATGCGCAGGCCAATGCGGGCCATCTTGTCCTGATAGCACGGACCAATGCCGCGCTTGGTGGTACCGATGTTCTTCTTGCCGAGCTTCTGCTCAAAGGCGCCATCCAGATCGATGTGGTACGGCATGATGACATGCGCGTTGCCGCTAATCTTGAGGTTCTTGGTGGTGATGCCGTCGGCCTCGAACATGTCGATCTCCTCAAGGACAACCTTGGGGTTGACGACGCAGCCGTTACCGATCACCGACACGTGGTCAGAATACATGATGCCGGAGGGCACCTGGTGCAGGCCGTACTTCTTGCCGTTGACGACGATGGTGTGACCGGCGTTGTTGCCGCCCGAGTAGCGCACGACGGCATCGAAGTCGCCGGCGACCAGGTCGCAAATCTTACCCTTGCCCTCATCGCCCCACTGGGCACCGACCAAAACGGTTGACGGCATGTTTACTCCTTACATTCATGGACTGTCTACGCGCCACGCCGGCACGCAGAAGCACAAAACATTCCCAGTATACCCGTGCAACGGGCGCCTGTCCTACTCCTCGGCATGTGCCCCATCAAGCTCATAGAACTTGGTGGATGCCGGCAGGAACATCAGGTCGACGTCGCCGATCGGGCCCGAACGGTTCTTGGCCACGACGATACGCGTAACGCCCTCGTCGGGTCGATCGTCGCGCGAGGCTTCGGCCTCGTCGGCGGAACGGTCCAAGAACATAACGATATCGGCGTCCTGCTCGATAGAGCCCGATTCACGAAGGTCGGAAAGCTGCGGGCGCTTGCCGGTACGGGATTCGACCTGACGCGAGAGCTGCGACAGCGCGATGAGCGGAATCTTGAGCTCCTTGGCCATGATCTTCAGACCACGCGACATCTCCGAAACCTCGACGGTACGGCTCTCGGAGCGGCGTCCCGGCGGAGGACTCACCAGCTGCAGGTAGTCCAGGATGATGATTGCCTTCTCCTTGTTATGGAGCATGCGGCGACTCTTGGCGCGAATCTCGGTCACTGTGGTGCCGGGCGTATCGTCAATCAGAATATCGAGCTTGGACAAGGTCTGCGTGGCCTCGTTGATATTGGCCCACTGCTCGGGGCTAATGCGGCCCATGCGGAAGTCACTGATCGAGATCATGGCGTAGGCGCAAATCAGACGCTGGGCAATTTCTTTGCCCGACATCTCCAGCGAGAAGAAGCCGACGGTATAACCGGCAGCGGCAGCGTTGAGCGCCAGATTCAGGGCGAACGACGTCTTACCCACAGCAGGGCGGGCGCCGATAATGATGAGCTGGCCCTCGCGGAAGCCCATGAGCATGCGGTCGAGCGACGGGAAGCCCGTGGGCACGCCCGCAGCCTGGCCACCGGCCTGGCACACTTCCTCGGCCTCGTTATAGGCCTCGACCATAAACTCGGTCAGCGTCTTGTAGCTCGACTTGACCTCGCGCGCCGTAACCTTGAGCAGCTTGCTCTCGGCCAGCTCGACAACCTCTTTGGTGTCGGTGGGGGCGTTATATGCCAGCGCGTTGATCTCGTTGGTGGCGCCGATCAGCTCACGCAGCATCGAATCACGGCGAACGATGGCGGCATGGTGCTGCCAGTTGACGAGCGACAGGGTCTGACCCATCAACTCCAAAATGTACGCTTCGCCGCCCACGGCATCGAGTTTGTTGATGCTTCGCAGGTAATCGATCAGCGAGATGGAGTCGATGGGAATGCGACTGTTGTACATATCGACCATCGCGGTATAGATGGTCTTATGAATGGGCCGGTAGAAGTCATCGGGCTGCAGCTCGACCTGGGCTTCTTCGACCACCTCGGGCGATAGCAGCATAGCGGCCAGTACGTTGGCCTCTGCATCTTGGTTTTGGGGAAGACCCAACTTTGAGCCGCGGTCCTCAACCGTCAGCCCGGTCTCCCTATCGTCATATGCCATGAGCATCCTCATTCATATCGCTTGCGAGCATCCATAGTATCAGCCACGGTCCCAAAACGCGCCGCGCGCCGCCAATCATCACCGAACCAAACGGATGAACGGTCCTGTATATAGGACTTCGACGCAACATTCACCATGACACTCGCTCAGCGCAAAAAACAAAAGGGCGCCCTGGTTTCCCAGAGCGCCCTTCTTAGAACAAGATTGTTGCGTTGCAGCAAATGCTACTCGGCAGCAGCCTCAGTCTCGACCTCGGCGGTCTCGGCCTCGGCGACCTCAGCGGCCTCCTCGACCTCAGCCTCGGCAGCGAGCTCCTCGGCGGTAACGCCGACGAGAACGACAACCTCGGCCTTGATCTCGCGGTACAGCGAGATGGCAACGGTGTGGGCACCGGCAACCTTGATGGGCTTACCGAGCTCGACGCGCTTGCGGTCGATGTCCATACCGAGCTGAGCCTTGATGGCGTCAGCGACCATAGCGGCGGTAACGGAGCCAAAGAGGATGCCCTCGTCGCCGACCTTGACGTCAACGGTGACCGTCTTGCCCTCGAAGGCAGCCTTGGTCTCGTTAGCGGTAGCCAGACGGACGGCCTCGCGCTTGGCGATGTTGTTGCGACGCTCGTCAAGCTGCTTGAGGTTGCCCTTGGTGGCGGCAACAGCGAGCTTCTTGGGGAACAGGAAGTTCTCAGCGTAACCCTGAGCGACCTCTACGACGTCACCCTCGCCGCCCTTGCCCTTGATCTCATCGAGAAGAATAACCTTCATGATGCGTCTCCCTTCTTAGCCGCGGTCGCGGTTGCCACGAGAGGAAACCACGGGGACGGTGTACGGCAGGAGAGCCATCTCGCGGGCGCGCTTGATGGCGTTGGCGATGTCATGCTGATGCTGCGTGCAAGCGCCAGTGACGCGACGGGGCTTGATCTTGCCACGGTCGGTCATGTACTTACGGAGAAGCTGAGTGTCCTTATAGTCGATGAACTCAGTGTTCTCCTTGCAGAACTGGCAGTACTTACGACGCGGCTGACGTGCAGAAAAATCATTAGCCATGTCAAAATACCTTTCATTTGGCAACTTCGGCGAACCGAAGCCGCCTCTCACTCAAAAATAGGTGAACAACCCTTAGAACGGGATGTCCTCATCGTAGACGTCGACCGCGGGCGGCGTAGCCACCGGCGCGGCAGGACGTGCTGCGGGCGCGGGAGCTGCGGGGGCGTAACCGCCCTGATCGTAGCCACCCTGGCCACCACGGGAGCTCATAAACTCGATCTCATCGACGATGACCTCAAGCTTGCTCCGGCGCTGGCCGTCGCGCTCCCAAGAGCTGTAGCGCAGCTTGCCCTCGATCGCGACCTTGTTTCCCTTTGCCAGGAAACGGCTCACGGCCTCGGCGCGGGTGCCGAACATGGTGCAGTCGACAAAGTTGGGATAGTCCTCCCACTCGCCAGTCTGCGCGTTGCGGCGACGATCGTTCACGGCAACGCCAAAGGACAGAACCTGGGTTCCGCCGGCGGTGGCGCGCAGCTCGGGATCGCGGGTGAGGTTACCGGTGATGTTCACTCGATTGATGCTCATAACTCACTACTTCCTCTTGGGGCACAAGCCCAGTCCAAAACGACAGTCTTACTCCTGGTCGTCGCGACGGACGATCATGTGGCGGACCACAGCGTCGGTGATGCGCAGGACGCGATCAAGCTCGGCGATCTGGGTAGGATCTGCGTGGAAGTTGATGAGGGTGTAGTCACCATCGGTGAGGTCGTTGATCTCGTAGGCGAGCTTGCGCTTGCCCCACTCGTCAACGGAGTCGACCTTGCCAGCGCCCTCAGCGATCGTGGTATCGATACGCTTCATAACAGCGAGACGAGTCTCGGGGTCGAGCGACGGGTCAACAAAGAACAGCAGTTCATAAGCCTTCATATTGTCACCTCCTCTGGGCAAATGTGGCTTCAGGTCGTGAAGGTGCGCCTGAAGCAGGAAAAGACTTGGTAATAATATCTTTCAACCTCCTAGGCTGCAAGAATATGCAGCTACAACCTCATGACCTCCACATATGCCCATACTCGCACGGTGTTTCATGCGCATTCCAACCAAATGCTGACCAAAAGCTTGACGGATCTGTGGACAAGATACGGTGCCGTGAGGACAAGCTGAGCCAAGTCGCAGGTCAACGGGCGCATGGTTGTGGTCGCAAAATGCATACCAGTGGCCCACAGCACCACCCAAAGATTTTTAAATTCATTGCCAAATCGCTTATAAATACCCCTTTTGAACAATTGAGTTGATCAACTACGCTGGTCGGAAGCCGTTTTTTGGCATCTCAAACCCTGCTGCAACGCCAAACGCGGCCAAGCGTTTTAAAAAATGCCAACTTTTCTGTTTGCACTTTGCGATTCCTCGTGTATACTGACTTTCGCATTTAACGGAGAGTTGTCCGAGTGGCCGAAGGAGCACGATTGGAAATCGTGTAGGCGTCAAAAGCGTCTCCAGGGTTCAAATCCCTGACTCTCCGCCAGTTAATTCCAAAGCAGGCCTTCGAGCCTGCTTTGTTTTTACCCCACGCGGAGGGGTGGCAGAGTGGTTGAATGCGGCGGTCTCGAAAACCGTTTGGCCTGTATAAGGTCACGAGGGTTCGAATCCCTCCTCCTCCGCCATTTTGGTTGAGAAAGCTCCCAGCAACGGGAGCTTTTTTCTTTTGAGTCCCTTACAAACAGATACGGCGGAGGAGGAGGGATTCGAACCCGCCAGGGCGCAAAGCGTAAAGAAAACGCGCCAGTGGCGCGTTTTTAGCGCAGCGCGGTCGGCGCAAGCCGACCGGATAAATTTTGAGCTCCACTCAAAATTTGGACATCCCTCCTATTCAGCCACGCCCCCATCGCGTTCGGCATCAACCCGGATCCCCAAACATGGAACCTATGACCATACCCGGTCCCGACCGTTTACCGAGCAATAGGGTCGCCACGCCCGCCAACCATGTACTATGTACGGGCATTGTCTAAACCCACAACCCAAAGGACCCCATCTTGCCCGTCGTCGCCGCCATAACCATTACCTCACATGCCTCGGATGCCATGGTCGCTATTCCGTTTTGGCTCGAGATGTTCGCTGTTGTCGCTGCATCGATCTCGGGTGTGTTGGTTGCGCGCGAGCACAAGCTCGACCTGGTGGGCGCGGTCGCGCTCGCGGTGGTCTGCGGTCTGGGCGGCGGTCTCTTGCGCGACATGACGCTGCAGGTGGGCAACGTCTACATCCTCAACCAGCCAATGGCGCTGCCGCTCTCCATCGCCACGGCAGCCATCATCTACATTTTCCCGGCAATCGTCGACAAGCCCGAAAAACTCATCCCCTTGCTCGACATCATCTCGGTCGGCATCTATGCGGCAACCGGCGCAGACAAGGCACTGGTCTACGGTTTTGCGCCCGTCGTTTGCATCATGATGGGCTTCTTCACCGCAGTAGGTGGCGGCATGCTGCGCGACGGCTTTATGGGCGTGGTTCCGGGCATTTTCCAACGCACTAACTTTTATGCCATCGCGGCCATCGCCGGATCGACAAGCTACGTGTGTCTCGTTATGAGCGGCATCATGAGCAATGTCGCCGCGCTGATCGTATGCGTTGTCGTGACCATGGGTCTGCGCTGGCTCTCGCTGCGCTTTGACATCAAAAGCCCCACCGAAGAAGACATCGCGCGCTTTTTGCATCGCAAAAAGTAGGCAGCGCGGGCTCATCCTTCGAAATGCAACCGAGAGGTTCTTTTAGAGCGCCCACGCGTTGGGTACCCTGTTAGGTATATGCCGAGTATCTAACGAAGGATTCACTATGCCCTGCAATCAACTCCCGTTGACCCAGCGCCGTAAAGCATGGGGCCGCATCACCATCCTATTCGCGCTCATCGCGCTGGCGATCACCGTGCTTCCCACGGCGTCGTTCGCCGGCACGGACACCGCAGGAAACGTACTTGCGACCGACAATGACGCCAATCCGTCCGGCGTCGAAGGTGACCTGTACTGGGCAGGTCAGGCCCTCAACTTGGATGATGTGTCCATCGACCGCGATATCATCGCCGCGGGCGATACCCTCTCGATCCGTGACTGCACAGTGGGCGGCGCCGTCCGTCTGGCGGCACGCACCATCGACATTGCCAAGACCACGGTTGATGGCAGCGTGACCGTCGCTGGCCAGCATGTCGTGCTCAATTCCGACAGCACCGCCAACTGTTTCTATGCGATGGGCGAGACGGTTGCCCTGCGCGGCTCCGCCAGGTCGGCAGCGCTTGCGGGCGACACGGTAACCATCGATGGCACCGTCGATGGCGATGTCGAGGTTTGGGCCGACAAGCTCATCCTGGGCAAGAACGCCCACATCACCGGCACCGTGAACGCGCACGTCTCCGAGGACCCCGAGCGCGCCGCGGGAGCCGAGGTCGGCGCGCTCAAGATCGACCGCACCGAAAACGAGGATACTTCCACCGTTAACGATGTCATCGGCGGCACCGTCGCCGCGGCGCTTTCCACCTGCTTTGTCGCCCTGCTACTCGAGCTCGTCTTTCCGCGCGCGACCGCCAGCGCCGCCGGCATGCTCCACCAGCGCCCCACGCCCCTGTGGGTGAGCGGTCTTCTGGGCACGATTGCTATCGTCCCCGCCGTCCTACTGCTGATTATCTCCATCGCTGGTCTATCGCTTGCCGGAGCCCTCATGTGCGGCGTTATCGGCATCGCATTGGTGTCGAACGCCTTTGCGGGGTGCGCGATCGCCCGCATGGTCGGACACAGCCAAAACCGCTACGCCATGGCAGCCGTGGGTGGCATCGCCGCAGGCGCCCTCACAGGGCTTCCCCTCGTAGGCGGCTTCATCAGCGGTGTGGCCTTTGTCTTTATGCTCGGCTACATCATCCAGATCATCTGGCGCAACGCCCGTCTCAAGCCGCAGCAGCCGACTAACACGCCGGGACTCCCCACCGCTTAGCAGCTAACTGCCACAAAGATGCCAAGCACCTTTGTGGCGGCGCAAACGAACCTGCCCCCTGAACCAAAAAGGGCGCCGACCATCGCGGTCGACGCCCTTTCTTGTTAGACGCTATAAAGCCCAGCGCTTATTTGTTGACCTGGCCGGCGCGGACGGCAGCCTTCTTGCGGTCGGTGGCGTTGAGCAGACGCTTGCGTAGGCGGATGTTCTTGGGAGTGATCTCGACCAGCTCGTCGTCGGCGATGTACTCCAGCGCCTCCTCCAGCGAGAAGGTGCGGGGCGGCACCAGCTGGACGGAGATATCGGAGGTCGAGGAACGCTGGTTGCCCAGGTTCTTGGTACGGGCGATGTTGACGACCATGTCGCCAGCCTTGCTGCGCTCGCCCACGATCATGCCCTCGTAGCACTCGGTGCCCGGCTCAACAAACAGCTGGCCGCGCTCCTGCAGCGTACCCAGAGCGTAGGCAACGGCCTTCTCGGTGGTCATGGAGATCATGGCGCCGTTCTGACGGTTGCCGATCTCGCCGGCGTAGGGACCATACTCCAGGAAGGTGTGGTAGAACACGCCCTCGCCGTGGGTGACATTCATGATGCGGTTCTTAAGACCCATGATGCCGCGGGTCGGGATCTTAAACTCGAGGTGCGTCACGATGCCCGAGGTGTCCATACTCGTCATGATGCCGCCGGAGGTACCGAAGACCTCAACGACCTTGCCCGAGTACTCGTCCGGGCACTCGACGACGGCCTGCTCGACAGGCTCCATCTTGTTGCCGTTCTCGTCCTTCTTAAACAGGACGCGGGGACGGCCGACCTGGAACTCAAAGCCCTCGCGGCGCATGGACTCCATCAGGACGGACAGGTGCAGGATGCCGCGGCCCGAGACCTCGACGCCGCTCTTGTCCTCGAGCTCCTCGATCTTCATGGTCACGTTGTTCTCGGCCTCGTTGAACAGGCGCTCCTTGAGCTGACGGGCGCCCACGATGTCGCCGTCGCGGCCGACGAGCGGGGAGGTCGAAGCCTCGAAGACGATGGACAGGGTCGGCGGGTCGATCTCGATGGGCTCGAGCTCGACGGGGTTCTCGGGATCGGTGTAGACATCGCCGATATCGGTGCGGTCGATGCCCACGACAGCGGCGATGTCGCCGGCGCCGACTTCCTGGCACTCGGTGCGGCCCAGGTAGTCGAAGGTAAAGAGCTGCTTGACGGTGGCGGTAGCGCTGGAGCCGTCGTTCTTGACAACCAGGATCTGGTCGCCCTGGTGGATGGTGCCGGAGTACACGCGGCCGATGCCGATACGACCAACGAAGTTGGAGTGGTCGATGGTCACGCACTGCATGGCCAGCGGGGCGTTCTCGTCAACCTCGGGCGCGGGCATGTCGTCGATGATCATATCGAGCAGCGGATACATGTCCATGTTGCCGTCGTTGGGATCAAGGCGGGCAAAGCCATTCATAGCGCTGGCGTAGACCACGTGCTCCATGGCGAACTCAAGCTGGTCGTCGGTGGCGCCCAGGTCGGCCATAAGGTCCAGGCAGTCGTTGTAGGCCTTCTCGGGGTTAGCACCCGGACGGTCAATCTTGTTGATGACGATCATGATCTTGAGGCCGGTGTCGATAGCGTGACGCAGCACGAAGCGGGTCTGGGGCATGGGGCCCTCAAAGGCGTCGACCAGCAGCAGGGCGCCGTCGGCCATACGCAGCACGCGCTCGACCTCGCCGCCAAAGTCGGCGTGGCCCGGAGTGTCGATGACGTTGATCTTAACGTCCTTGTACTCGATAGAGATGTTCTTGGCGAGAATCGTAATGCCGCGCTCGCGCTCCTGGTCGTTAGAATCCAGGACGCGGTCCTCGACCTGCTGGTTGGCACGGAAGGCGTCCGTGGCACGCAGGAGCTTGTCGACCATCGTCGTCTTGCCGTGGTCGACGTGAGCGATGATGGCGATGTTCCTCAGATTGTCTACGCGCATGTAGTTCCCCTATCTTCTATCTATATACAACCGGCACGCGTATGCGACCCGCCCAGCAACACAACGCTCAGCGGGAATATTGAGCCTTTTACCGAAAACTCGTTTATTTTAGCGATTTTAGATTAGAGGGGTTTCCTCACCTGCAGGTTCAGGGTCGCTCCACATAAAACCATCGCCGGCGCCCACACCCTCGTACAGTACGTATGCCGAAAAGCCGCTCTCGAGCGTGGTTTCGAAGAAGCTCACGAGCAGGGCGTCATGGTAGCCGCCATCGATCTCGACACAACCGGTGTAGCCGATGGCGTAACGGGCGATGCGGCCCAGGCCCTCGTCCTTAAGGCCCATCTTGTGCTCGGAGATAAAGTTGGTGGCCGCCTCCAGGCACGCCTCTTCGCCGTCCTCGTCGAGCGCCGCCAGATATCGGTTGGAAGCAGCGTCCTCGATTGCCACGACCACGCCCGGGTTCTCGCCCGCGGCCAGGTCGTCCAAGAAGGCGCCGATCAGATCGCACACCATGGCGTCGAGCTCGGCGGAGACGTTACCGGCGTCCTGCATATCCTGTGCCATCTTTAGACCTTCCCATCGAGTCCGGCGTCGTTACAGTTCCTGTGCCTCGGCGGCGATCTTGGCGGCAGCGTCGCGGGCGCGCATCATATCCATCGCGCGCTTGTCGAGCACCTTGATCTGACTAGTCAGCATTACCGCGTCGACCACACCCCAGATCACCAGGCCCGTAGAGATCGAAAACCCAAGCGCACCAACTGTACCACGAAGGCGCGAGCAGATTGCCGCGACAAGGACGGAGATGACAACCATCTTGATAAACGAGCCGCGGCGTTCACGAAGCGTGCGGGCCTGCGTCACATAGGCAATGCGAGCCGCCTCGGATGCCTCCGAGCGCATCTGGGCTTCACGCGCGATAGCCGCCGCCTCGGCAGACATGCCGCCGGCCATCAGCGAACGCTCCGCAACCTGGCCGCCCCGCATTTAGAAATCATCGGGGGAGAGCGTATGGACGAACTCGTCGAACTTCTCGAACTCCTGCTCGTCGTCAACTTCCTCGGCATGGGTAGAAACAGTGCCCAAGCGATTCATGATGTCATCCTCCACAAACATGGGAGCATTGCTGCGCACGGCAAGGGCAATGGCATCACTGGGGCGGGCGTCGATCTTGCGCTCGTCGCCATCGACCAGCACAACGATCGTCGCGTAGAACACCGGCGGCTCGGCGCGAACGATCTCGATGCGCTCGAGCTTGGCGCCCAGGGCGCTAACAGTATCGAGCAGCAGGTCATGGGTAATCGGGCGCTCGGCGCGGCCACTATCGATGCCACGGCTAATGGCAGCAGCCTCAAACGAACCAGTCTGAATGGAAAGGGAACGCAACGGCGCGGGCGAGTCCGATTTACTGCAGCGCTCGCGAAGCACGATAAGCGATGGCACGGGACCGGCGGCCATGACGATGGTCTCTATGTCGACACGAACCATGGAACACCTCCGGTACGTAGCGGTTAACACGCGGCAGGGTTGCCGCATTGAATAGCTATACTACCCAATCTTTCGCACAGCACACAAAACCAAAATGAGATTTATCGCAGACAAGAAAAAAGCCCCGAGGCAACGCCTCAGGGCTCTTCACAGTTTTGATGGTGGACCTGACAAGATTCGAACTTGTGACCTCCCGGTTATCAGCCGGACGCTCTAACCAACTGAGCTACAGGTCCATCATGGTGGAGGTTAGGGGGATCGAACCCCTGACCTCAGGCTTGCAAAGCCCGCGCTCTCCCAGCTGAGCTAAACCCCCACGGAGACAGTAATAAACACCCCAGCGGCGACTCGGCTCTCGCTGGGGTGTTTATTGCGAAAGAAAGTGGTGGACCTGACAAGATTCGAACTTGTGACCTCCCGGTTATCAGCCGGACGCTCTAACCAACTGAGCTACAGGTCCATCGCGCAAGGGATATATTAGACGAGTCGTTACGCGCGCGTCAACAACTTTTTTGAAAATCTTTGAGGGGTGTCGGCCCCGGCTGCCCGGCGGCATGCGAAGTCGCCTGCTCGGACAGTCCTGCTCGCACGGAGAGCACATTAAGTGCTCTCCGGCTCGTGCGGAACTCGCGATCGACTTCGCATGCCGTCGGGCAGCCGGGGCCGACGCGGGGTTCAATTTTCAAAAAAGCGGTCGGCGCGCAGTGCGCCGACCGCCGATATATGGGGTCTGATATTTTCTAACAGTTAGGGCCTCTTACTCGTCAAGGAGATCTTCCGGCATGTCGTTGCCGTCGCCTAGATCGACAGGGGTTTCTTCGGGGGCGGAGCCGTTTTCTATGGCTTCGCCCTCGGGCTTCTCTTTGGCGGTCGTCATGCGGGCCACGGCGCAGATGCGGTCGTTGTCGTCGACGGTCATCATCTTGACGCCCTGGGTGGCGCGGCCGGTCTGGCTGATCTCGTCGGTCTTGACGCGAATGACCGTCGCGCCCTCCGTCACGATGAACAGCTCGTGCTGCGGGCCCACCGTCTTCATGGCCGCGAGGTTACCCTTACGCTCGGTCATTTGAATGGTGTAGACGCCCTGACCGCCGCGATTCTGCTCCGGGTAGTCCGCGACCGGCGTGCGCTTGCCGTAGCCGCGCTCGGTGATGACGAACAGATCGCCGTTGCCGTTAGTGACTTCCATGCCCAGAACGCTCACGCCGTCCTTCATACCAATACCGCGAACGCCGCTGGTATCGCGGCCGGTGGCGCGCACCTGCTCCTCGGAGAACATGATCGCCTTGCCCGCGGTGGTGGCCAGGATAATCTTGTCGCCCTCGCGCACGCGGCGCACGTTCAGCAGCGCGTCGTCGTCACGCAGGTTGATAGCGATCAGGCCGTCGCGACGGCTGCGGTCATATGCGCTCATCACGGTCTTCTTGACCATGCCGCTCTTGGTGGCAAACATCAGGTACTCGTCGGCTGGGAACTCGCGGCAGCTGATGACGCTCGCGATCTTCTCGCCCTCCTCGAAGGGCAGCAGGTTGACGATCGCGGTACCGCGCGCTTGGCGCGTACCCACCGGCAGCTCGTGCACCTTCAGGCGATAGACCTTGCCCTTGCTCGAGAAGAACAGCACGTACTCGTGCGTGGACGCGATGAACATCTCGTCGATGACGTCGTCCTCTTTGAGGTTGACGCCCGACACGCCCTTGCCACCGCGCTTTTGGGCACGGTAGGCGGCCACCGGGATACGCTTAACGTAGCCGGTGTGGGTGATGGTCACGACCATATCCTCGTCGGCGATGAGGTCCTCGACATCCAGGTCCTTCTCAACCTGGCTGATCTCGGTGCGGCGCTTGTCGCCGAACTTCTTGGAGATCTCGCGCATCTCTTCCTTGATGACGCCCAGGATCTTCTCCTCGTGCGCCAGCAGGTCCTCGTAGTAGGCGATGGCGCGGCGCAGGCCGTCCAACTCTTCTTGGATCTTGTCGCGCTCCAGGCCGGTCAGGCGGCGCAGCTTCATCTCGAGGATGGCCGTGGTCTGCTCGGGCGTAAAGCCAAAGCGTTCGATCAGTCGGCTGCTGGCCTCGGAGTCGGTCTGCGAGGAGCGGATGATGCTAATGACCTCGTCGATATGGTCAAGGGCCATCAGGTAGCCCTCGAGGATATGCGCGCGGGCCTGGGCCTTCTTAAGGTCGAAGCGGGTGCGGCGGGTGACGACGTCGACCTGGTGGTCGATGTAGTGCTGCAGCATCTCGCGCAGGCTCAGGCATTTGGGAACGCCGTTGACGAGTGCCAGGTTGTTGGCGCCAAAGGTCGTCTGCAGCGAGGTGTACTTATACAGGTTGTTGAGCACGACCTGCGGAATGACGCCCTTCTTGAGCTCGATGACCAGACGGATGCCCTTCTGGTTGGACTCATCGCGCATATCCGAGATGCCCTCAATGCGCTTGTCGTTGACGAGTTGGGCGATCTTCTCCTGCAGGGTGCCCTTGTTGACCATGTAGGGAATCTCGGTAAAGACCAGGCGGCTGCGGCCGGTCTTGGTGGACTCCACATGTGCCTTGGCACGCACGGTAATGGAGCCGCGGCCGGTCTCGTAGCTCTGCTTAATGCCGGCGCTGCCCATGATGATGGCGCCGGTGGGGAAGTCCGGACCGGGCATGATCTGCATGAGCTCGTCGACGGTGGCGTCGGGGTTGTCGATCAGGTAGCAGGTGGCCTCGATCGCCTCGGTGAGGTTATGCGGGGCGATGTTGGTGGCCATGCCGACGGCGATGCCCTGGCTGCCGTTGACCAGCAGGTTGGGGAAGCGCGCAGGCAGTGCCACGGGCTCGGCGAGCGATTCGTCGTAGTTGGGCTGCCAGTCGACGGTATCCTTCTGCAAGTCACGCAGCAGTTCCATGGCGGGCTTGGCCAGGCGGCTCTCGGTGTAACGCATGGCCGCCGCGCCGTCGCCATCGATGTTGCCGAAGTTGCCGTGACCGTCGATGAGCGGCGTGCGCATGGAGAACCACTGCGCCAGGCGGACCATGGCCTCGTAGACCGCAAAGTCACCGTGCGGGTGGTACTTACCGATAACTTCGCCGACCGTCCAGGCCGACTTTTTGTGTGGGCGGTTGGGGTAGATGCCGCTCTCGTTCATCGCGTACAGGATGCGGCGGTGTACCGGCTTTAAGCCGTCGCGCACGTCCGGCAGGGCACGCGCTGTGATAACCGACATCGAATACTCGATGAACGACTGCTTCATCTCGCGACCGAACTCCGAAATCTGGAGCTGGCCGCCGTTGATGTCCTCGCCGGCCGAGGCGCCACGATCGACTTCGCCAAAGCTCTCCTCGAGCTCACCGTCGTCGTCCTCTTCCTCATCATCATCGGCATCGGGGTTATAGGCGTCCGGATCGCCGTCCTCGCCCTGCTCAGCAAGGGCAAGCAGGCGCTTCAGATCATCGGGCATACCGGCATCGCCGGCCTCGCCCATACCCTCGTTGTTGTTGATATCGTCTGCCACGTTACCTCCTCTTAAGCGTCAAGGAATCGTGCATCATGTGCATGCTTCTCGATGTACTCGCGGCGATAGCCGACCTCGGAACCCATCAGCTCGCGCACGGCGCGGTCCGCCACCACGGCGTCCTCGATCGACACACGCTGCAGAATGCGGGTCTTTGGGTCCATCGTCGTCGAGGCAAGCTGTTTGGGGTCCATCTCGCCCAGGCCCTTGTAGCGCTGGACGGTATAGCCCTTGCGCTTTTTGGTGATCTTGCCGTCCTTGGCCTTGCCGTCCTCGTCGTTATCATCGGGGTTCAGGCCCAGACTCTGGATGGTATCGCGCAGGATCTCGTCTTCGGGCTGGCGGCCGTTGGGATACACGTAGTGGATCTTGTTGCGCACCTTAATGCCAAAGATGGGCGGGCAGGCAACATAGACGTAGCCGGCATCGATCAGCGGACGCATGTACTTGTAGAAGAACGTCAGCAGCAGGATGCGGATATGCGCGCCGTCGACGTCTGCATCGGTCATGATGATGATCTTGTGGTAGCGCGCCTTGGTGATATCGAAATCGCCGCCGTCGCCGGCACTCGTCGTGACGCCACAGCCGATCGCGGTAATCAGCGACTGGATGGTGTCACTCGAGAACGCGCGATGGTCACCAACGCGCTCGACGTTCAAAATCTTGCCGCGCAGGGGCAGAATCGCCTGGATGTCTCGGCGACGGCCGTCCTTGGCCGAACCGCCTGCCGAGTCGCCCTCTACGATGAAGAGCTCGGTCAGCTCGGCATCGCGCACCGAGCAGTCGGCGAGCTTACCGGGCAGGGACGCCGTCTCGAGCAGGCTCTTGCGGCGGGTCGCCTCGCGCGCCTTGCGGGCGGCATTGCGCGCCTTGCAGGCCTGCTGCGCCTTCTTGACGATCTCGCGAGCGGGCTTAGGGTGCTCCTCGAGGTAATCGGCAAGGCCGTCGGTCACGATCTTGAGCGTCAGCGCGCGCATATAGGAGCTGCCGAGCTTGGCCTTGGTCTGGCCCTCAAACTGCGGATCGGGCAGCTTGACCGAGATAACGGCCGAAAGGCCCTCGCGCACATCGTCGCCGGTCAGATTGGCGTCTTTTTCCTTGAGCAGGTTCTGCTTGCGCGCATAGTCGTTGATCACGCGGGTGAGCGCGGTGCGGAAGCCCTCAAGGTGCATGCCGCCCTCGGGGGTGTAGATGTCGTTGGCAAACGACATGACGTTCTCGCCGTAGCCGCTATTCCACTGCAGGGAAACCTCAACCTCGCCCATCTTGGCCACAGGTGCGTCCGGGTCCGATTTGCCCTCGATGTAGATAGGCTCCTTAAAGGCCTCGGGGACGTCCTTGCCCTCGTTAAGGAACTTGACGAAGTCGATGATGCCGCCCTCGTAGCAAAACTCCTCCACGTGGGGAGTAGACTCGCGCTCGTCAGTCAGCACGATTTTGAGGTTCTTATTGAGGAACGCCGTCTCCTGCAGACGGTTGTGCAGCGTATCGAAATCGTAAATGCAGGTCTCGAAGATCTCGTCGTCGGGCCAGAAGGTGACGGTGGTGCCCGTCGAATCCGAGGTGCCCACGACCTCCATCTTCTTAACGGTCTTGCCGCGCGAGAACTCCATCTCGTAGGTGTTGCCGTCGCGACGAACCTGAACGACCACGCGCTTGGACAGTGCGTTGACGACGGAGATGCCAACGCCGTGCAGGCCGCCCGAAACCTTATAGGCCGAGTTATCGAACTTACCGCCGGCGTGCAAGATCGTCATGACGACCTCGAGCGTCGGGATCTTTTTAACAGGGTGCTCGTCGACGGGGATGCCGCGCCCGTTGTCGACGACCGTGATGGAGTTGTCGGCGTGGACCGTCACCTGGATCTCGGTGCAGAAACCGGCCATGGCCTCGTCGACGGAGTTGTCAACGATCTCCCACACCAGGTGATGCAGACCGCTGGCGCTCGTCGAGCCGATATACATGCCCGGGCGCTTACGAACGGCCTCGAGACCTTCGAGAATCTTAATCTCGCCGCCATCGTAATCGTTTTCGTTTGCCACACGTCCTCCTTCAGTCAAGAAAATGTGTACAGCCTTACTAGTTTATCGTAAAAAAATACCCTCGGGAACGAGGGTATTTGGCTCTACAAGGCCACCAGATGCGATTTAAGGCTCTTTTTTGCTTTCTACGCCCTTGGCCCACTCGGCACTGGCTCTCATGGCATTCTCGAGGGCCTCGCGCAGTTTTTGGTCTTCGATGGGCGCCACTTGGCGCTCAATCTCGGTGCATTCGGCCTCACTTAGGTCGGCGTGCGGGGCCGGCGGGCGCTCGGTCGTCGCCGGGCGCAGGCGCTGCTTGGCGGCGGGCGGCGTGTGACCCGGCGCGGTGGTTTTGAACACCAGGCCGTCCACATGCGCACCGGCGCGCTCCATGCGCGCGCGGATGATCTCGCGCAACAGCGTCATTTCCTGCGTCCACGAGGGCGAATCGAGATATACCAGCAGCTCATTGGACTCGGGCAGGTAGCGCAAGCCCGTCACATGCCGCCCCTCGCGCGTGCCCGAGCACACCGCGTTCCACGCGCGATAGACCGCGCGCGACTCCTCGGCAGCCTCCATCTGCGCGCGGCGCTCAGGTGTCGCGGCCGCCAGGATGCGCTGACGCTCTGCGTTCAAAAATCCACTGAAGGCAACCGTTTCGCTCTCGCGCTCGTAATTAGCACGTCTCACCCATGCTCACCACCTTGGCTCGATCAAGCAGGTCATCGGTAAAATACCCCAGGTTGGTCGTGGTTATGACCGTCTGGATATCATCGCCGATCAGCCGCAGAAAAGCACCGCGGCGTTCGCCGTCGAGTTCGCTCATCACGTCGTCCAAAAGCAGCAACGGGGCGGTGCCCAGGACATCGCGAGCCACGGCCACCTCCGCCACCTTCCAGGCCAGAACCAACGTTCGCTGCTGACCTTGGCTGGCAAATGAACGGGCGGAGCGACCCGCCACGGTAAACTCAATCTCATCGCGATGCGGTCCCACCAACGTCACGCCGCGGCGAATTTCCTCGTCGGCGTGCTCATCAAGGGCAGCCAGCATGCGCTCGTACGCCCAGCCCTTCAGCTCTTCGCGATCATCGACCTGGGGCAAATCCCCCAGCGTGGACGTATAGGTCACGTTGGCAGCCTCACCGGATGCCACTTGCCCGTAGGCAGTGTGCACATGGCCCGCCAGCCGGTCGAGCAGGGCCAACCGGTGCACAAGCAGGGCCGAGCCCGCGCGGGCAATCGAATCGTTCCACGCGCCGAGCATCTCGCGACAGCACCAGGTCTCCTTGAGCAGGGCGTTACGCTGGGTCACGCAGCGTCCATAGGTGCTCGCAAGATCGGCATAACGTGCGCTCAGCTGCATGCCAAAGTCATCGAGGGCGGCGCGGCGCACACTGGCGCCTCGCTTAACCATGTCCAGATGGTCGGGGCAAAACAGCACGCTCGGCAGAGCCCCGCGCACACCGGCGGCAGAGCACCTCTTGCCGTTGCGGCTAAACGAGCGCTTACCGTCCTCCACGCTCAATCCCATATCAAGCACGCGGCCGTCGCCCTCGAGCCTCAGCTCGACCTTGCACGAGCCCACGCCATCATGGACGAGCTCGGCTGCGGTCGGATGCCTAAACGAGGCGCCGCTCGTCAGCAGCTGCAGCGCCTCTATGAGATTGGTCTTTCCCGCCGCGTTGGGTCCCGCAAGTATCGTCACGCCCTCGTCCAGGGCAAGGCGATAACTATCGAAGCTGCGGTAGTGCGCGACGGAAAGATCGCGGGCGAACATGGTCATAGGGCGGTTGCTAGATGCGGACCGGCATAACCAGGTACAGGTAGTTGATCTTGTCGTAGGACTTGAAGATGCCCGCCTGCGAGTAGCTCTTGAGCTCCAGCGTGATCTCCTTCTCCTTGGACAGGGCATTGAGGCAGCCAAAGATGTAGTGGTAGTTGAAGGCGATGGTGCCCGACTCGCCCTCGGCCTCGACATCGATCGTCTCCTGCGCAAGGTCCTGGTCATTGGAAATGGAGGACAGGCCCATCTGCCCGTTCTCGACATCGATCTCGAACTTGACGGCGGGGTTGGCGCTCGCGATAACGGCCACGCGCTTGAGGGCGGCGTTAAAGGCGGCGACGTCGATCTTGACGCTCGTCACGCACGAATCGGGGATGAGCTGCTTGTAGTTGGGGTACATGCCCTCGATACGGCGCGACACGTAGGTGGTGTTGCCGGCCTCGAAGACGACCTGGGTGTCGGTAGCCCCGATCATGATGGTCGCCTGGCTGGCCATGATGTTCAGCGCGTCGTTAAAGGCGTCGGCCGGAACGTTGAGTTCAAAGGAGCCCTCGAGAGTCGAGGTCTCGACCTGCGTATCGCACACGGCCAAGCGGAAGGAATCGGTCGCCACCAGGCGCACGGTGTTGTTCTCGACCTTCATGTGCACGCCACCCAGAATGGGGCGGGCCTTGTCGGTCGAGGTGACGCGCCACACGCGGCCGACCATTTCGGACAAGATATCGGTCGGCAGCTCCACGGCACTCTCGATGGCATAGGCCGGAAACTCGGGGAAGTCATTGACATCGAGCGTGTTCAGGCGGAAAGAGCTCTTCTCGCAACCAATCAGCACCTGGCGCTCGGACAGCTCAAAGGTGACCGGGGCATCGGGGAGGGTCTTGGTGATATTGGAGAGCATCTTACAGGGGATAACCATCTCACCCTCTTCTTCGACATGCGCCGCGATGCGATGACGGATCGAGATGGTGTAGTTAGAGGTCTGGAATTCCAAGATGCCGTCTTGCGCCTTGACGAGCACGCCCGACAGGATGGGAAGGGTAGACGCCGAAGCGACGCCCTTCATAACGACGCCGATGGCTTGTGTAAGCGAGCTCTGGCTGACGGTGAACTTCATCTTTTAATACCTTTCTTTAGATATAAATATCTTAATAATAGTAATAGCACTGACGAAACTGTTGATTACTCCCAAAGACGCAGGTCAGACCCAGAAAGAGAATCGACAGCAACCTGTGTGCAACGGGGGTGGTTTTCCACGTTCAAAACCTGCGCAAAACTTTTCACCACCGCGGGTTGGGTTTTAGACACCTTATGCCCATGGTTTCGACAAGTTTTCAACAGGTGTCTCTATTTCCCTACGAGCGCAGTGTAATTTTATCGCGCAGCGATTTGAGGTCTTCGGTGACGGTACGGTCTTCCTGGATCATCTTCTGGACCTTTTTGTAGCTCGTGCTGACGGTCGAGTGGTTGCGGTTGCCAAATTCGGCGCCCACCGCCGTGGTCGTCATCTCGCACATCTCGATGGCCAGGTAGATAGCGATATGGCGTGCTTTGGCGATATTGGCGTTGCGACGCGGGCCGATGAGCTCCTCGTGCGTCACGCCGTACTGCTCTTCGATGACGGACTGAACCGTCTGGACGTTGATCTTTTTGGCCGATGTGTCGAAGTACTGGCTGGCGATGGCGTCGATATCGTCAAAGGTGAGCTCCCCGCCCTCGCGCTCGCGGTCGCCCGCCTCGCCGGCGCAGCGCTCGCAAAAGCTCTCGAGTTCGCGGATGTTGGTGCCCGAGACCTCGGCCATGTGTTTAAAGTGCTCGTCGGTCAGGTGTCCGCCGTCGCCCCCATAGGCCGCCAGCAGCGAGTCGTCGCCTGCCTCGGGAGCGGCGACGATGGTGTTCTCGTAATAGCGCTGCAAGATCTTGTATTTCATCTCGTAGCTGGGCTCTGCGACCAGGCAGAGCATGCCGGCGTTGAAGCGGCTGGTCAGACGCTCGTCCATGCTCAGGTCCTTGGGGGCACGGTCTGCCGCGATGACGACCTTCTTGTTGTTGCGGATGAACTCGTCCATGAGCTGGAAAAAGTAGTCCACGCTCGCGCGCTTGCCGATGATGTTTTGGATGTCATCGATGATGAGCACGTCCACGCCGTGGTACGCCTGCATGATGGGGGCGTTGCTCTTCTTTTGGCGGTCGAACTCGGTCATCAGGTCGTCCAGATATGCCTGGGAGTTGGCATACTTGACCTTGATCTCGGGCGACTTCTCGGCGAGCTCGTTTTTGATGGCAAGCAGCAGGTGCGTCTTGCCCAGGCCCGATTTGCCGTAGATGAACAGTGATGTGCATGTGCCGCGCTCGTCCGCGAGGGCGGCAAACTTGAGTGCCGAGCGATAGGCATGGCTGTTTTCGGGGCCGTAGACAAAGTTCTCAAAGGTAAATTTTGAGTTCGCGGCGAGCGGGGCTCCATCCGTATTCTGCTCGGCCGGCACGGTCGGCGCCGGTATGGGTGAAGCGGGGGCCGCAGCTTGCGTGGATTTAGTCGGCGCTCCGCCCTTCATCTGGTTCATCATGCGACGAAAATCATCGGCCGAGAGCGTGTTCTTGATTGCAATGCCCGAATCCGCGCCCGCCGCTGCGTCGTGAGCGATAGGCATGTGCGTGACGGGTGCGTTCGTTGACGTCGCCGCCGCGGTCGGCAACGGTGCCATGGTTTCACGGGAAACATCGCTGTGCTGGTGCTCGATTGTCGGCACGTCGCCTGCGGAGGTCGGTGCCGCCGGGGAAGCGGCGGGAGCCGTGGCGGGCGCCGTCGCGGCAGCGGATTCCGTTGCGGCGCCTTGCGGTGCCACGATGTCGAGCGCGATCGGTGCAAAGGCGATTTCTTCCAGATAGGCCTCAATAGTCGGCTGATGCTTTTTGAGCTGCGCGATGGCAAAGCGCGAGGGGGCCTCGATCGTGAGCGTATCTTCGGTCAGGCTTATGGCCCGCGATTGCCCCAGCATGTTGATGAGGCGTGCATCTTGGCCGTCGCGCTGGCAAAAGGCGATGGCATCCCCCAGGATGATGCTTGCTTCCTCGTCCACTGTCTCTCCCGTTCTTTAGCTCTGAGCTCGCACGCGAGCGGCGCCGAGTTCGGTCAGATGGTATTTCTGGCCATGCTTGATGACCAAGCCGGCCTGCGCCAAGTCATTGAGCGTGCGTGACCAAGTGGGGGCTGAGTTTCCAAACGCCCTCGCCAGATCGGTTGCACCGCACGCTTGATTTTGCGCCAGATAGCCCAGCGCGGCGTTGCCGCGATCGCTTACGAACACGTCCGGTTGTGGCTGCGCATACTGATTTGCTGCATTAGGATACATCATTTGAGCTGCTGGTTGTTGAGAACTCTGCATCGGCGGCATTTGCTGTTGAAAACTTTGAGGCCACTGTTGGTAAGGCTGCAGAGGCATCTGTTGGGCCCAGGGGTTGTACTGCTGCTGCGGCATCTGCTGGTACGGCTGCTGATATCCCTGCTGGTACTGCTGCGGGAACTGCTGGCCATACCCCAGTGGCGGCATCTGCTGATATGGATATCCCCGTTGGTACGGCTGATAGCCCATTTGCTGGCCACCCGGTGCCCCCGTCGCCTGCTGCATTGCTGCTGCATCCTGATCTGCCAGCGGCATGGCCTCTGGCATGTTTGGCGTCATCGACATAGATGCCGCCTGGGGCTCTTGTGTGGGAAGCATTCCGGGCTGCTGCATCTGCCCCACGGGGGGCTGCATCTGCTGCGTTGCCATGGGCTGCTGCGCAAAAGCTCCCGGCAGGGGATATGTGGGCTGCTCCGTCTCGGGCCGCACGGCAGCACCGCGTCCGCCGGCACGCTCGATTTCCTGCACGCGTTTAGGGTTCAGGCTTACCGTAACCACGGTGCCGTTGCCCATGTTGTCCTCGATGGATACGGCACCGCCGGCGTTTTCCAAATACTCCTGCACCATGGGAAACCCTGCTCCGGTTCCACGGATATAGCGCTTCATCTTGCTGTTTGCGCTGGTAACGCCAAAGTCGAAAGCGCGTTCCTTGTCGTCGATGCCGGGTCCTTGGTCAGCAAAGCGGATGGTGTCTCCGCCGTCCAGAATCGAGATGATGGGCTCTGCAAAGTGTGCGTGGATAAAGTTTTCGACAATCTCGCGGATGACCATGAGCGAGATATGGCCACCTTGTTCTTTCATGCACTGGTAGACGGTGTTGGTCGTCTCTTCCAAATACGTGCGGACATCTTGCGGATCGATGACGATCACACGCGGTGTCGACAGCATGTCGTCATAGACGGCGATGCGCGCGGCGTACATGGCTTTTGGCGCCTGCGTTGTCGTCTGTTCACCTTCGTCACGCTCTTCGCGCACGCCGGTGATGTGCTCGTTGTCGGGTGCCGGGTCTCCGGAATCGACCATGGTGTAAAAGTCGTCAGACATGCCGCTCGCAATCTTCCAAAAGGTTTCGAACAAATAGTAGCTCACCGTGCAATGTTTCTCATCTTTCGACAAACTTTCAAAACCTGTTGAAAACTTTGGAAAACGGACGAAAAGTTCTCAACATTGCCAACATGACCTGTTGAAAACTCGATGAAATATCGTGAAAAGTTTCCATGCACCGCTAAATCGAGCTTGGCTTATGGGGGAACCGTGTGAACTGCGCAACCTTTTACCTTTGATTTCTTGACATTTGAACATTGATTTCCCTACAATCTTCAAGCTCACGTGTCTATATCTGCGTCCGCGTCCCCGCGGACACTCGAAATGCAGCAGGAGGAACTTAAGATGAAGCGTACGTATCAGCCTAATAAGCGTAAGCGTGCCAAGACCCATGGCTTCCGTGCCCGTATGGCCACTAAGGGTGGTCGTGCCGTGCTCGCCCGTCGTCGCGCCAAGGGCCGCAAGCGTCTCACTGTCTAGCAGCGATACACACATCTCGCATGAAGACTATTAAGTCTCGGCAAGATTTCGAGCATGTGTTCAGTCAGGGGCGTCGTTTCAATCACCCTCTGATTCGAATGACCATATGTGAATCGGTTGGCGAAGGCGACTCCGGAAGGGTCGCCTTCGTTGGTGCTAAGCGACTCGGTTGTGCCGTCGTGCGCAACCGATCTAAGCGTGTGATGCGCGAGGCCGCCCGCAGCTGCGGATTTCCCGTTGCGGGTTATGACATCATCTTGTTTGCAACTCCCAAGACGAGGGTTTCCTCGCCGCAGGAGATGGACAAGGCGTTGCGTTCGCTTATGAAGCGCGCCGGCGTTGCCGGGGAGGAGCGATGAGCAATCACGTTTTGCGACGTGTTGCCATCGCTCCTATTCGCATATATCAACAGGTTATTTCGCCCTTATTGCCTGACGCCTGCATTTATTACCCAACGTGCTCGCAATACGCCATCCAGGCGATTGAGAAGCACGGTGTTTTGAGAGGCTGCTGGCTTGCCGTGAGGCGCATCGCTCGCTGCAATCCCCTGCACGTCGGCGGTTATGACCCTGTGCCCTAGCGGGCACTCGCTATCGGAGGAAAACTTACATGTGGGATTGGATCGTTAACATCCTTTTCGAGCTGCTCAAGCTCATCCAGACCTTTGCGGTCGACTGGGGCCTGTCCATCATCATCCTGGTGGTCATCATCCGTCTGCTGCTGACGCCGCTTATGCTCAAGTCGACCAAGTCGACGGCTCGCATGCAGGTGCTGCAGCCCAAGATGCTCGAGATCCAGGAGCGCTATGCCGACGATCCCCAGCGTCAGGCCGAGGAGATGCAGAAGTTCTACAGCGAGAACAAGTTCAACCCCATGGCTGGCTGTCTGCCGCTGCTGATTCAGATGCCTATCCTGTTCGCCCTGTTTACATTGCTGCGCAACCTGCCGCAGTACTTTAACAACGGCACGTTCTCGTTCTTCAACATCCTGCCCGACCTGACCACCACGCCGAGCGCTTCCTTTGCCGATGGCTTTATGGTTGCACTGCCTGCGCTGGTTTGCCTGATCCTGTTTGCCGTCCTGACCCTGATTCCGCAGCTCTATATGTCGCGCAACCAGACCGGCCAGCAGGCTCAGAGCATGCGTATGATGGCTGTTGTCATGACCGTCATGATGCTTTGGATGGGTTGGAGCCTGCCCGTCGGCGTTCTGCTGTACTACGATGTGTCTTCTGCCTGGCAGGTTATCCAGCAGATCTTCGTGACGCAGAAGGTTATCGAGAAGGCCAAGGCCGATGAAGAGGAGCGCCTCAAGAACGCTCCGCTGCAGGTTGAGGTCACTCGTCGCGAGAAGAAGCCGCGCCCGCACAAGAAGAAGTAGTGGGATATCAATCTTATTTAGGTACCTAACTTTTGGAGTACGTTATGTCTGAAGAGATCATCGAGGATATGCTTGAGGAGGTTGCCCCGCAGGTCGCGGGCGATTATCCCGAGATTGCACAGCGCTACAAGGCTGGTGAAGAGCTGACCGATGAGGAGCTCGACACCATTGCCGATGTTGCGATTTCCATCCTGCGTTCCATCCTTTCGCACTTCGATGCCGCCAACTCTCCTATCGATGAGTATGAGGGCGACGAGGGTGAGCTGATTTTGGATGTAACGGCTCCCGACCTTGCTGTTCTCATTGGCCGTCATGGTCGCACTCTTGATGCTCTTCAGGTTATGTTCTCTTTGCTGGTGAGCCGCAAGCTTGGCTTTAGGTATCCGGTTGTAGTGGACGTCGAGGGATACAAGAGTCGCCGTCAGGATAAGGTCGCCTCCATGGCTCAGTCTGCTGCCGAGCGTGCCATCCGCACTCATAAGAGTGTTTCGCTTCCGCCCATGAATGCCTACGAGCGCCGACTGGTTCACATTGCACTTCGTGGCAACGATGCAGTCGATACTCATTCTGAGGGTTCTGACCCTGATCGCCATGTGGTGATTGTTGCTCGATAATCTACTCGAGCTTATGCTAGGGGGACGTGGTTTCCACGTCCCCTTTTTTTGTCAAAAGTTCTCGATACGCTGATTTTTGTCAGAAAGGAGCTTCTGTTGTTTGTACTTACCGATCAGCAGGCTGACGAGATGTTGAGTCGCCTAACTTCCTATTGCAAAGAATATTCCTTGAGCGTAACTGATATTGAGCTGAGGAAATGTATCCAGCATTTGGATTTGGTTCTAGAAACAAATAAGACAACCAATCTCACCCGTATTCTTAACGTAGAAGATGCTGCCGTACTTCATATCCTCGACTCACTTGTTTTGCTCCCCTATATCAATAAGGCTCCTGAGGGAGCTTTGCTCGATATGGGAACAGGTGCGGGCTTCCCTGGTATTCCATTAACCATAACCACGCATCGTAAAGCTACTTATATTGACTCTGTTGGCAAGAAGGTTGATGCGGTTAATTCCTTTGTCCATGCTCTTGGATTGAAACATGCTCATGCGGTTCATGATCGTCTTGAAGAATATGCTCGAAGCCATAAGAAGCAGTTCTCCGTTGTAACCGCCCGCGCACTGGCCCCTCTACCGATTCTTGTTGAGTATGCGGCTCCGTACCTGAAGGATGGAGGGCTATTTGTTATCACCAAGGGCAATCCTTCGGATGAGGAGCTTGCTTCCGGCATGTCAGCAGCTAAGATTTGCGGCTTCACTTTGCTTCTGAATGACGCAATTGATTTGCCTGAAGGCTTGGGTCACAGGGAGTTCATTGTTCTTAAGAAGAGTCATTCAGCATCCGTTTCATTGCCTCGTGCAAATGGCATGGCAAAGAAGAATCCGCTTGCCTAGATGTTTCACGTGAAACATAATGGTTACTAACAGCTTGCAGTGTTTCACGTGAAACATAGCAGTTGCTATCGATTCGGAATGTTTCACGTGAAACATCCTCCGTTTGACAGCTTTAATACACACCAGGAGGGACCGTGGGATTTCGCGACGTTAAGCGTTCTAAGAGCGCAAAAGACACGCGTATCATTGCAATCATCAATCAAAAAGGCGGCGTCGGTAAGTCAACGACGGCTGTAAACCTTGCAGCAGCACTGGGTGAGCAGGGTCGTAAGACACTGATTGTTGATTTTGATCCGCAGGGAAACAGCACCAGTGGATTCGGAATTGAAAAAGAAGACCTTGATCACTGCATCTATGATGCATTGCTGAATGATGTGCCGGCAGAATCGCTTGTTCTTGATACAAATTGCAAAAAGGTATTCGTAATTCCGGCTACAATTCAGCTTGCAGGCGCGGAAATTGAACTCGTAAGCGCAATTGCTCGTGAAACCCGTCTCAAAGATTTGCTTGAGCCGATTCAGGACGAGTTCGATTTTATTTTCATTGACTGCCCTCCTTCGCTCGGCCTGCTTACTATCAACGCTTTGACCGCAGCAGACAGCGTTTTGATTCCGATCCAGTGCGAGTATTACGCACTCGAGGGCGTTACGAAGCTGCTTGAGTCAATGAAGATGGTCAAATCTCGTCTGAACAAGGGCTTAGACACCTACGGTGTGCTTATGACCATGTATGACTCGCGTACTTCTCTATCGAATCAGGTTGTTGAGGAGGTTCAATCGTACTTTGGTGATAAGGCATTTAAGACGTTGATCCCCCGTACGGTTAAAATCTCCGAAGCTCCGTCTTTTGGGGAACCGGTAATTACCTATGCACCTCAAAATAAGGGTGCAAAAGCATATATGAACCTTGCAAAAGAGGTGATCAAGCGTGCCTAGTGTAAAGAAACGTGGCGGATTGGGACGTGGACTCAATGCTTTGGTCTCAGAGGCCGAGTATGAGACCGGTGGTTCGGCTGCATCGGCTTCGAATGCCGCATCTGAAACAAAACTACCTATTGAGGATATCGTTCCCAACCCTAATCAGCCGCGAATTCACTTTAACGAAACTGAACTTCGTGAGTTGAGCGAATCAATCCAAGAACATGGCGTCTTGCAGCCGCTTTTGGTTCGCAAGCATGGAAACGGCTATGAGATCATCGCTGGTGAGCGTCGTTACCAAGCGTCAAAGCTTGCTGGTCTTGAGGAGCTGCCTGTCATCATTAAAGATGTTAATGATGAAGAGATGCTGGCTCTTGCTCTGATCGAAAACCTTCAGCGTTCTGATCTGAATCCCGTCGAAGAGGCTAAGGGCTATCGCCAGCTTATCGATGCCAGCGGTATGACCCAGGAGGCATTGTCGAAGGCAGTCAGCAAGTCACGCTCTGCAATTACAAACTCGCTGCGCCTTCTCGATCTCCCTGAAGTTGTTCAGCAGATGATTTTTGAGTGCAAACTTACTGCTGGTCATGCACGTGCGATTCTTGCAGTTCCCTATGAGGACGCTCGAATTCGACTTGCAGAGAAGGTTGTTGCAGAGGGCCTTTCCGTAAGAGCGACAGAAAATCTTGCTCCGTTGTTTTCTGCCGGAGAGACACCTAAGACGCCGAGGCCTGCGACGCCTCAGTCTTTTAAAAAGGCCGCCCGTGTGCTTCGCCAGGTATTTAATACCAACGTGCGTGTGAAGAGCTCGCGTGGAAAGAATAAGATTGAGATTGAGTTTAAAGACGAGGAAGAGCTCTCTCGTATTCTTGGCGAAATGATTCAGTTTGATCAAGGAGGCCAAGATGAGGAATAAGATTTTAACAGCGATTGCATTGGCGACGACTGTCGCGGCTGGTGCCTTTGCTGGCTATAAGATCGCGACAGACGATGAACTTCGAGGTCGTTTGCTTCGTGGCGCGCAAGATATCGTCGATACTTCCAAAAAGAAAATGGATGTTATGACAGAAGATGTTGCCATGCGTACTGCTCAGGTAACGAAGAATCCCAAGATTAATCAAGGTTGGGTCAGCAACCAATGGGAAAATGTAGGCTATTAGGTACCTAACAATTACTCAGCATATTCTAAGGGGTCCTTGTCTGATTCATGAGACAAGGACCCCTTATTTAGGCCGTAAAAAATGGGACAGGTAGCAGCTGATTTAAAATCGAAGTCAATAAATGAAACGTCCCCGGTTGCATACTCTACAACCGGGGACGTTCGATGTTTCACATGAAACGTTTTGGGGTGCGACTCCCCTATGCGTTCTTCTGAACTTTGAAGCGCTGCTTCAGCTGTCCACAAGCGGCGTCAATATCGTTACCACGGGAGTTGCGAATTGTGGTCTCGATGCCACGGGACTCAAGACGACGCTGAAGATCCTCAACCTTATGCATCGGCGACGGCTTGAGCGGGCTACCCTCGATGTCGTTAAGCTGAATGAGGTTAACGTGGCACAGCGTTCCCTCGCAGAAGTCGCAGAGCGCCTGCATTTCGGGATTCGTATCGTTGACGCCTTCGATCATGGCATACTCATAGGTCGGGCGGCGGCCGGTCTTCTCGGTGTAGAGCTGAAGTGCTTCGTGAAGGCGAAGCAGCGTGTACTTCTTAACACCGGGCATGAGCTTATTGCGCGTCGACTGGATGGCGGAATGCAGGGAAACGGCAAGCGTGAACTGCTCGGGGATATCGGCAAATTTGCGAATACCGGGAATAACGCCGCTGGTAGAGACGGTGAGGTGACGAGCGCCGATACCGATGCCATCGGGGTCGTTGAGGATTCGCAGCGCCTTGAGAACCTCGTCGTAGTTGGCAAACGGCTCGCCCTGGCCCATGAAGACAACGCTCGTGGCGCGCTCGCCAAAGTCGTTGGATACATGAAGCACCTGGTCGACGATCTCTTGAGCGGTCAGAGAGCGCTTGAGGCCGTTGAGACCGGTAGCGCAAAAGGCACAGCCCATGCCACAGCCTGCCTGGGTGGAAACGCAGACGGAAAGCTTGTTACGACGGGGCATGCCGACGGTCTCGACGGAAACGCCGTCGTGGTACTCGAGCAGATACTTGCGAGAGCCATCTTTGGAAACCTGCTTGGTGAGTTCAGTCGGCGTGTCAAAGGCAAAAGCCTCTTTAAGCTGCTCGCGGAAAGCCTTGGGAAGGTTGGTCATATCGTCAAACGAACAAACGTTCTTCTCAAAGACCCATTCGATGAGCTGCTTCGCGCGGAAGGCGGGCTGGCCAAGCTCGGCCAAGAGCTCGCGAATATCGTTTTGGCTCAAGTCGCGAATGTCCTGAGATTTAGTCCTGGGATTCATGGAAGCCTTTCGATTTTGGGGAAACGTAGAGGGTATCGCTACAATATGGTATCAGCTGCAGAAATTATAGAGGAGGAGTCTGCCCATGCCGGGTAAAAGCCTAGAGAACATGCACGTAGCGGTCTTGGCGGGCGGTCATTCCGCTGAGCGCGAGATCTCGCTCAATTCGGGAAAGAACGTCGTGGTTGCCTTGAAGGAGGCCGGCTACACTTCGGTGGAGCTGCTCGACACGGCTGCCGATGATTTTATGGTAACCATGGCGACCGGCGGCTTTGACGTGGCGTTTATCGCCATGCACGGTGCCGGCGGCGAGGATGGCGCCATGCAAGGCGCCATGGAGACCCTGGGTATCCCCTACACGGCTTCGGGCGTGCTTGCCAGCGCCTGCGGTGCCGACAAGGAGGTCTCTAAGCTCCTGTACGCCAAGGCGGGCATTCCCATTGCCCCCGGCCTTGCGCTCGAGGTGGGCGATGAAGTCGATATCGATCATATCGTCGAGGTTTGTGGCGAGCGCTGCTTTGTGAAGCCGGCCGTCAACGGTTCCAGCTATGGCATTTCCCTGGTCCATGAGCCATCCGAGCTGCCCGCGGCAATCGCCAAAGCGTTTGAGTACGGCGACAAAGTGCTGGTCGAGAAGTGCATCGAGGGTACCGAGATCACCGTCGGCGTATACGGCGAAGATGACGTGCGCGCTCTGCCGATTGTCGAGATTCGTAAGCCCAAGGACTGCGAGTTCTACGATCTGGACGTGAAGTATGTCGATCCTACGGACATCCATCGCATTCCGGCGCAGATTTCACCCGAGAATTACGCTCGTGCCCAGGAGCTTGCCTGTGCTGCTCACAAGGCCCTCGGTTGCCTGGGTATCTCGCGCAGCGACTTTATTGTGAGTGAGGACGGCCCCGTTATCCTCGAGACCAATACCATTCCCGGCATGACCGATACGTCGCTGTATCCGGACGAGATCCGCCACACCGACGACATGACGTTCCCGCAGGTCTGTGACAGCCTGATCCGTATGGGCCTTCGTCGAGCGGGCATTGCATGCTAATCGAGGACGCGGTTTCGTCAGGAACGCCGCAGTTTGTCATCGACTCCTATGCCACGCTTGCCGAACGCGCCAAAACGCAGTCCTTCGGCCTTATCGAGGAAGATGTGATCGTCCTCGATACCGAGACCACAGGTCTTTCGGTGCAGGACAATGAGCTGATCGAGATCTCGGCGGCCCGTCTTTCGGGCCGCGAGGTCGTCGACCGCTTCGATACCTTCGTGCATCCCAAACAGCTGATTCCCGCCGAGATTACCGAGCTCACGAGCATTACAAATGCCGATGTGGCAGATGCCCCGTCGGCCGTTGAGGCCGTCGCCGCTCTCGCCGATTTTGTCGGTGGTTGCCCGGTAATCGCACATAACGCCACGTTCGACCGCTCGTTTATCGAGTCGGTCAAAGGCGGCGTCAACGTGAGCGATATTTGGATCGATTCGCTGGCGCTGTCGCGCATCGCGCTTCCGCGCCTGGCCTCGCACAAGCTGTCTTTTATGGCCGATCTGTTTGGCTGTGACTCGGTATCACACCGTGCCAATGCCGACGTCGACGCCCTGTGTGGCGTATGGCGCGTGTTGCTCGTGGCACTCACCGACTTGCCCCAGGGCCTCATGGCGCGCCTAGCCGACATGCATCCGGACGTGCCTTGGTCCTATCGTCCAATCTTCTCATTCTTGGCGGGGCAGAACCCTGGTTCTATCTTCTCTCTCAGCGCCGCTCGTGCTGACGTTCTCAAGGCCGATCGCGCCGACGATCGGGTGGACGCCGACGAACTGCCGGTACTCAAGATGCCGAGTCGTGAGGAGATTGAGGCAGACTATGCGCCAGGTGGCCTGGTCAATCGCATGTATCCCACCTACGAGCCGCGTGATGAGCAGATCGCGATGGCGCTCGAGGTCCGCGATGCGCTGGTCACGGGCACTCATCGTGTAATTGAGGCGGGCACGGGCGTCGGCAAATCGATGGCCTATCTGGTGCCTTTTGCCGAGGCAGCACGCCGTAACAACATCACGGTTGGTATTGCGACCAAATCGAACAATCTTGCCGACCAGCTCATGTACCATGAGCTGCCAAAACTTGCCGAGCAACTGGACGGTGGCCTGTCATTTTGCGCTCTCAAGGGCTATGACCACTATCCGTGCCTGCGCAAGCTTGAGCGCATGAGCCGCGGCCAGGTCGAGATTACCACCAAGCGCGATCCGGCGGACACGCTCACGGCGGTCGCGGTCATTATGGCGTACGTCTGCCAATCAGCCGATGGCGACCTCGACTCGCTCGGCATTCGGTGGCGCAGCGTCAACCGCCCCGACTTTACGACGGCCTCGCGCGAGTGTGCTCGTCGCCTCTGCCCGTTTTTCCCTGATAAATGTTTGGTCCACGGCGCTCGCCGTCGTGCAGCGCATGCCGACGTGGTGGTCACCAACCATTCCCTGCTGTTCCGCAATGTCGCGGCCGAGGGCAGGATTTTACCTCCGATTCGTCATTGGGTAATCGACGAGGCCCATTCCATCGAGCGCGAGGCGCGCCGTCAGTGGGCGCGCGTGGTGTCGGCGGACGAATCACGCGTTCTGTTTGAGCGCCTGGGTGGCTCGAGCACCGGTGCGCTAAGCCAGGTTTCCCGTGATTTGGCAACCTCCGAGGGCTCTACGCTCTATCTGGGCCTTACTGCCAAGGCGACGTCGACGGTTGCGCGCGCGAGCATGGCAATCGCCGACGTGTTCGATGGCGTTCGCGAGCTCGGCCGCCGTGCCCGTGGGGGTTATGACAATGCCAATCTATGGATTGGCCCCGAGTTGCGCGAATCTGACGACTGGCATGATTTCTTACAGTCGGCCTACGCTGCCATCGATGCATTGGAACAAGCTGACAAGAGCGTCGACGCGCTGGTGCAGGCTGTCGCCGCCGACAAGCCCGAGGTTGTTGTCGACTTGGGCGATATCTCGCGCCGCCTGCACGAGCTGGCCGAGAACCTCAAACTCATCATCGACGGCACCGATGAACACTACGTGTATTCGCTGCAGGTCAATCGCAGGCTGCGTGCCGGCGGAGAGTCAATGACCGCAGAGCGCATCGACATTGGCGAGGCCTTGGCAACCGAGTGGCTGCCCGAGGTTCACACGGCTATCTTTGCCTCGGCGACCATGACGGTGTCCAAAAGCTTTGAACACTTTAACCACGCGGTCGGCCTCGATCGCATCGGTGCTTCGACATCCTCATCGCTGCACTTGGACTCGAGCTACGACTTTGATTCGAACATGGCTGTAGTCGTTGCAGGCGATATACCCGATCCGCGCGATCGTGAGAGCTATCTTACGGCGCTCGAGCGCGTGCTGGTCGACGCCCATCTTGCCATGGGCGGATCGGTGCTCACACTGTTTACCAATCGGCGCGACATGGAAGACCTGTACGCCCGCGTTGAGCCCAAGATGGCCCGTGCGGGTCTGGAGCTCAACTGCCAGCAGCGCAACTCATCTCCTCGTCGCCTGCGCGACCGGTTTATCAACGAGCCGACCTCGTCGCTTTTTGCGCTTAAGGCCTTCTGGGAGGGGTTTGACGCCAGCGGCGAGACGCTGCGTTGCGTCATCATTCCCAAGCTGCCGTTCTCGAGCCCCACGGACCCGCTCTCGTGCGAGCGCAACCTGCGCGAAGACCGCGCTTGGGCGCGCTATTCGCTGCCCGAGGCGGTGCTCGAGGTTAAGCAGGCGGCCGGCCGCCTTATCCGCTCGTCGACCGATTGCGGCGTGCTGATTCTGGCCGACCCGCGCCTGGTGACGAAGGGCTACGGAAAGAAGTTCTTAACGTCGCTGCCCACGAGCTCCTACCAGCGCATCGAATCGGCGCAGATCGGTCACTATCTGCAACTGTGGCGCGCACGTCACGAGCGGCGGCGCTAAAGCGGACAGACGAGGGTTTTTGCCATATCGCACAGACGCTTTGACAGGGCGGGGTCATCCAAGATGCGGATGGCTCCGCCCGCTGCGATTACCTGGCTCAGTAGCCAACGCTCGGAGCCGTAATGCACGGTTACCGTTGCCATGTCTGCCCCGCTGCGCTCGATTAGGGTGATGCCGGCCCAGTCCAGATGCTCCGCCATATCGAATGGCATCAAGAGCTTTGCGCTACGCTGCGTCCGGGCAAGGGAATCGTGGAGGGATGCGACGCCCGGTGTGTGAGGCACGACGGAGTCTTCCGTCAAGGTGAGTCCCTCGATTTTATCCATGCGATAGGTGCGCTCCTCCTCGACCGCGATGTCCCAGGCAATCAGGTATGTTTGGTCGCCGTTTGCCGTAATGCGCAAGGGGTCGACCAGACGCTCGCGTGGCCGCGCATCGTCCATCGAGCGATACGAGATGCGGCAACGAACACCGTCCTGAATGGCGCAGCTCAGCTGCTGCCAGTGCGACCCGTGGTTGACGGTGTCAAAGACGCGCTGGTTATAGCCGAGCTCTTCGGGCAGAAGGGCATGTCGAATCCGAGCTGCCGTCTGCGGCTCGATCCCCAACGATTCAAGTTCATGGTTGAGCACGGCGCCCTCGGCGGCACTCAGGCGCAACGGTAGCACGCGCCCGGCGTCACCAGTGAGGGCCACGCGCTCGCCGCGGCATTCGCAGATGATGCGCGCGCCCGATTCTCGGTCCGCGAGCGTCGAGACGATCTCGAGAATCTCGTCGAGCGACGCCCCCGTGATGTCAAAGCGGCTGCAAATCTCGGTTCGTGTCATGCCGCCATCGCCGGCGGCGTAGAGGGCCTCCATGATGTCGATGGCGCGCGAGAGTCTCTGCTCGCTGGTGAGTTTACGCACGGGCATGCTCGTGCACCGTCCTTTCTATGAGGTGGTTCCACGCCTGCTTGAGCGATTTGGGGGCCATGGGCCTCATGCCGTCCATGGCGTGGGCCATGCAAAATGAGGCGGCGGCTTCAAGGTCACGCACGTCAACGGTCCAGGTCCATCCCGCATCGGTGTGTGCGAGCTCACCTCGCCCGCGCGTGAGGCCGTTGATCATATCGATCTGCGTCTGAGGGGCGAACGAGAACGTGGCTGCAACGGGCGGTCGGTCGGCAAAATCGAATTCAAAGAACAGATAGTCGTTGAGATTGAAGTCTGCAGGGATGGCGTAGGCCTTCGAAGGACGCCAAGCGCGAACGATACGGTCGCAGCGGAATGTCCTGATGTCGTCGGTGGCATTGTCGAGGCCGCAGAAGTACGCCACGCCCTCGCGCTCGAACATGCCGTAGACGCAGACTGTACGTTCTTTCTGCTCGCCGCGTCCGTTCTGATATAAAAATCGCAGCGCGCATCGCTCGGCAAAGGCGCTCCATACCGCATCGACGGTGGGAGAGCGGCGGATCGGTGCTTCGTCCACCGCCGACATGCCGGTGAGGTAGGCAATTTTGGAGCGAATATCGGCAAGCGGCGCGGCAAAGGTGGAAGAGCCGGCCGCTAGCGTCTGGTCGATGGCGTTGAGTAGGATGTCGGCGTCGTCTGCGGTGATGAGGCCACCTGCTGCAAACGTGTGCTCGCGGTCGATTGTCCACGAGCTTTCCTCGGTCTCCTGCGCACCGGCGGGGCGAACTTCCTTGATTAAGATGCCACGCTCGAGCAGTTTGTCACGATCGCGCCGAAACTTGCGCTTATCCGAGTCGATGTTGCCCGAGCCATATCCCAGGTCAGAATCCAAGACGATCTGCTCGGTCGTCAGCGGTTCGGGGGAGCTGTTGAGCACAAAGAAAAGATTGAGGATGCGCTGAGCCGTTTTATCGAAACCGGGCTCCGAACTTCCCTTTTTAATTGTCGCGGTCGCGTCGCTTGCCGTCATAGAGTCCTCGCATGAGAAGGTGGTTTGCTGCCATGATTTTAGTCCGATATGGAGATTAGGCTATATCCTTGTCCGCTCGGGGCGTTAAGATGGCCCGAATTCGGTCGTTTGCGCTCGCTCGGGGTATACTTTCGACTATATACGGTTCTAATGTGCATGCATTGGGCCTATTTGTCGGATTATGGATGTGGAGCGCACATGGCGAACACCCAGAACTATATTAACCACCTGCTGCAGAACACCGGCATTACGCCGGCATGCAGCGAAGAAGAGCGCTTGGCTGCCGAGGATATCGCTCAGATCTTCCGCAACCACGGCTTTGATCCCGAGGTTCAGGAGTTCAATGCCCCGGCGCCCGGTAGGTTGGCATTTGCCGTTACCGGTATTCTTGCGTTTGCCGGCGCCCTGCTGATGGGCATCGGCGGCGGTATCGGCTTGGTCGGCACCTTGCTGGCCGTTGTCGGCGCCGTTCTTTACGTGCTCGAGCGCACGGGCCACCCCGTGGTTTCGCGCCTGGGCAAGACGGGCGTGAGCCAAAATGTCATCGCCTACCACAAGGCCTCGGGCCCGCTCGCGTCTCCGCGCAACCGCCCGGTGGTCGTTGTCGCACACTACGACTCTCCCCGTGCTGAGCTGCTCGCCCGCGAGCCCTATGCTTCGTATCGTGCGCTCATCGCCAAGCTGTTGCCCGTTGCCACGGTTGCCCCTGCTGCCGTTGCCATCCTGCGTATCCTGCCGCTCCCCGGCGCGCTCAAGGTTCTGCTGTGGATTGTCGCGATCCTCGCTTCCCTCGTTGCACTTGCCAACGCGGCAAACATCATCTCTAACCGCCACATTCTTCCCTATACGTCCGGCGCGGTGTGCAACAAGTCTTCTGTCGCCGCTATGCTCGGTGTTATGGACAACGTTGCTCCCTTCCAGGGCGAGAACGAGTTTCCCGACGATGTTCCGTTCGATACCTATTTTGGGGAGCAGAAACGTCGTGCCGAGGAAATGGCGCGCGCGGCGGCGGAGTATGCCGCGGCCCAGCAGCAAAACGACTACGGCAACACCATCGAGTACGAAGAGCCTACCTACGCCGAGGACGAGTTCGGTCAGCCGATTGCTCCCGACGCTCAAACCGAGCCCGAACAGGGCGAGGCTTTTGACGAGCAGATCGAGGGCTTTGAGGGTGCGTCTGCCGACGAGACGCTGATTGGCGCCATCGTGCCCGAGGATCAGAATCAGGCTGTCCAGGCCGAAGAGTTCAATGACGAGGTTCCCGCTGCTGAGCCGGCGGAGGAGCCTGCCGCGGCCGAGCCCGAGCCCAAGCTCTATCGCAACGCCGCCGGCAACATCCGCTTTGGTTCGGATGCCATCCGTGCGCTCGGAATGCTTCCCGAGTCCTGCACGCTCGATTACGAGGAGGGCGAGGAGCCGACGTTTGAGCCCGAGCCTGCGCCCGTTGTCACTGCGGATGATGAGTCTGCCGCGGTTACCTCTGCCGTTGCCGAGCCCGAGGCGGTGTCTGCGATCGATCCCGCGGCAGGACTGGACATTTTGGCTCCCGCCGCGCCGGCGCAAGACGTTGCGGACGAGTCTGACGACGATTACGTTGAACAGCCGAGGCGCGTGTCTTACGAGAGCGATACTGATTTCTCTGCCGAGATTCCCGCGGCAACGCCCCATGCCGATATTGCATCCGCGTTCTCTTCGATTGGCGCCAGCGCTTCCAGCTTCTTTAAGGGTGCGCTTGCAAAGGGCAGGAAATTTGTCGACGATTTCGAGGAGAAGCGCGCTGCCGCACGCGAGGCTGCCGAGCAGGAGGCTATCGCTCAGCAGCAGGCAGCCGAGGCGGCACGTGAGCGCGCGGCGCAAGAGTTTGAGCAGAACGAGGCTATGCAGTCCGGGCCCGTCGACGCTGCCGAAGCTACAACGTCTTTCGAGGCCCAGCAGCACGTCGATAGCACCATGTCGTTTGATGCCGCGCAGTTCGATTCCACGATAACGTTTGAAAAGCAAGGCACCGCAATTGCCGAGCCCCTTCCTGTTTCCGATGAGCAGGGCGACGCGGCAGACGATGACGAGCCCATTGATGCTGCCGAAATCCAAGATGCCGCCGAGGACGAGTCCGTCGAGGCCAACTCTGACGAAGAGCAATACGCGGCAGCCGATCAAGGTGATTCGACCGAGGTCGAGCAGGAGGAAGTGCCTGCGGTTTCCGAGACTCCCGAGACGGATGAGTCGAGGCCTTACTCCACGCAGATTTTCACCATGCCGACCCCGAGTGGTTCCGGTGCCACGGTTGCCAATGTTGCTCCCACCCAGGACGAAACGGTCGATTCCCTTATGGCCCAGATTTCCTCCCAGGCATCGCCGCGTCTGCAGATAAATGTTCCCGATCCGGCGTCGGCACCGTCGCCTGCACCTTCCTCGTCTCCGCTGGCTTCGGTCCCCGATCCGTCGCTGCCGTCTATGAGGCAGGCAAACGTTGCGTCTCGCACGTCGCTGTTCGACCTTCCCGATCCCTCTGCCCAGGTCAACGACCCCTTTGCTACTGCCCAGGGTCCCGAACCCACATCGGCACCCGTTGCGCCTTCTATGCCCGTTGCGTCGGGCGTGCAGCCGATCGAGACCATTTCGGCTCCCGCCCCAGCGGCACCCAAGTCTCGCAAACGCGGCCTGGGTGGCCTGTTCGGTTGTAAAAGGAAAAACGAGCAGGACAGCATGAGTGATTGGCTGGGCGTCGAAGACGATTACGATGCCAAGAAGTCCGGTCGCGGTATCGGTTCGTGGGATAACTTCGAGGACGATAACGATGGCTGGAAGGGCGGCGCTACGTCTTCCGATGGCGCTTCTTCCGAAGATATGCTCTCGGCTGTCGCCTCTATGGGCGATGATGAGCTGCTCGGTCACGATATCTGGTTTGTGGCAACGGGCGCCTCGGATTGTGATGGCGCCGGCATGAAGGCCTTCTTGGCTTCGCATCGCGATAAGCTCCGCGGCGTATTCTTCATCAATCTTGAATCCGTCGGCGCCGGTAGGCTTTCGGTGGTGACGGTCGAGGGCGAACAGCAGCTGCTCAAGGGCGATCGCCGCATCATGAACCTGGTCAGCAAGGTGTGCAAGTCGTTCCATGTCGATTGTGGCGCGCTCGAGATGCCCTATGCCAAGACCGATGCCTATGCCGCGCTCGAGGCGAGCCGCCGAGCCCTCACCATCGCCGGCGTGGACGGCACGCGTCTGGCTTGCGCTCGTACCGAGGACGACCTGCCCCACAATGTCAACCCGACGAACATTGCCACGGTATCCGAGGTCGTGACCGAGGTTATCCGCCGTTCGTAGACGGAGCTCTAAGGAGTCAACGTGTTTTCGTATATTAAGCGCCATTGGCCTGTCTACGTGATTTTGACCTTGATTGCCATTGCGTTAGGATTTGGGGCTGCCTACATCGTGGGTGCAAAGGGCTCGACCCCCGCCTCCGCAATCAGCGAAGAGGTGGAGCAAGAACAGAGTACGGGTGCCGATGGGATTCCTGAGTCCGAGCAGGCAATCGTTGATGGTGGATCTTCGTCTGCAGAGTAGATACGGCGATTTACATGATTGAAAGCGGGCGAGCCAGGGGACTGGCTCGCCCGCTTTTTCATCGCGCTAGCGCTTCTTTGGGATCGACCTAAGGCGAGCGAACCATAGGGCTGCGGCACCCGAGGTCAGGAGCGCGGTGATGCAAGCGGCGATGGGAGCTGATCCTGTTGCCGGTAGGTCCTGCGGTAGGGTACAGCGTTGAATGACACGGTCATCGTCATGTGACTCAAGTTTATCGCCGCCGCCGTTGCGGCAAAGATCGACGTGTGCGCTGTTGGTGAGTGCGGTTTGGGGCGTATAAGCCGACGTCGCCTGCATGTGCACGATTGCGCCCCGAGCGTCTGTGCCAAGGATTGCTTTGGCATCGTCAAGATCGTCGTGCTCATCTTTGAGATCATCGCGGTTCCAAGAATCCGCATCGCTTCGAGTCGTAAAGTCGGCGGCTACCGCACCGTATTCAATTCGAATGCCCGTTACGACGGTATTGGATGCAAGGTCGAGTTCTTTCGCCTCGAGTGTGGTGGATTCCGTGGTCGAGATATCCGCCTTCCAGAGGTGCCAACCGTCGTAATCGACGAGGCGGCAATCCTCACCCAGACTTTCCCTTACTTCGTCGGACTCAAGCCAAGGATTTTCGTGCCCATCGTCAAGTGTCGCGTTTGCCGGCTCATCGACGTCTGTCGAGTCCAACGGCGTCGTGCGATACCACACGTTGCACAGACCATTGAGGTCGCCGATGGCGACGGGGGTTTCGATTGAGACGAATCTCGCTGTATCGTCCTCGGCACACTCAAGATCATCGGTAAGTGTGAACTCATCAACCCAGGTAGTTGAATTGTTTCGAGCGTCGATGGTATAGGAGAAAAGCCCATCCGTATTGGTTTGCATCGCGGCACGGTTTTTACCATCGCCGTTAGCCAACAGGCCCTTTTCGATAGGTTGGACAAGTTCCTGACGCTTGTCGACCTGCCCCTTGATTTCGATGGGCGCATCCTTCATCGCGACGGATTGGACTTCTCCCGTATCCTTTATTTCAAACGTTATCTCCTCGGCAAGGTCATAGGTCCGCGGAGACATCATTTCGCGCAACGAGTAGGTGCCGGGTGCAAGATGTTCGACGCGGTGTGGCTTGTCGGATGAGGTCCAGGAGTCTATTTCGGTTTTATCGGGACCATATAAGGTGAGCTGTGCGCCTTCCACTTCCTGCTCTCCGCTTGCATCGACCTTGGAGATATCAACCTTGGTGTAATCGTCGGATACGTTAAGCCGTGCTTCTACAACGGGTGTTTTCTGGTCGGCATAAGCGAGGTCTACGATATGGGGCGTCCGGTCGAGTAGGAAGCCGGTCGGCGCTTGAGTCTCGACAACCTCGTAGCGTGCGGTGCCAGATCCCAGCGGGAGGTCGTCCGCGCGTGCTTCTCCAGTTTCATCCGTCGTGACGGTCGCGACAGTCTCACCGTCGAGCGCGGCAGTGCTACCGTCGGGGCGCACGATATCACCCGAGGCACGGATCTCAAAGATGGCGCCCGCGAGGCTGCTGCCGTCTACGGCATCGGTTTTAACGATCCTGATGTTACCGGTCGCGGCGTGGTCATAATACGAGGCGATTGCAACGGGCGTTAGGTTCATGTCGGCGGGTATGTTTACCTCAATCTCTTCGCCGACAAGATAGGGCTCTTTGGCCGAGGTTTCGCGTACATAATACGTGCCCGGCACGAGCGATTCGGGCAGTGTGACGGTCCCGGTCGCGTCAGTCGTAAAGGTGTCCATTACGTTATGTGCTGGATACCAGCAAGTTTGTGAGACAGGTTCGTGATTGCTGTCGAGGAGTTGGAAGGTGAATCCGGCTAGTGGAACAGAAGCGCCTGTTTGGGCGTCGCGTTTTACAATCTGGAGGTGCGTCGACAGAGTGTGGTTATCCACGATATATTGAAGCTCGGCGCCGTTGGAAATCTGATTGGCCCCGACGGTCCATTCCCCTGCACGTTTAAAACCCTCGGGGACGGTTTCCGGAACCTCGCGAACCGTGTAGCCGGCACGGTCGTATGGGACGGCTCCGTGGACACCGGCGGGTCGCTTGCCTGTGCCGAACCATGCTTCGGGCTGATCTTCGGTGGAGGCAAAGCCATAGATGTTTGTGGTCAGTGTGCCAACAACCTGCTGAGAGCTGTTGCTGACAACCTCAAAGACAACACCACCCGCCGGCTGCTCCAGGCCGGATTGGTCGCTATTGCCGTAATCCTTGAATTTGGAAATCTCAAGGTTAAACGCAATGGGGATATCGGAAACGCGAGATTCGATCTCGACCACGCCTGAATCGCCGAGCTGGTCGGCTCCAACGGTATAGGTCCAGCTGTCGTTGGATGGCAGGTAGCCCTCGGGGGCTTTTGATTCGTAGATGGTAAAGGTTCCTAAGGGGACATCGGCGAGGGTGGCCCGACCGCTTTCGTCGGTCGTGAGGATTTGTGCCCATCCAGGGGTTGATTGCGACACACACGTGAACTCTGCTCCTGCGAGCGAAGCTCCCACCTGGTGGCCGGCATTCGTCGCGGCATCGAGTTTTACGATACGCAGGTTGATGGTGCCGGGCTGTTCATCAATGGCGACCCGCCCGCCGTCATTCCCCGTGGTAAAGGCAATACGATCGTGGCGGGGGACATAGCCGGCCGGCGCCTTCGTTTCAACTAGGTAGTATGCCGTGTTGGGCAGAAGTGTTGCTTGCGCTCGACCGTTGCTGTCCATCTGGACGGTGCCGACATGCGCGCCGCTGGCGCTCTCAAAAATATCGAATGTTGCCCCGTCAAACTGATAAGTATTGTTTCCGCTGGTAATGGCGGCGTTTGCAGACTGTTTTTTGAAGGAAACAGAGACTGCCGGCAGTACATAGAGCATGTCTTGACGTTTGCTGCCGCCCGATACGGCTCCTAGATAGCGCCGCGCGCGGTGCGGAGCGGCTTTGATGCTTCCTGATTTTGCGTTGTCGTGGAGCCACCGCGCAGCCGCCACGACTTCATTGTCGGCGGTAAAGTGCCCGCTCTTGGTTTTGCCCTGAGCGGTCGTGTAGGAATAGGTACCGTCGACATGGGTAGTGCCGTTGAGCATCCATACGGCAAGCTGGGTTGCGGCGCGGGCGCGATCGGGTGAAAGATGGTAACCGCCAAACGACGTGGCGGTAGGATATCCGTGACAAACGATTGCCGCGAACTCGTCGTCGAGCCACACCCAGCCTTGATCAAAGTTGAGCCATGGGCCGCCCGGCTTGGTGGGGCCGGGGCGCTCCTGGTTCATGCAGTAGGCAATCGAGGCGTCTTGAGCTTCATACTTGCCGATGAAGAAGGGCCCACAATCATCGCTAATAGTGCGGAAGCCGAGTTGGTCGTAGCCATCGATGGCAAATGCGGCTCTCGGTGCCAGGCAGCCGAAAAGCAGGAAGAGGAGCAGGAGCAGCGGACCTGTTGCGATTGCGCTGTGGACAGAGTGCGTGGGTGCGTTGGACATGGCTGCTCCTTATCCCTCGTGCGCCGCATGGGGAGGCTGCGACGCGTAGGATGAGGCTACCCCCGAGGTTCATGCGGGTAAGTACCGGAGCCTGACCAAAAGCTTGCCCAATTCCTGACAAATTGAGCTCAAATACAACAATCAAGCAAAAGCGCAGGTAGAAGATAGGGAGAACAGGAGGTCAAAGGTCCTCATCTCCACAATTGACGCGATTTTCAAACGAATCTCCACAGCTAAAACAAGCATCGCCACCCTTGTATCGAACAAGACAACCGCGTTATACTAGCCAACACACAAGCGGGCATCGCCAAGTGGTAAGGCATCAGCTTCCCAAGCTGACACTCGCGGGTTCGAGTCCCGTTGCCCGCTCCAGCTAGAAGCACAAGCACGGCACCATTACGGTGCCGTGCTTTTTTCAATAAAGCGCCGGGACTCGAACCCGACAGGGTGCGAGCGTAAAGCAAACGCGAAGCGTTTGTAGCGAGCAGGCGAAGGCGCCGACAGGCGCCTGAAGCCGGTGCGGATTTGCGAAGCAAATACGCGGATGTCCCGTTGCCCGCTCCATCGAGTGCGGGAGACATGGGGACGGCCAATTCAACAAAGTCTTCCCCCGCGGCTTCGTGAGGCTGAGGGGCTCGCCTGAAGCCGGTGCGTATTTGCGAAGCAAATACGCGGATGTCCCGTTGCCCGCTCCATCGAGTACGGGGGACCTCGGGAACGTCGGGTCCAACCCGCTGTGCCCGTGCGTGTGCGCGGACCGGGTCTGCCGACCGCAGCCGGTGCGTATTTGCGAAGCAAATGCGCGGACGTCCCCATGCTCGCTCCAATTCCAAAATGTTAGGTTAATGCCTGCTGCCCATACTTGCACCTGCGCACGGTACAATGGTTGGGTTACGACCAACGTGCCAATAACCAAAAAGGAGCCGCTATGATCGATCGCTATACCCGCCCGGAGATGGGACACATCTTCTCCCTCGAGAACAAGTACGCCATTTGGCAGGAAATCGAGGTTCTGGCCTGCGAGGCCCAGGCGGAGCTCGGCAAGATCGGTATTTCCAAAGACGAGGCCCAGTGGATCCGCGACCATGCCAACTTTGAGAAGGCGAAGGTCGATGAGATCGAGGAAGTCACGCGCCACGACGTCATTGCCTTCCTGACCAACATGAAGGAATACATCGATGCCGATGTTCCCGAGGGCGACCCCAAGCCCAGCCGCTGGGTTCACTATGGCATGACCAGCTCGGATCTGGGCGACACGGCCCTGTGCTACCAGCTCACCCAGGCCTGCGACCTGATCATCGAGGACGTCAAGAAGCTCGGCGAGATTTGCAAGCGTCGCGCCTTCGAGGAGCGCAACACGCTCTGCGCCGGCCGCACTCATGGCATCCATGCCGAGCCGATGACCTTTGGCATGAAGTTTGGCTCTTGGGCCTGGGAGCTCAAGCGCGATCTGGACCGTCTTGAGGATGCCCGCAAGAACGTTGCCTTTGGTGCCATCTCGGGCGCTGTCGGCACGTACAGCTCCATCGAGCCGTTTGTCGAGGAATATGTCTGCGAGCACCTGGGCCTGGTTCACGACCCGCTGTCCACGCAGGTTATTAGCCGCGATCATCACGCCTACCTCGCCGGCGTTCTCGCCACCGCCGCGGCCACCTGTGAGCGCATCGCTACCGAGGTTCGCAATCTGCAGAAGACCGATACACTCGAGGCCGAGGAACCGTTCCGTAAGGGTCAAAAGGGCAGCTCCGCCATGCCGCACAAGCGCAACCCCATCACCATGGAGAAGGTCTGCGGCCTGTCGCGCGTCGTGAAGGCCAACGCGCAGGTTGCCTTCGACAACGTCGCCCTGTGGCACGAGCGTGACATTTCGCACTCCTCTGCCGAGCGCGTCGCCCAGGCCGACAGCTTCATCGCCCTCGACCACATGTTCCAGTGCCTCATTCGCGTTATCGACGGCCTGCAACTGTATCCCGCCCGCATGATGGCCAACCTCAATAAGACCCGCGGCCTCATCTTCTCTTCCAAGGTACTGCTCGCCCTCGTCGACACGGGCATCACCCGCGAGGACGCGTACGCCATTGTGCAGGAGAACGCTATGGCAACCTGGCACGAGGTACAGGATTGTGTCTCCGGTCCCACCTTTAAGGAGCGTCTCGAGGCCGACCCGCGCTGCACCGTCAGTCAGGAGAAGCTCGACGAGATCTTTGATCCGTGGGACTTCCTCACCCGTATCGACACGGTCTTTGATCGTCTGGAGCAGCTGAGCTTCGAGTAGGTTCGGGCATAACGTTAGCTTTTTAGGGCGCTTTGCTGGTAATGTGTGTTGCCGGCAAAGCGCCTCGTTGCATTTAGGGAAAGACGGGGATAATAGTCGTCTCGAATAACATTCTGAGAGGGGATCGCATGATTTCGTTTGATTACAAGCCTCAGGGCGTGTGTGCTCGCAATATTCACCTTGATCTTTCCGATGACGGCAACAAGGTGATGGGCGTTGAGTTTACCGGCGGCTGCGACGGCAATCTCAAGGCTATCTCCAAGCTGGTCGAGGGCGCTCCTGCCGATCGCGTAATCGAGGTTCTCGCCGGTAATACCTGCGGTATGAAAAAGACCTCCTGCGCCGACCAGCTTACACGCGCTATCGAGGCCGCTCGCACCGAGATCGCCTAATGGGTATCGCCGATCACATCAAGAACGGAATATCGCGTCGCGGCTTTGTACTCGGTGGGGCTGCCGCGGGCGCTGCCACGGTGCTTGCCGGATGCTCGAAAAAAACGGGCACCAGCGATGATGCCGCCGGCGAGCCGCAGGTTATCAAGGATGATTCCAAAATCATCTCGATTACGGATGAGTACGAGGCAGTCGACATCGATCTTGAGCCGGCGGCGTCGTGGACGCTGCCTCTGGGTACGCTGCTGTACTACTGCGACGGCGATTACGCCGCGGCAATGATGGCGCCCGCATCGGCACTGCACGCCAACACGCTCGGTGTGCTCAACCTGGGCGATGGCTCGCTTACCACATTAATCGAGGATCCTATCGAGGGCACGGGATATGCATTCTACGATGTCCGTGCCGGCGACGGCGTATTCGCGTGGGTTGAGATGAACTTTGCCAATTCATCGTGGAAGCTCTACGCTCAAAATCTGTCGGGCGCTTCGCTCTCTGGCGACGTGGTTGAGCTCGATCGAGGTGGCAAGGACTACGATCCGCCGCTGTTTACGGCGTTCGGGGCATCAGTCATCTGGTATAAAATGCCTTCGGCAGGCGGCAATAAAACGAGTAGTGATTCGTTTTGCTATCGTCGCTCGCTTGATGAATCCAAGGCCGAGGTAATTTGGAAATCGACGGGCCGCTTTGCATCGGCCCCGCGCGCGAGCGACGGCATTTTGACCATCTCGCCGCGTGTCCGCAACGACGAGGGCGTCTACTACGGCATAACGGCAATCGATCTGACCGACGGCAACAACACCAAACGTGCCCAGCTAGTCCTTCCCTCGTCAGTCTCGCCTTTCGAGGCCGTATATATGGGCGATACCTTCGTGTTTTCTATCGAGGCGGCCTATAGTGGCGTGGGCAGCCTGGGCAATATGGGCACATATATCGGTAATGAGGGAGGGCCGTACCTCTTCCTGTCCCGCGAGCCGCTCGCATGTGCGGCTGGCAAGAAGAATAAATACCTTGTTAAGGTACAGGCGTCGCATTTCCTGATCGACACCTCTGCCAAGACCTATGGCTCGCTGCTGTCGCCCGACCGCGCTTTGGAGTATGGCGATTATCCAGCTACGGCGGGAAAATCGGACTCATTCCTTACGTACGCCACGGTGCGCAACAGCCAGGGTATACCAGAGACGGTCACTGCACGTCTATTCTCTCTTTAAGCTTAGAGGGGTTAAAAAGGCGCCAACAGGGGAATAAACGCGTTGTAATTGTGAGTACCGCCCGCCGAGCTGCCGCGTCATAGCGGCATCCGGCGGGCTCAGGTGCGTTAAAATGGGCTTGTTCTTAGCTAATTGAGACAGGGGGGCCGTGTTATGGCTTCAGATGCAAAAAAGATTCTGCTGGTCGAGGATGAGAAGGCAATCCGTGACGCCGTCGCTGCCTATCTCGAGCGCGAAGGCTACTGGGTTGTGGGCGTCGGCGACGGCCAGTCAGCGATCGAGGAGTTCGAGAAGCATCAGTTCGACCTGGTCGTGCTCGACCTTATGCTCCCCAAGATTCCCGGCGAGCGCGTTTGCCGCACCATTCGCGATACCTCGGATGTCCCCATCATCATGCTGACGGCTAAGGGCGAGATCGAGGACCGTATTATCGGTCTTGAGCTCGGCGCCGACGACTATCTGATTAAGCCGTTCTCGCCGCGCGAGCTCGTCGCCCGCGTTCGCGCTCTGTTCCGCCGTGCCCATCAGGCCGACGAGCCCGCCGTCGAGGTACTCGACTTCGGCGATCTGGTCATCGATATCTCGGGCCACAAGATCTTGGTCGAGGGCAAGGAAGTCGATCTGACGGCTTCCGAGTTCAAGCTGCTCACCACGCTTGCCCGCCATCCCGGCCGTGTGTATAACCGCATGGAGCTGGTCGAGAAAGTGCTCGGGTATGACTTTGAGGGCTATGAGCGCACCATCGATAGCCACGTGAAGAATCTTCGCGCCAAGCTGGGCGATGATCCCAAGAAGCCCAAGTGGCTCTACACCGTCCATGGTGTCGGCTATCGCTTCGAGGCTCCGGCCAAGACCGATAAGTCGGACGAGAAATAGGGAAATCACATATGACACCTGCGCGCTTTGAAATCGGACAAAAGCACAAGCAGGAGAGCGAGGCAGGTTCCAAGGCTAGTTGGAACACGCCTCGTTCCGATTCACGGCCAACGATGAGCTATCCCTCGCGCATGGCACTTGCTTTTGCTCTGACATCGCTCATGACAGTATTGGTGCTGGTGGGCGTTGTCTCTGTTGTGTGGGGCACGGTCTTTTCGGATTACACACGCTCCAATATCGTCGAAATCGCAAATTCCGCTGCCGAGAAGTTGGCGACCTCATATGAGGAAAACGGCTCTTGGACCGCGGGAGAACTGCGCACGGTCGCAACGTCGAGTTTGGTTTCCGACGATCTGGGCATGCAGGTCGTCAATAAAAAGGGCGTGATCGTTTATGACGATTCCTGGCCCTCGGCAAGCGCCACCGCCGATGTACGCGAAAACCAGGCTACGACCGACGACACGAGCGGCAAGAGGGCATCGCATAGCCCGGTCTCGTCTGCTCCAACCGACTCCGATAGCGTTGCTAACGTCGAGATTGTAACGTCTTCCGGCGAGCATGTCGGACAGGTAAAGCTGTGGGCCATCGGCTCCGACGCTCTGCTCACCAAGGCGGACTCTGCGTTTAGGGAGAAGACCTTTAACGCCATGGCCCTCGCCGCGGTTGTTGCAATCTGCATTTCGGTCGTTATCGGATCGCTCGTGTCGCGCATGCTCACCAAGCCGATTCATCGCATCACCAGTACCGCAAAGCAAATCCGTGACGGCGACCTGTCGGCTCGCACGGGACTGCGCGGTGATGACGAGATCGATCAGCTGGGTGAGACCTTCGATGAGATGGCCACTTCGCTCGAGAAGGATATGAAACACGAGAAGCGCCTGACCTCAGACGTTGCACACGAGCTTCGCACGCCGCTTATGGCCATGCTCGCAACGGTCGAGGCCATGCAGGATGGCGTGTATCCCACCGACGATGAGCATTTGGAGACCGTTGCTTCCGAGACGCGTCGCCTGGCTCGTCTGGTGCAGCAGATGCTCGACCTATCGCGTATGGAAAACAGCACGGCTCCGCTCAATCTAGAACCGGTGGACATGGTTCCGTTCGTGCGATCGATTGTGAATGGCCAGGAGCGCCTGTTTGCCGACCGTGACCTGCGTTTGCGCTTTGCAGATGAGACGCAGGGCCACGATGACGTTGTCGAGGCAGATCCCGACATGATCACGCAATGTGTTATCAACCTCATGAGCAACGCCATGCGCTACACCCCCGAGGGCGGTTGGGTCGTGGTGTCGGTGCTCAGTGACCGCAGGCACGTCAGCATTGCCGTTTCTGATACCGGCATCGGTATTGCCAAGGACGATCTGTCGCGCATTTTCGGGCGGTTTTGGCGCGCCGATGCCAGCCGCGCCCGCGAAGCTGGCGGCCTGGGCGTCGGCCTCGCCGTGACCAAGCAGATTGTCGAGCGTCACCATGGCTACATATCCGTGGAGTCGGAGCTTGGAAAGGGTACGACTTTTACAATTCATCTGCCCCGCGAGCACACGGCAGACGCGGCATCTACTACAATGGAGCACTAGCTTTTCGCTATTCGGTGAAGGAGGGGCCGCGTCCCTGCCGCTCCGAGTTTGCGAAAACATGCGGGAAAGAACCCGCATTTCTGTCGTATTTAGGTAAGGAGTGACTCACGTGACAACGATGGAGCGTCGTCCGGATTCCCGTGGCAAGGTTCGTGATATTTACGATGCCGGTGAAAACCTGCTGATGGTCGCCACCGACCGCATTTCTGCGTTCGACTTCATTCTTCCCGACGAGATTCCGTTTAAGGGAGAGGTGCTCAATCGCATCTCGGCATTCTGGTTCGATAAGTTTGCCGACATCGTCCCCAACCATCTCGTTTCCATCGACCCGGCGGATTTCCCCGAGGAGTTTGCTGAGTATCGTGACTACCTCGCTGGCCGCGCCATGCTGGTTAAGAAGGCCCAGACGATTCCTATCGAGTGCATCGTCCGCGGCTATCTGACCGGTTCGGGCAAGAAGACCTACGACGAGAACGGCACCGTCTGCGGCATCCAGCTGCCTGAGGGCCTGACCGAGGCTTCCAAGCTTCCCGAGCCGTTGTTCACGCCGTCCACGAAGGCCGAGATCGGTGACCACGACGAGAACATCTCGTTCGAGCGTTGCTGCGAGATCGTGGGCGAGGACATCGCCACGCAGATTCGTGACCTTTCCCTCAAGATCTACAAGGCCGCTGCCGAGTACGCCGCGACCCGTGGCATCATCATTGCCGACACCAAGTTCGAGTTTGGTGTTATTGATGGCAAGGTCACGCTGATCGACGAGTGCCTCACGCCCGACTCCAGCCGTTTCTGGCCTGCTGCCAGCTACGAGGAGGGCAAGATCCAGCCTAGCTACGACAAGCAATTCGTCCGCAATTGGCTCAAGGCCAACTGGGATATGACGGGGGAGACCCCGCACCTGCCCGCCGAGGTCATCGATGGCACGTCCGAGCGCTATCGCGAGGCCTTCCAGATCATCACCGGCTCCCAGTTCACAAGCATGAAGGAGAACGCATAAGTGAGTACCCGTAGCGCCACGAACAAGCGCACGCAATCCCACGAAGTTACCGGGGTTGCGCGCAAGTCTGCCGCATCTGCTAAGCCCGCCCGCCAAGCAGCGAGCTCCGTTCGCGTCGTGCCGGCTTCGTCTAAGGCACGCCGCAAAGAGCTCGAGAAGGGCGAGAACCTCGAGGGCCTCTCTAAAGAGGAGAAGCGCGCCCGCAAGGCCAAGCAGCGCGCCAAGGAGGACCGCATCTATACGGTGTCGAATATCCTCCTCAAGCAGGACGAGGACTACACCAAGCGCCGTCGCATCTGGTGGATTGTGCTCGCCATTGGCATGGTGCTCGTCGTGGCAATTTGGGCCTCGCTGTACTTCGCTCCCGCTGGCATGGTGTCCAGCCCTGTCCAGATGGTCGGCATCGTTTTGTCCTATGTCATCATCCTAGGTGACTTTATCTACGACTTCGCTCGTATTCGTCCCTTGCGCAACATGTACCGCGCGCAGGCCGAGGGCATGTCCGAGAACAAGCTCAACGCTCTTATTGAGCGCGCGGCTGCCGAGGAGGACCAGAAGGACTCCAAGAAGAAGTAGCGTTTGCATACATACTTATCGCTAAGATATAAGGCGCGTCGTTTTTGCGGCGCGCCTTTTTACTGTTCTATAGATAGATGGAGTGGCACATGATTCGAGCTGCCCTGACGGTCGAAGAGGCTCTGGAGGGCATGAAGGCCCTGGAGCCCAAGATTAAAAACTACGCGCGCCTGGTCGTCCGCAAGGGCGTAAACGTCAAGCCCGGCCAGGAGGTCGTCGTTCAGTCTCCGGTCGAGTGCGCGCCGTTTGCGCGCGTGGTGGTCGCGGAGGCCTATGCTGCCGCCGCCGGCCACGTGACGGTCATTTGGGCCGATGATGCCGTGACGAGGCTCACGTACGAGCATGTCGAGAAAAGCTATTTTGAGCAGACACCCGAGTGGAAGCACATGCAGCTGGATTCCTTGGCCCAGGATGGTGCCTGCTTTGTCTTTATCGAAGGTGCGGATCCTGCGGCCCTCAAGGGCATCGATCCAGCCAAGCCGGCCGCGGCATCAAAGGCGAGGAATACGCAGTGCAAAGTTTTCCGCCGTGGACTGGATTACAACATCAATCCGTGGTGCATAGCCGGCGCTCCGGTCGTGGCTTGGGCGCACGAGGTGTTCCCAGGAGACGCCGATGAGGTTGCAATCTATAAACTGTGGAATGCGATTCTGCACACCGCTCGCGCCGATGGCCAGGACCCAGAGAGCGACTGGGAACTCCATGACGCCGCATTCGAAAAGAACCTGCGTTTCCTGAACGACAATCGTTTCGACCGCCTGCATTACACCGCGGCAAATGGAACCGATCTGACGATTGGCATGACGAAGGGTCACGAGTGGGCCGGCGGCAAGGGCAAGACGCCCGATGGGCACCCCTTCTTCCCCAACATTCCCACCGAGGAAGTCTTCACTTCGCCCGATCGCATGCGCGCCGACGGTATCGTGTACTCGGCCATGCCGCTCATCCACCACGGCAATAAAGTCGACGATTTTTGGATTAAGTTCGAGGGCGGCCGCGTGGTGGGCTACGACGCCCGCGTGGGCAAGGCAACGCTCGCAAGTATCATCGATACTGACGAGGGCGCTGCTCACCTGGGAGAGGTCGCGCTCATTTCCAAGAACACGCCGATCCGCGAAAGTGGTGTTCTGTTCTACGATACGCTCTATGACGAGAACGCTAGCTGCCATCTCGCGCTAGGTGTCGGTTTCCCCGAATGCATCGAGGGTGGGTACGACATGTCCAAGGAGGAGCTCCTGGAGCATGGTGTTAACGTCTCGAGCACGCACGTCGATTTTATGATCGGCACGGACGACATCGATATTACGGGCATTACGCCTGATGGACGTGAAGTTGTGATTTTCCAGAACGGCCAATGGAGTTGGGAATAGTCCTAGACCGTGGTACAATGCCACCCGCGGGCCGTTAGCTCAGCTGGCAGAGCAGGGGACTTTTAATCCCAAGGTCCAGGGTTCGAACCCCTGACGGCCCACCATAGAATAGAAAGCGATCGACTCCGGTTGGTCGCTTTTTTGTTGCCAAGGCATGGGTTCGAACCCGTCGGGGCGCGGAGCTGAGTAAACGCGTGAGCGTTTGCCAGCGCAGCGCGCAAGGCGCGAAAGCGCCGCAGCGGCCGCCTGCGAAGCAGGCTGAACCCCTGACGGCCCACCCAAAGATTGTTGAGACGGTCAACTTCGGTTGGCCGTCTTTTTTGTTGCCGGTGCACGGGTTCGAACCCGAACTTCTCTATATATAAGAACGCTTGGCGAACAAAACCCGCCTTTTACCGATGGGAAACAAATAGCTGATGCCTTTGGGGTAAAGTAGCGCTCCAGAGATGACCGATGTCTCAATACTCATAAAACAGCTGGTCATCGCCAATATCAGAAGCCAATGCTTCAGTTATAACCTCAGGGACGCGACTGAGGGACATATTCATTTGTGAACAAAATATGGAGTGCCAGATTCCCGCCCCCGGGGCCCCTCCGGTCTGGCAATATATCTCCTTGCCGCGCGGCCCGGTGGAACCGGATGAGCCGCAAAGCGTGCACCTTGAGAACCGGATACTGCGAGGATGGACACTTCAAGTGTCGCATCCGGGCAGACATCGAACCATTTGAAATGG
>JAGZSF010000006.1 GCA_018381235.1 Collinsella sp. | reverse complement strand
GGCCAGCCCGTGGGAGGCCAGGGCGCCGCTGACCGGTGGACGGCACCGAGCCGTACGCTTGAACTGAGAAGGGGGAGGCCTCGCGGCCTCCCCCTTTTTTGCGTTTATGGGGCGTAAATGACTCTATTACACCAGACGATCTTATCGTTTTTGGTATTGAGCCTTTATTTAAAGAAGATAAATCGAATAACAAGGGCAACTGCTATGGCCACAATGATCAAAAGCAGGATTGTCAGTCGATGCTGCTTGCGTCGTTTACTTGATGAAACGAAGATTGATTTTCCCTGTTTTGGCGTTTCGAGATAGCGAGCCGAATGCGTCAAGGTTTGCTTTGGTCGAGGACCTCTTTGTTGATGAGTGGCGGATGCTTTCATCGGCTCATCACTAGCTGCGCTGTTTTTAGATAATGGTGCGTCTTTCAGATATACAGGGTCTCCCGAGGCGACGCCTATATGTTTACGCCCCGTTTGGGCATCCTCGAGTGTTTGATATCGATTTCTCGTCACATACTCGGGCTCCGGATCATTAATGGGCTCTTGCGAGATGTGGGGACGATGGAACCGTGGCGGCTGCGTGGAAGTATCTTCCCCCTGCGTCGGCATAAACATTTTGTTCTGGTTTTGGTCGTCCATGATGCCCTTTAGCTCGTTACCAACAACGTGTACGCGCTCATTGTAAGCCCCTTGTTATTTGTAGCTGGGGACATACTCGGTATTTAAGCTCTGGTTCAAAGAACCTTAACCTTCCTAAAACCTGAGTCATACGCACTTAGATATGCTTATAGTACTGGACTCAAAAAACTTTATAGTCGATGTATATATGAGCACTGGGTGGGCATATATAAGAGCGTCAAAAGAAGTCCCAGTCACCTGGAAGATGACTCGGCAGTCCTATAAAGGAGTGGTAAACATGGCAAGCATGGTTCCTTATCGTTCGGTTTTTGGCGTTCGTCCCTCTGCAAGCTCGCTGTTTGATCTGTTTGATGATATGAGCGACCTAGCGAACAGCTCGATTGCCTCTAAGGCGTTCCCCGTTGACGTTGAGGATAAGGGCGATGGCTATGAGGTCAAGGCTTATCTGACCGGCGTCGCCAAGGACGATATCGATGTCGAGCTTAACGAGGGCCGTCTGTCCATTAGCGTGAATGTCGAGGAAGACGAGGAGAACGAGGGCAAGAACTTCCTGCAGAAGGAGTTCAGCTCGTACAGCGCGACGCGTGGCGTGTATCTTAAGGACGCTTCGAGCGAGGGCCTCTCGGCTAAGTACGCTGACGGCATCCTGACCGTTACGGTTCCCAAGATCGTCGAGAAGAAGAACGTTACGAAGATCTCCATCGAATAACTTCGTTGGTGTTCTTCGCTATTAAAAGACAACAAAAGGGGCTGGGAAGCGATTCCCGGCCCCTTTTGCTGTTTAGGACAGTCTATTGAATGGTTGCTGGCCGATACTGGCTTGCGGGGCGTATCGAGAGTTTTCGCGATCCTTGGAGAAGGGTGGCGGAGCTGCCGAGCTCGTCATCCAGGGTTGCGGCCAGAGCTTTGGCATAGCTTTTGACGGTAAGGCTCGGACGATTGTTATCTTGGCTGATATGCATGGCAATGAGCTGTTCGGTGCGATCGGTAACAAGTTCGCGCGCGGCTTCGGCGGCTTGGCCATTGGAGAGGTGTCCCCTTGCAGACAGGATGCGCTCCTGAAGAAAGCGGGGATATTCTCCCTCGCGCAGCATGGTCGCATCGTGGTTGCTTTCGAGCGCGAGGACTCGACAATCTTTGAGGGTGTTCATGGCTTGGCTCGATAGCTCTCCGGTGTCGGTGGCAAAGCCGATGGAATCATCGAGAGCATTGAATCGATAGCCGACTGGATTGATGACATCGTGTGATGTTGAGTAGGTTTGCACGTGGATGCCGGCAATGGAAAGGGTGTCACCGGGATCGAATTCCTCGACAGGCAGATGCGAAAGATTTTCTTTGTTCGAAAGAGTGCCCCTGCTGGCAAAGAGGGGGCCGTGCCAGTGCTTGCACCAGATATCGAGGCCCTTGATGTGATCGCTATGCTCATGAGTAATGAGAAGAGCCGAGACGTTGTCAGCCGAGAGCCCCAGTTCTGCCATGCGCTTTAATGTCTCGCGGCGAGACAGTCCGTCATCGACCATAATGAGCCCCTGCGGGTCCTCGATGAGCGCGCAGTTGCCTTTAGAGCCACTGCCGAGGATATGAAGGTGCAGACGAGACATAAGATTCCAAAGGATACAATGGGTGCGGACGAATAGAGGAGGAAGCAAATGCCTACGGTATCTCAGCATTATGGACACCATGCCGTGCCTGGGGCAGTCGATGAGACCCGGACGAGACAGCAGGCTGCTCCTGTCGTGCTCATGGTATCAGGCGGCGCGGACTCGACGGCACTGCTTCTTATGGCGTGCACATCAAAGCTGGATATCCAAGACGGACGCGGTGTTGCCCCCATCGCGCGCGAGCGACTGCACGTGCTGCATGTGAACCATCATCTGCGCGGCAAGGCGTCCGATGGCGACGAGGCCTTTGTGCGTGAGCTCTGCGCACAATATGGTCTACCGCTGTGTGTTGAGCATGCCTATTTTGATGATGAATCGGGCAATATCGAGGCGGCTGCCCGCGAGGTGCGCTATGCCGCGGCGCGAAGGTATGTTCGCGAGCTCTGCGCCCAGACGGGGGCACCGCGAACGGCGGCTCGTATCTGCACCGCGCACACGTCTTCGGATCGCGCGGAAACGTTTTTGATGAACGCGATTAAGGGTTCGGGGCCCGCTGGTCTATCGAGCATTCCTCGCCGGAGGAATATCGTGGTGCGTCCCTTGCTCGACCTAACTCATGGCGAGCTCGTGGGCTATCTACAGGTACATGGTCAGCCGTGGCGTGAAGACGAGAGCAATGAGGATATCTCGTATCTGCGAAACTACGTGCGCCATCGGGTAATGCCGGTGGTGGCACAGCGTAATGCGAGCGTGTGCAAGACGATTGGCGCCGCCTGTGAGATCTTGGGTGATGAAGATGCGTTTCTATCCCAGCTGTCGGCACGGGCGTTTCGAAGCTGTTTGCGCAAAGAGGCAGCGGGCGCGCTGGTGCTCGATGCCAGGCGCCTTGCTGCGGCCGAGGTGGTAATCGCGCGGCGCATCGTGCGACTGGCGATCAAACGCATCGATCCGGATGCTCGTCCCGAGATGCGACATGTGGAGCGAGTCCTTTCCTGCGTTGCCGAGGGTGCCGGCTCGGTCACGCTTCCGGCGGGGATTGACGCACGCATTGAGTTTGGCATGCTGGCGTTTAAGGCGCCGGTGGCTCGCGAGGGCCTGGTCGCGGACTGGGTTACCGTGCCCGGTCGTTTGCCGTTGGGCGGGGGACGTATGCTGGTCGCAGAGTCGATGGTCGTTGAGCCGGGATGCGACATCGTGCGCCGCGCCCGTGAGCTCGCGGCTGCCGGGGAAGCGACAGCTTTGGTAGACGCGGCTGCCCTGGGTTTTGCCGACAGCGATAGTGAGCGGATCCTGGCGGGCTCGCGTGGCGAGATCCCTGCCGAGGCGCGATTGGCGCGCCTGTGGGTGGACGGTCCCGCACCGGGAGACGTGATGTGCCCGTTAGGGATGAGTGGCCGAAGCAAGAAAGTATCCGACTTGCTAGGTGAGGCTCGCATTCCCGTTTCCGAGCGCGCCGGCGTGCCCATGGTGAGGACGGCCCCGGGGGGTGCCGTGGTGTGGGTCGCCGGAGTTCGCGCGGACGAGCGTTTTAAGTGCACGGCCGCAACGCGCGTGGCATATCTGCTTCGTGTGGTCGATGCGGAATAGCGTCCCACGCCAGCTATTCTGTGCGACGTTGACGGTATTCCCGCGCTGATGGCGTACGGGCTGGAAAATATTCCCCGTGCGCTGCTAGAATGTGAAGTTCGCGTCCATACGGCGGTGTGTGGGCGATAAGCACAAGAAAGGGTTGTCATGGCTTCTCAACATCCGGATATCGAGAAGGTTCTGTTTACGCAGGAGGATATCGACGGTATCGTCTCTCGCCTGGGCGAGGAGATTACGCGCGACTACGCGGGTAAGGATCTGGTGCTGATCGCGGTCCTACGCGGCGCCGTGGTCTTTATGGGCGACCTGATGCGCAAGATCGAGCTGCCGACCAACATCGATTTCATGGCTGTTTCGAGCTATGGCGACGGTGTGAAGTCCTCGGGTATCGTGCGTATCATTAAGGACCTGGATATCGACATCCGCGGTCGCGACGTGCTGATCGTCGAGGACATTCTGGACTCGGGCCTGACGCTCAAGTATCTGATGAAGAACCTCGAGAGCCGCAAGCCCGCTTCTCTGGAGGTCGCCGCCTTCCTGTGGAAGGACGTTGAGGACCGCGTCTCGGCCATCACGCCCAAGTATGTTGGAACCCATTGCCCCGATGCCTTTGTGGTGGGCTACGGCCTCGACTATGCCGAGCGCTATCGTAACCTTCCGTATCTGGGCATTTTGAAACCGGAGGTTTATTCGTAAGATGCCCGACGACCATAACGATAACAATTCCCAGACTCCCCGGGAGCCTAAGATCCCGGGGATGCCCGGAGGCAAGAAGCCCACGCGTACGGGCTGGCTGTATTTTATTTTGGCTTGCGCGCTTCTGGGCTACGCCTTCTTTAACATGGGCTCCGGCTTTGCCAATTCCAGCAATACCGTTAAGCTCGCGACGAGCGAGATGGTGAGCGCCATCAAGCAGGATCGCGTCGAAGATCTGACCTATACGGTTCAAGACGGAAGCGTGACGGGTCATTACTGGAAGACGAAGAAGGACAAGGGCGATACGAGCGAGCTCAAGAGCTTCTCCTCGACCTATGTCGGCTCCGATTCGCTTGCCGAGCTCATGGCGGAGCACCCCGATACCAAGTACATCGTCAACACCAACGATCCCGATTTTTGGGGCGACTTGGCGATGAGTGTGCTTCCGACGATCGCCCTTATCGCCATCATGTTCTACTTTATGCGCCAGATGATGGGCGCCAACAACAGGAACATGCAGTTTGGCAAGACCAACGCCAAGACCAACGAGGCCACACGCCCCAAGGTCAAGTTTGAAGACGTTGCCGGCGTGGACGAGGCAGTCGAGGAGCTCGAGGAGATCCGTGACTTTTTGAGCGATCCGGATCGCTATCGCAAGCTGGGTGCCAAGATCCCGCGTGGCGTGTTGCTGGTTGGCCCTCCGGGCACCGGTAAAACGCTGCTGGCCAAGGCCGTTGCCGGCGAGGCGGGCGTGCCGTTCTTTAGCATCTCGGGTTCCGACTTTGTCGAGATGTTCGTAGGTGTCGGCGCCAGCCGTGTGCGTGACCTCTTTAAGGAGGCCAAGTCCCAGGCCCCGTCGATCATCCTCATCGATGAGATCGATGCCGTGGGACGTCAGCGCGGAGCCGGCTTGGGCGGCGGCCACGACGAGCGCGAGCAGACGCTCAACCAGCTGCTGGTCGAGATGGACGGTTTTGAGGAGGGCGAGTCGGTCATCCTGATCGCCGCCACCAACCGCCCCGACATTCTGGATCCGGCATTGCTGCGTCCCGGTCGTTTTGACCGTCAGGTTACGGTCGACCGTCCGGATGTGAAGGGCCGCGAGCAGATCTTGCGCGTGCATGCCGAGAACAAGCCGATGGACGAGGACGTGAAGTTTGAGAAGCTCGCCCAGATGACCGTTGGCTTCACCGGCGCCGATCTGGCAAATCTGCTCAACGAGTCTGCGCTGCTGGCCGCTCGCCGTCATCGTTCCGTGATCTCGATGGACGAGGTCGAGGAATCGATGGAGCGCGTGATTGCCGGACCGCAGCGCAAGGGTCGCGTGATGACCGAGGCCGAGCGCACCACGATTGCCTACCACGAGAGCGGTCACGCCCTGGTGGGCCACATCTTGGAGCATTCCGATCCGGTTCACAAGATCTCGATCGTCAGCCGTGGCCAGGCGCTGGGCTACACGCTGCAGCTTCCGCAGGAGGACCACTTCCTCAAGACCAAGAACGAGATGCTCGACGAGCTCGCCGTGTTCTTGGGCGGTCGCGTTGCCGAGGAGCTCATGTGCGATGATATTACGTCGGGCGCGAGCAACGATCTGGAGCGCGCAACCAAGATGGCGCGCGAGATGGTCACGCGCCTGGGCATGAGCGAGGAGCTGGGCACGCAAGTGTTTGGCGAGGCGCAACATCAGGTGTTCCTTGGTCGCGATTACGCCGATCACCAGGATTACTCCGAGGAGACGGCGCGCCGCATCGATATCGAGGTTCAGCGCATTATGCGTGAGGCCCATCGTCGTGCGGTCGAGATTCTGGACGCCCGTTGCGATCAGCTCGATCTGATGGCGAAGGTGCTGCTTGAGCGCGAGACCGTCGAGGGCGACGCCGTGAACGCCCTGCTCGACAACGAGTGGAATGCCTACCTTGAGCGCGAGGGCGATATCCTGGCGGCCAAGGAGGAGCGCAATGCCAAGGCGGCCGGCATGCCGACCAAGAAGCGCGTGCCTCGAATGAGCGAGGAGGAGCTGGCGGCTGATGCCGCGGCCTTTGCGCAGGCGGCCATGCAGGAGGATGCCGAAGCCGCATCCGATGATGCTGACGATGACCATGCCGTCGTCGATGCCGACACCGACGCCGACAAATAGTCTTTGTGGCGAAAGCCTCCGCGGGGAAACCTGCGGAGGCTTTTTCTTTTGAGCGATATGGGGCCGCCTGTTGATTGGGGACAGACTTAAATGAGCGTTTTCACGCATTTAAGTCTGTCCCCAATCAACATTGCTGCGGCACTTTGCCCGACTAAAGCGTACAATAGCGCCTATGCGAAAGGGGAACAGATGATCAACGAAACTATGTATGCTCGCGGTGCGGAAAGCTCCATCATCCGTGAGATTTTTAGCTATGGCCTTGAGCGCAAGGCGCAGATCGGTGCGGAAAACGTATTTGATTTTTCGCTGGGCAATCCGAGCGTTCCGGCACCCGCTGCTGTGGCGGAGTCCATTAAGAAGGCCCTGGAGCTGCCGAGTGACCAGTTGCACGGCTACACCCCCGCTCCGGGCCTGCCGCAATGTCGAGCAGCCGTCGCCGAATCGCTCAACCGCCGCTTTGGAACGAACTATGAGGGTAAGGACGTCTTTATGACGGTGGGTGCCGCGGCTTCGCTCACCTGCACGCTCAACGCCGTTACGAACCCGGGCGACGAGGTTATTGTTATCGCCCCGTACTTTCCGGAGTATCGCGTTTGGATTGAGAAGGCCGGCTGTACGTGTGTTGAGGCGCTCGCCGATGAAGATACGTTCCAGCTGAGCGTGGACAACGTGCTCAAGGCGATTACCGATAAGACGACTGCCGTCATCATCGACTCGCCCAACAATCCGACTGGTGCCGTATATACACGCAACACGTTGACGCGACTGGCCAATGTTCTGCGCGAGGCCAACGCTCAGCGCGATCCCGAGAATCCGATTATGCTCATCTCGGATGAGCCGTACCGCGAGATCGTGTACGGTGCCGAGGTGCCTTGGGCGCCCTCGATCTACGAGCACACCATCGTGTGCTACTCGTATTCCAAGTCGCTGTCGCTGCCGGGTGAGCGCGTGGGGTGGATCTTGGTTCCCAACACCAATCCGCAGGCTGCCCGTCTGATGCCGGCTGTTGCGGGCGCTGCCCGTACGCTGGGTTTTGTATGCGCACCGGCACTCTTTCAGCGCGTGATCATCGATTGCATCGATGAGCCGAGTGATGTCGGGGCCTATGCCCGCAACCGCACGGCGCTCACCGATGCTTTGACGGACTACGGCTATACCTATGTTGAGCCGGACGGTGCTTTCTACCTGTGGGTGAAGGCACTCGAGCCCGATGCGAATGCGTTTTGCGAGCGCGCAAAGAAGTATGAGTTGCTTGCGGTTCCCTCGGACAGCTTTGGTATGCCGGGTTGGTTCCGCCTGGGCTATTGCGTGAGCTACGAAACGATTGTCAATTCGCTACCCGCTTGGAAACAGTTGGCGGACGAGTATCGTTAAAAGTAAAGCGCTCTGCCTACAATGTTTTACGTGAAACGGGGTTTGGTGTTAAGCCGGACCCCGTTGTCATGGACGTTGTGTCTTTGGGATGGAGTGGTTTTACGACTATCGAAGGCTATGCGTACAATGAATATAAGCGACGGCCGTGCCAGATAAGGAGACCTGATGCCCTACCTGCTTTCTTGTGACATTCATACCCATACGATGTTCTCTGCGCATGCATATTCGACCATTGAGGAGAATGTGTACTGGGCGGCAGAGCGTGGTCTGCAGGTGCTCGGATCTGCCGACCATTTGAGCTCTATGGTTACGGCTTGCCCCAATGACCTGCGCAGTTACCAGTTCTTTATCAACCAGGATATCTGGCCGCGCATTTGGAGCGGCGTGCTGGTGCTGCGTGGTGCCGAGGCCGATATCGTTTCGCTGGACGGAAGCCTGTTTGGCGAGGACACCCCTGTCACGCTCGATATCGCCGGCGATTCGTACAGCCGTCAGCATTCACTGTTCGATTTGGTTACGCGTAATTTGGATTATTTGGTTGCAAGCGTGCATAATCCGCAGATTGCTGAGGGCGCGACGCTGGCCCAGACGACCGAGATGTATATCAATGCCCTGGAGCACCCCAAGGTGTTCATGCTGGGTCACACGGGGCGTTCGGGCGTGCCGTTCGATATCGACGAGGTGCTGTTGGCAGCTAAGGCCAAGCACAAGATTATCGAGATCAACAACCATAGTCTTGAACACGGTGTCGACACTGAGCATTGGGCCGTATGCCGCAAGATTGCCGAGCGCTGCGCCGAGCTGGGCGTGGGCATTGGCGTTTCGACCGATGCGCACATTGGCATGGCAATTGGTAAGCTCGATTACGCTCGCAAGATGCTCGACGAGATTCACTTCCCGTTGGATCTGATCGTGACGCGCGATCGCGAGACGCTGCTGCGCGAGATGGCGGCAGCCGGCGTGTGTGATCTGCGCAATGGGATGTAGCGGAATTTATAAACCAAGCGAAGGGGGGGCGGCCCAGACGGGTCGCCCCCTTTCTTGTCCCAAAAATCTACTGAGGTTGGTTAGCGGCGTTCGAGGACCGCTACGGTTTCGGTGTGGTCGGTGTGAGGGAACATGTCGACGGGCGTGATCTTGAGCAGTCGGTAGCCTCCGTCGAGGAGCTGATGCAGGTCGCGCTCTTGAGTTACGGGGTTGCAGCTGATATAGGTGATGCGGCGCGGCTTAAGCGCGCAGGCAGCTTCGAGGAACTCGGGGGTAGAGCCGGCGCGCGGCGGATCGATGGAAAGGACATCGATCCGCTCGTTGTTATCGGCGGCGTCCAGGATGTAATCGGTGGCGTCGTCGGCCATAAACCAAGCGCTGCGGGTGAGGCCGTTGAGCTTGGCATTGCGACGTGCGTCGGCAATGCCCGCCGGGTTGCGCTCCACGCCAAGCAGCATAATGCCGATACCCTTGTTCTGGGCATCTTTAGCTGCGCAAAGACCGATGGTACCGCTGCCACAGTAGGCATCCATGAGCACATCGCCCTGGTGCAAATCCATGCCGTCGATAGCGAGCTGATAGAGCAGCTCGGTCTGTTGCGGGTTGGTCTGATAAAACGCGGTGGGGGAGATGTCGAATTCGCAGCCGAGCAGCTGGTCGCGCATGCACTCGGCGCCATATACAATGCGGGTTTCCTCGCCGAGGATGGCGTTGCCGGGACGTCCGTTGATGTTTTGGGCGACGGTGACGATGTGCGGATTGAGTGCGGCGACAGCCTCAAAGAACTCCTGCGCATGCGGCAAGTCGCGCTGAGCGGTCACGAGCGTGACCATGACCTGGTCGGTACGCCAACCGCAGCGGACGACGGCATAGCGAAGTAAACCAAGATGCTTGTCCTCATTAAAGGCGGGAATATGCAGCCGCTCAGCTTCGCGTGCGATGCCGTTGAGAATCTGACGGGCACCCGGTGCCTCGACAGGACACTCGGGTACGGCAACGATCTTGTGCGTGCCGCGCTCAAAGAAACCGCAACGGACAGCACCCTCCTTGCCGGGAGCAAAGGGAGTGGCAGCCTTATGACGAAAGCCACGCGGCGCGGGATATTTACCCGGGTCGCCCAGGGTGACGCCCATACCACGAATGGGGTCGACGCTAATACCCTCGTGCTCGCAAAGAGCAGCAAAAAGCTCCTCCATAGCAGCCTGCTTGGTCGCCAACTGCTTCTTATAAGGACGATTGAGCGCCGTACACCCACCGCAAGCTTTCATGATCGAACAAGGAGACTTGGGATCAACGGCCTTGCGCGCAGACGGAACCGGATTCTTATACGGGCGCTTGGAGCGAGTCTGAGATGCCTTATCCTCGCTCCGACGAGAGCCGGGACGCTTGGCCTTAGCCTTGCCCTTGGCCGACTTACCCTTCGCGTCCTGAGACGACTTGGATTTCTGAGAAGATTTTTTCTCCTCTGACCCCTCAGCCGCCTCGATCAAAGCACGACGAGCCTTACGCTCCGCACGAGATTCTGCCATGAATTAACCCCACTAATTTACAAATTGAAAGCTGAAAGCATTGTACCGTGCCAAGCTAGCGGACGATATACAAGCGCCTATTTCATGTCAGTGATAAGTCCAACGATGTTTGCCCGGCGTGGGCGGGAAGCGGCGCGTAATTAAGTTTATCGCGAGTTCCGCACGCAAAGGAAAGCACTTAATGTGCTTTCCGTCTTGCGCAGGACTGTAGAGCAGGAAACTTAATTACGCGCCGCTCCCCGCCCACGCCGGGCAAACCCTCCCTTGTACTCCATCTCACTAAAGTGTATGATTCTGGACGTTACACGAATCACTTTACTTAACTAAAGTGCCATCAAGGGGGGATACCATGAACACCGATATGTCTCGTCGTCAGTTTGTTGGTCTAGCCGGCTCGCTCGCCACGGTGCTTGGCCTTGGTCTTGTCGGTTGCGGCGGTGGTGCCGGCAAGGGCTCCGCTGCTGGCTCTGCCGCGGCCAAGGATGTGAAGGGCGCTGCGGAGTCCAAGAAGCTCGTGGTGGGCTTTGATAAGTCCTATCCTCCGTACGGCTTTGTGGGCGACGATGGCGAGTACACCGGCTTTGATCTCGATCTGGCCAAGGCTGTTGCCGATAAGCAGGGCTGGGAGGTCAAATACGAGGCCATCGACTGGGATGCCAAGGATACGCTGCTTAACTCGGGCGCCATCAACTGCATCTGGAGCGGCTTTACCATGGAGGGCCGCGAGGACGACTACACGTTCTCCGAGCCGTACATGCTCAACGAGCAGGTGCTGGTGGTAAAGAAGGATGCAGGCATCAAGAGCTGGGACGATCTTGCCGGCAAGACCGTGATTACCCAGACCGATTCCGCTGCGCAGGATGTGCTTGAGGGTGACCAGAAGGATCTGGCGGCGACGTTTGCCACGCTCGACACCATCGGTGAGTACAACACGGCGTTTATGCAGCTCGAGAGCGGCGCGGTCGATGCCGTGGCGTGCGATCTTTCGATTGCCCAGTATCAGCTTGCCGCCAAGCCCGATGCCTATACGCAGCTTGATGAGCCGCTGTCCAGCGAGCACTACGCCGTTGGCTTTAAGAAGGGCGACACCAAGTCGGCCGATGCTGTAGCCGAGTCGCTCAAGGCGCTCTACGAGGACGGCACGGTCAAGGACCTCTGCGATAAATATTCAAGCTATGGTTTGTCTTTCGATAATTGGGTGCTCAAGTAATGTCTATTCAGGTCATGATGCAGATGCTTGGCCAGGGGTTCTTGGTCAGTTTGCAGCTGTTTGTGCTGACGCTGCTGGGGTCGATTCCGCTGGGAATCCCCGTGGCGTTTATGCGCATGAGCAAAATCGCGCCGCTTCGCTGGATTGCGCGCATCTACATTTCGGTCATGCGCGGTACGCCGCTCATGCTGCAGATGTTTGCCATCTACTTTGCCCCGTACTACGTGTTTGGCATTTCGCTCACGCCCGATTCCAAGTGGACGGCGTGCATCGTGGCGTTCATCATCAACTACGCCGGTTACTTTGCCGAGATCTATCGCTCGGGCTTGCAGTCCATTCCGCGCGGTCAATACGAGGCTGCCGAGGTGCTGGGCTATTCGCGCGTGCAGACGTTTCTGTATATCGTGATGCCGCAGGTCGCCAAGCGTATTCTGCCGGCGATGGGCAACGAGATCATCACGCTGGTCAAGGACACGTCGCTGGCGTTTGCCATTGGCGTGGGTGAGATGTTCTCGACGGCCAAGGCGCTGGTCGCCTCGCAGGTGAGCATGGTGCCGTTTGCGATCGCGGCGCTGATCTACTGGGTCTTTAACTTTGTGGTCGAGATGCTGCTGGGCGCCGCCGAAAAGAAGCTGGACTATTATCATGACTAACTCAGTGATGAAAATCGAAAACGCGCGCAAGGCGTTTGGCGGCAATGAGGTGCTCAAGGATATCTCGCTTGAGGTGAAGCGTGGCGAGGTCGTGGCGATTATCGGGCCTTCGGGCGGCGGCAAGTCCACGCTGCTGCGGTGTGCCACGCTGCTCGAGACACTCGACGGAGGCTCGCTCTCGTTTGGCGACCTTACCGTTGCGACGGATGCGGGTTCGGGCGCGGTCTATGCGAAGGGCGATGTGCCCAAGCAGGCGCGCTCGCGATTCGGCCTGGTGTTCCAAAATTACAACCTGTTCCCGCACTATACCGTGATGAAAAACATCATCGACGCGCCGATCCGCGTGCTTAAGCGCCCGCGCGAGCAGGCGGAAGCCCGCGCTCACGAGCTGATTGCGCAAATGGGGCTGACGGGCAACGAGAACAAGGTGCCGTGTGAGCTTTCGGGTGGCCAGCAACAGCGTGTGAGTATCGCCCGCGCCTTGGCGCTCGATCCGGAGATCCTGTTCTTTGACGAGCCGACCTCGGCACTCGATCCCGAGCTGACGGCCGAGGTGCTGCGTGTCATTAAAGACCTTGCCGCGCAGAATATGACGATGGTGATTGTGACCCACGCAATGCAGTTTGCGCGCGATGTTGCCGACCGCGTGGTCTTTATGGATGGCGGCCGCATTGTCGAGGAGGGGCCTGCCGAGCAGGTCATCGACCATCCGCGCGAGCAGCGCACGCGTGAGTTCTTGAGCCGTATCGAGGGGTAGGCTCAGGTATTTACTCAACTATTAATTGAGGCGAAGCCGCCGCAGGTCTTACGGTCTGTGGCGGCTTTTTGTTTGCATCGACGGAGTTCAATAATCGCCTCACAAGTTTGTCTCTTCCTCTCGCCGCCTGTATTCATACGTGCGCCGAAAGGTGTGCATGGACAGCCGCCCGTGAGGGTAGGGTGGTGGCATAGGACATTTGGAGGGTGAGTCGGCTCGGTTGCCGACCATGCTGCTCCCGGGATGGCACCGACCGCGAACTCTCCCCGTTGGCGTCGCGCATTGCGCGCGGCCCTGCAAGGAGGTCATCATGGGTGCTCCCAAGACCGGCAATGTAAGGAACGTGGTGCTCGTAGGCCAAGGCGGGGTGGGCAAGACTTCACTCGCCGAGGCCATGCTCCACCTTTCCGGCAAGACCGCCCGCCTGGGCGGCCACGACGGCACCAAGCCCACGCTCGACTATGACCCTGAAGAGGTCAAGCGTTCATTCTCCATCTCGACGACCATCGCGCCGATCGACTGGAAGGGCGCGCGCATCAATGTGCTCGATGCCCCGTGCTACCCCGATTTTATCGGCGACGCCTTTGCCGCGATGAGCGTCTGCGAGACGGCTCTGTTTGTGGTCGACGCCGAGGCCGGCCCGCAGCCTACGACGGTTAAGCTCTGGTATGCCGCCGAGGACCTGCGCCTGGCGCGTGCGGTGTTCGTAAACCGCCTGTCGCGCTCCGAGGCCAGCTTTGCGACCACGATGGACCTGCTGCAGGAGCGCTTTGGCACGCGCCTGGGCGCCGTGACCCTTCCCTGGGGCGAGGGCGAGGACTTTGACGGCATCATCGACCTGGTGCGCATGAAGGCGCGCCATTGCAACGGCACCGAAGCCGTTGAGTCGGAGATTCCCGAGGAGTATCGTGCCCAGGCCGAGGAGGCCCATGACCATCTGTGCGAGCTGGTGGCCGAGGCTGACGATGAGCTGATGATGAAGTACCTGGAAGGCGAGGAGACGCTGACGCAGGAGGAGCTTGAAGGCCTGCTGTCGAAGGCGATCGCCGAGCGCATCTTTGTGCCGGTCTTTGCGGGCGATTGCATTAAGGAGCAGGGCGTCAACTCGCTGATGGACGACATCGCCACATACTTCCCGGCGCCGACGGACTACGGCGAGATGCCGCTCATCGACGGTGATTCGCTCAAGATTTCGAGCGACGATGACCGTCCGGTGGCGTTTGTGTTTAAGACGCTGGCCGATCCGCAGCAGGGTCGCATCAGCTTTATCAAGGTGCTGACGGGTACGCTTGAGCCGGGTCTTGAGCTGATCAACGCGCGTACCCGCAAGAGCGATCGTCTGGCCCACCTGTATGTGATGTGCGGCCGTGACATGACCGAGGTCGGTCACGCCTATGCCGGTGACATCATCGTGGCGCCCAAGCTGGCTGCCGAGACGGGTGACACACTCTCCATTACCGGTAAGGTCGAGGCGGCGGCGTTTAAGTTCCCCAACTCGCAGTACCGCATTGCCATCGAGGCCGAGAACCGTGGCGACGAAGAGAAGCTCTATACGTTTATCGAGAAGGCGTGCAAGGCTGATCCGACCATGAGCATCGATCGTGACGAGGAGACCGGCCAGACCATCATTTCGGCGGTGGGTGAGGCGCAGGTTTCGGTGCTGCTCAACCGTTTGGAGGATCGCACCAAAGTCGTGGCCAAGAGCGTGCCGATCCGCATTCCGTATCGCGAGACCATTCGCCGTACGGCAAGTGCCCAGGGCCGCCATAAGAAGCAGACCGGCGGCGCCGGTCAGTACGGCGACTGCTGGCTGCGCGTGGAGCCGCTCATTGGGCCTGACGGCACGAGCGACGGCTATGAGTTTGTGGACGAGGTCGTGGGCGGCCGCATTCCGCGCTCGCTGATTCCCGCCGTGGACAAGGGCGTCCAGGAGACCATGAAGGACGGTATTATTGCCGGCTACCCGCTTACGGGCATTCGCGTGGCTGTGTACGACGGTTCGTATCACAGCGTCGACTCCAACGAGATGGCGTTTCGCGCGGCGGCTCGCATCGGCCTGCGCAAGGCATGCGCCGATGCCGATCCGGTGGTGCTGGAGCCCATCGAGGAAATCACGGTGACTATCCCCGAGAGCTACGCCGGCGCCGTGATGGGCGACATCTCGGCATCGCGCGGTCGCGTGACGGGCATGGAGACCGATGAGCGCGGCGACACCGTGGTCATCGCCCAGGCACCTCTCGCCGAGCTGACGGATTACTCGACGCGCCTGCGCTCTATCACGCGCGGCACGGGTGACTTTACCATGAAGCCCGCTGGCTACGAGCAGGTTCCCTACGATGTTCAGGCCAAGCTGGTCGAGCGCTATGAGGAGGGCCGCGCCAAGTAGCGTGTGGTTTTGCCTGCAATGTGGACGCTGACGAAAAGGCCGCCCTGGGTAATCCAGGGCGGCCTTTTTTGATCCCATGGGGACGGAGGAAAACGAATCATTTTTGGGTTACGGGCGGTGCGGTCGGCACTAGTCTCCGGATGCCTGGTTGCGGCCGGTGGCGTAGTCGATCTGCACGTGCGGCTGCAGGTTGTAGCAGTACACGTGGAAGCAGAGGGTCTTGCCGTGGTCCTCGACCGATTGCGCCTCAAGGCGCACGCCGCGGCAGACAAGTTCCTCTTCGTTATACATGGGTGTGACGCGATAGAGCACGTGGCTGCCCGTCTCGCGGATGTAGCCGAGAATCTGCTCCTCAAACGGCAGCATGCCTGTCTCGTTGAGATAACGCGTGCCGGTGAGGAGATTCTTGCGGTTGGCGTTTTCGCCGCAGAGCGACCAGGCGATGAGATGGCAGCGGTTGTAGAGGCTCTGGCCCGGAATAAAGTCGTAGCGCTGCTGGCGCCATCCAGCGGGATGGATACGCGAGATATCGCCGCGCTCGCCTTGACCGAGTGATTCGGGGCCCACGCAGGCGAGCGCTTTGCGGGTGCGGCCCAGGCTGTCAAGCTTGGAGAACTTCTTAAAGCAACCCTCTTCTGTAGCGCGCTCGTATTCATCGAGCGTGAATGATGGTGTGCCGAGCGGGTGCGTGCTGTCGGCGCGCAGGGCAACGTAGGGGTTGCCGGCGTAGTCGGGAATGCTGCTGAGATAAACACCGCGGGCGCGGTTGAGGTCGGGGTTTTCGACCTCGTCGATGGGGGTGGCGGCGCTGTCCGCGGAAGCGCCGTCGCCGGTGTCGGTTGCGGCGGAATCGGAGCCATCGCCAGAGTCCTGGCTGTTTTGAGGGTCCGGGGAGCTCGCCGTTCCTGATTCGAGCCGATCGACCAGGTCCGCCTCGTCGTCGGTGCGGCTGGGACTTTCGTTTTGTTTTTCGGCCAGAGCTGCCGCCTGTTCATCACTTTGCGGCGACAACAACTTGGGCGCTCCGTCGAGCGACCCTGTGAACAGCGCAAACCCCAGCACCACGGCGGCGCCGATGGAAAGTACTTGCTTGTAGGCGGACTTGCGCGACATTGCGGCTCCTGGATGGACGGTTGGGAATCTACCAGTCTAGCAGGAGCCGACAGGGGCCGCTCCACCGAACAAATACTCAAGATTTGGGACAAACGCTACGGATTCATTTGCCTCATATGGAGCTGCGGCGGTTGTGAATGTGGGGCCATTCGGCGTTTCCCCAGATAAAACCCGCCAAAATAAACCTGTCCCTTATTGGCGGGTCAGTTAACGCAGTGCAGGTTGAGCATATGCGAGCGAGCGGTCTCCGGGTGCGGTAAGGTGACGTGAAACAAGCGGGCGCTGACCTTTTGGTCGCGCCCGTGAAGTTGAACGTCAGATTGCCGTGTCCGGAGCCCGCGCAGCGCCGAGCAGTTACGCCGTTTGTAAAACGGCGTAACCTAAAGGTTCATGTTGCCGTGAATGTAGGGGGTGACCTCGGGGGAGATATGGTCGCAGCCCAGCTCGCGCAGCGCGGACTCGATGGCGGCGGGCAGCAGGGTCTTGCCCTTGTCGTCGACGGCGGCACCGCCGAGGGTGGCAATCTTGGCGACATCTGCGGGTGCGGCCTCGATATGCATGCAGCCGCCGACCAAGCGCGCGCGTACCTGTGCCAGATCAAGATCGTGCAGGTAATCCTCGCAGGCGCGGATTAAATCGACTTTCTCGCGCGTAAGCTCCTCGCCCGTGGGGACGCGGGTGGCAAGACATGCTCCCGCCGGTAGGTTCCAAACGGGATAGCCCCATGCGCGCAGCAGCTCGCGCTCTTCGTCCTTGGTAAAGCCGACCTCCATAAGGGGTGAGCGTACGCCGAGCTCTTCTGCCGCGCGCATGCCGGGGCGGTAGTCACCGCGATCGCTTGCATTGCTGCCATCGATGACGGTGGGAAAGCCGAGCGACTTGGCGTGGTTGACGATGGCGGTAAAGCCGGCGTGCTTGCAGTGGTAGCAGCGATTAGCATCGTTGCAGGCTACTTGGGGGAGCTGCAGCTGATCCACCGAAAGATTGAGCACGGGGAGCTTAAAATGCGGCCCCTCATTGGCCTGCCCATCAACGGACTGCTCAAACGAAGCCTGCTCGGGCGTGCCGATGAGCGGCGTGGTGAGATGGACGAGAAGAGTATTGGTAGGCATGACGCGGGCGCATACGGCGGCCAAAAAGCTGCTGTCAACGCCGCCGGAAAACCCGATAGCCACGCGCCCGTATGCCAAAAGCAGCTGCTCGAGCGCCGATAGCTTGTCTTGAAGCTCCTCTGCGGGTGCCGTGGTGTCTAAAATCATGAAACGTTCCTTATCGTTGAGTACTCGATCGAAAACTATAATCCTAATGCGTTACTTGCCATAAGACTTCTATCTGTGTAACGAAAGTGCAATATGGTATATACGTTATATACAAGTTGCCAAATGCGGTAGAGTTGCAGCAACGCGACAGCGAGAGTCGATGGGGGACCGATATGATCAAGGCTGTTATTTTTGACATGGATGGAACGCTGGTCGATACCGAGCGTTTGGGGATTAAGGCCTGGAAGGCAGGCGCCGCTGAGCTGGGGCTCGCGATTGATGAAGCGCTGATCCATCAGTTTATCGGCCGCACGCTGCCCGATGTTATGGACATCCTCGATAAGCATTATGGCAGCCACGAAACCACCGAGGCGATCTATCGTCGCCACAAGGAGATTCGCGACGAGATGGTCAAGACCGAACTGGAACTTAAGGCCGGCGCCGCCGAGTGCCTAGACGAGCTGCTAGCTGCGGGCTATCACGTGGGCCTAGCGACGTCGTCGCGCCTCGTTACGGCCGAGCGCAACCTTAAGATGGTCGGTCTTTTTGACAAGTTTGAAACGGTAACGTGTGGCGAGGACGTCGTGCACGGCAAGCCCGACCCCGAGATGTATCTGCTCGCCTGCGAGCGTGCGGGCTTTGCCCCCGAGGAGTGCGCCGTGGTCGAGGATTCGCGCAATGGTTGCGTCTCGGGCATCACGGCCGGCTGCCACGTCTTTGCCGTCCCCGATATTGTGCCGCTGCCGCAGGACGTGGTGGATGGCTGCGAGGCCGTGCTCGATACGTTGTTCGACCTGGCGGCGGCAATCAAGACTGTGCGCTAGAAAATTGCGGCGTTGAAACGAGCGATTGCTCACGTTTGCGCTTAAGCAAAAGGGGTCCGGCAATGGTCGGGCCCCTTTTGCTTAAGCGACGACTTAGCATACTCGCGGGCGTGCTATAGATACGCACCGAGGTTGATGGCCGTGGCGTCGGTCTGGCTGCTTGCCTGGGTGCTGGCGCGTTCCAGTAGGAACGGACGTACCAGTTCTTGGCGGTTGATATCCTCGGCGGCGACTGCGGTGACGGTACGCACTGCGGAGCCGACACGGATATGCTTGATCTTTGCCGGGGCCTTGTTCTCGATTTGCTCCATCAGCAGTTGGACACCCTTGCGGCCAATCTCGTAGCCCGGGGGCGCTACCGTAGTGAGCGGGACCGATCCGCTCCAAGCGAGCGGGTTGCCGTCGCATCCGGCCACGCGTACTTGCCCGGGGACAGAGATGCCCTTGTCGACCAGTGCCGAAACGACACCCGAGGCCAACACATCGGTCAGGCCGACGACAAAATCGGGACGTTCGTCCGCGGGGCGCTCGGCGATTTGGGCACCGATGCCGTAGCCGTCGGCAGCGGTATTCCATTCGCCGGCGTCGATGACTTCGATCTTGATATCGGGGTGCAGGGCGAGCGCCTTATGAATGCCAAGGACGCGCAGGGTGAGTTGCATAAATGCTGCTCGGCCGACGACGACAATATGGTGCGCGCCGCGGGCGATGGCAAGTTCGGCAATGATGCGACCCTGGGCCTCATTGTCGGCCGCTACGTAGTAGCCGGGCTCGGAGCAATGGATGTCCAGATGGACGATCGGCACGGGCATCTTGGTCATGGCGGGGTGCCAGTCGGGGGATGCCATGGGCTGAACCATGACGCCGGACATCTGGGTGCCCATAAAGTAGCGCAGGTAATGGTCCTCGAGAATATCGTCGTTATCGGCGTTGGCGATGAGCAAGTCGTAGCCGTGCTTGCGGGCCTCGTTGTGGGCGCCGCTGGCGATTTGGAGCGAAAAGCCGTGATCGAGACGGGGGAGCACCAGGCCAAAGGACTTGGTGGCGCCGCCCGCGAGCTGACGGGCGCTTTGGTTGGGCAGGTAGCCAAGGCGACTGATGGTCTCGTTGATGAGCTTGAGGGTCTCGGGGCGCAACTTTTCGGGATGGTTGAGCGCGTTGGAAACCGTGCCCAGCGAAACCCCGGCCTCGCGCGCGACGTCGCTGATTTTTACCTTTGCCATAGCGGCCCCTTTGATGCGTTTCAAGTACAAGCCAGATTGTAGCATCCCAAACCTACCAAAGAGGGATAGGTTTATTTTGGCAGGTTTTATCTGGGGAAACGCTGTTGCCAGCTCAAACCACCACGAAGGGGACAGGTGCTTTTGTGGTGGTTTGGACCGGCTGGACGTGTGTGCATCGGGTGGTATCTAAGTTGAGATACCACTTCTGGTATATCAGCTTGCGTTTGCGTGAGTACAATACTCGAACGTTATACGTCTCAGCGCCCCCTGTGCGTGGACGTCTTGCAGTCACGCGAACGAAGGGATTTATCCTATGTGCGGAATCGTCGGCTACACCGGCTCTGATATTGCAAAGAACATCCTGGTCACGGGCCTCAAGCGTATGGAGTATCGCGGCTATGACTCCTCGGGCGTCGCGCTCGAGGTGGGCGAGGGCGCCGCGGCGCACCTCGACGTCATCCGCCGCGTGGGCAAGGTCGCGGGCCTGGAGAGCGAGCTTTCCAACATCGACAGCGACGCTACCTGCGGTATCGGCCACACCCGTTGGGCCACCCACGGCAAGCCCTCCGTCGTTAACGCTCACCCCCACACCAGCTGCGACGGTCGTATCGCCATCGTCCACAACGGCATCATCGAGAACTTCGCCGAGCTGCGCGAAGAGCTGGAGGGTCGCGGCCACCACTTTAAGAGCGAGACCGATACCGAGGTCTTCGCGCATCTGATCGAAGAGGCTTATGCCGAGACGCACGACCTGATGGCCTCCGTGCGCGAGGCGTGCACCCACGTGGTTGGTGCCTATGGTCTGGCCGCCGTGTGCGCTGACGAGCCCGGCGTGATCGCCGTGGCCCGCAAGGATTCCCCGATCGTGGTCGGCGCGGGCGAGACCGGCGCCTATGTCGCCTCCGACGTCATCGCGCTCATCGACGCCACCCGCGATGTCGTGGTGCTCGAGGACGGTCAGTTTGCCAAGCTTACGCCCGCAGGCGTCGAGTACACCGACGAGGCCGGCAACGTTATCGAGCCCAAGGTCACCCACATCGACTGGGACCTGGACATGGCAGAAAAGGGCGGTTATCCCGACTTTATGCTCAAGGAGATCCACGAGCAGCCGCGCGTCGTGCGCGACACGCTGGTGGGCCGCATGACGCCGGCCGGCGAGCTCGACATCGACGAGCTGGGCCTTTCGCTCGAGGAGCTCAACGACATCGACCGCGTCTACGTGATCGCTTGCGGCACCAGCTATCACGCTGGCCTCATTGCCAAGAATCTCATTGAGGGCTGGGCTCGCATCCCCACCGAGGTGGAGGCGGCCAGCGAGTTCCGTTATCGCAACCCCATCATTACGCCGACGACGCTTGTCGTTGCCGTGTCCCAGTCGGGCGAGACGGCCGATACCCTTGCCGCCATTCGCGATGCGCGCATCAAGGGTGCCAAGGTCTTCGGCATCACCAACGTGGTGGGCAGCCCCGTGGCGCGTGAGAGCGACGGCGTCATCTACACCAAGGCCAACAAGGAGATCGCGGTCGCCTCGACCAAGAGCTTCATCGGCCAGGTCGTGAGCCTTACGCTTTTGGCTCTGCTGCTGGCGCAGGTCAAGTACCGCTTGACCACCAAGCAGGCGCGCATGCTGTTCCGCGAGCTTTCCGATACGGCCGAGCAGATCCAGTGGATTTTGGATACCCAAACCGAGGCCGTGCATGAGGCCGCCCTGCTGTGCAAGGACGCGCAGTCGGCGCTGTTCGTGGGCCGTGGCATGGGTGCCGCTATTTCCTACGAGGGCGCGCTCAAGCTCAAAGAGGTCAGCTACCTGCACGCCGAGGCCTACGCCGCCGGTGAGATGAAGCACGGCCCCATCGCGCTGATCGACCCGGGCTTCCCTGTCATCGCCGTGGCCACCAAGAGTGCCACCTACGACAAGACCGTGTCGAACCTCATGGAGTGCAAGGCGCGCGGCGCCAAGGTCATCGTCGTTGCCACCGAGGGCGATGAGGAGATCAACAAGATCGCCGACTGCATTATCCGCGTGCCAGCAGTCCGCGACGTGTTCAGCCCCATCACGGCGAGCGTCCCGCTGCAGCTGCTCGCCCGCGAGGTCGCCATCCTGCGCGGCTGCGACGTCGACCAACCCCGAAACCTGGCGAAAAGCGTCACGGTCGAGTAGTTGGTTCCGCCGTTCTAGCGACTAAGGCCCGGCTCCGCATCAAGACGGAGCCGGGCCTTGTTGCATTTGCTCGGATAAAACCTGCCAAAATAAACCTGTCCCTTTTTGGCAGGTTAGCGGAGCTTGCTGGTCTCGAAGTACTCGGGGAACTGGTCCAGAACCTCGGTTTGATTGCGGAACATCATGTGCAGGTGCTTGCTGACCAAAAAGCTCGCTTCGATGGGGTCGCGACCGGCGATAGCGCGGCGAATCTGCTTGTGCTCGTTCACGATGTCCTGATTGTCGAGAACCTGCGTGGCGGCGCGCAGCCAGCGGAAGCGCTCCAGGTCGGCATTGGTCTCTTCGAGCCACGACCACACGGTGCTGCGACATGCGATGCTAAAAATCATGTGATGCATGAGGTTGTCGCTCAAAAAGAAGCCGATGCGATCCTCTTCGGCCATGGCCTTTTCCTGCAGCACGATGGCGCGGTCGAGCTGCTCGATGCCAGCCGACGTGGCGCGCGCGCAGCACTCCACGATCACCTGCTTTTCCAGATGCTCGCGGATGTAACAGGCACTCTCGGCAAGGGTGAGGTTGATGGGCGAGACGTAGGTACCGCTCTGGGGCACGGTGCGCACCAGGCCTTCCTGCGCCAAACGAACCAAAGCCTCGCGCACAGGGGTGCGCCCCATATCTAGGTCGTCGCAAAGTTGCTTGACGCCCAGCTTTTCGCCCGGCTTGTAATCCAGGTAGACGATTTTGCGTCGAATGGTGTGGTAGGACTGGTCCTGTAGGCTCGTTTCCTGCTCGCCGACGTGCATCGATTCTTCCATAGCGCCTCGCAACTGTTCTATCAAACTCATATGTCAGTTGTTAATTATGCCGCGAGTCAGCTCTCCGCGGTGGGTAATTCGGCTGTTGCCTGAGAACTATTGCGGCATCTTAGTCTGTGTTTGCGCAAGGCTGCGCTCAATGTTGCCGTATCATAAGCCGTCGCAAACGTGAAATAGAAAGAAGGAGTCCCATATGCAACTGGCAAATATCGTACGCGAGCGCTGGAAAGGCGTCTTGTTCTGCCTAATCATCGCCATTCCCGCGACGTTGCTCGGCAAACAAATTGAGGTGGTCGGCGGTCCGGTATTTGCCATCCTCTTTGGCATGGTCCTGGCGCTCGTCTTTCCCAAGAATCGTCGCGAACAGCTCGCCGCTGGCGTCACCTATACGTCCAAAAAAGTCTTGCAGTACGCGGTTATCCTGCTTGGCTTTGGCATGAACCTCTCCCAGATTCTGTCCAAGGGCGCCCAGTCGCTGCCGATTATCGTGGCGACAATCTCGACCTCGCTTGTCATCGCCTTTGTGCTCTGCCACGTTATGAACGTGCCGGGTAAGATCGCGACGCTTGTGGGCGTGGGTTCGTCGATTTGCGGCGGTTCTGCCATCGCCGCGACCGCACCTGTCATCGATGCCGACGATCGCGAGATTGCCCAGGCTATTTCGGTCATCTTCCTGTTTAACGTTATCGCGGCGCTCGTGTTTCCGACGCTCGGCGGCATGCTCGGGCTGACCAATGAGGGCTTTGGCCTGTTTGCCGGTACCGCCATCAACGACACCTCGTCGGTAACGGCTGCGGCGAGCGCCTGGGACAGCATGCATCCCGGCGCCAATGTGCTCGAGAGCGCCACGGTGGTCAAGCTCACCAGGACGCTGGCCATTATTCCCATCACGTTGGTCCTCGCATGCTGGCAGATGCATCTGGCCCGCAAGGCCGGCGGCGACGCTAAGAGCACGTTCTCGCTTAAACGCGCGTTTCCCATGTTTGTGCTGTTCTTTGTGCTGGCGAGCGTGATCACCACGGTGCTTCAGCTTCCCGCGTCCTTTACGGCGCCCATCAAGGAGCTGTCGAAGTTCTTTATCGTGATGGCCATGGCGGCTATTGGTTTTAATACCGATATCGTCGAGCTGGTCAAAAAAGGCGGCAAGCCCATCGCGCTGGGCTTTTGCTGCTGGATTGGCATTGCGTGCATGAGTTTGGGAATGCAACACGTACTGGGAATCTGGTAGAGAAGTAGCTTATTTGCGTGCTGCGTGCTGGTGAGCGCATTCTCACGGTGGAGCGATAGGAGCTCTTGCGGGTATGGCTTGTCCGCAGGTTTATAAGTCCCGAAGAGCTCTTATCGCCCCGCCAGGATGGCGATGCGGGGCAACACCTATACTCGCAGGACGGCGCTTTCTGCCCTATAGTGTTTGGTGAGCAATATCGTTCAATTTTGAAACACTTGGTCGTGCGACCGTCAGCGGTTGCACGTCGCTGCGGACAGGGGCAAATCATGGATAGCGATGCCAAGCTGAACATCTTGACTGGGGCCCTGGCTGCTGCCGGGGCCTCGGCATTGGCAATCGATGCGCGTGGGGACGTCGCGATCTCGACCATGAATGACGCGGCGCTTGAGCGGGATGTGGCGGCTTTTGTTGCCGAACGCCTCGACCGTATAGGAGACGGTGCGCGCCTTGTTATGGGGCGTGCGGGTACGCGCCTGAGCCTGACCGTTCGCCCCACCGACAAAGAGGGCGGGGGCCTTTGGGTCGTCGTGGTCCGCGAGGTGCGCGGCGCCGCGGCGCATGCGGGCATCGAGTGGCTCAACGCCGACGAAGTTGAGGCCCGCTACGAATCGAGTGCGTACGGCATCGTTGAGGGGGCGGCCTCGGTGGCTGCGCCGGTTGCCGAGAGCTATGCGCGCGGCGTGCCCCTTATGCTCGAGGGCGAGCTTGGCGCTGGTCAGGTCGAGATTGCCAAGCGCCTCTATCTGGCTGGCCCTTTTGTCGATCAACCCTTTGTTTCCGTCGCGCTCGATGAACTCACCGATCGCGGTTGGCGCCATGTGCTCAAAAGCTCCGAATCGCCGCTGTTCCAAACGGGGCTGACACTTTGCATTGAGGGCTGGAATGCGGTTGGCCCCCAGCGCCTCCGCGAGCTCGTTTCCACGATGGCCGACACCGCGTTGGCGACGCGCTGCCATGTGGTGCTGACGGCGAATGACATGCCGGGCGGCAGCGAAAGTGATCAAGCCGCCTTTGTGACCGAGCGCTTCGCCTGTGCGGTGAGCGTGGCGCCGGCAATCGCCGAGCAGGGAGCCGCGTCGACGAAGGTCGCGCGCTATTTGGAATATCTCGCTGATGCATTTGGGACGGCAGCGCCCACGCTGTCTGCCACGGCGACGAAGACGCTCGATGCTTACCGCTGGCCGCGCAATTATCTGCAGCTCCGCGAGGTCTCGGAACGACTGTATATATTGGTGGGGGCGGGCACGGTGGACCGCGCTGTGGCGGAGGAAGTGCTCGCCCAAGAGGACGTGATTAAGACCGCAACCTTTGGCGCCCCGATGCTCGAAAGTGACCTGTATATCCTGCGACCGCTGGCCGATACCGAGCGAGATATCGCGCATCTGGTTGTAGACCATCTCCACGGCAACCGAACCCGTGCGGCGGAGGTGCTGGGCATAAGCCGTACAACGCTGTGGCGCTTGCTGAAGGACGATGACCGTTGAGCGAGGCGCCCGTGACCGCGCGCGACGCGTGTGCTACAGTCCAAAGCGTTATTGTTTCGATTTGGTTACGGCGTGCGAGGGCATATGGCTGAGACTTCAAAACCGAGCCGCAGAAGGCGGAGTGCCGCGCCGGTCAACCGACGCACGACATCGGTGACGTGGGGTAAACACGCCTCGGGGTTTGACGGCTCGTTCAAGCGCACTAAATACGGCTATCCTTCGGCAAGCGCCCGCTTGGCAATGCAGGCAGAGTCCTCGCTGTGGGGCCGCAAACGCGTGGTGGGCTCAAAGCTCAAGCACGACGGCACGCTTGGTTACATCAGTCGCGGGGCGGCTCGCCGCAGCGGGCTCAACCCGGCTGGTTGGCATCGTTATGTGCCGATCGTGGCCGTCGTTGCAGTGATCGTCATCGCACTCGCCGCGCTCGGCTACGCCGGCGGTGGCGCCAACTTGGACGCAGTGTTTAAATCGCCCGAGCTCGCGCATACAGGCACAGAAGTTATCGAGGGCGCTCAGACCCAGACGGGCGTTGCGCCCCAGCGCGGTATCGTCGCGGCGGCCTCCACCATCGCCGATGCGCAAAAGGACGAGGACGAACAAGGCGGCGAAGCCGAGACGACTCACACGAACGAAACGACGACAACTCAAATATCAACATAGCTTGCCGGCAGAAGGGGACGTTCCTTTTCTGCCGGCAGTTTGGGACACTCCTGCGCTACTTGACGTAGACCACGTTGTCGCGGCGGGGTTTGGGCTCGGGTAGCGTGTCCTCGGCGTAGCCCAGAATGCAGTGACCGACACCGCGCAGGCTGCCGTCGGCGGGCAGGCCCCAGCTGGCCAGCAGCTCCAGGCCCTCGGGCGAGTCAAAGACCTCATGCGCGCGGTGAATCCAGCACGAATCGACACCCAGTGCATAGGCGGCGTTGAGCAGGTTGCCCATGGCGAGCGAGCCGTCTTCCAGATGTGTGGGCACGCTGCGGTCAACCAGCACCACCACAACGGTATTGGCGCCATAGAAGGGGTCGCTGTTGCTGCCCATGACCTGGGCGTTGAGCTGTGAGAGACGCTCGACGGTCGCGGGGTCGGTGACGGCGACAAACGTCACCGGCTGGCGGCCCATGCCGCTCGGTGCATATTGGCCGGCTTCGATAATACGTGCAAGCTTTTCGGCCTCGACGGGACGATCGCTGTATTTGCGGCAGCTGCGGCGGTGAATGAGTGCTTCGATAGTCTCCATGGTGTCTCCTTGCGGTGGCGTTGCAGATGCCCCGTTCATACCCGTCGGGCTTAAACGATAGACGGTCAATTGCCCGGCCAAAAGGATAGATTCCAATTGGGAAAGTAGGTTTGCATAAAAGTACCTTCAGAATGTGACAAACAAATGGGATGGTTAAACGTTTTATCCCGTCTACCCTGCGGTTTTTTACCACTTGCCTAAATGACGAACGCATAACCTCTGATAAAGGTTTTACTAAAGGAGTACCAACGTTTATCAATGCGCCGTGGTGGCGCCGGGCCGGGAGGTAACATCATGTTCCAGGCTGGAGATGTCGTCGAGACCGACTTCGAAGGATTTCTGAAGCTGCTGCGTTCCAAGACGCGCGCTTTCGTGTCGATTAACGATCACGAGTACTACATCACGCACACCGATGGCTATTGGCGTGTTCAGGATTGCGAGGCCCTCAACGACAAGGGCCACTTTACTGACTGCTCCGAGCTGGTCAACACGGTCTGCGAGGTCGTCGAGCTGCCGTGGATTGCCGGCAAGAGCCTGCATGACAGCTTCTCGGGCGCTACGGTCTACGAGGCCGTTGCCGCTTAACAGGCAATAAAACCCGATTTTCACGTGACCGCTGGCGCCGCCCCTGCGTCTGCGGTCTTTTTCTGCCGATAGGCCATAAAAGTTCACGCATTTGCGGAGAGCCTGTTGACGATAGTCAAAACTCGGACTAATCTAGAGACACAAAATTGGTCAAAAATCGGACAATTGAATGGTGGGATAGATGAATAGTGCGGTTACGCTGGTCGACTTCGACCGGTTGATCAATGGACTCGACCATATCTATTCGGAGTTCTCGCGTGCCTGCGGCCTTTCGGACTGCGCTTACTGGATGCTCGTCGATACCAGCACGGCGGGTGGCAGTATTGCCGTAAGCCGTCTGACAAGCGAATGGTTCTACAGCAAGCAGACTATCAACTCGGCAATTAAAACCTTGACGGCACGGGGCTTCGCAACGTTGGAGTTTGCCGAAGGCAGTCGTAAGAATAAGGTTGTGAGCCTGACCGAAGAGGGCAGGCGATTTGCCGAGCGTTATGCGCTGCCGGCACTCAAGGCCGAGCAGCGAGCCTTTGGCGCGCTTGAGCCATGTGAGCAGCGCGAGATTATGCGCTTGATCGGCAAATTCTCTCAGGTGCTCGGCGATGAGTGCGATGCCTTTAAGCAGCATATCGCTGCCGAGAGCCAAGCCGAGAATCAAGGTGAGGGGGAGTCGTGCGACTGTTAATGAGGTTTTTGAAGCCCTATCGAGGGCTTGTCGCAGTGACGCTGCTGGTGCTGCTGGTGGATAACGTCGGTACGCTGCTGGTTCCCACGATGCTGGCGAACATGGTCAACACCGGTATTACCACGGGCGATATCGACTACATTTTACGCAACGGCCTATACATGTTTATCGCGACCAGCATGGCTAGCGGCGGCACGGTGCTGGGCTGCTATCTTTCGGCGCGCCTGGCCGCCAACGTGGCTTGCGATATCCGCAATGCCGTGTACGACAAATCGCTCGAGCTCGCGGCCAGCGATTTTGAGCGCTTTGGCACCGGATCGATGATCACGCGCTCGCTCAACGACATCAACGTGATTCAGCAGGCGATTCTGCAGACGATTCAGCTGGTGCTGCCCGTGCCGTTTTTGGCTGTGGCGGGCATCATCTTCGCCTGGTTTATCGATCCCGCCATGGGCACGCTTCTGGGCGTAGTCGTTGCGATTGTGCTGGTGGCGGCGGTCTTTACGGTTGCCAACGCGGCGCCGATTTTTATGCGCCTACAGGGCTTTATCGACCGCATGAACGTGGTGCTGCGCGAGAATATTGTGGGCGTGCGCGTCATCCGTGCGTTTAACAAGGAGCGCCACGAGGAACGGCGTCTGGACGAGGTGTTTAGCGAATACGCCGCCAACGCCATCAAAGTCAACCACCTGTTTGTGGGCCTCGACAGCTCAAGCTTCTTTTTGATGAACATCGCCGAGGTGGCGGTGCTGTGGGTGGGCGGCAACCGCGTAGGCGCCCACGCCATGCAGATTGCGAGTATCTCGGCGGTGCTGGAGTATGCAATTCTGATCCTGTTCTTTGTGATGATGGCCCAGATGGTGGTGCTGACGCTTCCGCGTGCTGCCGCGTGCCTGAACCGTGCGCAGCAGGTGTTGGAGATTGAGCCGAGCATCGTCGATGGCGAGCGCACGCTGGATGACGGGGCGCGCGAGCCCCAAGACGAAGCCGATGCGGTGGCTGTGTTCGACCACATGTCGTTTCGCTTTGACGATGCCGACGAGGACACCCTGTGCGACCTGAGCTTTGCCTGCCGTCGCGGTCAGACGACTGCGATCGTTGGCTCGACAGGCTCGGGCAAATCGACGGTGGCAAAGCTTCTGCTGCGCTTCCACGATGCCACCAAGGGCTCCATTCGCCTGAATGGTGTGGACCTGCGCGAGCTTACGCAAGATGAAATCCGCGGGCGCATTGCCTATGTGCCGCAGAAGGCGTGGCTGTTCTCGGGCACGGTGGCGAGCAACCTTCGGTTTGGTAACGAAGGCGCGACCGAGGGCGACATGCTTCACGCGCTTGAGGTTGCCCAGAGCACCTTTGTACTCGACCAACCGCAGGGGCTCGATACCCCGGTTGCCCAGGGCGGTACGAACTTTTCGGGCGGCCAGCGCCAGCGCCTGGCCATTGCTCGCGCGCTCATGAAGCGCGCCGACCTGTATATCTTCGACGATAGTTTTTCGGCCCTGGACTTTAAGACCGATGCGGCCCTGCGCCATGCGCTGCAGGACGAGACGCGCGACGCCGCGGTGCTCATCATCGCGCAGCGCATCTCGACTATTTTGCATGCCGACCAGATCGTTGTGCTCAAGGACGGCGAGGTCGTGGGCTTGGGCACGCATGGCGAGCTTATGGAAACCTGCGAGGTGTACCGCGCCATCGCGGAATCGCAAATGAAGGGAGGTGAGTAGCATGACCGGGGAGCTCAAGAAGCAGGGCGGCGTTGATGACGCCGCTGCCGCGGGACTGGTCGAGGAAACGGCTGCCGCGTCGACCGAGCTGGATGACGCCGCCAAGCGCGAGGCTCGCCGCCAAGCGCTCTACGAGGAAAACGAACGTGCCGAGGACGAGCGCGCCCGCGCCGAGGCAGAGCGTATGCGCGACGTGGACGACGAAGACGAGGACGAGACGCCTCGGGATACCTGGGCGACGGTGCGCCGCCTGTGGAGTGAGGCTGCCGGCGACCATTGGCGCTTCTATATCGTGTTCGCGAGCATTGTGTTCTATGTCATCTTTAACACCGCCGCGCCGGCATATAGCGCCCGCGTGATCGATGAGCTGTGGGGCCACATTCAGGTGGCGTTTGCCAACGACACCACTTTCAGCATCACCTGGGAGAACTGCGGCAAGACCATTTTCGTCTACTTTATGATCTGGACTGCCGCTGCCTCGTTCTATGCGCTCCAGAGCTTTTTGATGTCGAGCGTCGCTGAGCGTCTCAATCTGCGCCTGCGCAACCGCATCGCGCAAAAGCTCAACCGTCTGCCGCTCGCCTATTTTGACGCGCATCGTCCCGGCGAGGTCGTCAGCCGCGCGACCAACGACCTGGACAAGATGTCCGAGAGCATGCAGCGCGGATTGCTGCAGCTGCTCGTGTCGATCGGCACGGTTGTTGGTGCTGTGAGCGTGATGTTCGTGTTCAGCGTGCAGCTTACGCTCGTCTTTCTGTTCTTTACGGCACTGTCGCTGCTGGTGACGAAGGTCGTCTCGCGCCGCACACACGATGTGACGGGCGAGCGCCAGGAGTGGGTGTCCAAGATTACGAGTGCAGTCGAGGAAGGCTATTCGGGCCGTCTGGTGATCCGCGCGTTTAACCGCGAACGCCAAAGTTCTGCCGAGGTGCACCAGGCCTCGGGCGAGCTGGCACGCGTGAGTGCCAAGGCCGACTTTATGATCAATGCCGTCGGCCCTGCGGTGCGCTTTATCGGCCGTTTGGCGCAGATCGTGATCGCGCTGGTGGGCTGCAGCATGCTGGTTGCCGGTCACATGACCGTCGGCGTGTTCCAGGCGTTCTTCCAGTTTATCTACGAGGCGTCCGAACCCATGACGCAGCTGTCGTTTACCTTCAACTCGCTGCAGAGCGCGTTGGCGAGTGCGGAGCGCGTGTTCGACCTGCTCGATGAGCCCGAGATGGAGGCAGATCCGCTGCCGGACGAGGCCGCCAAGCTGCCGGGTCGCGTTGAGGGTCGCGTCTCCTTTGAGCACGTGCGCTTTGGTTATTCGCCCGACAAGCCGCTTATGCACGACGTGTCGTTTACCGCCGAGCCGGGCCAGAAGATTGCCGTGGTGGGAACCACGGGCGCGGGCAAGACGACGCTCATCAACCTGCTCATGCGCTTCTACGAGATTGACGGCGGGCGTATTACGCTCGACGGCGTGGATACGAGCCGCATGGACCGCGGCGAGCTACGGCAGCAGTTTGGCATGGTGCTGCAGGACGCCTGGCTGTTCGATGGCACGATTGCCGAAAACATCGCCTACGGCTGTCCCGAGGCGACGCGTGAGGAGATCGTGGCGGCTGCGCGCGCCGCGCAGGTCGACTTCTTTGTGCGCACCATGCCGCAGGGCTACGACACGCGCGTGGCCAACGATGCCGAAAGCATCAGCCAGGGCCAGCGTCAGCTGCTGACCATCGCACGCGTGCTGCTCAATAACCCGGCGATTCTCATCCTGGACGAGGCGACCTCAAGCGTGGATACGCGTACCGAGCTTGCCATCGGTCGTGCCATGGACGCGCTCATGCGCGGGCGTACGAGTTTTGTGATCGCGCACCGCCTGTCGACGATTGTGGATGCCGACCTGATCTTGGTCATGGATCACGGCAACATTATCGAGCAGGGCACGCATAAGGAGCTGCTGGCTGCCGAGGGTGCCTACGCCGACCTCTATCTGAGCCAGTTCGCATAATGTGACAAAGGGACAGTCCCACATGTCGCATCAACGCAAAGGCGCGCCGGGGATGAATTCCCTGGCGCGCCTTTGCGTTGATGCCGATGTCGTTTTGTGCCGCTTGCGTTCCTAGCGTTCGTCCACGAGCTTGGCGACGAGGGCCTTGAGCTCGGCCACCTCTCGCTCGAGTTCCTTGACGCGGCGGGCATTCTCGGTGATGCCCTGGCGGTTGAGGGCGGACTGCTCGGCGGCGTCATCGGGCATGTACTCGCGATGCTGCTTGGCGTCGAAACTCTCCTCGAACACACGGCAGCCGTTGCGCTTGATGATGCGTCCCGGCACGCCCACGACGGTGCAGTTGTCGGGGACGTCCTTAACGACGACCGAGTTGCCGCCGATCTTGACGTTGTTGCCGATGCGGATGTTGCCGAGCACCTTGGCGCCCGTGCCCACCGTGACATTGTTGCCCAGGGTGGGGTGACGCTTGCCGGTCTCGTTGCCGGTGCCGCCGAGCGTGACGCCCTGGTAGAGCACACAGTTGTCGCCCACAATGGTGGTCTCGCCGATGACGACGCCCATGGCGTGGTCGATAAAGAAGTGCTTGCCAATCTGCGCGGCAGGGTGAATCTCGACGCCGGTGATGTGGCGGGTGATTTGCGAGAGCACGCGGGCGAGCGAGCGATGACCGTGCTCCCACAGCCAGTGCTCGGGCACGTGGTTCCACTTGGCGTGCAGGCCAGGATAGGAAAGAAAGATGACCAGACCGTTTTGCGCGGCGGGGTCCTGCGCCTGGACGGTCTTGATGTCCTCGCGAATGGTATTGATAAAGCTCACCGGCCGCCCTCCCTTAGCGCCATGGCAATGCGATTCAATAAAGTATAGCGATTCGCTAGGGATTAAAAAGGACAATCTTGGCGGCTTTGCGCTACAAGTGTCAGTTATGCAAACTTGCTGGTAATGGAGTCATGCTTTTGTGGGGTTGCGCACGAGGGGGCACCGCAACCGTATACTGGTCAACTTGGACGTATCCGCGCCCACAACTGAGAGGTTTTACTTCATGGGTTTCATCAATTTTATTGCCGAGCTGCTTAAGGACCCGCGCACCGCGATCGCCAGCTGGATCGCCGCCGGCCCGCTTATGGCCTACGGCTGCGTGTTCCTGATCATCTTTATCGAGACGGGCGTGGTGTTCTTCCCGTTCCTTCCCGGTGATTCGCTGCTGTTCGCCTCGGGTTTCTTTGCCCACAACGGCGGCTTTAACATCGTGGCGCTTCTGGCCACCGCATGGGCCGCTGCCATTTTGGGCGATCAGTGCAACTTTATGATCGGTCACTTCTTTGGCCGCAAGATCATCGCTTCGGGCAAGGTCAAGGCCATGACGCCCGAGCGCATCAAAAAGTCCGAGGACTTCTTGGACAAGTGGGGTCACCTGGCCATCTTCCTGGGTCGCTTCTTCCCGTTTATCCGCACCTTTGTGCCCTTTATCGCTGGCATGGGCGGCATGCACTGGCGCAACTTTGTCGTCTTTAACGTGCTGGGCGGCATTACCTGGTCGACGGTCTTTACGCTGCTGGGCTACTTCTTTGGCGGCATTCCCTTTGTGCAGGAGCACTTTGAGCTGCTGATTATCGGCATCGTTGCCGTGTCGATCATCCCGACCGTGGTCGGTCTGGTTAAGGCCAAGCTGGGTAAATAGAACGCCTAGCTCGAGCCAGCGCGCAGACCGTACAGTTGAGGCCCGTCACCGTTTACGGTGGCGGGCCTCTTCAGCTTCGGTCAAATGAAATTACTTTAGTTAGTTAAAGAAAAACGTTTTATCCGACGCGCGTGCGGAGTACAATCTCGTGCATGCGAATCGACGTGCCATCGGCTTTGATGCCGTTCGCGTGTCCCGTCCGGTTTTACGCTCCGGGCGTGCGACGTTGCGACGCGGTCGGCCTCGGTCCTTGCGTGCGGGTTCGCGAGTATGCAACTGTGTATGTAAGGAGCGACATATGACTGTCGAGAAGAAGGATATCGATTGGGGTAGCCTCGGCTTTGGCTACATGAAGACCGATTACAGCTACGAGGCCCATTGGAAGGACGGCGAGTGGGACGAGGGTGGCCTGACCACCGACCACACCCTGCATGTCTCCGAGTGCGGCGGCATCTTCCATTACTGCCAGGAGGTCTTTGAGGGCCTGAAGGCCTACACCGCCGAGGACGGCAGCATCGTCTGCTTCCGCCCCGACATGAACGCCGAGCGTATGTACAACTCTGCGCAGCGCCTCGAGATGCCCCCGTTCCCCAAGGACAAGTTCGTTGAGGCCGTCAAGCAGGTCGTTTCTGCCAACGCCGCCTGGGTTCCGCCCTTCGGCTCCGGCGCGACCCTGTACGTGCGTCCGTTTATGATCGGCTCCGGTGACGTGATCGGCGTGGCTCCCGCTCCTGAGTACACGTTCCGCATTCTCGTGACCCCGGTCGGTCCGTACTTTAAGGGTGGCCTCAAGCCCGTCAAGCTGCGCGTTTCCGAGTATGACCGTGCAGCACCGCATGGCACCGGCAACATCAAGGCCGGCCTGAACTACGCCATGTCCCTCAAGCCCACGATGGAGGCTCACCGCGAGGGCTATGCCGAGAACCTGTATCTCGACTCCGAGTCCCGCACCTATGTCGAGGAGACCGGTGGCGCCAACGTCCTGTTCGTGAAGGAGGACGGCACCCTCGTCGTTCCTCAGTCGCACACCGACTCCATCCTGCCCTCTATCACCCGTCGTTCGCTCGTTCAGGTTGCTCAGGACCTGGGCATGACCGTTGACCAGCGTCCCGTCGAGTGGGCCGAGGTCAAGGCCGGTACCTTTGTGGAGTGCGGCCTGTGCGGCACCGCTGCCGTCATCTCTCCGGTTGGCGAGATTGACAACAAGGTTTACGGCGCCGACGAGACCGTGACCTTCCCGGCTGGCTACACCGAGATCGGCCCTGTGATGAAGAAGCTTCGCGAGACCCTGACTGGCATCCAGTCCGGTGCTGTCGAGGATAAGCACAACTGGGTTTACACCGTCGCGTAAGCAGTCTTAGCTGTCCGGCCCGAGGGCGGCCTTCCCTCCCGGCGCGTCCTCGGACATGAAAGAACCCCCGCTGCGCACTTCGTGCGGCGGAGGTTCTTTCGTCCTGCGGAGTGCGCCGGAAAGGAAGGCCGCGCTTTTGTTTTGATTCGCGCCATGTGGGGGTGGTGGCGACGTGCATTTTTGCGAGTATTCTGCAATCGAAGGCCCCTGCATATCGACCTCGGGCAAAAAATCGGGATTTCTCGATGTTTTCTACGGATGATGGTCGGGGTTATGGGCTGACAGCGTTTGATTTACAGGGATATTCGCGGTCTTTGGCACTTATCGTGGCGCCCGAAGCTCTTGGTTATGTTGAATACTCCTGAAAATGCACGGCGCTTAGAGGGGGACCTTTGCGAAAAAGGAAACCGCCCCGTCGAAGTATGCATTCGACGGGGCGGTTTATGCATTTGGCCGATTAAGGATGCACTGCCAAACTACTAGAACTTGACGGTCGGGGCCTGGCGGGCTGCTTCGGCGGCCTCGAAGCCCTGGCGCTCCTTAAACTGAAAGATGCCGGCAAAGATGACAGCCGGGAACGTCTGAATGGCGTTGTTGTAGCTGAGCACGCAATCGTTGTAGCTCTGGCGTGCGTAGCTAATCTTGTTCTCGGTATCCTCGAGTGATGCCTGCAGCTGCGTAAAGTTGGTGTTTGCCTTAAGATCGGGGTAGGCTTCGGCTACGGCGAAGAGCTGACGCAGCGCACCGGTCAGCACGTTGTCGGCTTCCATCTTGGCCTCGGGCGTGGTGGCCTTGACGGCGGTGTTACGCGCGCTGATCACGGCGGAGAGCGTCTCCTGCTCGTGCTTGGCGTAGCCCTTGACGGTCTCGACCAGGTTGGGGATCAGGTCGTTGCGGCGCTGCAGCTGCGTATCGATGTTCTGCCAGGCGTTATCGATGCGGTTACGCTTGGTGACCATGTTGTTGTAGATGCCGGCGATGGCGCAGACAATCACAATGACAACAACGATGCCGATGATGACGGTAATCATGATGTCTCCGTTTCGAATGGCCGCGGCGGCATGCGCCAGCTGCCGTTGGTATAACGCTACTAGTATACCCGCAACGTTTTGCCGTGCCGAACTTTCCGGCAAGCGTTATGTTTTCGGCGGGGTCGGCACCGGGGCAAAGCGCGCGAGGTACAGGTGTAAGATATGCGACAGATTGACGAGTGTTGTCTTTGCCCTGAGGATGGCGATACAGATGGACCTTCGCATCAAGAAAACCTACCGCGCCCTGTTCGATGCCTTTACCGAGCTTCTCGAGGAGCATCGTTTTGAGGACCTGACGGTTGCCATGCTGTGCGACCGCGCCATGATTCGCCGCACGACGTTCTACAAGCACTTTCGCGACAAGAACGATTACTTTGCCTTTTATATCGATGAGCTCATGTCGGGCTTGCCGCAAAAACAGCCCGATGAGGCCGGCGCAGTGTCTGCCGAGGACGTGCGCGCGCTTCGGCACGCGATTTTGGACGATGCCATGGATTTGATTCTGGCGCACGAGCAGCTCATGGATAACATTTTGGCAAGCAGCATGTCGGGCATGTTGACCAACGTTATTTGCGACCGCATTGCCCGTTCCATCCGCGAGCGTGTGATGAACGTGCTTGCCGAGGATGCCCTGGCCCCCGTGTCACTCGAGACGACGTCTGAGTTTGTCGCCGGCGGTATTATTCGACTTTTCACGATATGGTGGGAATCGGGCCACGATCTTGAGCGTCGACCTGAGATAGCCGACGTGGTCGATGCGCTGTTTGAGCGGACCATGACACCGGTGCATCACTAAAGTGGCGGAGAGAGGGGGATTCGAACCCCCGGAACGCTCTCGCGCTCAACGGTTTTCAAGACCGCCGCATTCAACCGCTCTGCCATCTCTCCGTGAGTCGTAATGATAGCATCGTTTTGAATTTGCAACAGGGAAGGCGAACGATGACGATCACCGAAATCGACGAGAAGTTCATGCGCGAGGCGTTGGCGGAGGCGCGAGCCGCCGCGGCGGTGGGCGAGGTGCCCATCGGGGCCGTAGTGGTGCGCGACGGCGAGATCGTCGCGAGGGCGCACAATCGGCGCGAGCTCGATCAGGATCCTTCGGCTCATGCAGAGTTTGCGGCCGTGTGCGCCGCTGCCCAGGCGCTTGGCCGCTGGCGCCTTTTCGACTGTACGGTTTATGTGACGTTGGAACCCTGCTGCATGTGCGCGGGCCTTATGGTCAACGCGCGCGTGGGGCGCTGCGTGTATGGCGCGAGTGATGCCAAGGCGGGCGCGCTGGGTTCGCTGTATGACCTGAATGCCGATTCGCGCTTGAATCATCGGTTTAACGTGACGGCTGGGGTCCTGGCGGATGAATGCCGCGAGCTGCTGAGTAGCTATTTTGGCGGTCTGCGCGGAGCGGGCGGCGCTGATTGCGGTTGTGGGGCCGATCTTGAAGCACACGCCGCTCACGCCGCAGCGCTTGCAGGTGCCGGTGAGGATGCTGGCACGGCGGTTGACTTTGGTCCTGCGTGCCGCCGACCCCGCCGTGTGCTGTTGGCGATCGACTCCTTTAAGGGCAGCGTGTCGAGTGCGCAGGCGGAGGCGGCGGTTGCCGAGGGCATGCGCCGTGTGTGGCCTGATGCCGAGGTGCGCGCGTTGCCGCTGGCGGATGGCGGCGAGGGAACGCTCGATACCGTTGCCGCCTGCGGTGGCGAGCTTGTGGCCTGCGAGGTTGCAGGCCCCTTTGGCGAGCGTGTGCCTGCCCGGATGTTAGTGGACGGCGAGCACGAGTCGGCTGTAATTGAGATGGCCGAGGCGGCGGGTATTGGGTATTCGAGCTGTACGGAGTCGGCGGCGTTGGCGGCTTCGACCTATGGCGTGGGCGAGCTTATGCTTCGCGCAGTTCGCACGGGCGCAAGGACACTCTATATTGGTCTGGGCGGCAGTGCCACCAACGACGGTGGCGCCGGCATGCTGCAGGCGCTGGGCGCGCGCGTGGTCGATGATCGGGGCTGCGATGTCGCCCCCGGTCTTGCCGGCCTTGAGCAGGTGGCGAGCGTTGATTTGGCGCCAGCGCTGCAGGCTTTGGGTGGCTCTCGTATCGTTGTGCTTTCGGATGTCGAGAATCCGCTCGTGGGGCGTCGAGGCGCACTGGCGGTGTTCGGCGGGCAGAAGGGCCTGCCGACGGATGATGCCGAGGCGCTGGGCAAGTACGACAACTGGATGGTCGGCTACGGTCGCCTGCTCGATGCGGCAATTTTCGAGGTGCGAGCTCAGGGGTTGTTGCGCACACCCGAGGGCACACGGACGTTTGGCTCGGTGCTCGGCGTGCCCGGCGCGGGCGCTGCCGGTGGCTTGGGCGCGGCGTTACTGGCGCTCGGTGCGGAGCTACGCTCGGGCGTGGAGATGGTGCTCGATCTGATTGGGTTTGACGAGCGCGTGCGCGATGTCGACCTGGTCATAACGGGCGAGGGCAATATGGACGAGCAGTCCGCTGCCGGCAAGGCGCCGGTGGGCGTGGCCCGTCGTGCCAAGCGCTATGGCAAGCCGGTTGTTGCCGTCGTGGGCGGTCGTGCCGACAACCTGGATGCGGTGCATGGGCGGGGCATCGACCTTGTGCTGCCGATCTGTCGCAAGCCCATGCCCCTCGACCAGGCGCTCGGTGTGCAAGAAGCCACAACCAACCTCATCTTCGCCGGTGAGTCAGCCGCCCAATCCTACGACCTCGCTCGCCTCTAAGGCCTATCTCCCTATAAGTTGCGGTGAAATACGGAGTGTTTTTGCCTTTAAGGTGCCAATTCAGTCCGTATTCCACCGCAACTTCGAGAATGTCCATTCGAGGTTGGCTGCCTTGGGTCTTGGGTCGGACCGTTTGCCACGAAATGCGACCATCTACTACGTTAAACCGGCCACCCTCGACCATTCCGGAATTTGCAAAAACAAAACCGCAGGTAGAAAGCTTGCCGATTTTCGAAAAAGTCGGCTATGGTTGACCCCTGTGGCCTAAACGTAGTAGATGGGCCCTTTCTGTGGTGCGGCACCAAGCCGGTCATTTTGGGATGGGACTATTTTGACTACTCATTGGCTGCTCTGGCAATCGGGCTGCAAAAGTAGTCAAAAAAGCTCCGTCCCAAATTAGCTAGCTTGCTCTGGCGGGCGGGAGCAGGTAAGATATACCGAGCGCCTAGCGCGTTCGATGGGTTCGGATGACGACATGTTCCGAATCTGGTCAGGTCCGGAAGGAAGCAGCCATAAGGAGCCTCTGTCGGGCATCCGAATCCATCGAGCGCACGGGCGTTTTTTGGTGCCGCGACATGGCCCGGCCGGCGGCGAGGTATTTGGTGTCTCGCTGGTCCTCGGCTTCGCCTGCGGGATCGCTCGACTACCAAACACCTCGCCGCCGGTCGGGCCCCGTCGTCCAAAAATCACCCGTAAAGGCGCGTTTATCTAATTAAATCTATCCCTTGCGGAATGCGGCTTGCTGGTGTTGTCTGGGCACTGAAGGCTATGTGGTTCAAGAGGCGGCGGTGCTGTTGCTTGAATTTTTGCAGTTAAAGAGGCTCGTTTCCCTAGGTTGGGGAAACGAGCCTCTTTTTGTCTCTGGGCTTGTGGATTGGCGAAGGCGATATGCTCTGGCAGCTATTTTGAGTTCCTGATGCGGCGTGTGGCTGTGGCGGTTATTCCGAGCCCTGCGGCGGCGACTGCTGCGAGTGCGATTGCGCTCGGCGCTGTGTCGCCCGTGTTCGCGAGCTTGCCAGCGGTCGTATTTGCTTGCTTGCCGCTGCTCGAGTTCGCCTGCTTGGTGGAGCTTGGTAGGGCGTCTTTGCCGGTTGCAGATGAGGCAACGGGCGGTGTCGCCTCGGCGGGTTGCGTTGAGCCGGAGGGGGGCGTCGTCTCGGTCGGTTTCGTTATCTCGGGCGAGGTGGCCTTGTCTGCCGCGGCTTTCGCCTCTTCGTATGCCTTGCAGGCGTCGTCATAGGCCGTTTGCGCTTTTTTCAAATTGTCGAGGAGCGCATCTCGCCAGGCTATGAACTGGTCGGTATGGGCTTTATGCTTCTCTGCATCACGTTCACAGTCATTAACTTGTCTTTCCTGCCTTTTGAGGCCGTCGTGGCGCTCGCGGAGCCCCGTTTTGCAAGAGTCTTCTTGCGCTTTTGCCGTTACGATTTCACTGCGCAACTGCTTTATTTGCCGTTTAGTAGTTTCGACAAGCTCCTCGTCGCCGAGTGCTTCGAGGGCCTTAAGCGCCTCAAGTTTCTTGTCTAATTTTGCCTGGAGCTCGCTTACCCGGTTGATGGCCTCGTCGTATCTGGCTTGGGCTGCATCGACGTCCGCTTGCATGGCGGGAAGGGAATCCCTCAATTCGGCGGCTTGCGCCACCATCTTGTCGCAGAGCTCTTGAAAACGGGCAATGTCATCATTGAATCTCGCAATTTTCTCGGGACTTGCGGCGTCTTTTGCGGCCTCGAGGTTTTTGAGCGCTTCCTGCATGGCCGCGTACGCTTTTTCTTTTTCGGTGGCCGCGGTTTCGCTCGAGTTCGCGGCCGCTGTCTGCAAGGCGACTGCATCGGTGGGGGAGCTGATTTCTGCCGCGATCGCCGTTGCGGGGGCGATTCCCGCGACAAGTGCCGCGGAAAGGGCGATGCCCATAGTTGCTCGTCTTGCTCTTCTTGCGAGAATGTCGTTCATCTCGGCACCTCATTTCAAGGGTTGGCGACTCACTTGGTAGCACTAAGGTAAGTATATCAGGCGGTTTACCTGCTCTTGAATCTCGCCAGAAATAACGAGCTGTTTACTCGTCTTTTGGGGTGGCAGTACTATCATGGTTCGAATTGAGTGTGAATGATGATAGGGAGCGCCTTTTTATGATTGAGCTGCTCAGGCGTTTTGGCGGTAAGTTTCGCCGCTATATGGTGATTGGCCCTGCGTGCAAGCTGATCGAAGTGATCTTTGACCTGCTGACGCCGCTGGTGATTGCCCAGATGATCGATAAGGGCATCGGCGCACGCGATGTGAACGCTGTCGTCCACTACGGCATGGTGCTCGCCGCCATGGCCGTGATCGGCATCTCGTTTACGCTCGTCTGCCAAAAGATGGCGGCGCTGACCTCGCAGGGCATGGGCACCGACATTCGCGGCGCGCTCTACGAGCACATCAACAAACTGAGCTACGCCGAGCTCGACCGCTTTGGTACGCCGTCGCTCATCACGCGCATCACCAACGACGTCAACCAGGTGCAGCTCGCCGTGGCGCTGGGCGTGCGCATGCTCATCCGCTGGCCTTTCCTGGCGGTGGGCTCCATGGTCGCGGCCCTTGCCATCGACCTTAAGCTCGGCATGATCTTTTTGATTTGCACGCCCGCCATCGGCCTGGTGTTTTGGTTTGTCATGGCGCGCTGCATTCCGTACTACAAGCAGCTGCAAGCAAAGCTCGACCGCATCGCGCTCATTTGCCGTGAGGGCCTTTCGGGCGCCCGCGTGGTTCGCGCCTTTGTACGCGAGGACCACGAGTGCGAGCGTTTTGCCCAGGCCGCCGACGATCAGGCCAATACTGCCATCGCGGTGGGCAAGCTCTCGTCAATCCTTAACCCCGTAACGTTTTTGGTGATGAACCTGGGCGTGTGCGCCATCCTGTGGGTGGGCGGCATCCAGGTCAACGTGGGTGAGCTTACGCAGGGCCAGGTCATGGCGTTTGTGAACTACATGACGCAGACCCTGACCTCCATCGTGTACGTCGCCAACCTGGTCGTGGTCTTTACCAAGGCGAGCGCGAGTGCTTCGCGTATCAACGAGGTGCTCAACTGCGAGCCGAGCATCACCGACGAGGGCAATCAGTCGGTCGCGCTGCCCAAGCCGGGCAATGTCGCTCCAGTTCCTGCGCTGAGCTTGAGCCATGCGAGCTTCTCCTTTGGCGCCGGCGCTGCCAACGCCGTCAACGATGTGACCCTGGAGCTCCCGCTGGGCAAGACGCTCGGCATTATTGGCGGTACGGGCAGTGGTAAGTCCACGCTCGTCTCGCTCATCCCGCGCCTGTACGATGCGGGCACCGGCAGCGTGAGCGTGATGGGCGCCGACGTGCGCACCTGGCCGCTCGACCAGCTGCGCCGTGTGGTCGCGACCGTTCCGCAGCGCGCGTCGCTGGTGAGCGGCACCATCCGCAGCAACCTGACCTGGCGCGACGAGGCTGCGACCGACGAGGATCTCTGGGCGGCGCTCGACATGGCGCAGGCGAGCGAGTTCGTGCGCAACAAGCCGCAGGGGCTCGATGCCCCGGTCGAGGCGGGCGGTAAGAACTTCAGCGGTGGCCAACGCCAGCGCTTGACCATCGCGCGCGCCCTGGTGGGCTCGCCACAGGTCCTGATCATGGACGACTCCGCCTCGGCGCTCGACTTTAAGACCGACGCGGCGCTTCGCCGTGCCATTCGCGAGCGCAGCATGCGCGGTGCCGCCGAGGGCGGGCTGCCGCTCACGACGGTTATTGTGAGCCAGCGCGTCTCGACCGTGCGCGACGCCGATATGATCTGCGTACTCGACCACGGCTCGGTTGCGGGCCTGGGCACGCATGACGAGCTGTATGCAAGCTGCCAGCTCTATCGCGAGATTTGCCAGTCGCAGCTTCGCCGCGAGGAACTCGAGGGCCAGCAGGGGAGTGCGGCGCCCGCGTCCGCCCCAACCGTCCCCGCATCCGCCTGCGCAAAGGAGGGCTGCTAGATGAATCCGTATACTTCTTCCGGTTCGGTCGCCACGATGACGGCCAACGTGTCCGGTAACGATAACCTCAACGACCTGGGCGACGGTCCGCGCCAGCCCGGCGATCCCGAGCGCTATCCCGTGGGTGCGGTGACCCGCCGCCTGCTGGGCTATGTTCGCCCGCACCGCATTTCGTTTGTAGCGTCGTTTGTGAGTGCCGCCATCTCCGTGATTCTGCAGCTCTACACGCCCATCCTCATTGGCGAGGGCATCGACCTTATCGTCGCCGCCGGACAGGTGGACTTCGATGCGCTGCTGCCGCTTGTCACCAAGCTCGCGATTGTCGTCGTAGGTGCTGCGGCCTTTCAGTGGCTGCAGGGCTATTGCGTCAACCGCCTGTCCTACGAAACGGTGCGCGACATGCGCGTGGAGGCGAGCGACAAGCTCAGCCGCATGCCGCTCAGCTTTATCGACGGCCATGCCCACGGCGACCTCATGAGTCGCGTGGTCAACGACGTCGATCAGGTGGGCGACGGTCTGCTGCAGGGCTTTACACAGCTCTTCACCGGTGTTATTACCATCGTGGGTACGCTCGCGTTTATGCTTTCCATCAACCTGACCATGACGCTCGTGGTGGTACTCGTCACGCCGCTTTCCATTTTTGGAGCCGGTGCTATCGCCAAGCTTTCCAACAAAAGCTTTACGGCACAGCAGCGTATTCAAGGGCAGCTCGGTGGGCATATCGAGGAGTACGTAGGCGAGCAGAAACTTGTCGACGCCTTTGCCTATGGTCCCAACGCTCAGCAGCGCTTCGATGCCCTCAATGCCGAGCTCTACACCGCGGGCGAGCGCGCGCAGTTTATGGGTTCGCTCTCCAACCCCGGCACGCGCTTTATCAATAACATCATCTATGCCGTGGTGGCCGTGATTGGCTGCGTGGGCGTGATCACGGGCGTGCCCGCGGCACTCACGGTGGGCGGCGTGCAGATCTTCCTGTCCTACGCCAACCAGTACACCAAGCCGTTCAACGAGGTCACCAACGTCATTACGCAGATCCAGACGGCGTACGCCTCGGCACGCCGCATGTTTGCGCTGCTCGACGCGCGCGAGCAGGAGCCCGATGCGACGGGCGCCGTGGAACTTGCCGCCCCGCGTGGCGAGGTGACCTTTGAGCACGTGGACTTTAGTTATGTGCCCGATCGCAAGCTGCTGCAGGATATCTGCATCGAGGCCAAACCCGGCATGCGCTTTGCCCTGGTCGGCCCCACGGGCTGCGGCAAGACAACGCTCATCAATTTGCTGCTGCGGTTTTACGATATCGATGCCGGACGCATCATGGTCGATGGCCGGTCTTCGCGTGACTACACGCGCGCAAGCCTGCGCCGCGCCTTTGGCATGGTGCTGCAGGATACGTGGCTGTTCGAGGGCACGGTGGCGGAAAATATCGCTTACGGTTGCCCGGATGCCACGCGTGAACAGGTTATCGAAGCCGCCAAGCGCGCGCACGCGCACAAGTTTATCGTGCAGCTGCCAAGCGGCTACGATACGGTCATCGGCGAGGACGGCGGCATGTTTAGCCAGGGTCAAAAACAGCTGCTGTGCATCGCGCGCGTCATGCTCACCGACCCGGCGATTCTGCTGCTGGACGAGGCGACGTCGAGCATCGATACCCGCACCGAGCTGCAGGTGCAGGCGGCATTCGACGAGCTTATGGCCGGCCGTACGAGCTTTGTGGTGGCGCATCGCCTGAGCACCATCCGCAACGCCGACTGCATTCTGGTGATGCGCGACGGCGAGATTATCGAGCGCGGCACGCACGACGAGCTGCTAGCGACAGGCGGCTTCTACGCCGAGCTCTACCGCAGCCAGTTTGCCCAGTAGGGGCTACCGATTAGCGGCAGATGGTTTACATCTGCGTTGTTAGTACTAAGATATTCATCTAATAAATTGCATTAGTGGCTTTAGTTTTGGGGGATACGAGGCAACGTGACTATGACGTGCTCTTTGGTGGTTAACAGCAAGAGCGGTAATACCAGGATGGTTTCGGGTGCGATCAAGCGTACGCTGCAGGCTGCGGGTGTTGAGTTTGTCCATGCCGCGGCGTTGAGCGACGATGCGGATGCAGATCAGGTTGCGCTCGAGGCGCAGGGCGCCTGCGCGGCCGACACGGTGCTCGTCGGTTTTTGGTGCGACAAGGGCGCGTGCACGCCTTCGGTCGCGGCGTTGCTTTCCGCCTTGCACGGCAAGCGCGTGTTCCTGTTTGGCACCTGCGGCTTTGGGGCCGACCAGAGCTACTATCAGCAGATTATCGACCGCGTAACTTCCAATTTGGCTGGGGATGCCGAGCTTGCGGGCTGGGCGATGTGCCAGGGCAAGATGGGCCCCGCGGTCAAGCAGCGCTACGAGGCCATGCTCGAGCAAGATCCCGACAACGCCCGATTTAAGATGCTGCTCGATAACTGGGTCGCCGCAAAGGATCACCCCACCAAGGAAGATCTGGACAACATGGCTGCAGCCGCCAAAAAGGCCGTGCTGGGCGAGTAGCTTCGCCGTTCGCGGTCCTTCGTGCAAAACAATACAAATGTGAAAGCCTCGAGATTCTCGAGGCTTTTTTCTTGACACTTGTGGACGCAACCGTGGCAAGTGTTTGGGGTGACATTTTCCATCACCCCGATGACGAGACCGTCCTGGACGACACGCTCGCATGCGTTCGCTGGATGTATTCAGAGTGGGACACGGTTTCCGGATGGACGGGGTCTTGGAAAGTGTGTCCCGGAATTCGCCTTTGGAATGGGATGCGGTTTCCGGTTGAGGGCTCTGGTGGAAACGATGACCCACAATTTGAGCCCGGAGTGGGATGGAGTTTCCCAACGGAGCCACAAGCGGAAACTGCATCCCGCTCCGGACGTGAATTCTGGGACACGGTTTCCGGATGCAAAAAAGGCCACATGACGTGGCCTTCGACTTATATATGTTTAGCGGATACCCCCATGACAAGCCGCGTTCCAACAACAAGGCGTCTGTCCGGGCGGAGGCATATAAGGTTCATCGCGAGTTCCGCACGCAAAGGGGGCCACTTAATGTGGCCCCCGTCTTGCGCAGGACTGTCCGAGCAGGGAACCTTATATGCCTCCGCCCGGACAGACGTTTCAGTTATGAGTGACCAGCTACTTGATCTTGGTCGTGCCCGGCGCCAGGTTGGGGTCGGTCTCGTTGGCCTCGGTCTGGAAGTGCTTGGTGTAGACGTTCTTGCCGTCGCGGAACATCTCGTAGTACTGCATCTTGGCGTAATCCTCGCGCGCCTTGGTGGCGGCTGCCGCGGCGGCGTCGTCACCGGTGACGTTGGAGGAGAGCGCCCAGCGCAGGCTGGCGTCCTCGTAGCCTACCGAGTTGATGGCGGGCAGCGACTCGCGCAGCGTCATGTGCGCCTTCTGATAGTCGGAAAGCGGGGCACCGATCAGCTGCATCAGCTGGGTGGACAGGTAGTTGGTGGACAGGTCGTCGACCTCGCTCGTCTGGTCGCAGCCGGCAACGTCGTAGTTGGCCCAGATGATGTAGTCGGTCTGCCACAGACGTTCCTGGTGCGTGGCATCGTCCTCGCCGGTAAACCACTTGTCGTTGAACTTGGACGGGAAGAACGGCTGGTGGTCGCCCCAGAACACCACGACTACCTTACGGTCGAGCTTGCTCAGGGCGTTGAGGAAGTAGCGAAGCGCCTGGTCGGACTGCTCGATGCACGAGACATACTCGTCGACATCGGAGAGCGTGCCGTCCTCGACGGTCTTGGTGTCCAGGTCGGTCGTGTCGATGTTCAGGTGCATCTGCTTGTCGACCGGCAGCAGGCCCGTGTCGTAGCCCGAGTGGTTCTGCATGGTCACGTCGAAGATAAACTGCGGATCGGCGTTCTGGTCGAGCAGCTCAAGAATCTTGTCGTAGGTCGCCTGGTCGGTCACCATACCGCGCAGGGTGTCGGCTCCCTGGAAGTCGTTGATAGACAGGAACTGGTCAAAGCCAAAGTCCTTGTACACGTTCTCGCGGTTCCAGTTGGTTGCGTGGTTGGGGTGCATGGCCGTGGTGGAATATCCGAGCGACTTGAACTGCTCTGCCAGGTTCCCGGTCGTCTCCATGTTGTAGATGGTGTACGGATACACGCCCGAGCCCAGGTTGGCCATGGAGTTGCCGGTCATAAACTCAAACTCGGTATTGGCGGTGCCGCCGCCGTAGGCACTCACGTAGAGCTTACCGCGGCTGAGGCAGTTGGACAGGTTCTTAAAGTACTGCGGGCCCTCGTAGCCGGCGCGCATGTTCTGGTAGATCGAAAGATCCGAGAAGGTCTCGTTCATGATGGCGATGACCGTGGGCTTCTCGCTGTCGAACTGCTCCTTTGCGGCGGTGCGCTCGTCACTCTTGGCGGCGTCGGACTTGTCGTAGGCCTTGGCGTACTTTTTGAGCGTGGCCTTGGCATCGTCGACGGAGTAGTCGGCGGGTTTGGGCGGCTTAATGGACTGCGCTGCGCTAATGAAAGCGGGCAGGTAGCCCTCGCGCCAGTAGCTCTCGAGCGGGCGCCAGGTGTAGACGGTGATGCCGAGGGTGTTGTAGTAGTCGATGAGCGTGACGTGTGCGGTCACGCCGCCCAGGCACAGCACCGCTACGAGCAGGTTGGTGAGCAGCATGCGCTTGGCGTTGGCGGCGCCCTTCTGACGGTGCGGTGCCACCAGGCCGGCGTACTCGCACAGCAGCATGGCGATGGCGGTAAAGCCCATGGACAGCACGCAGAACAGCGAGATCGAGAAGGTGTAGCCGGTGCCGGCGACCGCAGCGGCGGTGGAGATGGCCGAAAGGTCGCCCGGCTGGATGGGCATGGATTTAAACGTGATGACGAAGAACTCGGCAATGCCCAGGACAAAGAGGGCAAAGGCCAGGACCGCGGGAGCTGCGCCGTGGCGCTGGAACAGGAAGAACAGGCCGACCATGAGCGTGGTGATGATGGTCCACTCGAGCAGGATGCACAGGGGGTAGACCCAGGTAAAGTCGTGGTTGGACGAGACCTCCATGCCCAGCAGCGCAAAGACGCCGGCGAGCAGCAGGCACAAGACGGCGGCGACGAGCGGTTTGCCCACAAAGGCGCCGCGCAGGCGGGCGAGCTTGCCGGTGGGGGCGGGGGCGTCGGGCCCGGCGAACGCAAAGACACGCGGGGCGATGCGGTCGCGGGCGATGCTGGCCCAAGCGCAGCCGGTGAGGATGGCGTTGGTCAGGATGAGCATCACGAAGGCGAGCGGCTCGTTCTGCGCGACGAGGCCAATAGCGCCCCAAATGGTCAAAAAGAGCTGGAACAGGCCGAAGGCGACGCTCCACCCAAGAGCGCTTTTGGCAACGGTGCCCGACTGAGCGCGAATGGCCTTGGCCTCGCGCAAAACAAGGTAGACGGTCGCCGCAAGACCGACGAGCGAGATGGCGGCAGCGAACATGCTGAGACTCCTCACAAACTTAAAACCTACGAAAGCGGGGGTTTACCCGATTGTTACCTAAATATGCGCTGCATTTGCGGGCTGCGCACAACAACCAGCCATATTAACGCGCATGTGCGGCGGTGTGGCGCAATGTAGTGGCGGCCTGCGCGATAATGGACGGGAATTACACGGAAACGTAAAGGCTTCTTAAAGAAGTGGCGAGGATAGAGCTATGGGCGAGCAGGTTTGTATGACGGGTGCCGGGTACTGCGGCGGAGCTGCGGGCGTGGATGCGAACGGTTATCCGGTCGAGACTACGGGTAACGCTGTGCTGGACATCTTGGAGCACCGCTCGTCCACGCGTGCCTTTGCGCGCGATGACGACGACCGTCCCGTGGCGGTGACCGACGAGCAGCGGGCAGCGATTCTGCACGCGGCGAGCCGTGCGCCGTCGGCAGGCGCCATGATGATGTATTCCATCGTGAGCATTCGCGAGCAGGCTACGCTGGACCGTCTGGCCGACCTGTGCGACCACCAACCCATGATTGCCAAGGCACCCTGGGCACTCATATTTGTGGTCGATTATGCAAAGTGGATCGATCTGTTTGAGCACGTGGGCTGCTTTGAGCCCGAGTTTGTCGAGCGCACGGGCAAGGCGCCCCGCCGCGCGCCGGGTTTGGGCGACTTTGCCATCGCGGCCCAGGACGCCGTGATCGCCGCGCAAAACGCCGTGGTTGCCGCCGAGGCCCTGGGGCTGGGAAGCTGCTATATTGGCGACATCGTGGAGAACGCCGAGGAAGTTGCCGAGCTGCTCGATCTGCCACCCTATACCATGCCGCTGTCGATGCTTATTATCGGCACGCCTCGCAAGGAGCGTCCGGCGATTGCGCATCCCGTGGTGAACCTGGTGCACGAGGAGCGCTACTGCCGCGCCGATGCTGCGACCATGGACGCGCAGGTGGCCGAGATGGACGCGATGTTCCGCCCGCATGCCCGCGAGGTGGGGGAGCGCGTCGTGGACATCTATACCCGCAAGCACACGAGTCCCTTTATGGCCGAGATGAGCCGATCCATGGAATGGTGGTTCAAAAACTGGCTTGGAAAATGACGAATGTGACAAAGGGACAGTCCCTTTGTCACATTCCATATCGCGGCGGTGGCCTAAAGGCCGTATAAATGTTTATCTAGCTGGGAAAACAGTGCCATTCAAACATGGGCCGATTGCCTATAATCCCTTCGAACATTAAAGTTGGGAGGAAACCGGCTTATGGAACAAAAGGCCAAGGAGGCAGCCTCGCACGCTGCGATTCCTGTGAGCATCTCGGCGATGCTCGTCACGCTGGGCGTGGTGTATGGCGATATCGGCACCAGCCCCATGTATGTAACCAAGGCACTCGTTGCCGGCAACGGCGGCATCGGAAGCGTCACGGAGGAGTTCGTGCTCGGCGCGCTCTCCCTTGTCGTGTGGACGGTCACGCTGCTGACGACCGTCAAGTACGTGCTGATCTCGCTGCGCGCCGACAATCACGGCGAGGGCGGTATCTTTGCTCTGTACAGCCTGGTCAAGCGTTGCGGCAAGTGGCTCATCATCCCCGCCATGCTGGGCGGCGCCGCATTGCTCGCTGACGGCATCCTGACGCCCGCCGTTACCGTTACCACGGCCATCGAGGGCCTGCGCACCATCCCGGCGGTCCATGCCGTGTTGGGTGACGATCAGGGCCGCGTCGTGGCCATCACGCTTGCCATCATCATCGCGCTCTTCTTGGTACAACGTATCGGTACGGCCAAGATCGGTCACGCTTTTGGCCCCATCATGACGCTGTGGTTCCTGTTCTTGGGCGGCACGGGTCTGTTCTTTGTCTTCCAGTACCCCGCGGTGCTGCTGTGCCTCAACCCGCTGCGTGGCATCGGCTTTTTGTTGAGCCCCAACAACCACGCGGGCATCATGATCTTGGGCAGCTGCTTCCTTGCCACCACCGGTGCCGAGGCGCTCTATTCCGACATGGGCCACGTGGGCCGCGGCAACATCTACGCTACCTGGCCGTTCGTTAAGTGCTGCCTGCTGCTTTCCTATATGGGCCAGGGCGCTTGGCTTATCAACAACGCCGCCAACCCCGAGCTCATGGGTATCGCCGACCTCAACCCCTTCTACCAGATGCTCACCCCGGGCCTGCGTCCCTTTGCCGTCGGCCTTTCCACCGTTGCGGCCATCATCGCCTCGCAGGCGCTCATCACCGGCGCATTCTCGCTGGTGTCCGAGGCCAGCCGCCTGGACCTCATGCCTCATATGCAGGTCTTCTATCCTGCCGAGACCAAGGGTCAGCTCTACATCCCCATGGTCAACAACGTCATGCTCGTGGGCTGCGTTATCGTGGTGCTGCTGTTCCAGAACTCGGCGCACATGGAGGCTGCGTACGGCTTGGCTATTACCCTGACCATGATGTGCACGACGCTGCTGCTCTTCTTCTATCTGCACGTGGAGCGCAAGCTCAAGGTTGCGCCGTGGATCTTTGCCGTCTTCTTCCTCATGCTCGAGGGCTTCTTCTTTGTGAGCTCGCTCACCAAGTTCTTCCACGGCGGCTATTTCACCATCCTTATGGCCGCGCTCATCATGAGCATTATGGTGTGCTGGTACAACGGCACGGCGGTCGAGCAGCGCCAGTTTACGCTGCTGCCGCTGCGCAGCTACCTGCCGCAGCTCAAGCGCCTGCGCGACGACGACCGCTACGAGCTCATGAGCGACAATATCGTGTACCTGACCAAGGACACCAACACCGACTATATCGACCGCGATATCGTCTACTCCATCCTGGATAAGCACCCCAAGCGCGCTCGCGCCTGGTGGTTCGTGAATGTCGAGACCATGGACGAGCCGCATACCTTTGCCTACTCGGTCGAGACGTTCGGCACCGACTACGTGTTCCGCGTGCATCTGTACCTGGGCTACAAGATCAACCAGCGCGTTAACGCCTATCTGCGCCAGGTTGTTCAGGATCTGGCAGCCAGCGGCGAGCTGCCGCCGCAGACGCATGACTACTCGGTCTACAAGGATCCGGGCAACATCGGTACGTTCAAGTTCGTTATGATCCGCAAGCTTCTGGCGCCCGAAAGCGACGTGGAGCCGAGCGAGCGTACGGCCATTACGCTCAAGTACATCATCCGCCGCGCCGCTGGCACGCCTGCGCGCTGGTACGGCCTGGAGAACTCCAACGTGAACTTTGAGTACGTGCCGCTGTTCACCAAGTTTAAGGCCGTGAGCAAGATGCAGCGTCTGGCTCCCAACGAGCGCCCGTAATCGACACCTGAGATTTGACTGTGAACGGGCAGGTTTGCAATGACGGGAAATGAGTCTGGGGAGAAAACCATGGACGCAAAGACGCTTGACGGTCGCGATCTTGCGGCCGAGCTGGTGCGCGAGGTACGCGTCGACGCCGCCGAAGATCGGTTCTTTACGAACCGTGCCAACATGGATATGGCCGACCGCGTGATCTCGATCGTGGCACTGGTATTTGGAGCGGTGTGCGTGTGTGCCCTGCTCGCGCACGTGCTGTTTGTCTAGCGACCGCCGGTTGCAAAGGCTATACACTTGGAACCACCACAAGGGAAACCACCACAAAGGTGCCTGTCCCCTGTGGTGGTTTTTGTTTTTGAGAGAGGGGCGGGGCGCTGATGGACGTCCGTACGGACGGCGATATTGCCGATAGCTTTTGGTGGCGGCGCACAACGCTGACGCGCCGCACTCCTCTGTATGACGCCTGCGTGTCGGTGGGGCTGTTGGTCGCGGCGACGATTGTGGGCGCGCTGCTCGACCATCCGGGTCTCGCGCCGAGCATCATGATCGTCTATGTGTTCGCCGTGCAGCTGTGCGCATTCTTTACCTGGAGTCGCCTGTATTGCTTGCTGAGCTCGGCTGCCGCCGTGGCGCTCTACAACTTCTTGTTTGTCGACCCGCGCTACTCGCTGTCGCTTATCGACCGCGGCTATCCCGGCATGTTCTTCATCATGTTTGTGGTCTCGCTTGTATCGAGCTCGATTGCGTTAGCCCTGCGCCGGGCCTTGGCGCAGGCTGCCGCCAGCGACCGTCGCACGCATATGGTGCTCGAGACCAACCGCATGCTGCAGCGGTGCGCCGACGAGCAGCAGATCGTTCACGCCATGGCCACGCAGCTGGCGCGTCTTTCGGGCTGTCCGGTCGTGTGGTACAGCGCCGACGCCGAGGGCGATGACCTGCTGCCGCGTTCGACATACACGGCCGTGGGCGATGCTGCACCGGTGCACGAACTGGCGCCGCAGATGCCGCCGCGGCTCTCGGCGTCCGCCTATGTGGGAACGCCGCTCGACGCCACGTTTGGCGGCTCGGCGTTTTATGGCATCTACCTGACGGTTCGCACAGGCGACGGCTTCGCGCGCTCGGGCGACCCCGCCTCGGTGGTGGGCGTGCTGGCTATCGTTGCCGAGCCCGACGTGCTGACGCACGAGGAGCGAACACTTGCCGATGCCATCGTGAGCGAAGGCGAGCTGGCACTTGATCGCGCTCGCGCCATGGAGGCCCGCGAGGAGGCGGCGGTGCTTGCAAAAAACGAGCAGCTGCGCGCCAACCTACTGCGCTCCATCTCGCACGATCTGCGTACGCCGCTCACCAGTATTTCGGGCAATGCCGACGTGCTGCTCGACCAGGGCTCGACCGGCACCGCGGTGCTCGATGCCCAGACGCGCCGCGGCCTGCTTCTATCCATTCGCTCGGATGCGCTGTGGCTCAACGCCACCGTCGAGAATCTGCTCGCCATCACCAAGCTCGAGGGTGGCGGTATGCGCCTGTCGACCACGCTCGAGCTCATGGACGATATCGTCGAGGAGGCGCTGCGCCACGTAAATCCGGCCGTGCGCGAGCACGACCTTAAGGTGGTGGCGTGCGATGAGCCGGCGCTCGTCAACGTCGATGCGCGCCTGATGGTGCAGCTGGTGGTCAATCTGGTGAACAACGCCATCACCTATACGCCCGCGGGTTCGCATATCGTGATTTCGATTAGCGTCGACGATGGACGCGTGGCGTGCTCGGTGGCCGATGATGGTCCGGGCATCGCACCCGAGGATCGCGAGCGGATCTTTGAGTCGTTCTATACCGCCAACCATGGTCTGGCCGACAGCCACCGCAGCGTTGGCCTGGGTCTTTCGCTCTGCCGTTCCATTGCGTTGGCACATGGCGGTAGCATAGAGGTTGCCGCGGCGGACCCGCACGGCTCGGTCTTTACGATTGAGCTTCCTGCCGCCGACGTTTCGTTTGATAAGGAGTAGCGCTGTGCCGAACTCTGCCGTAAAACCGCTCATCTTGGTCGTTGAGGACGACCCCGCCGTCCGCAATCTTATTGTTGCCGCGCTCGAGGCGCACGGCTTGCGCCATATGGCTGTGGAGACCGCCCATGCCGCTATCGCCGCCGCCTCGTCGCAGACGCCGAGCATTGTGCTGCTCGATCTGGGCCTGCCCGATATGGACGGCGTCAAGGTGGTGGAGTCGGTGCGCGCATGGTCGGGCATGCCGATTATCGTGGTCTCGGCGCGCAGCGAGGACGCGGACAAAATCCGCGCGCTCGATGCCGGTGCCGACGACTACCTGACCAAGCCGTTTTCGGTCGAGGAACTGCTCGCGCGCATTCGCACGACGCTCAGGCGCCTTTCGTATGCGCAGACGGGCGGCGTTGTCTCCGAGGGCTCGTTCGATACCGGTGAGCTGCATATCGATTTTGATGCCGGCATCGCCACGATGGATGGCGAGGAACTGCATCTGACGCCGATCGAGTATAAGCTCCTGTGCCTGCTGGCGCATAACGCCGACAAGGTACTGACGCACCAGTTTATCCTGCACGAGATTTGGGGCACGGCAACTAAGAGCGACCTGGCGAGCCTGCGCGTCTTTATGGGCACGCTGCGCAAGAAGATCGAGTCCGACCCCGCGCATCCGCGCTATATCCAGACGCACGTGGGTATTGGTTACCGATTGGTCATCCAGGGATAGGTCGGCATCCGCCATCCCAATATGAGTTGCGGTGAAATACGGTCTAAATTTGCCTAATTCCAGGCAAAACAGTCCGTATTCCACCGCAACTTTGTCTATTTGTCCTTGGGCTTGCTGGCGTAGAACTTCTTCTTTTTGGGCTTGCCTGAGCAGGCAGGCTTGTCGTCGCAGTGCGGTCCTCGGTCACCGGTCTGCGCGTGCGCGGGCGCCGTTGCGCGAGGCTTGCGCGCCTCGGGGTTGCGCAGCTCCTCGGTTCGCTCGGCAATCTCCTCGGCGCTAAAGCCGACCTCGGCCATGGCGTCCTCGATGGGCAGGCGGCGCACGATATAGCAATGGTGCACCTTCTGGTTGCGCGCGAAGTCCTCTGGGATGGTTTGCGCCGTAATGTTCTCCAGCACGACGCCCGCGCGCGCGAGCTTGCGCGTCTCGGGGCGGAAGCCACGCAGGTTGCAGCTAAAGATGGCGTGGCCGCCCTGTGCGAGCAGGCGCGATACGCCGGCCAAAAGCTCAACATGGTCGCGCTGGACATCCCAGGTGCGGCGGCCCATCTTGGACGAGTTCGAGAACGTGGGCGGGTCGACAAAGATCAGGTCCCAGCGGTTGCGCGTCTGGCGCTGGTCACGAATCCAGGCGAGCACGTCGTCGCGCACAAAGTGATGCTGCGGCCCCACAAAGCCGTTCTGGCGCATGTTGCGCTCGGCCCAGTCCAAGTAGGTGTTGGAAAGGTCGACCGTCACGGTCTCCTCGACGCCGCCGTCGGCTGCGTAGCAGGTGGCGGTGCCGGTGTAGGCGAACAGGTTGAGGAAGCGGCGCGCCTGCTTGGCGTGCTCGCGCACCAGGTTGCGGGTGACGCGGTGGTCCAGGAAGATGCCCACATCCAGATAGTCGTCAAAGTTGACGGCAAAGGTGAGGCCGCCCTCTTCGATGAGCGGCAGACGACGGCGTGCGATATTGGCGCGCTCGCCCGACGCGCCCTTGCCGGCACCCTGCTTGCCGTACTGAGAGCCACCGCGCGAACGCATGCGGGCCTTGGCGTGCACGTGCTCGGCCGGAACATCAAGGATGCGCGGCGCGATGGCCAGAATGTCGAGCATACGGGCCTGGGCCAGTGCGGGGTCGATGGTCTTGGGCGCGGCGTATTCGGCGATGACGAGCCAGCGGCCCGGCGTCTGCGGGCAGCCTTCGTACAGGTCGATGGCGGCGGAGTAGTCGGGTAGGTCGGCATCGTAGACGCGGTAGCAGCTCACGCCCTCGCGCTTTGCCCACTTGCGACGCAGACGGGCATTCTTGCGCAGGCGGTTGGCGAACTGCTCCGACTCGGGGATGAGCACGGGCAGCGGCTTGCCGTCGCCCAGGTCGAGCGTGGCAGCAGGTTCGGGCATGGCGGAAGCGGCGGCTTCATCGTTGGTTTCGTTGGCATCCGTAACCTCGGCCTCGGTATCCGCGCTGGTCGCAGCCTCAAACGCTGCGGCGGCATGGTCGAGCGAAGGCCAGACCTCAATAGCTGCTTCCTCGTTGTTGGGCATGACGGCAATCGAGCGCTCGGGCTCGGCGTGGAGCGCGCGGGCCAGCAATCCGTCGCGGGTGAGCGCGGCGACCGGTGCCGCGGCAAGCTCGGGCGCGCGGCGCAGCTCACCGACCAGCGTCATGGCGTCGTGCATGAGCGAAAGCGGTGTCTCGGTCGTATCCGCGACCACGGCGGCACCGGCGACGGCGCCCGCGTGGTCCAGTACGGTGGCGGACTTGGCGGCGCAGAAATCGACAAAGCGCTTGTGGCCAGCGCTCTTGACCATGCGCTCGGCAGTCTTGCGGGCGGCGGGGTCGATGTCTGCGGCCACGATGCGCGCCTGGCGCTCGCGCGCTGCCGCCTCGCGCGAGCGCGCCTCGGCAAGCAGCTGCTCCCACAGGGCGGCGTCGTGCAGCTGCCAGCCCTCAAAGCCCCAGCGCTCGCGTGCGGCGCCCGGGGCGCGGTCAGTCAGGATATTCACGGCCTCCAGCAGCAGGCCGCCGCCGGCGCACGAGGCGTCGATCAGCGTGGGCAGAGCTTCGTTCTCGTAATCATCGGCCGTCAGCTCGCGCTCGCATAGCGCGGTCCAGCTGACTTGCGCCAGCACCAGGGCGGCGTAGTCGGGGCGCAGCACGTGCGCGCCCTCGCTGGCGCGGGCCGCTGCGGGCGGCAGGCGTTTGAACAGCGGGTCGCCCGAAAGGTCCAGGCTGATGCTCGCGCGGCGCTGACGCAGCGAAAGCAGCAGATGAACGTCGGGATCGGCGGCATCAACGTCGGCGCGACGGCCCGTGGTCTCGGCCAGGCGGTCACACAGCGCGTCCTTGGCGCGCAGGGCCGAGAAGCGCGTGTTGCGCAGCTGCTCGGTCACGCCGCGGGCGGTAATGGCGATGGTGGCGCCGGGGCGGATGATGGTCTCCCAAGCGATGTCGTAAACGCCGTCGTACAGCTCATCGGCATCCTGCGCCTCAAAGCGTCCGAGTACCACGAACACGCGGCTCGCCAGGCGCGACCACAGGCACGCGCGATAGCCTTCTTCGAGCTCGCCCTCAAACGTGGCGCGGCCCTTCAGGCGGCGGACATGCGAAAGCCCGAGGCGTTTAAGCTCATCGGCGAGTGCGGACTCAAAGCCCTCGGGGCAGCTTGCGTAAAATTCCATGGGTGACCTCTCTGGTTGCGTCGCTCCATTATATGATGGATGCTTCGTTTGCCCTTATTCTCGAAAGGAACCCATATGATTGATGCGTGTCCCGAACCCGCTGTGCTCTTTTTTGACGTGGACGGCACGCTGACGTCGTTCGATCCCGACGATATGACCGATAAGGACTTCAATGCAGTCCATCCGTCGAAGGCTGTTGTCGATGCATTTGGTCGTCTGCGCAATGCGGGTCACCAGGCATTTATCTGCACGGGTCGTCCCTTGTGGCTGATTGCCGATGGCCTGCGCGCGCTGAACCCGGCGGGTGTCGTTGCCATGGCGGGAGCGACGCTCGAGGTCGAGGGCCGCGTGGTGCATGAGGACTGCTTTGACGAGGGCGTTATCGCGGAGCTTGCGCGCCGTATGGCCGCGGCAGGGATTGAGGCCTTTTTCGAGACCAACGTGGCTACTTTTGCCCTGGAACCCGCGGGTGTTGAGCAGTCGTCTCTGATCGGCACTTCTGTGGTGCACAGCACCGAGGAAATGCGCGTCGACGGCAGTCTGCACGTGGGCAAGGTATGCATCACCGCGGGCGACCTGGCTCGCGTAGCCAATGATGACGGCTTTATCGATTGCGAGTTTGAGCTGTGCAACACCGGTGGCCAGAATCGCGAGCTGAGCCCCAAGGGCATTGACAAGGGCGTGGGCGTGGCGCGAGCGCTGGCGTATCTGGGCCGCGAGGGAAATGCGCGCACCTTTGGCTTTGGCGATTCGGGCAACGACCTGGGCATGCTCGCCGCCGTCGAGACAGCCGTGGCCATGGGTAATGCCATGCCCGAGGTCAAGGCGGTCGCCGACTACGTGACCGACGATGTCGCACACGACGGTACCGTCACAGCGATGCAGCATTTCGGCCTCATCTAGTGAATCCCGCGTTCTGACGTTTGCTCAAACTGCGACTCTTCGCTTTTGAATGCTCAATCGATTTATCAATCCAAACACTGAGGTGTTTATACCGTTCGCCGAGAAGATAAAAAACCGCAGCTCAAGCCTTGATAAACGTAGGTAAAGTGTTTAGCAGTTTACCGGCCTTATGCAAACGAAAGGAATCAGGCAGATGGCAATCAAGGTGTTCGCTGACGGTGCAAACCTCGAGGGCATGCTCGACATGTACGAGAACGGCAACGTTCAGGGTTTCACGACCAACCCGTCCCTTATGAAGAGGGGCGGCGTGACGGATTACCGCGCGTTTGCCAAAGAGGTCTTGACCCACATCACCGATGTGTCCGTCTCGTTTGAGGTCTTTGCCGACGACGTCGAGACCATGGAGGTCGAGGCGCGCGAGATCGCTACCTGGGCCGAGAACGTCTACGTCAAGATTCCGTGCGTGACCACCAAGGGCGAGTCCACCGCCGAGCTGGTGCGCAAGCTGTCGGCCGACGGCATCAAGGTCAACGTCACCACCATCTTTACGCCTAAGCAGGTTGACGAGATGGTCGAGGCCGTTGACACCGAGACGCCGTCCATCATCTCGCTCTTTGCCGGCCGCATCGCCGACACCGGCGTCGACCCCATTCCGTTTATGACGGAGTCGGTCAAGAAGGCCGCCATCAAGCCCAACTGTGAGGTCCTGTGGGCGTCCACGCGCGAGCTCATCAACATTTACCAGGCCGAGGCCTGCGGTTGCCAGATCATCACGGTGCCCAACGGCATCCTGGCCAAGCGCAAGAACATCGGCCGTGACCCGTACGAGGTCTCGCTCGACACCGTCCGCGGCTTTGCCAAGGATATCGCGGCGCTCGGTTTCCATATCCTGCCGTAACGCGAACACTGGCTACGCCGCGGGTTGTTCGCCCCGGCTTTTCCTTTCCCTACCGCTCACGCGCTTCGCGGGGGTCGCGCTAGGCAAAGGAAAGGCCGGGGCTGCCGGCACGAGCTTGCCAGCAAGTTGGCGCTTGGCTTCCATATCCTGCCGTGGGCAAAGGTACCCCCGCCTGCGCCGTGCAAAATTGAGAGTATTCAGCAAGGTAAAGGCTTTTACCAGTTAACCGAAGCACGGAACAGCCCCCGTTTTGGCTCTGATGATGCTAAAACGGGGGCTGTTTTTGACTTTATTGCCTCTGAGGGGCGTTCGGGGCGGCGGAAATTGCAGAATACTCGCGATTTTGCACGTCGCGAGAGGGGGGACCCTTGCTTTAGGTGGTTTACTTCCCCTGCACCATGGTGAGCGAGATCTTCTTGCGGTCGCGATCGACCTTTTCCACCCACACCTTTACCGTGTCGCCGACGCGCACCACGTCGCTCGGGTGCTTGACGAAGCGGTTGGCCAGCTTGGAGATGTGCACGAGGCCGTCCTGGTGCACACCCACGTCGACGAAGGCGCCAAAGTCGACGACGTTGCGCACCGTGCCCTTGAGTTCCATGCCGGGCTCCAGGTCGTCGATGGAAAGTGCCGAGCGGCTAAAGGCCACCTCGGGCGCGTCGTCGCGCGGGTCGCGGCCGGGCTTCTTGAGCTCGTTGACAATGTCGATGAGCGTCAGGGTGCCGCAGTCCAGGTCGCTTGCCAGCGCCGAGATGCTGCCCAGGCGGCGCTCGATGTCGGGCACGCCGCCGCGGCTGAGCTCGCTTGCTTTAACGCCGGCGCGTTCCAAGACGGACGTGGCCACCTCGTAGCTTTCGGGGTGGACGCTCGTTGCGTCGAGCGGGTTCTTACCGCCGCTAATTCGCAAAAAGCCTGCAGCGTTGAGATATGCCTTGGGTCCCAGCTTGGGGACCTTCTTGAGCTGGCGGCGATCGGTGAAGGCGCCGTTTTCCTCGCGGAAAGCCACGATGTTCTTGGCCACGCTCGGCGTGATGCCCGAAACGTATCCCAGCAGGCTCGCGCTCGCGGTGTTGACGTCGACGCCCACGCGGTTGACGACGTCCTCCACCACGTGGCCCAGGGTGCGCGAGAGCTCGGCCTGGTCAAGGTCGTGCTGGTACTGGCCCACGCCGATGGACTGGGGCGGAATCTTGACGAGCTCTGCCAGTGGGTCCTGCAGGCGGCGGCCCAGGCTCATGGCGCCGCGCACGGTGACGTCCAGGTCGGGATACTCCTGGCTCGCGAGCTCGGAGGCGGAGTACACCGACGCGCCGGCCTCGTTAACAATGGTGTATCGCAGCCCAGGCGCCTGCTCGGCAATGAACTCCGAGACGACTTCCTCGGTCTCGCGGCTGGCGGTGCCGTTGCCGATGACGATGGTGTTGACGCCGTCCTTTTTGACGAGGCGGGCGAGCTCGCGCTTGGTGCCGGCGACGTCGTGGCGCGGCTTGGTGGGGTAGACCACGCCGTGGTCGAGTAGCTTGCCGGTCTCGTCCATGACGGCGACCTTGCAGCCGGTGCGGTAGCCCGGATCGAGCGCGAGCACGCGGGCGCCGCGCACAGGGCGCGCCGAGAGCAGGCCCTCGAGATTCTTGGCAAAGACGTTGATGGCCTCGGTCTGAGCGCGAACGGTGAGTTTGGCGCGGGCCTCGCGCTCCAGCGAGGGGGCCATGAGGCGCTTGTAACCGTCAGCGATGGCGGCATCGAAGATGGGCGCGAAGACGCCCTGGCGTCGGGGCCAACGGCTGCTGAGGCGCGCTGTGGCGGCAGCGCCGTCGACGTTCACGCGCACGCGGAGCTTGCCCTCGCGCTCGCCGCGGTCGATAGCCAGCACGCGGTGGTTGGGTATACGGCGCAGCGGCTCATCATAGTTGTAGTAGGGCTCGTAGGGAGTCTTTTCGGCGGGGTCGGTGGCCTCGACGACGATGTCGGCGGTGTTTTGCGTAAAGGCGCGCAGGTCGGCGACGTTCTCGGGGTCTTCGGCCACCGTCTCAGCCACGATGTCCGCCGCGCCGGCGAGCGCCTTCTCGGGCGCGTCGAAGCCGGCTTCCTCGTTGACGTAGGCCGCGGCGGTGTCGAGCGCGCTGCCCTTGGCCGAGGCCTGCATGATGATCATGTTGGCAAGCGGCTCCAGGCCTGCCTCGCGGGCCTTCTGTGCGCGGGTCATGCGCTTTTTGCGGTAGGGCTTGTAGAGGTCCTCGACACGCTGGAGCTGCGTGGCCTCTCGAATCTGCTGCTCGAGTTCGGGCGTGAGTTTGCCCTGGGCGTCGATGAGCAGAACGACGTCCTCTTTACGCTGCTCAAGATTGCGCAGGTAGGACAGGCGCTCGTCGAGTGCGCGCAGGGCGACGTCGTCCATGCCGCCCGTGGCTTCCTTGCGGTAGCGCGAGATAAAGGGGATGGTGTTGCCCTCGTCGATGAGCTTGACGGCCGCCTCGACGTTGGCGGCCTTAAGGTTGAGCTCGCGGGCGAGCTGGGCGATAAGATCCATGAAACTCCTTGCGGTAAAGGTGCGTTTGCAGCACAGAGCTACCAAGGATACCACCCGTCCCAAAAGACTGTTTTGGGCCGTGCCACGAAAATGACCTATCTACTACGTTTAACCCGTATGGGTCGACCATCCCCCGGTTTTCCGAAAATACGCAAGCCGTCTACCTGCGGTTTTTACTTCGCGAAATTTGGCACGGTTGAGGGCGATCGGTTAAACGTAGTAGATAGGCGCATTTCGTGGCGAACGAATCAGGCCGAGGTGCAAAATGGCCCCTCGCCCCAGAAAAATCGTCGGAAAGGTAGCAAAATGCCCCGCGGGCAGGAGGCTGCTCGCGGGGCAAAGAAGAGGGGCTTATTGGTGGCGGACCGAAGGGTTCGGCATGGGGCTTCTGCCGCGGTCTGCCCTAAGGCGTTACAGCTCGACGAGCTGGCCGGTTTCGGCGGCCTCTTTGATGGCGTTGAGAAGCGTGAGCGTCTTGACGTTATCGGCGGGGGTCACGACGGGCTCGACCTCGCGGCGGACAACCTTCACAAAGTGCTTGAGCTGCATCTTGTGCGGCAGCGCCGGGTCGACGGCCGGGATCTCCATCTGCAGCGGCTTGTGCCAGTTGGAGGCGCCGTCGTAGGAGAACTGATGCAGGCGGGGCAGCGACAAGGCGCCCAAGGTACCGCCAATAAAGTAGGCGTCGGCGTCGAAGGGGCGATACTGCGGATCCTCGCGAGCGGTTGCCTCCCAGTTCCAGGGGCTGGCGGTGGCGTCGGAGATGGTCATGCTTGCGAGCGCGCCATCGGCAAAACGGACGTTGACCACGGCGGAGTCCTCGGTCTCAAAACCGCGGGCGGCGCTGGACTGCATGCCCTGGACGGCAACGGGCTCGCCCAGCAGGTAGCGGAGCAGGTCGACGTCGTGCACCAGGTTGACCAGAATCGGGCCGGCACCCTTCTTGCGACGCCACTCGACATCGAAGTACTCGTCATTCTTATAGATCATATAGTGGAAGCTCGACACGGTGAGCTTGCCCAGCTCGCCGGACTCGATGATCTCCTTGGCCTTGTTGACGAAGGGGTTGTGGCGACGGTGCTGACCTACGAGCACGGGCACGCCGGCGGTCTCGGCCTCGGCGGCGAAGGCCTGGGCATCCTCGAGATCGTTGGAGATCGGCTTTTCGACCAGCGGCACGATGTTGCGCTTCACGGCCTCGCGGGCAACGCCCAGGTGCAGGTCGTTGGGGGTGGCGATAATGACGGCCTCGGGCTTGACCTCGTCCATCATCTGAGCGGGATCGGTGTAAAACGGCACGCCGGCGGCCTCGGCCGTGGCACGGGCGCCCTCAAAGGCGTCGGCGATGGCGACGAGCTCGGCCTCGGGCTCCTCGGTGACAAAGCGGATGTGGTTGCGGCCCATGGCGCCGGCGCCGATAACGGCAATGCGGACGGGGTTGAGCTCAGACATTTCGACTCCTTAATACTGGTGACCGGTGGAATGCAACAAAGGGGCCGTCCCTTTGTCGCATCGGTAAAACTAGGCAGACTTCTTCTTGCTGTCGGAGACCATCATGTAGACGGTGAGCACGACGGCGATGGCGGCGATCACAATGGCGCCGTAGAAGGACTGCTGGTAGGCGGCGCTGCCGGCCTCGGCGTGATACAGCACGGCGGTGATGGGCTGGCTGATCCAGGTGGAAGCGGCATAGCCCAAAAACATGATGCCGTAGTTGACACCGATGTTGCTGGTGCCAAAGGCGCCACCGGTGAGCGGCGGGTAGATGACGAGCAGGGCGCCAAAGCTAAAGCCGAGCAGGGCGAGCGCAACAAAGAACATGGCCTGCGTAAAGCTCATCGACATGATGACGAGTGCGACGATGGTGACGACAAGGCTGATGAGCAGCGACTTATAGGCGCCGAGCTTGTCGATGATCTGGCCAAAGGACAGACGGCCAACCAGGTTGGCGCAGGTGTTGACGGAGACCACCACACCGCCGAGGGCGACGGCCGCGGCGCTCGTGGGGTCGGCGAAGAGCTGAACGGCGGCGATGGAGGCAACCTTGCCCACGAGCAGGGTGCCCGCGGTGGCGGCAAAGGCGAAGGTGACGATGAGGACCCAGAAGCGCGGGGTCTTGACCATCTCGCCCGGGGTGAGGTCGCCGAAGGTGCCGGCATGTGCGCCACCCTTGGGGGCCTCGAAGCCCTCGGGCAGCCAGCCGGCCTCGGGGGCCTTCAGGAATAGGGCGGAGGCGGCGATCATCACAAAGAAGATGACGCCGAGCGCCTTAAGGGCGCCAAAGATGCCCAGGCTCGGGATGAGCAGCGAGGCGAGCACCGGGGACAGCACGGCGGGACCGGCGGTCGAAGCGGCCAGGGTGATGCCGGAGGCGAGACCCTTCTTGTCGATGAACCACTTTTGACCGGTGGTGAGCGCGGGGTTGTAGCCCAGGCCGTTGCCGATGGCGGCGACGAGCGAGAACCACAGGTAGAACTGCCACGGCTCGGTGACGGTACCGGACATGAACCAGCCCAGGCCGTAGCACACGGCGGCGGCGATCACGACGTTGCGCGGGCCGATCTTATCGGAGATGCGGCCGGCGAAGATGCCCGTCACGGCCATGATGGTCTGAAAGACCGGGAAGGCCCAGGTAAGAGCGCTGGACCACTCGGGGTAGACGGCGAGCAGGTTCTTGCTCACGACGGAATACAGCGCGATGGAGCTGATGAAGAACATGGTGACGCACGCGGCGGAAAGCACGACGGCGCGACCCTTGTTGGAGTTGGTGGAAGCCATTGGACTCTTTCTAATCGATACGGGGGAGGAGCAGGCGTATTCGCGGGCCTCCCTGTTAGGTTGGTTTACTGGTCAGTCGGCTTGGCGACGCCGGACTCATCGGACCAAAGCTCGACACCCTTGTTCTTAAGGTAGTTGTCGGCATAGGCGCGACGGCCGCCGGGCTTGGCGGTGAGGTCGCCCATCATGTTGGAGAAGCCGCCGTCGACCTTGATGGCGTCGCCGGTGGTAAAGTCCGAGCGCTTGGACGCCAGGAACATGACGGCATTGGCGATATCGCTGACCTCGCCGATGCGGCGCGTGGCGATCAGACGGCTGCGGCTCTTTTCGACCTCGGGGTCGGCGTAGAAGTTGGCCGACATCGGGGTCTTAACGAAGCAAGGCTCGACGCAGTTGGAGCGGACGCCGTAGGGGCCCCACTCGGCGGCGAGCATCTTGGACATCATGTTGACGCCGGCCTTGGTGGAGCTGTACACGCCCGAGAACGTCTCGGGGGAGTGACTGGCGACGGTCGAGATGTGCACCAGGCGGCCCTGGCCGGCCTTGATCATCTCGCGACCAAAGCGCTGCGAGGTGATGAAGTAGCCGGTGAGGTTGACGTTGAGCACCTGCTCCCAGTCGCTCAGCGGCAGGTCTTCCATGGCTGCGAAACGCAGGATACCGGCGGTGTTGACGAGGACGTCGACGCGACCGAAGTCGGCGATGGTGGCGTCGACGGCGGCCTGAACCTCGGCCTCGTCGGTGGCGTTCATCTTGTAACCCTCGGCGTGGATGCCAAACTCGGCAGCGAGGTCGGCGGCAGCAGCCTTGACCTTCTCCTCGTCCAGGTCGAGCAGGACGACGTTGGCGCCGTTGCGGGCGAACTCGCGGCAGATCTCGACGCCCATACCGCCGAGCGCGCCAGTCACGGCGCAGACATCGCCCTCGAGCTTAAGCCAATTGCTCATAGGAACTTCCCTTCTTGTGCCTCCCGGTGGGTCGCTCCCATTAACCGACCCACGTGGTTTTCGCTGGTTATCGTATGCTTTGCATTTGCGCAGGTGAATTGCATATTTGTTAGAATGGCGTTAACCGTAGGTTTACACTGTGCGATGCAGTTTATTCTCAATTGAGCGCGTGACCTGCCAAAACGACCCCCTTCGGCAGTTCATTGCCATGCGTCTGGAAACGGGAGATTGACGTGTACGATCGACGACTCGAGGCCATATCGGCCGCCGCGGAGCTGGGAAGCTTCTCGCGTGCGGCGGCAAAATTGCGCGTGTCGACCCCGGCGCTCGTCAAGCAGGTGTCGGGATTCGAGGCCGAGTTCGGCATCACGCTGTTCGAACGCTCGCACTCGGGCGTCAAGGTGACGCCGGCGGGCGCACTGCTGGTGGACGACGCGCGCTCGATCATGCGGCAGTCCGAGGACGCGCTGCGCCGTGCCCGACGCGCGGCGGGCGATGGCGGTGCCGTGCGCCTGGGCGTGTCGATGATGTGCCCAGGGCGCCAAACGCTGTCGATGTGGTCGGGCATCCACGATCTGGAACCGTCGCTGCGATTTGAGATCGTGCCGGTAAGCGACCTCTACGACGAACGCGAGACCGTCATGCGCAGCCTCGGTCGCGAGGTGGATGTGGTGCAGTCGAGTTTTTCGACCCCGCGCTGGGGTGACGCCTGCCAAAAGCTCCGCATCGTTAACGTGCTGTTTTATATCGACGTGCCACGCACGAGCCCGCTGGCGCGCAAGACACGCATTACGGTTGCCGACCTGGAGGGCATGCGCCTGCGCGTGCTCCGCCACGGCAACGACGCAATGGACAGCCTGCGCATCGACCTTCTGGCCGACGGCGGCGTTGACGTGATCGACGTGGACAGCTTTGACTTTGCGCTCTTTAACGAGGCAGAGGAAAAGGGCGACGCGGTGCTCACCTGCGGCGCATGGTCGGGGGTACACCCGGCCTTTGTGGGCGTGCCGTTCCTATGCGGTCGCGAGGTGCCGGTCTTTTTGCACTATCCGCTCGAGCCCACCCTCCAAGTCCAAAAATTTGTCAACGCCATGGCACAACTTCTCAAATAGCTATCGTGTCGATGATTCTTTAATTCCCGTCCTAGAAAAATCATCTGGTAGAGTTGACCTCACGTGAATTTCAGCACACTGCGTATCACCTGTGCTTTTGTCATTTGGGGGAGTGAACTTGTGAATACTTCTGTCGCCAAGAAAGCCAGCCGGGCGATGCGCCTGCTCATGATGGTGCTCACGGCAGTTCTCATCTTCTTCTTCATTAATGTTATGTTGCTCGTCTCCGATATCCAGGGCACGGCGCGCGTGGTCAACTACGCCGGTCTGGTGCGCGGTACCACGCAGCGAATCGTTAAGCTCGAGGATGCAGGCCAGCCTCAAGATGACCTGCTCAAAGCCGTGGATTCATACATCAACGGTTTGCGTTACGGAAGTGATGACCTCAACCTCGTCCGCCTCGATGACGACGAGTATCAGGCAAAGATGACCGAGCTTGCAAATTATTATGATGAGCTTTGCGCCGAGATCAGCCGCGTGCGCGAAGTCGGCTACGAGAGCACCGATATCATCGCGATGAGCGAGGAGTTCTTTGGTATTTGTGACGATGCCACACGACTCGCAGAGGACTACTCTCAGGAGAAGGCGTCGGCGCTCAACTATCTCGAGGGCTTGGTGATCATCGACATCGTGGGCTTGGTGGCGACCTTTGCGGTCGAACTTGTTCGCGCGGTGCGCACTGCCGCGCTCAACCGCGAGCTGCAGAGCAAAGTCTATCTCGACGAAGCCACGGGACTGCCCAACAAGAATAAGTGCGAGGAGATCTTGGGGCAGGAGCGGCCTGTCTCCGCGGAGGCGCCCGTTGCGGTGTGCGTCTTCGACCTTAACAATCTGCATACGGTCAATAACAACTTCGGCCACGAGAAGGGCGACGAATACATCCGTTCTTTTGCCCAGCAGCTGGGGTGCGTGGCGTCCGAGACCTGCTTTGTGGGCCGCGACGGCGGCGATGAGTTTATCGCGGTGCTGTGGGATGCCGATCGAACTGCTGTGGAGTCCTGTCTCGCTCGGGTTCGTGCGAACGTGAACGAGTATTCCGAGGCTCACCCCGACATGCCTATCAGCTATGCGGTGGGCTATGCACTTTCCAGTGATTTTGATGAACCGCCTACGATGCGCGAGCTCTTTTCCCAGGCCGACAAAAACATGTACATCGACAAGAACCGCGTAAAGACAGCCGAGGCAGCCGGGCCGCAACGCGAGGAACGGTAAGCTTGTAACAAAGGGCATAGAAAAGCCTCCGCAGCTCGTGTGGCTGCGGAGGCTTTATTCGTTGCGGCGCATTGTGTTTGGGTCGCTGAGATGAGTCGATTTGCCCCGAAAGAGGAGGGTATTGACCTTAGGGGTCATGCCCGACGAATGAGCGGCAAATCGGCCATCTCGGCGGGCCGAACTACTCCAGCTCAAACGCTCCGGTGTACAGCTGATAGTAGTATCCGCGCTTGGCGATCAGCTCGTCGTGATTACCGCGCTCGATGATGCGGCCGTGGTCCAGGCAGATGATTGCGTCGGAGTTGCGCACGGTGGACAGGCGGTGCGCGATGACAAACGTCGTGCGGCCCTCCATGAGCTTGTCCATGCCCGCCTGCACGATAGCCTCGGTGCGGGTGTCAATGCTCGACGTGGCCTCGTCCAGGATCATCGCCGGCGGATCGGCGACGGCAGCGCGTGCGATCGAAATCAGCTGGCGCTGGCCCTGCGACAGCTGCGCGCCGTTGCCGGTGAGCATGGTGTCGTAGCCGTCGGGCAGGCGGGTTATAAAGTCGTCGGCGCCCGCGAGCTTGGCCGCCGCGATGCACTCCTCGTCGGTGGCGTCCAGGTTGCCGTAGCGGATGTTATCCATCACGGTGCCGGTGAACAGGTTCACGTCCTGTAGCACGACGCCCAGCGAGCGGCGCAGGTCGGCCTTGCGGATCTTGTTGACGTTGATGCCGTCGTAGCGGATCTTGCCGTCGGCGATGTCGTAGAAGCGGTTGATGAGGTTGGTGATGGTCGTCTTACCGGCACCGGTGGCGCCGACAAACGCGACCTTCTGGCCCGGCTTGGCAAACACGGACACGCCGTGCAACACCTCGTGGTCGGGCGTGTAGCCAAAGTCGACGTTGTCCATGACCAGGTCGCCGCGCAGCGGCACGTACTCGATCTCGCCGGTTGCGCGGTGCGGGTGTTTCCATGCCCACATGCCGGTGTGGTGGTCGGCCTCCTCGAACTCCCAGGTCTCGGGGTTCACCTGCGCGTTGACGAGCGTCACATAGCCCTCGTCGGCCTCGGGCTTCTCGTCGATGAGCTCAAAGATACGGTCGGCGCCGGCGAGGCCCATGACCACGGCGTTGATCTGCTGCGAGATCTGGCCGATCTGTCCGCAGAACTGCTTGGTCATGTTGAGGAACGGCACCACGACGGCGATGGACAGTGCCATGCCCGAGATGCTCAGGTTGGGCACGCCCAGCGCCAGGAAAATGCCGCCTGCCAGTGCGACCAGCACGTAGAGCAGGTTGCCCAGGTTCATAAGGATGGGCATGAGGATGTTGGCGTACATGTTGGCCTTCTGCGAGACCTCGAAGAGCTTTTCGTTGCGCTCGTCAAAATCGGCCTCGGCGGCAGACTCGTGGCAGAATGCCTTGACGACCTTCTGGCCGTTCATGACTTCCTCGATATGGCCCTCGACAACGCCGAGCTCGGTCTGCTGCGCAATAAAGAAGCGCGCGGAGTTGGAGCCGAGCAGCTTGGTCATAAAGGTCATAAAGGCGACGCCTGCCACAATGACCAGGCACATCCAAACGCTGTAGTACAGCATGATAAAGAACACCGTGACGATGACGATGGTCGTCATGAGCAGGTTGGGCAGCGACTGGCTGATCATCTGGCGCAGCGTGTCGATGTCGTTGGTGTAGTGGCTCATGATGTCGCCGCGCTGGTGCGTGTCGAAGTAGCGAATCGGCAGGTCCTGCATGCGGTTGAACATCTTCTCGCGCAGCTTCTCGAGCGAGCCCTGCGTGACGATGGCCATGGCGCGGTTCCAGAACAGCGAGGACAGGATGCCGACGCCGTAGATGCAGGCGAGGGTGGTCACGAGCTGTGCGATCTTGGGCTGTGCAGCTTCCCAATCGCCCGACTGCCACGATTCGCTAATAATCTGCAGGGCGCTCTGAAGGAAGGTCGCGCCGATGGAGTTGATGATGGCGCAGAGCACCACGCCGACGACGACGAGGGGCAAAAGCACGGGGTAGAAGCCAAAGAGCGTCTTGATGAGGCGCGACATGGTGCCACCCTTGCGGTTGAGCGCGCGCTCGGCGGTCGTTGCCTTACTCATGTGCCTCGCCTCCTTCCTGGGTCTGAGCTTGTGTTGCGGATGCCTCGGTGTCGGCTTCGACGGCCCCTTCGCCCTCGGCAGACATCTTGTTCTGCGAGGTAAAGGTCTCGCGGTAGATCTCGCTCGTCTTGAGCAGCTCATCGTGGTTGCCGATCTGCGCGATGCGGCCGCCCTCCATGACGATGATGCGGTCTGCATCCTGCACGGAGCTAATGCGCTGGGCGATGATGAGCTTGGTCGTGTTGGGCAGATAGCTTGCCAGCCCTGCGCGGATCTTGGCGTCGGTCTTGGTGTCGACGGCGCTGGTGGAGTCGTCCAGGATCAAGATCTTGGGGCGACGCAGCAGGGCACGCGCAATGCACAGGCGCTGCTTCTGACCGCCCGAGACATTGGAGCCGCCCTGCTCGATCCAGGTGTCATAGCCCTTGGGGAAGCCATCGACAAACTCGTCGGCGCAGGCCAGATGTGCCGCCTCGCGGACCTCTTCGTCGGTGGCGTTCGGGTCGCCCCAACGCAGGTTCTCGGCAATGGTGCCGCTAAACAGCACGTTTTTCTGCAGCACCATGGCCACTTGGTGACGCAGAGCGTCCAAGTCGTAGTCGCGCACATCCACGCCGCCCACGCGCACGGTACCTTCGGTGGTGTCGTACAGACGGGCGATGAGGTTTACGAGCGTGGACTTGGCCGAGCCGGTGCCGCCGATGATGCCGATGGTCTCGCCGCTCTTAATGTGCAGGTCGATATTGTCGAGCGCCTGGCGCTTCGCATGCGCGGAATACTTAAAGCTCACGTGGTCAAAGTCGATGGAACCGTCGGCAACCTCGAGCACGGGCTCGGCGGGATCGGCGATCGTGGGCTCGGCGGCCAGCACCTCGGTAATGCGGTGTGCCGATTCGTCGGCCATGGTCACCATGACAAAGATCATCGACAGCTGCATCAGACTCATGAGGATTTGGAAGCCATAGGTAAAGATCGAGGAGAGCTGGCCCACGTCGAACAGCGTGCCCTGACTCGTGATGATGAGCTTGGAGCCCAGGTAGATGATGACGACAAACGCGCCGTTGACGCAGATGTTCATCATGGGATTGTTAAAGGCGAGCAGCTTCTCGGCGCGGGTGAAGTCCATCTGGACGTCGCGTGCGGCGGTCGCGAACTTCTCCTTCTCAAAGTCTTCGCGCACGTAACTCTTGACCACGCGCATGCCGGTGACGTTTTCCTCGACGGACTCGTTAAGGGCGTCGTACTTGCGGAACACGCGGGCAAAGATCGGGCGCACCTTATAGATGATAAAGAACAGGCCAAAGCCCAGCAGCGGAATGATGACCAGGTAGACCATGGCGACGCTGCCGCCCATGGCGTAGGCCATGGCAAAGGCAAAGACCAGCACCAGCGGCGCGCGCACGGCGATGCGGATGATCATCATAAAGGCCTGCTGCACGTTGTTGATATCGGTGGTCAGGCGCGTGACGAGTGAGGAGCTCGAGAACTCATCGATGTTGGCAAAGCTGAACGTCTGGATCTTATAGAACAGGTCGTGACGCAGGTTCTTGGCGAAGCCGCAACTCGCATGGCTGCAGGTGATGCCGGCAGCGGCGCCAAAAGCAAGCGACGTCAGCGCGATGAGCACCAAAAAGTCCGCGGTGGGAAGCATCTCGGCTACGGTGGCGCCGTCTTTGATGGCGTCGATCAGGTTGGCGGTGATAAATGGAATCAGCATCTCGCAGAGCACCTCGCCAAGCACCAGCAGCGGCGTGGCGATCGTGACCTTCTTGTAATCGCGGATGCTTCCCATGAGGGTTTTAATCATCCAGTTCCTCCCAGGTTACGCGGATTTTTTCGAGCATCTCGGCGAGCTGTTCGCGCTCGTCGTGAGTGAGGGCACTAAAGGCCTGCTCTCTAAAGCGGATGCGGGCCGCCTGCTCAACGCGGGCCTTTTCCCATCCCGCATCGGTCAGGCGGATGGTGAGCTGCCGACGGTCTTTGGGATTGCGACTGCGCTCGATAAGACCGCCCAGTTCGAGCTTGGACAGAATCTCGGAAAGGGACCCCGGCTTGAGGTCGAAGTGCATGCCGAGCTCCTGTTGGGACAGCTCGCCGGTCGGCTGCTTGGCGAGTAGGCAGACAATAGGCGCCTTGCCAGATATGCCGCCGCCGTGAAAATGCATGTAATGGCCGCAAAACCCCAGCCCATTGAGGATTCGCTTGGCGAGACGGTCTTTGTCGGACTGGGTCTCGGGCTCGTCTGCTGGCCGTGAGGGGTCGCCGCCGGGTTCATGCGGATAGGCGAGTGGTTCAACACGCATATCTAATCTTCGCTCCTTTCTTTAGTTAGGTAGTGAAATTGTTTTGTGCCTAACCAATTTAGGAGCGTGAGAAATCAATGTCAAGGTACCAAACTTATTAAGTTACGGCGTTTTGCCAAACGCCGTAACCGCTCGACGCTGCAAGCGTTCCTAAGCGGCAATCTGACGTTCAATCGTCGGGCATGGCCACAAGGCCTATGCCCTCCTCTTTCACGCCACCTTGCTCGCTTAGGAACGCTTTCGCTGTCCGTCCTCAACCTGCGATAGTCGTTGGGGACGTTCTTAAATGACTAGTCAAACAAGAACGTCCCCAATGACTAACTTCCTCCTTCCCGTAACCTTTCCGCAACAATGTGGCCTCCGCGGCGCCAGCGCCGTTCACAACTTCCCCTGCGCTACACTTAGTTGCACTATGGCGCCATCGTGCCGCGCCCGACCCAAGGGAGACACTCATGAAGAACACTCAGCTGCTGCTGATCAACGATATGTGCGGCTACGGCAAGGTCGCGCTTTCCGCCATGCTACCGGTGCTGTCGCACATGGGCTACCGTATTCACAACCTGCCGACGGCGCTGGTGTCCGACACACTCAACTATCCCAAGTTCTACATCCATGACACCACCGAGTACGTGCGTCAGAGTCTTGCCATCTGGGAAGAGCTCGGCTTTGAGTTCGACGCCATCTCGACTGGCTTTATCGTGACCGAGGAAGAAACGCGCATTATCTCGGACTTTTGCCACCGCCGTGCGCAAAAGGGCACCAAGGTGTTCGTCGACCCCATCATGGGTGATAACGGCAAGCTCTACGCCGGCGTGCCCGAGTCTACGATTGGCCTCATGCGCAGCCTGCTCGAGTGCGCCGACTACGCGGTGCCCAACTACACCGAGGCATGCCTGCTCGCCGATACGCCTATTGCCGAGCAGATTTCGGTCGACGAGGCCCACGCGCTCGTGGACGCCGTGCGCGCGCTGGGCGCCAAGTCGGTGGTCGTTACGAGCGCTGTGGTCGATGGGCAGAATTCCGTTATCGGCTATGACCATGTGGCGGGGGAGTACTTCACGATTCCCTTCGAGCTGATCCCGGTCTATTTCCCCGGCACGGGCGACACGTTCTCGGCGGTGCTTGTGGGCCGCGTTATGGCCGGTTGGAGCCTGCAGCGTGCGACGGCCGACGCCATGCGCGTGGTGGCCGAGCTTATCGAGCGTAATGCCGACCAGGAGGACAAGTCGGCCGGACTTCCCATCGAGGCGTGCCTGGACGTGATTGACCATGAGTAGCACGGCTGAGAGCGGCTCCACCGAGCCTTCGGGCGAGAGCAAACCGCTCGGCGCTCCGCGCGGCAAGCGTCCGCGTATCCGCATTAGCTGCGTGGACCAGCTGGGGACGTGCCGCTGCCATCATGGTCACAAGCCGGGCGACGTCTTTGACTTCGACCGCGATCGCGGCAAGATGTGCGCCATGGCCTGCCATGTGGGCTTTCCCTATATCGACATCCTGCGCTACGGCGGCACCGTGCCCGGCAACGAGCCCGGCACGGCAAAGTTCTGCTGCCCCGAGGTCGATACGCTGAACGTCTGGCTTGCCGAGGTCGTCGACGAGTGGTCGAGCGCAATGTGACAAAGGGACAGTTCTTTTGTCACATTCGCCGGTGGTGCCCCTTCTATTATGCTTGTAATCTCAAATCTCTGCATTTCATCCGATTTTAGGTTCTAAAAATTCTGCGTTTCATCGATAATCAAGCGTATAAAACTTTGCATTTCATTTGATGACACTGAGGGGAGAGCCTATGCTGCGCAGGAAAATAGCTGCAGAGCTGGAGCGCTGGCTGAAGTCTGCCGAGCAAAAGGCCTTATTCATTACGGGTTCTCGCCAGATTGGCAAAAGCTATTCGATTCGCGCATTTGGCAAAGCCAACCATGCAACCTACATCGAGCTTAACCTCATGGAAAATCGCCAGGCAAAAGATGCTCTTCTCGAGGCGCAGGATGCCGATGATTTCATCAGCAGGGTGACGCTTCTTTCGGGAAAGTCGATTGCACCAGGCAAAACGCTCGTGTTTATCGATGAGGTCCAAGAGGCCCCCGACATCATGACGATGGCAAAGTTCCTTGTTGAGGACGGGAGGTGCCGCTGGGCGTTTTCGGGGTCAATGCTCGGGACTCAGTTCAAGGGCGTCAGGTCCTATCCCGTGGGGTATGTTCACGAGCTTAGGATGTTCCCGCTCGATTTTGAGGAGTTTTGCTGGGCAATCGGGGTGAGCGAGGGGGCTCGCCAAACGATACGTGACGCGTGTATCAGCGAGAGGCCCGTTCCTGATTACATTCATGACGCGATGATGGCAAACTTCAGGACCTATACCGTTGTCGGCGGAATGCCGGAGGTCGTGCAGCGTTTCCTTGACACGCGGGGCGACCTTGCCTCTGTTCGTCAGCTGCAGTCAGAGCTCAACGAACAGTACCGGCGGGATATCTCCAAGTATGCAAGCGGGCGAGCCCTTCAGGTGCAGAGCATCTACGATCAGCTCCCTATTATGCTCGAGGGCGAAAACAAGCGCTTCGTGCTCAATTCCATTGACCCTAAGGCGCACTACGAGAAGTATCAGCGAGATTTTGTATGGCTTGTCGATGCCGGCGTTGCTCTCAAAGCCGATATCGTAACCGAGCCAAAATCGCCCCTGCTCAAGACGGCACGGCCATCGCAGTTCAAGCTATATCAATCGGATACGGGCATGTTGATGGCGCGCTACCCCGTTGGAGTCGCCCAAGCGGCGTATCTTGATAGCAAGGAGCCCAATCTGGGCGGCATTTACGAAAACGTGGTGGCCCAGCAGCTGACTGCCCAAAATCGCCAGCTTTACTACTATCAGACAAAAAAGCGCGGTGAAGTGGACTTTGTGGTCGATGGACCGGATGGGACGGCTGTTCCGATCGAGGTTAAATCGGGCTCCTATTACCACGCGCACGCTGCGCTCGGTCATGTGCTTGATACGGCTGAATATGGCGTAAGGCTCGGGATTGTTTTCTCGAGAGGCAACGTTGAGCGCAACGGAGCGGTTCTCTATTTGCCGCTATATGCGACCTGGGCCCTTTCGGATGTTCTGGGCGACTCCTGCGCCGAGGGGATAAAGCTGGAGGTCAAGCCGGTCTAGGGCTAGTCCCGGATGCGACAAAGGGACAGTCCCTTTGTCGCATTCATGAGCGTGGATTTTCTCCCACCGAGATAACGAGCGTGGATTTTCTCCCGTTTAGAGCGCACTCGAACGCTCAAAGTGGGAGAAAATCCACGCTCGTTTTATGCCGATGGCGTGGCCCGTGTGCCCGCGCCGCCCGAGCGCCTACAGCTGCTCGAGCATGGCGGTGCAACCGGCGAGTACATCGCGGTAGGTGGCGTCGAAATTGCCGGTGTACCAGGGGTCGGCCACGTCGCCGGGGCGATCGGTCCAATCGAGCAGGCGCGAGATCTTGCCATCGGGGTCCTTCCCAAAAATTCGGTACAGGGCGCGGGCGTTCTCGTCGTCCATATAGACAATGTGGTCCCAGTCGCCATACTCCGCGCGACGCACCTGACGTGCGCGATGTGCGACGACGGGAATCCCGACCTCGCGTAGCTTGGCAATGGTGCCGTGGTGTGGCGGGTTGCCGATCTCCTCGGTCGAGGTCGCAGCGGAATCAATGACAAACTCGCCCGCGCGCCCGGCGCGCCGCACTAGCTCGGTAAACACGGACTCAGCCATCGTCGAGCGACAGATGTTCCCATGGCAGATAAACAGTACACGTTGCATATGCGGTTTCCTTTCGATCGCCATCATCGAGCTCGAGTATCGCATCTACGCCTGCGCCCTTGCCCGCCTGCGCTCCCAGTGAGCCAATTTAATCGTCACCAGCGTAAGCACCCAGGCCACAAGCGAGAACGCGGCACCCACTGCGCCTACGTGCGCAATGCCAATGCTGCTTACCACGGCGCCGCCCACTGCGGTGCCAAACGAGATGCCGACGTTAAACGCCATGGGCTCAACCGAACTTGCGAGTACCATCGACTTGGGATGGCGGCTGCGTGCCACGTCCATGAAGTGCGTGATGCACGACACCGAGAACAAGTACATGAGCAGCGCCAAGCTAAAGACAAAGGCCAGCGCGAGCGGCATGGTGCCGCCCACAGCAAACAGCCCGAGTAACGCCGCAGCCTGCAGCACGAACGTCACAAGCAGCGCCTTCATGCCAAAGCGCGCATCGATCCATCCGCCCAGGATGTTCGAGATCAGGCAGAACACGCCGTAGGCCATGAGCGTGGTACTGGCTTCGACCGTGCCCATGCCCAGCACCTGCTCAAGATAAGGCGTCACGTAGCCATAGAAAACGTAGACCGACCCCACGCCAAACAAAAAGATGAGCATGCCGGTGACGATGCTCGGCTCGCGTAGCAGACCCGCCTGCTCGCGAAAGGTGGCGGGCTCGTCGGTTTGCCCAGCGCGCGGCATAAACATCACGAGCGCTCCGCAGATCAGAACGGCAAAGGCCAGCGTGCCGTACATGGCCACGTGCCAATCGAGCGTGTCGGCCACAAACTTGCCGATCGAAGTGACAAAGACCATCGCCACGGAAAACGCGCCGTACACCACCGAGATGGCAAGCGAAGTTTGCTGCGGGGACAGCAGCTCGGGGATATACGTCACGCCCACGGCGAGCAGTGCGCCCGAGACGGAGCCCAAGATGATGCGCGAGGCGAACAGCACTTGAAAGTTGGGTGCCAGCGCCATGACCAGGTTGCCGAGCACAAAGACGATGCTATAGCACACGAGCAGTTGGTAACGACGGAAGCGCCCCGTGCTGAGCGCGAGCACCGGCGTCGCGATAGCGTAGATCAGTGCGAACACGCTAATAAGTTGGCCTGCGGTGGCAAGCGATACGCCGAGTTCCGTCGCCAAGTCACTTTCGATGCCGATGACCACGAACTCCGAACAGCCGAGCGAAAAGCCTAACAACACGAGCAGCGCCAGGCAGAGCTTGGTGCGCGCGGGGGAGAGCGCGGCGGCGGTTGACTTACTTTTTGGCGTGGTTGCGGCGGTCAAGGTTGTCACTCCAATGTCGCGTGAATAAGCGGGATTCAATCCCTGCAACTCTAACAGAATGTGACAAAGGGACAGTCTCTTTGTCACATTCGCGGCGTGGCTGCCGCCTAAACCGTCACAACATTCGATGAAAATCTCGAAAACGAGGAAAAACGTCGAATGTTGTGACGGTTTTCGTGTCCGGCGCGGGTGAGCTTCGGTGCCGTCTGGGGGTATAAGACTAGCGAGTGTTTATTTGCGAGGCCTAAGGGGCGCCCCGTATGGATATCGATAACTTTGAATGGTGGTATAGCGAGGGCGAGGCTCCGGACGAGGAGTGGGACGAGCCCGCGTCGCGTGACGTGTCGAGCGACGAGGACGAGACCGGCAACGATGCCGCTGTCGAGCCTGATGCCGCCTCCGATGCCGCCGAGCCCCTGACCTTTGAGCAGGCTTGGGCCCAAGCCGAGGCCGATGAGGCTAAGGCCGATGCCACGGCCACACTCGGTGAGCCGGCGGACATGTCCATCTCGCCGGCAAAGATCCCGCAGCCGCGTCACACCATCGACCCCGACAGCACGGCATCCTTCAGCATTCTCGACGTGCCCGCGCAAGGCGCCCAGGCGCCTGCGCCCACACATCGCCCCGACCTGGCTCGTGAGGAAGACGCGGGCCGCCGTTCTCCGCTCGGCCCCATCCTCATCGCCTTCATGGCCGGCGTTATCGCCTGCTCGGCAATCGGTAGCGTTTGGAGCCATGTCGAGCAGCAGCGTCAAGACGCCGCCAAGGTCGAGATGTCTGTCGAGCAATCGCTCAGCCGCACGCGCTCGGTACATGTGTCGGTCGAGGTCAAGGACGGCGCGATGTGGGACACCGCGCGTGGCGACAGCCAAATGCTCATCCACATCGTGGGGCGTACGCTCAAAGGGCAGACGATTGACGAGTATCAATACGTCAATTCCGCTGGTGACGGCATCGAGCTCAAGCCCGGCGACTACGAGCTCACCGTCGACGAACCGCCCGTCGCCACCGACGGCACGCGCTTCCGCGCCTCAAAGCGCATGGTTCCCGTGAGCTTTAACTCGCAGGCGCCCGATACGGTCGATAGCACTCCGCAGGGCGGGTTTGACCTTTACGCTATTGCTCAATAACTGCGCCTGTCGCTCAACCCCGCCGCCAAGAGTGGGACAATAGCCCTCGACACTATTGTTTACTTTTGGAGGAAGCAGCATGTCTACCGTCACTACCATCAAGCGCGGCAGCCTCACCGCGGCCATCGATTCCATGGGCGCTCAGCTCACGAGCCTTGCCCTCAACGGCAACGAGTATCTGTGGCAGGGCGACCCCGCCTTTTGGGGCAAGCACGCGCCCATCCTGTTCCCCATTGTGGGTTCGCTGCGCAACAACACGGCAGCGTCTGCAGCCGGCACCTGCGAGATGCCGCGCCACGGACTCGCGCGCATCGTCGAGCACGAGCTGGTCGAGGTTTCGGAGGACGGCTCCTCGGTAACTTACGAGATCGCCGATACGCCCGAGTCGCTCAAGGCCTTTCCGTTCCACTTTAAGCTCAACATGACCTATGCCCTGACCGGCGACGCCACCCTCACGCAGACCTTTGCCGTCACCAATACCGGCGACGTGGACCTGCCGTTCTCGGTGGGCGGCCACCCCGCATTTAACGTGCCCGCCCCCGGTGCCGAGGACGAGGCGTTCGAGGATTACGAGCTGGCGTTTACCGAGGCTTGGACTAACGAGGCTCCTATCATCACGCCCGACGGTCTTATGACGTTCGAGGGCAGCTACAAGGCTCCCAATAACTCGGACGTGCTGCCCATCACGCACCGCAGCTTCGATAACGATGCCATCATGTTCACCGATACCCCGGGCTCCACGCTTACGCTGCGCGGTCGCAAGTCGGGCCACGGCGTCAAGATCGACTTTGAAGGCTTTAAGTACATCGGCGTGTGGTCTGCCGCCAACGACGCTCCGTTTGTGGCGCTCGAGCCCTGGACCGGTCACACCACCATGGACACCGAGGACGACGTCTTTGAGCACAAGGTCAACACCATCACCTTGGCCCCGGGCGAGACGGACAAGCGCAGTTTTAGCGTTACCTTGCTCTAGAGGTTCCGCCGCTCGGTCGATGCTGCGCGTCGTCCAGAGCGACAAGTTGTCATTCAAAAGGCACGGCATGACCAGAAGGTCTATGCCGTGCCTTTTTCATGCCAACTTGTTCGCTCTGGGCGGCGCTCGCTGGCATGCCCAAAACATCGACGTTCCCAATGACTACCGCGTGTCTATTAATTTTTCGAGCTTGTGCTGCGCTGCTGGTCGGTGGCGTATATCCTGTTAAGTCGTCAGCATACGATTCAACAGGGAAGGCAGATTATGCATTCTCCCCATCAACGCGACGCGCATCCACAGCCGGTGTGCAGCCGTCGCATCTTTTTGGGTAGCGCTCTCGCTGCGAGTGCTTCCGTCGTCGCCGGCGCGCTCGCCGGCTGTCAGCGCCCCTCCACGCTGGAAGTAGTTCAGCCCACGACGGGCGGCGGTCGCGACGACCTGTCCGATTCCGTGATCGGCAAGGACAAGATCCGCATTGGCATGGAGGCGGCCTACGCCCCGTACAACTGGCAGGTTTCCGAAGCCAGCGAGTACACCATCCCCATCGACAACGTGCAGGGCGCCTATGCCGATGGCTACGACGTGCAGATCGCCAAGATCGTCTGCAAGGCCCTCGGCGGCGAGCCCGTCGCCGTCAAGCAGAGCTTCTCGGGCCTTATCGACTCGCTCAACAACGGCCAGATCGACCTCATCATCGCCGGCATGAGCGCCACGCCCGAGCGCGAGGAGTCCGTCGGCTTCTCCGACCCGTACTTTATCGGCTACTTTGGCCTGTTCGTAAAAGAGGGCTCGCCCTACCAAAACGCCACCAAGCTCAGCGACTTTAGCGGCGCCACGGTGCTCGGCCAAAAGGACACCATGCTCGATACCGTCATCGACGAGATCCCGGGCGTCGTCCACAAAAACCCGGTCGATTCGGTCCCCACGGTGTTTTCGAACCTGCTGCAGGGCACCTGCGACGCCGTGACCTACAACACCGAGAACGAGAAGGGCTATATGGCCCAAAACCCGGGCATCGTCCCCATTCATTTTGCCGAGGGCGAGGGCTTTAAGCAGGAAGTCACGGCAAACGTCGGCTGCCGCAAGGGCTCGGACAAGCTGCTTAAGCTCATCGATAAGACGCTCAAGGGCATTAGCCAAGAGGAGCGCGACCAAATGTGGGACGCGTGTCTCGACCGTCAGCCGGCATAGGGAGGCAGCATGAAAACCATCAATCGTCTGGCCTCCTTTATCAAGGCCGACCACCGTTATGTGTACCTGGGCACGAGCGTTATCGCGGCGCTCGGCCTGGCGTTTAGCCAGCGCAACCCCACGCCGCTGAGCTTCTTGACCCCCACGGGCGTGTTCCAAGATTGCCTTTGGGCGATTCTTTGGGCCTGGCTCGTCGTGTCGGCGGCGGCGCTGGTCACCAAGCTCATGCACTGGAACGACTATCGCGAAACGTCGCCGTTCGCCTCCGAGCGTTGCCGCCGTGGCGCACGCCTGGGCAGCTACGTCGTGGTCGCCATCGCGGCGATCTTTTTCGTGGACCGCTGCGTCATGTCATTTATCGACCTGGTACAGGTGAGCATTGTCTCGGATTCCAACCCCAGCGACTTTTTGTCGAGCCTGGTCTACATGACCTACAAGAGCGGGGACTTCTTTATCCGCGGTATCGAGATCACCATCGCGCTTGCCACCTTCGGCACTGTCATCGCATTCTTCCTGGCACTGCTCTTTGTGTTCCTGCGTATTCAGACCTTCGATCGCGTGGACAACGACCTGGTGCGCTTCTTTAAGAGTATCGGCCGAGGCTTTGCGACCGTCTACTCCACCATCGTGCGCGGCACGCCCATGATGGTGCAGGGCCTGCTCATCTACTACGCGGGCTTTACCGTTCTGCGCGGCATGGGCTTCGAGACGGCGCAGGCCAACCAGATCTGGAGCACCTTTACCGCGGGTCTCGTCACCATTTCGCTCAACTCCACCGCCTATATGATGGAGGTCCTGCGCGGCGGCATCGAGTCCATCGACCCCGGCCAGGCCGAGGCGGCGCGCTCGCTGGGCCTGTCGCAATGGCAGGCCATGCGCAAGGTCGTGTTCCCGCAGGGCATTAAAAACGCGATCCCCGCGCTCACCAACGAGCTCATCATCAACATCAAGGACTCGTCAGTGCTTTCGGTCATCGGCGTGTTCGACCTCATGTACGCCACCACCACCGTCGCCGGCGTGTACTACCGTCAGATGGAGGTCTACTGCGTGGCGCTCGTGGTCTACCTGATCCTGACGCTCGTGGCGAGCCGCCTGCTCGAGGCCTTTGGCAAAAAGCTCGGCGCCGAGGCTCCGGCCACGCTGCCCAGCTCCAACTAGGCGCAAGACGAGGAGATTCATCATGGCAGATACCGCCACTACCGGCGTTGCGGCCGCGCAAACCAAAGAGCCGCTCATCCGCGTTGAGGGCCTGCACAAGAGCTTTGGCTCGCTCGAGGTGCTCAAGGGCATCGACCTGGCCGTTAGCCCCGGCGAGGTCGTCACCATCATCGGCGCCTCGGGCTCGGGTAAGTCGACGCTGCTGCGTTGCCTCAACCTGCTCGAGACTCCGGACACGGGCCACATCTGGTTCCACGGTCAGGATCTCACGGCCGAGCGCTGCAACATCAACAAGCTGCGCGAGGACATCGGCATGGTGTTCCAGGGCTTCAACCTGTTCAACAACATGGATGTGCTCGACAACTGCACGCTCGCGCCCGTCACGCTCAAAAAGATGAGCAAGGCCGAGGCCGAAAAGGTCGCGCTAGAGCATCTGGCAAGCGTGGGGCTCGAGAAGTTCGCGCACGCCGCCGTGGGTCGCCTGTCCGGTGGTCAAAAACAGCGCGTGGCCATCGCTCGTGCCCTATGTATGAATCCGCAGATCATGCTGTTCGACGAGCCGACCTCCGCACTCGACCCCGAGATCGTGGGAGAGGTGCTCGAGGTCATGCGCAAACTTGCTGCCGACGGCATGACCATGGTCGTCGTCACGCACGAGATGGCCTTTGCCCGCACCGTGTCCGATCGCGTGGTCTTTATGGACAAGGGCGTAGTGCTCGAGGACGCCGCGCCGGCAGAGCTCTTTGGCAACCCCAAGCACCAGCGTACCCGCGAGTTCCTCTCGCGTTATCTCGAGGACAAATAACCAACCGCAAGCGCTTATGTGGCAGGGCCGCTCCGGTGGGGCGGCCCTTGTCGTCACAATCGAAAGGATGTCATGGCCGAGGTTTGGCGCTTTTTTGCGCATGAGGACGATTTTGCCGATTTGGACAAGGCCGGTGCATGCGAGCGCCTGAGCCGCGTGCTGTCGTTTCCGACCATCTCGAGCATGGATGCCGAGGCGGTGGACTGGCAGCCCTTCGACGACCTGCGTGCCTATATGCAGCAGGCCTGGCCGCGCGTGTTTGCGGCGGGCAAGGTCGAGCTCATCGATCATTCGCTGCTGGTGACGCTTTCCGGCTCCGACCCTGCACTCAAACCCGTTGTGCTCATGGGTCACATGGACGTGGTCCCCGTGGTGCCGGGCACCGAGGACGATTGGACGCACGCCCCCTTTAGCGGACATGTTGACGACACCTACATTTGGGGCCGCGGCGCCATTGACATGAAAGACCAGGTCGCAGGTATTCTCGAGGCGGTTGAGTATGCACTGTCCCACGGCTGGGAGCACGAGCGCACCCTGCTGCTGGCCTTTGGCCAGGATGAGGAGACTACGCAGTACGGCGCGGGTGCCATTGGCCGCGCGCTCGAGGAGCGTGGCGTTGAACTTGAGTACCTGATCGACGAGGGTGACTACCGCATCGTTCCAGCTGCCGAGTATGGCGCGGGCGAGGGCTGGCTTATGCATGCCGACCTTGCCGAGAAGGGCTACGCCGATATCGTGCTCAAGACGAAGAGCGAGGGCGGGCATTCGTCCAACCCCTACGGCGGCACATCGCTCGAGGTGCTGAGCCGTGCCATCACCGCAATCTGCGATATCGAATGGCCGGCGCGCGTGACCGACCTGCTTGCCGCGCAGCTCGTCGAGCTGGGGCTTTATACCGCAGACGAGATTGCTACCAGCAAGGATGCCATCGTGCGCGACTGCCTCGCCAGCAAAAAGCTGTACCCGCTTGTGACCACCACCTGCGCGCCCACGCAAATCGAAGGCGGCAGTACCGGTGCCAACGTAATGCCGCAGGATATGTGGGCCAATGTCAACTTCCGCATGCTCGAGGGTACGAGCGTGGCCGATGTCGTGGCCTGCTGCCGCGAGGCCGTTGCCACCGCTGGGCTCGCTGGCCGAGTCGAGGTCGAGCTGGGCCCCGGCAGCTCCGAGCCCTCACCGTCCCCGCGCGTGGGCGGTCCGGGGCTCGAGGCTGTCCGCGCCATCGCCGCCCGCTATTTCCGTAATCCCAAGGGGATGGAGGAAAACAGATCGTCTGCGGTGGGTCAAGAGCCGATGAGCATCGTGCCCTCGACCGTGATTGGTGCAACCGATGCCGCCAACTACCAGCGCATTTGCCACGAGTGCATCCGCTTCTCCGCCTTTGTGGTCGACGATGACGAATGCGACCGCGGCGTCCACGGCACCAACGAGCGCATCACCCGTCGCGCCTACCTCCAAGGCATCCGCTTCCTCATCGCCCTGCTCCACACGCTCTAGAATGCGACAAGGGGACTGAGCCGATTTCATCGGTAATGAGACAAAAATTGTTATAGAAAAAGACTAAGATATCTTAAGAGACATATGCTGGGGTTGGTATTCCTTGAACGACTGCGGGCATGTGCCAGACTGCCTCGGCCCCCGGGGAGCACCCGGGCAGGTCGCCGTGTGACTGGGGAGGAAATTATGCAGGAGTTCAGAGAGACGACGTCTCGACTCGTGAATATTGCTACCGGGGGGTGTCTAAGCAGGGAACTTCCTGGTGAACACCGGCCGCGCGAGCGGTGGTCCGTCATGTCTTATGGCCGCCGTCGTGGGCTGCGCCCGGTTTCGCCATATGCGATTGTTCTGGCCCTCGCCGTCGCGCTGACGGCGAGTTTCTTCCTGCCGACCCGCGCGGAGGCGAAGGTTTCGGACCATACGGTTCCGTTTTCGAACCACACGGTTCCGACGATTTCGCCTTCGGGGACAACAATCAACCTGTTTGATTACTGGGTGAATTCGGAGGATCACCTGTCGGTCAGTGGATCCGACGGCATCAACAAGGACCACCGCTTCAAGTTCAAGGATCAGGAAGCCAGTGATGATCTCAACCGGTATACGGGCGGCTCCTCTCCTCGCCCCGGTATCGTGAACAACGTTCTTACCGGCGGTTACCCGAAACTCACCGACAGCTGGGACGGAGAACCCCTCGGCTACCTGTTTGATTCCTCCACCCAGACGGGCAAGATATCCCATATGGGCGTGACGGGTCTGTTGCAGGACAAGGACGGCTACTACGAGTATGACAGCTCGAAGAACTACGCGGCGTACGACGTCAATAAGAATGCATTTGATGTCTACGAGGTCGCCGGCGTTGGGCAAGCGGGGGCTGGCTCTCAAAATGGAGGTCAGTTTTTCCCCTTCGATGCGGCCGATAAGGTATTCAAGGAGCAGAACGGCAGCCTCGTCCGGAACGGCATTACGTCGTCGAACAACGGCGACTCGAATTATAACGATGGCAAACCCCTCAACCATTATTTCGGCCTCTCCATGTCGTCGCGCTTCGTGCAGCCGAAGGGTGGTAAAACGAATGCTGACAAGCCTATGACCTTTGAGTTCGCCGGCGACGACGACGTCTGGGTGTTCATTGACGATGTCCTCGTGGGCGACATTGGCGGCATCCACACCAGTGCTAAGCTGACCATCGACTTCCAAACGGGCGACATCAAGGTTAACGATTCCCAAGACGGCACGCTGTTAAGCAAGTTCCAGAAAGCGGAGCAGGATACTGCTAAGGGCTTCACTGGCAACACCTTCGCTGACGACACCAGCCATACGCTCAAGTTCTTCTACTTGGAGCGTGGTGCCACCGATTCCAACATGAAGCTCAAGTTCAACCTCGTGACGGTTCCCGAGTCCGACATTATCAAGTTCGACCAGGATGGCGGTCTGGTGGAGGGCGCTCAGTTCGCGCTGTACAAGACAGACAAGAGCTTCGCTGACACGACTGCTAATTCGGAAAATCTACTTGGCTCCGGCACCACGGACGCGAATGGACAACTGACGCTCACGAATAAAGTGGACAACGGCGTTATCAACTTCGATGACCTTTATAGTAAAGACCATGATTGCCGGTACTACCTCCTGAAGGAAACAAAGGTGCCCGAAGGTCACCGCTCGAGCCTCACGGCAACGGGCGGTAGCATGCAGTTCGAGTACGTGCCCGCGAGCGACGAGAACGTCGCGGGCGGCGTCATCATCAACCGCGGCGGTATGGACGCGGACAGCTCCGTTTGGCAGAGCGGTGCGTTCGCCGGCTCGAAGGAGACCATCACCGCGCCGTCGACCGTGTACAAGGCGTATGATGACCTGACGAAGTCCGACGAGACCGTTAGGCTGGACTCCGGCGGCATACTGTTCGCTGTGGTGCTCAAGCGTGATAAAAGCGCAAGCACAGATATCAAAGATCAGAGCAATTGGCATGCCGTGTCGGGCGATCCATCGACGGGAGGGGGATACACCCTCGCCAAGGAGCCGAGCATGGCCGGCGCCATCGAGGCGGCGAAGAAGGACCTGCATGCCTTCACGCTCAACACAAGCGGCCAATATCAGGTGGAGATTCCATACCTGCCCGGTGACATCTCCAAGTACTACTACCTGCTGAGCGGTGATGCCCGCAAGGATGCCGAGTACACGGTGGCCATCTACCACACAACGGCGAGCTCGATCGGCGACGCGACGCCTAGGAACACCGTCCACGTGTACAGCGACGACATCGCAGACGGCACGAACTTCAAGCGGCAGTTCGCCACGCGCCTGCTCGTCACGAACATCCAGAATCGCCTGTTCGTGCAGAAAACCGATACCGAGGGCAACCCCGTAGACGGCGCGACGTTCGGCTTGTACAAGGCGACAACGGACGCGAACGGCAAGGTTGTGCCCAAGGACGACCAGGGCCCCTATGACACCCTGACGACGGGGTCGGTCGACAACCCGGCCCGGCTCGAAGGAGCGGGCATATTCCCGTGTACGAGCGACAGTAGCAAGCCGCTCGAGAAGGGCACCTACTTCCTAAAGGAGGTCTCGGCGCCCAAGGGCTTCCTGCTTAACGACACGCTCACCAAGGTGATTGTGGACGATTACGGCGTCCATGCCGATGCTGGTACGGCCGATGACGGTGTCTCGACGTTCGCGGGGCCGGGCACGCTTATGAAGAGCCTGGGCCAGTTTGGCACAGAGGGCGACATCGACAACACGCTCACGTGGATCAAGGGTATGCGGCAGACATCGGATGGCGTGACCGATAATCGCGATAATCTTTCGTGGAGGAATGTCGATCCCGCCGGTGCCGGCGACACGGTGCACCTCAAGTACGGCGCCAACGGACGTATCTACCAGTATGGGCCCACCAATGAGGGCGAACCCTACCGCCTGGAGACCGAGACGGGCTGGATACGTATGGGCATCACGCAGGATAAGCCTGGTGTCACTAATGCGAAGGGCGCCCGCGCCGATCTGGGCGACATGAACCTGAATGCCCTGTTCACGGGCGCCACCTGCGTGCGCGTGGCGAACAAACGCGAGGCGAGCCTCGAGGTGACGAAGAAGGTTGTCGTGCCCAATGGCCTGACGGGCAATAAGGACGCGAAGTTCACCTTCAAGTTCACCGTGCCTGATGGGAAGACCTACAAGGCTGCAGTGTTCAAGAACGCTGGGGCCGCAAGCGAGAAGCAGGTCGGCGATATGTTCGACCTGACGAACGGTCGCGAGCAGACCATCACGGCCGGCCAGACGATCCGCGTGTACGGCCTCGCCGAGCACGACGCCTACACGGTGCAGGAGCTGACCGGTATGGACAAGATGCCGGCCGGCTTCACGCTGACCAAGCGCGAGCAGGGCGGCAACGCCCTGAGTGGCGAGGGCGACAGCATCTCCGGCACGATCGCAAAGCAGAACGCCGACGGCACACTGGCCGACGCCAACAAGCTGGTATTCACGAACACCTACAGCGTAAAGTCGCCGGTGACGCTCACCAATGCGTTCTGGGCGCAGAAGGTGCTCCAGGGCCGTGACTGGAAAGATGGCGATAGCTTCAAGATTTACCTGCGCGCGGACAAGGGCACGCCGATGCCCGACGGTGCCGAGAATGCACCCGTGAACGGTATGAAGCAGGTTGTGAAGACCGTTGAGAACGGGGACAAGTTCGACTTCGGCGAGATTGAGTACACCAAGCCCGGCACCTACACCTATCTCATCGCCGAGGCCACGCCGTCTCAAAACGACGCTAGCTGGCTGCCCGGGTTCGGGTATTCAAGCGCTTCCTACCGCGTCACGGTGACGGTGAGCGATAACGGCGACGGCACGCTGTCGCAGTCGGCAGTCAAGATGGAGCAGACCTACACCGACGACGGCGTGAGCCATGAGGACAACCCGATCAAGGTCGCTGACAAAATCGCCAAGATCACGAACACGTACCGACCGAAGGGGACCTCGGTAACGCTCAAGGCGAAGAAGCGCTTTACGGGTGGTGAGCTCGCAGGGAACGACTTCACGTTCCAGCTGCTCGACAACGACGGCAAAGAGCTCCAGGCTGTCCAAAACGACAAGGACGGCAAGGTCGCCTTTGCAGCCATCGACTACGCTACGCCGGGCGATCACGACTACGCCATCAAGGAGGTTGCCGGCAACGATCCGACCGTCGTGTACGACACGAAGGACGTGAAGGTCCACATCAAGGTCTCCGATGAGAAGGGCGAGCTGAAGGCGACCGCCACCTACGACGGCGAGGCCGACGTTCCGACCTTCACCAACTCGAAGCCGACGACGGACGTTACCGTCGAGGCGACGAAGATCCTCACGGGCAAGGACCTGACGGCTGGTGCGTTCACCTTCGGCCTGTACGACCAGGCCGGCAACGAGGTCGCCAAGGGCACCAACGACCGGGGCGGCAAGGTCGAGCTGGCCGTCAAGAACCTGAACCTGGGCGAGTACGACTACACGCTCAAGGAGGAGAAAGCCGGCCAGACCGTCGACGGCGTGGCCTACGACGCCAAGGAAGTCAAGGTCCACGTCAAGGTAGAGCAGAACCAGGGCGACAACAACAAGACGAAGGTGACCGTCACCTATGACGGTGCCGCTACGGCTCCCACCTTCAACAACACCTACGACGCAAAGGGTTCCGTAATCCTGACGGCGACCAAGACCATCAAGGTTGCGGACGGCTTCGACCACACGACGAAGCCCGCGGACGGCGAGTTCACCTTCGACCTGAAGGACGCTGCCGGCAACGTGCTCGACACCGCGAAGAACGATGCAAACGGCAAGGTCAGCTTCACGCGCGAGTTCCAGCTCTCCGACTTGGACGGCGCCGCGAGCAAGGACTTCACCTACACCATCGTGGAACAGTCGGGCACGGAGCCGGGCATGGTCTATGACAGCCATCCCCTCACCTATACGGTGACGGTCACGGACGGCGGGAACGGAGCACTGAATGCGAAGGCGATCGTGACGAGCGCATCCGGCTCGGATACCTTCACCAACACCTACCAGCCGGCCGCGACCGGCCTGGCCCTCGGTGCGCAGAAGAGCTATGTGAAGAAGGACGACAACACGCCGATCGTCCCCAAGTGCGGCGAGTTCACCTTCGATGTGTACGAGGGCAACCTGACGGCTGAGCAGCTTGCCGGGGCCAAGCCCGTCCGGACCGCGACCAACGGCGCGGACGGAAGTGTTAACTTCGACGCCTTCTCCTACGCGAAGCCGGGCACGCACGAGTACACCATCGTGGAGCGGAAGGGTGATCTGGCCTACGTGACCTACGACGCCGCGGTGCACCATGCCGTGGTGACGGTTGCGGACAATGCCGGCACGCTGCAGGCGAGCGTCGCCTACGACGGCACGAATGTCACGAAGCCCAGCTTCACCAACACCTACGAGGCACAGGCGACGGACTCCGGCGCGATCGCCCTCACCAAGAGCGTTGACGTGCACGACGGCAGCTATCAGCTAAAGGCGGGAGACTTCGCCTTCGAGCTGGTGGGGTCTGACGGCTCGGTGATCCAGACCCAGAAGAACGATGCGCACGGCAAGGTTGCCTTCGACAAGCTGACCTTCGACCATGCGGGCACCTTTACCTACACGGTCCGCGAGGTGCAGCCGACGGGGGACGCGCCGGGCGTGCCGGGCGTGACCTACACCGGCAAGACGTACACCCTGACCTACGTGGTGAAGGACAACAACGACGGCAAGCTGGCGGTAGAGAGCTCCACGGCGAAGCCGAGCAAGGGCACCGAGAACGGCGTCACCCCCAACACCATGACGTTTGCGAACAGCTACCAGCCGGGCGCGACCTCCTACCAGATCTCCGGCATCAAGGTGCTTGAGAATACCGATTCGGCCACCATGCGGACGCCCGCCGATGGCGAGTTCACGTTCGCGCTGATTGACGCGGCCACCGGGCAGGAGATTGACCGGACCACGAACGCGGGTATCGCGTTTACCTTCAAGGCCATCTCGTACACTGCGACTGGTTCGCATACGTACCAGGTGAAGGAGGTTGCGGGCCAAGATGGCACCATCACTTACAGCGATGCGGTGTTGGATGTGACGGTGAGCGTGACCGACGACGGCAGCGGCCAGCTGACCGCGACGGCGAACAAGACGGCCGCGGATCTGACCTTCACCAACATCTACACGCCGACGGCAACGACGGCGACGATTACCGGAACGAAGGCTCTGACCGGCCGCGACTTGGCCGAGGGTGAGTTCTCCTTCGACCTGAAGGACGCCGACGGTAACGTGGTGCAGACGGTGCAGAACGGCGCCGACGGCACGTTTGGCTTCGCGCCGCTGCAGCTGGACAAGGTGGGGACGTACGTCTACACCGTGTCCGAGCGGGCAGGGGCGACGGCGAACGGCGTCACCTACGACACGACGGTCTTTACCGCGACGGTGACGGTGACGGAGAATGCGGAGACGCACGCGCTGGAGGCGCAGGTTGCCTACAGCAAGGGCGGCAAGGCTGCGGATGCGGTGGCATTCAGCAACAGCTACGCGCCGGCCGCGACTGAGGTGAAGCTGGGGGCCTCCAAGGTGCTGAGCGGCGAAGACCTTAAGGAAGGGCAGTTCTCCTTCCAGCTGAAGGATGCCGACGGCAAGGTGCTGCAGACCGCCAAGAACGCGGCGGACGGCACGGTGGGCTTCGAGGCGATCTCGTACGACAAGCCCGGGACGTACGCCTACAGCATCTCCGAGGTGGACGACGGTCAGAAGAACGTGACGTACGACGCGGCCGAGCACCGGGTAACGGTGACGGTGACGGACGACGGTGCGGGCCATCTGGTGGCGACGGTAACCTATGACGGTGACGTGGCGCCGGTGTTCAAGAACACGTACACGCCGCCGACCACCCCGCCGGTCAACCCGCCGACGGAGCCGCCCACCAACCCACCGGTGTCGAAGGAGGAGAAGCCGGGTCTGCCGAACATGGGCGATACCAGCTTGTCGCCGATGGCCCTGGGTGGCATCGCGGGCGGCGCGGTGGTGCTGATCGCTGCAGGCGTGATTCTGCGGCGCCGGAACCGGTAACTGCGGCGGCCGAGAAGGGCTTTGATTGAGGGCGGGTGGTCGCAGGGCGCGGCCACCCGCCCTTTTCGGTGAAAGGCTATGTTAGCCCGCCGTTTGCACGTCCGGCTCCGGATGGAACTCGTACTCCGGCTCCATCATCTTCTTCCAGGTCTTCCTGTAGCGCCCGTCCTCGAGCTGCTCGCGCATGAGCGGCGTCCTGTTCCCGTCGCGCCTACCTCCAAGGCATCCGCTTCCTCATCGCCCTGCTCCACACGCTCTAGAAGCCCGGAAAAGCTGCACGAAGCAGCCATCTGGACCCGGAAAAGCTGCAAATCTAGGCCAAATACACCCGGAAAAGCTGCAAACCGCAGGTGAAGGAGTTACATTCCGTGCGGGTTATATGCAGGTATGCCTGCGCACGCTATCATGTATGGGTTAGACCGCAACTATGTACCCCATACGCGAAGGGATGCGCATGTATCTGAAGATCGACATGTTCTAGCCGGGCTTACCCCCGCAGCGGCGCCCCGCGCCCCATCAACTCTGCCGATTTTCACCTTCACGCATATAAAGGAGTCCCGCCATGCGCGACAAGCTCGAAAAGATCATCAAGGCCTACGAGGAGCTCGAGAAGAAGCTTTCCGACCCGGCCGTCGCCTCCGATATCAAGGAGTTCACGCGTCTCAACAAGGAGTATGCGCACCAGTCCGACCTCATCGCCGCCTCGCGCGAGTACATCGGCGCGCTCGATGACATCGAGGCTGCCAAGGAAATGCTGCACGATACCACCGATGCCGATGAGAAGGAGATGCTCCAGATGGACATCTCCGAAAACGAGGCCAAGCTTCCCCAGCTCGAGGAAGACATCAAGTACATGCTCATCCCGAGCGACCCCAACGACGACAAGAACACCATCGTCGAGATTCGCTCCGCCGCCGGTGGCGACGAGGCGGCCATCTTTGCCGGCGACCTCTACAAAATGTACCAGCGCTTTTGCGAGTCGCGTGGCTGGAAGACTACCGTGCTCGATTCCAGCCCCAGCGAGGCCGGCGGCTTTAAGTCCATTGAGTTCAAGGTCGAGGGCGACCGCGTCTACTCCGTCATGAAGTTCGAGTCCGGCGTGCACCGCGTCCAGCGCGTTCCCAAGACCGAGTCCCAGGGCCGTATCCAGACCTCCACGGCAACTGTCGCCGTGCTTCCCGAGGCCGAGGAGATCGACGTCCAGATCAACCAGTCCGACCTGCGCATTGACACCTACTGCGCCTCCGGCCCTGGCGGTCAGTGCGTTAACACCACTTATTCTGCCGTGCGCATCACCCACCTGCCCACCAACACCGTGGTGCAGTCGCAGGAACAGCGCTCCCAGATTCAGAACCGCGAAGTCTGCATGCAGATGCTGCGCGCCCGTCTGTACGAGATGGAGCTCGAGAAGCAGCAGGCAGAGCTCGGTGCCGAGCGCCAGAGCCAGATCGGCCACGGCAACCGTTCCGAGAAGATCCGTACCTATAACCAGCCCCAGGACCGCGTGACCGATCACCGCATCGGTTTCAACTCCACCTACAACGGCGTCCTTCTGGGCGACCAGCTCGGCACCGTCATCGAGGCGCTCGCCGCCGCCGAGCGAGCCGAGAAGCTGGCACAGGCTGTTTAAGTTACGGCGTTTTACCAAACGCCGTAACTGCTCGACGCTGCGCGCCGCCCAGAGCGACAATTTGTCATTCAAAAGGCAAGGCATGACCAGAAGGTCTATGCCCTGCCTTTTTCATACCAACTTGTTCGCTCTGGACGTCGCTCGCTGACATTGCCAAAACATCGGCGTTTCCTTGGTTGTCAAATGATCCGTAGGGAGTCATTGGTGACATCGCCTTGATATTTTATTCAGTCGGCTGTGATGTCATTTGAGCTGCTTACCTGCTTAAGGCAATTGACGGCATAAGTCCGCTATCGAAAATATTGCTCAAAATATCGTTCAAGAAGTCGCGGGGCGATTTTTGATGCGTCGCGCGTCAAGCGATGTGGCAAGTTCTTGGTTAGATATTGGTCAGTTTTGGGTCAACCTTGCCAAAAGCTTGACGGATGCAGATTTAGACGTCGACGAATGGGCACTTCAGATGGGTTCCAAGCAAAATTCTGGGCTGATTCTCGATAATTGCCTTCAATCGTCCCTTGCCAAGCGCTGGCCTCGCGTACAATCTGCTCCGACATTCGCGCGCCGTCCGGCGCTTAAGAGGGGAGGGCCCCATGGCAAACGAGATTTGGACCATCAAGCGTTGTCTCGAGTGGACCAAGGAGTACCTGGCCGAGCGCGGCGAGGAGCACCCCCGTCTTTCTGCCGAGTGGCTGCTGTGCGCAGCTACGGGTCTGGCGCGTATCGACTTATATATGCGCATGGACGAGACGCTCGACGCAGCGCAGCTCGAGACCATGCACGCGGCGGTCGTCCGTCGCGCGAAGGGCGAGCCGCTGCAGTACATCACCGGTAGCACGCAGTTTCGCATGATCGACGTCGCGTGCGCCCCCGGTGTGCTCATCCCGCGCCCCGAGACCGAGATGCTCGTCGAAGAAGTTCTGAACTATCTGGATGCCGAGGTGCTGAGCCCCGAGGCCGCTGTCCGCCAGCGCGTGGAGCTGCCTTGGAACGATGAGGTCGAGCAGGCCCGCAAAGCCGAGGCGGCGCTGGCTGACGAACGCGCGGCCGCCGAGCGCCGTGCCGCCAACCTGACGGCCGCCGATGAGGCTGCGCTGGGTAGCGACGTGCTCGGTAGCCGCGCCTATGCCGAGGAACTGGCCGACCGCGAGGCCGAGGAAGCCGCCGCGCAGGCAGCAGAAGCCGAAGCGGCAGAAGCAGAGGCCATGGAAACCCCCGAGCCCGAGCTCGACGAATACGGCATCGCCATTGAGGACAACGACCAACAGGCGACTCCCGCGCAAGATGCCGCCGAGGCCAACGTATCTGCCCCAGCCGAGCCCCGCACTGCCCGCGTTCTCGAGGTCGGCTGCGGCACGGGCTGCATTTCGCTCTCCCTTGCCTGTGAGCGCCGCGGGCACGTTACCTGCACTGCTACCGATATCGAGCCGCGCGCCATCGACCTTGCTACCAAAAACCGCGATGCGCTTGGCCTCACGTCCGACGAGGTCGCCTTCAGCCTCACAAACCTGGTGAGCTCCATTCCCCGCGAAGAGTGGGGCACCTTTGACGTACTCGTCTCCAACCCGCCCTACATCCCCACCGATGTCATGCGCTCGCTGCCGCATGAGGTCAAGGACTTTGAGCCCGATCTGGCGCTCGAGGGCGGTGCCGACGGTCTCGATATCTTCCGCCGCCTGCTCAACGCGGCGCCCTACATGCTGCGTGCCGGCGGCCTGTTTGCCTGCGAGCTCTACGAGGGCGCGCTCGACGCCGCGGCCGAGCTCTGTCGTCAAGCAGGCCTTTCGGACGTGCGTATCGTCCACGACCTCACCGATCGTCCCCGCATCGTTCGAGCCATCGTCACCGAGCCCAAACAGCGTATTTAAGCTGAATAAATAGACATTTGCGCAAGTTTGTCCTTGCAATATACCGTAAAACTTCTACTATAGAAGGAGAAAGGTATGTCAAATCAGCTGCATCGGTACCGTATCGTGCTTGATTACATTGAACCTTGGCTTGATGAGCAGGATGAAGCTACGCTGAAGCAGATTTATGCAGACCTTTTGGTGCTCGAGAAGGAAGGTCCCAGCCTTGGTCGTCCGCTGGTTGACCGCGTAAAGGGCTCGAAGCTTCATCATTTAAAGGAGCTGAGAGTGACGTCGTGTGGTGGGCAGGTGATTCGTATCCTTTTTGCCTTTGACCCCAAACGTCAGGCAGTGTTGCTGTTGGCGGGAGATAAGTCGCAGGCGGAGTCGTCGAAGGCAAAGTGGAACGGCTGGTATGCGATCAGCATTCCCAGGGCGGAACAAATATACCGTCGCCATGTAAGGAGGCTCGATCAAGATGGAGCTGCATGAGTATATGGAATCACGCGGGATAGCGCGTGAATCTATTGCCGCCGAGCAGGAGAAAACTCGTGAACGTATCGAAGCCTATAAGCTCGCTCAAATTCGCAAACTAAAGGATCTGACGCAGGCCTCGGTGGCCCAGTCGATGGGTGTTTCTCAAAAACGCATATCGGAGCTCGAGCGCGGGGAGCTGGGATCAATGAGGCTCGACACGCTGAGCAGGTACGCAGAAAGTCTCGGCGGAAAGCTTGTCGCAAGCATTGAGTTTCCCGATCGTGCCGTTACGCTTGCTCGCTAAAAATCTGCAATAACCCCCTCACTTTCACCGACTACTAGAGCCGCTCACCAAACCAACATGCGCTCTGGGCAAATAGGCTGAATGTTTCGTGCGAGAATGCCCCTCAGTAAACAAACTTTCACCAGAGCGTAAGGGGCTGGCATACACATGCAGACGGTCTATCGGGTATACGAGGGAACGCGCGAGCCGCATCGGCTCGCCGTCGAGCGCACGGCCGAGGTGCTCGGCCGCGGCGGCCTGGCCTTGATCCCGACCGAGACCGTCTACGGTGTCGCCGTGGCAGTCAACGCCTTCTCGGACGCCGTGCCCCGAGATACAGGCGAATTCCCATCGTGGCCGCGCGATCCGCAGGCTGCCGTCAATGGCGCCGCGGTCCCTGCGCTCGGTACCGGCTACCGCCGTATCTTCACTCTCAAGCAACGTGAACTCACCCAAACGGTCGCCTGGCTGGTCGATGGCGTCGAGGCACTCGACCGCTATGGCGTGGATATCCCGGAAGATGCCCGCGTACTTGCGCGACGATGCTGGCCGGGAGCCCTGACTATCGTGGTCAAGGCGGCTCCCTGCGTGCCGACCTTTATGCGTGCTGCCGACGACACCGTGGCCCTGCGCGCTTCGGCCTCTCCCGTGGTCCAAGCGCTCATCCGCGCCTGCGGCAGTCCCCTCGCCTGCACGAGCGCCAACACACACGGCGCGCCCTCGCCGGCAAGCTTTGCCGCCGTCGAAGGTCGCATCCTGGAGGGGGTCGATGTTGCCGTCGACGCCGGCGAGACCCCGTGTCGCGACGCCTCGACCATCGTGTCGTTCCAGCACGGCGGGCTCCAGATCCTGCGCCAAGGTGCACTTCCCGCATCAGAGATCGAACGGGTCCTGTCCGACCCGATGCAATAGAAAGGTGTAAGCGATGTCGTTGAATCTGGGCAGCTTGGGCATGGAAGATGCCTCGTTTAACTTTGGCGGTTCCTACATCATGGCGCTCGACTGCGGCACCACCTCGGTACTTGCGACCATCGTCGACGAGTACGGCTGCATCGTCGCGCAGGCACGTCGTAGCGTCAAAACCAGCTTCCCGCGTCCCGGTTGGATAGAGCAAGACCCCATGGAGGTGCTTGCCAGCCAGATCGGCGTGATGATGGAGGTCCAGTTTAAGAGCGGCATCCATTCTGACCGCATCGCCGCCATCGGTATCTCCAACCAGCGCGAGACCACGGTGGTGTGGGACCGCATAAGCGGCCAACCCATCTATAACGCCATCGTGTGGCAATGCCGTCGCACCGCACCTCTGATCGACGAGCTGGTCGAGCGGGGCGCAGAAGAGCTGGTGCGCTCCCGCACGGGACTCACGCTCGATCCGTATTTCTCGGCTTCCAAGGTGCAGTGGATCCTCGACAACGTCGACGGTGCGCGTGAGAGCGCGGCGGCGGGCGACCTCATGTTCGGCACCATCGACACCTGGCTCATCTACAACCTCACCGGCAGTCAGGTCTTTGCCACCGACTACACCAATGCCAGCCGCACGGCGCTCTTTAATATCCATACGCTCGATTGGGACGACGACCTGCTGGCGCTCTTTGACGTTCCGCGTTCCATGATGCCCGAGGTTCGTTGGAGCTCGGGCGACTACGGCCGCGTCGCGAGCGACATCATGACCAACATGCCGCCCATCATGGGCGTGGCGGGCGATCAGCAGGCGTCGCTGTTCGGCCACTGCTGCTTCCATCCCGGCCAGACCAAAAACACCTATGGCACGGGTTGCTTTATGCTCATGAACACCGGCGACGAGGTCGTCGAATCCAAGAACGGTCTGGTCTCCACGATCGGTATCGCCGCGGACGGCAAGATCAGCTATGCGCTCGAGGGTTCTATCTTTGCCGCCGGCTCAACCATGAACTGGCTGCGCAACAACATGGGCATCATCTCGAGCGTGAGCGAGTCCGCGCAACTCGCCGCTTCGATCAACGACAACGAGGGCTGCTACTTCGTCCCCGCCTTCGCTGGCCTGGGCGCTCCCTGGTGGGACCCGCGTGCCCGCGGTATCGTGTGCGGCCTGACCGGTGCCTCGAGTCGCGCGACCATTGTGCGTGCGGCCTGCGAGTCCATGGCCTACCAGAGTTATGACGTGCTGCGCGCCATGGAGCAGGACGTGGGACTTTCGATTGAGCGCCTGTCCGTCGATGGCGGCGCCTCACGCAACGAGTTCATCATGCAATTCCAGGCCGACCTGCTGGATATCCCCGTGCTGCAATGCGAGACGGTGGAGACCACGGCAATCGGTGCCGCGTACTTGGCGGGTCTTGCCGTCGGCTATTGGGAAGACCTTGAAGAGCTGGAGCAAAATGCCCAGATCGTTAGGACCTTCCTTCCCCATATGTCCGCCGAGCGTCGCGAGCAAAACCTTGCGGGCTGGCGTGATGCAGTCAAGCGCTCGCTCAGTACCGCACAGTAGGGCTGCGATGGGCTGCTCGATACAACAAACCGCTAAACTTATGCATGGCGTGCGCGGCAACATTGCTGCGCGCCTTGTCAGCAAGGCCGTTTTGCGGCCGCAACGAAAGGGGCAATCAACCCATGACCGTTACCTACGATGCGTCCCGTGTGACGCTTGTCGATCATCCGCTCGTCCAGCACAAGCTGTCGATCCTGCGCGACAAAAACACCGGCACCAACCAGTTCCGCCAGCTCGTGCGCGAACTCGCGCTTTTTGACGGCTACGAGGCCATGCGCGACCTGCCTATGGAGGACGTCGAGGTCGAGACCCCCATCACTATCGCCACGTTCAAACAGCTCGCCGGCAAGAAACTCGCCATCGTGCCCATCCTGCGTGCGGGCCTTGGCATGGTCGACGGCATTCTCGACCTGGTGCCCTCCGCTCGCGTAGGCCACATCGGTATGGAGCGCGACGAGGTCACCCATGAGCCGCATGAGTATTACTGCAAGATGCCCAAGGATATCGACCAGCGCATCTGCCTGGTCGTCGACCCCATGCTCGCCACGGGCGGTTCGGCCGAGATGGCCATCAGCTACCTGCGCGAGCGCGGTGTCAAGGACATCCGCATGCTGTGCATCGTCGCGGCCCCCGAGGGCCTCAAGTCGCTGACCGAGAAGGACCCAGATGTGCATATCTATACCTGCGCTATCGACGACCATCTCAACGAGGCTGCCTACATCGTTCCCGGCCTGGGCGACGCCGGCGACCGCATCTACGGCACGCTGTAATCTCTGGGCCATACCGGCTAACGTCGAAAATACGAAGAAATGGTGCGCGCGGGCGAGCAAAAGACGTCCACGCGCACTCCTGTTAACGGACGTTTTGAGCTGAGGGGTTCGAAAAAACGCATTACCGTACCTGCGGCATAAAGAAGGTCTTAAGAAAACGAACAGGTGCGTATTAACCGATGCTTTTTCGGTTGTACTTTAGCGATTGGCTCGTACAATAGTCACCAATGTTTGGCGGGAACTGTTCTGTGAGGCGTTAAAAAAGGAAAGTGAGGACGCCAATGTTTCAGATAGCCGATCTGCTCGCTATCGTTGCAGGCGCCATCGCGGGCGCAATTGCCTTCCTTCCCTTTGTCTTTACGCTCAAGCCGGTTCTTGACGATAAACAGAATGCGGACATGCTCAAGGGTATGGTGAGTCTGGCGGTCTCGGCAATCGCCCTGCTCGTCTTTACCTTGGTTGTGTTTGTGTTGTTCGGAGAGGCATTTCGCATGTTCCTCCTGGGCGAGGCGATCGGCTTCGTGGCCTTTATGGCCGCCTGCACGGTTCGCGTCGCCAAGGCGCTGCGAGATCCTCATGAGGTCGAAAGGTAAGTCGTGGAAATTTTTGAAAAGCTGCCTGATGAGATTAATCATCTGGTCAGCGAGTTCAGCTCCACCCCTGTCGTGGGCGATCTGAGCTGCGGCATCACGCAGTACTCGTTTTGGCTGATCGTCTCCACGATCGTGCTCCTGATCGTCCTGGCCGTGTTCAAGAAGAAGCAGACCCTGGTTCCCAAGGGCTTCTTCGTCAACGGTTTCGAGTACATCATTGAGTACGTCGAGAACGATATCGGCAAGGGTGTCGTGGGTGAGAACTGGAAGAAGCACTTCCCGTTCCTGTGCTCGCTTTTCCTGTTCATCCTGATCAATAACATGATCGGCCTGATCCCGGGAATGAAGCCCGGCACCGGCGCAATCGGCTCCACCGCCGCACTCGCCATTTTCGCCTTCGTGTACTTCATCTACTACGGATGCAAGGCTCACGGCGTGATCGGCTACATCAAGAGCCTCGCCCCGCAGGGCGTGAGCTTCCCGATGAACGTGCTCGTGTGGGTCGTCGAGCTTTTCTCGACCTTCCTGCGCCTCATCACGCTTGCCGTCCGTCTGTTCTGCAACATGTTCGCAGGACACGTGGTCATGGGCTCGTTCGCCATCATGGCGAGCATGTTCATGCAGCCGCTGCTTCAGCAGGTTTCCGCGGCCCACGCCGTCGGCGCCCTGCCTTCGCTGGCCTGGCTTGCCATCCTCATCCTGATCTATGCGATCGAGCTTGTGGTCGGCGCCATCCAGGCTTACGTCTTCACGGTCCTTACCGCCGTGTATGTCTCCGAGGCAGAGGAGGTCGCGGAGGAGGAGTAGTCTTCCGTTCGTGCCTTAAAGGTAAGGCAATTCGTTAAACCGCCGGTGCCCGTACCCATGGAGCCCGGCAGTTATAAAAAGGTTATCCTGCGTGAAATAAGACACGCACGACAAAGGAGGAATCGTGGGAGTTATCGGTTACGGTCTCGGTGTTATCGGCGCTGGTCTTGCTATCGGCCTGTCTGCTCTGGGTGCTACGGGTGCTATGGCCCGTCAGCCTGAGGTCCAGGGCCGCGTGTTCACCGTCTTCATCATGGGCTCCGCTTTCGGCGAGGCTCTGGCTCTGATCGGCTTCGTTGTCGCGCTGATCGTTAAATAGCACGGAGCGTCAAGTATGAATCTTTCATCCCAGAAGAGCGCGATCGCACTCTCCGCGTCCGCGGCCGCGCTGCTCATGCCGGTTTCCGCGTTCGCCGAGGACGGCGCCGCCGGTGCGGACATCCTCATCCCTAAGATGGCGGAGTTCATCCCGGCGCTTATCGCCTTCCTGATTATCTGGATCGTGCTGGCCAAGGTCGCCCTGCCGGGCATCATGAAAACCATGGAGGAGCGCGGCAAGAAGATCAAGGAGAGCCTCGACGAGGCCGAGAAGACCAAGCAGGAGGCTATCGCCAAGCGCGCTGAGTCCGACTCGATCGTCACCGACGCCCGTCGTCAGGCTGCCGACATCGTTCTCGAGGCCCGTAAGGACGCCGAGTCCGAGCGTGCCCGTATCATCGAGGCTGCTCACAAGGAGGCCGAGGAGATCATCGCCAAGGCCCATACGACCGTCGAGGACGAGCGCAAGTCCATCTACGCCGGTGCCGCGAGCTCCATCGCCGACCTGTCCGTTGCCGTCGCCACCAAGATCGTGGGCGAGGCACTCGAGGACGATGCCGAGCAGAAGAAGCTCATCGAGCGCTACATCCAGGAAGCAGGTAGCCTGAATGCCGACTAGCCGCTATCAGGACAAGGTGCTCGAGACCTACGCGCGTTCCCTTTTGGAAGCCGCCAAGGCCGAGAACCATGTGTTCGAGGACCTCGAGATGGTCGAGCGCCTGGCCTCTGCCAGCCCCGAGATCATCGCCGTGCTCGACACCATGTCCAAGCGCGACCAGCTCGACCTTCTTTCCAAGGTGGCAGCTGCCTTTAAGTATGTTGCCGAGGAAGACGAGGATGTAGTGGGCGTGACCGTCACCACGGCGATCCCGCTCGACGACGAGCTGCGTCAAACCATCACTAAGAAATGCGAGCAGGACTTCGGCCGCAAGGTATTCCTTATCGAGCAGGTCGACCCGTCTATCGTGGGCGGCCTGGTGCTCGAGGCCCGCGGCGAGCGTCGTGACATTTCCGTCAAGACGCAGCTGCGCATCGCGCAGGAGACCCTCGCAAACTCTGCTAATTCGTACGGAGGTGAAGCCTAATGTCCGAAACCCTCAATGCCCAGGATATCGCCAAGAAACTGCAGGAGCAGCTTACGAGCCTCTCCGCGACGGTCGATACGCATGAGGTTTCAACGGTCGACGAGGTAGGCGACGGCATCGCGCGCGTCTCCGGCCTCAAGAGCGCCATGGCAGGCGAGCTTCTGGAGTTCAAGAGCTCCGATACCGGTGAGACCGTCTTCGGCCTTGCCCAGAACCTTGACCGTGACGAGGTCGGCGCCGTTCTGTTTGGTGCCGTCGACTCCATCAAGGAAGGCGACGAGTGCCGCACCACTGGCCGCATTATGGATATCCCCGTGAGCCGTGCCATGCTCGGCCGCGTCGTCAATCCGCTTGGCCAGCCCATCGACGGCCTGGGCGACATCGTCGCCACGCACCGTCGCCCCATCGAGTTCAAGGCCCCCGGCGTCATCGATCGTACCCCGGTGTGCGAGCCGGTTCAGACCGGTCTGCTCGCTATCGACTCCATGGTGCCTATTGGCCGCGGTCAGCGTGAGCTCATCATCGGCGACCGTAAGACCGGTAAGACCGCCATCGCCATCGACGCTATTCTCAACCAGCGCGGCAAGGGCATGGTCTGCATCTATGTCGCCATCGGCCAGAAGGCCTCCACGGTTGCCAACATCCGCGAGACCCTCGCTCAGCACGGTGCGCTCGACTACACCATCATCGTTTCGGCCACCGCTGCCGATTCCGCCCCTATGCAGTACATCGCGCCTATGGCCGGTGCCGCTATCGGCGAGTTCTTCATGTACAACGGCGAGGACGGCAAGCCCGCCAGCGAGACCAACCCCGGCGGCCACGTGCTCGTCATCTACGACGACCTGTCTAAGCAGGCTGTGGCCTACCGTCAGATGTCGCTGACGCTGCATCGTCCGCCCGGACGCGAGGCCTATCCTGGCGACATCTTCTACCTGCACTCTCGTCTGCTCGAGCGTGCCGTCAAGATGTCCAAGAAGAACGGTTACGGCTCCATGACGGCACTGCCGATCATCGAGACCCAGGACGGCGACGTCTCGGCCTACATTCCGACCAACGTCATTTCCATTACCGATGGTCAGATCTACCTGCAGTCCGAGCTCTTCTTCCAGGGTCAGCGCCCGGCAGTTGACGTGGGCATTTCCGTGTCCCGCGTCGGTGGCGACGCGCAGACCAAGGCTATGAAGCAGGTCGCCGGCAACCTCCGTCTGGACCTCGCTTCGTACCAGGAGCTCGCCGGCTTTACGCAGTTCGGCTCCGACCTCGACGAGGCCACGCAAAAGCAGCTGACCCATGGTGCCCGCATGACCGAGCTCCTGAAGCAGCCGCGTTACAAGCCGTTTGAGGTTGGCGAGCAGATTGTTACGCTGTTCGCTGGCAACGAGGGCTTCCTGGATGACCTGGAGATCGCCGACGTGCTGCCTTTCCGTGCCGAGCTCATCGAGTACATGGACAATGGCTTTGGCTCGCTGCTCGACAAGGTTCGCGCCAAGAAGATCGATGATGACACCAAGGCTGAGCTCTTGCGCGTCATCGGCGACTTCAAGCAGCAGTTCATGGCCAAGCACCATTCGGATGTTTCTGGATCAGAGGAGAACTAAGCCCCATGGCCAACCTTCGCGACATTAAGAAGCGAATCTCCTCGGTTACCACGACCAAGCAGATCACGCGCACGATGGAGATGGTCTCTACGGCCAAGATTCGTCGTGCCCTCGATCGCTCCAAGCAGGCCGAGCCCTATAAGGAGGCGCTGACCGACGTCATGTTGACGGTCGCCGGCGACGCCTCCTGTTCGGGCACCGATCCCATGCTGCAGAAGCATGAGAGTGTCAAGCATGGCCTGATTGTCGTTATTGCCTCGGACCGCGGCCTTGCCGGCGGTTTCAATACGACGGTGGAGCGCACGGCCGAAAAGCTCGCCGCTTCTTGGGCGAACGACGGCATCGAGTGCGAGATCATCGCGTGCGGGCGTAAGCCGGCCACGTATTTCCGTGACCGCGCAAACGTCGTCATGCACTTTGAGGGCAACTCCTCTGAGCCCGATTTCAATCAGGCCCGCATGATCTCCTCTCATATCTGCGATGCGTATCGTGCCGGTGAGCTTGACCGTGTCGAGCTTGTCTACCACCACGCTAAGAACCGCGTGGATCAGGAGCTTCGCGTCGAGCATCTGTTGCCGCTCGACCCCGAGATGATCGCTATGGCCCACGGTCCGCGTAAGAACGAGACCGACGCCCCTAAGCGCATCTCGTCCACGTTCGAGTTCGTGCCCTCTCCCGAGCATGTTCTCGGCAAGCTTGTGCCGTCTTATATCCTGACGGTCATCTACCAGGCCCTGATCGATTCGGCGGCTGCCGAGCAGGGTGCACGCCGCAAGGCCATGCACTCCGCGACGGAAAACGCCACCGCGATCATCTCGACCCTTACCCGCACGTATAGTCGCGTGCGCCAGGCTTCGATCACGACCGAGATTAACGAGATCGTCGGCGGAGCCTCAGCATTGGAGGAACAGTAATGGCTAATAACACCGTAAAGCTTGCGGTCGAGGAAGCCACCAAGAAGACGACTGCCGGTGATGGTCGCATCGTGCGAATCATCGGCCCTGTCGTCGACGTCAAGTTTGACGGCGCGGTGCCCCCGATCTACAACGCGCTCACGGTCGAGGCCGAGACCCCGATCGGTCATCTGAGCACGATCCTCGAGGTCGAGAGCCAGCTTCCGGGCGGCGTCGTCCGCACGGTCGCCATGTCCTCGACCGACGGCCTGCAGCGCGGCCTCATCGCCACCGATACCGGTGAGCCCATGAAGATGCCGGTCGGCCCCAAGACGCTCGGCCGCATTTGGAATGTCATGGGCAAGCCCGTCGACGGCAAGCCCATGCCCGAGGTGGAGGAGTTCTACCCCATCCACCATGCAGCGCCCCGTTTCGACGAGCTCACCACCAAGACCGAGATCTTCGAGACCGGCATCAAGGCCGTTGACCTGCTCGAGCCCTACATCCGTGGCGGCAAAACGGGTCTGTTCGGCGGCGCCGGCGTCGGCAAGACCGTTTTGATTCAGGAGCTCATCAACAACCTCGCCCAGGAGCACGGCGGCACTTCGGTGTTCACCGGCGTCGGCGAGCGTACCCGCGAGGGCACCGACCTGTTCCTCGAGATGAGCGAGTCCGGCGTTATCGACAAGACCTGCTTGGTCTATGGTCAGATGAACGAGCCGCCCGGAGCGCGTCTGCGCATCGGTCTGGCCGGCCTTACCACCGCTGAGTATTTCCGTGATCGTGGCCAGGACGTTCTGCTGTTCATCGACAACATCTTCCGCTTCTCCCAGGCAGGTTCCGAGGTTTCCGCACTGCTGGGCCGTATGCCGTCCGCCGTTGGTTACCAGCCCACGCTGGCAACCGAGATGGGCGACCTCCAGGAGCGCATTACCTCGACCAAGACGGGTTCCATTACCTCCGTCCAGGCCGTCTACGTCCCTGCAGACGACCTGACCGACCCGGCGCCTGCCACGACGTTTACGCACCTCGACGCCACTACGGTCCTTTCGCGTAGCATTTCGTCGCTCGGTCTGTTCCCGGCTATCGACCCGCTCGCGTCTTCCTCCGACGCTCTCGATCCCTCGATTGTCGGCGAGGAGCACTACCGTGTCGCCGTCAAGGTCCAGGAGCTCCTGCAGGAGTACTCCGACCTTCAGGACATCATCGCCATTCTGGGTATGGACGAGCTGTCCGAGGAGCAGCGCCTTACGGTCAACCGTGCCCGTAAGATCCAGCAGTTCCTCTCCCAGTCCTTCCACGTTGCCGAGAAGTTCACCGGCAACCCCGGTGTCTACGTCCGCGTCGAGGATACCGTCCGCTCCTTCGCCGAGATTGTCGACGGCAAGGCCGATGACCTGCCCGAGCAGGCTTTCCGCTATGCTTCCACGATTGAGGACGTGCGCGAGCGCGCCCGCAAGATGGGGGAGAAGTAGGTTATGCGTATCCGCATCGTGTGCCCCGTGAGCTGCGCCTATGAGGGCGACGCTGCGTTTGTGTCGATTCCGTCCACGGATGGCGAGTTTGGCGTTCTGCCTGCTCACTCCAGCGAGATCTGCACGATCGACCGCGGTTACGTTCGCGTTTCCGATAAGGCCATGGGCACTGTCGACCACACGTTTGCCGTGGCCGGCGGCTATGCCCAGGTTGCGGACGATGTCGTGACCGTTCTCGCCGAGCGCGCTTGCGATTTGGCGACCGTCGATGCCGACAAGCTTAAAGCTGATATTCAAGGTTTTGAAGAGAAGCTGGGTAATTTGTCGGAGGATGATGCACGCCGCGCCTACCTCTATAATGAAATCGCATGGTGTAAGCTCAAGCTTGCCCAATAGTCAAACGATTTAGCGTTCGACCATTTGCGAACACATCATGCCCGGGATGGCCCAGCCATCCCGGGCATGCTTTTTGAAAGGGTAGACCTTGGATATTATCCGCGTTGAGGGTGGCCACGCCATCGGAGGCTCCGTGCCCGTCTCGGGTGCCAAGAACTCCGCACTCAAACTCATGACGGCAACGCTTCTGGCGCCGGGCAAGACGACGCTGCAGAACGTGCCCGATATTTCCGATGTCCACGTGATGGGCAAGGTGCTCAAGGGCATGGGCGCTACGATCGATGTTCTCGACGAGCACACGCTCGAGATTGATACCTCTCAGGTCGATTCTTGGGAGGCCCCCTACGAGCTCGTTGCCAAGATGCGTGCTTCTACCGCCGTGATGGGACCCCTGCTGGGTCGCTTCCATCGCGCCAAGATCGCCATGCCGGGCGGCTGCAACCTGGGTGCTCGCAAGATCGATATGCACATTCTTGGTCTTGAGGCCCTGGGCGTTGAGTTCGATACCGCCCACGGTTACATCAACGCTAATGCGCCCCAAGGTCTGCGCGGTACCACCGTCACGCTCGAGTTCGCCAGTGTCGGTGCGACCGAGAACCTCATTATGGCATCCGTGCGCGCGCAGGGCACCACGGTTATCGACAATGCCGCCCGCGAGCCCGAGATCGTCGATCTCGCCAACATGCTCAACGAGATGGGCGCCAAGATTGTTGGCGCCGGTACGCCTGTCGTGACCATCGAGGGCGTGGAAGAGCTGCATCCTGTTACCCATCGCGTAGTGGGCGACCGCATCGAGGCCGGTACCTTTATCGTTGCCGGTGCGTTGATGGCCGACGATCGCGGTGTCGATGTCACGGGCTTTTGCCCCATTCACTTGGGCATGGTGCTCAAGAAGATGGAGCTCATGGGTATCGATTGCGAGCGTACCGACGACGGCGTTCACGTGAATCGCGCCGAGCGCATCAAGCCGGTCGACATCCAGACGCTTCCGTTCCCCGGCTTCCCGACGGACATGCAGGCGCAGATTATGGTACTCTCCGCCCTTGCCGACGGTAGCTCCGTTATCACCGAGAACATCTTCGAGAATCGCTTTATGTTTGCCTCTGAGCTGGTGCGCATGGGTGCCGACATTCGTATCGAGAGCCATCATGCCATGATTCATGGCGTCAAGGGCTTCTCGGGTGCACAGGTTACCTCGCCCGATCTGCGTGGCGGAGCGGCCCTCGTCGTAGCGGGCTTGATCGCCGACGGGACGACCGAGGTTTCGGCCATCCATCACATCAAGCGCGGCTACGAGCAGTTTGTCGAAAAGCTGCAGGCGCTCGGCGCGCATGTCGAGCATGCTTCCGTCCCCGATCCCGTCATCTACTAATACAGGTTGCCTATGTTTAATAAAAAGCCCCTCGCGGATACCACCGCCCGAAGACCCTCAACTGGTGCGCAGGCCAAGATCTACAGTCGCGATAACGTGGCTCGCTATTCCGAGCGCGCTCGTCAACGTCGTCGTAGCCACACGATTCGTCACGTCGCGCTCATTGTCGTGCTTGGTGTGCTGCTGAGTGCCACTACCGCTGCCGGCCTGTGGTTTGCTACCATTATGGGCAAGCTCGGCGATTCTAATGTCATTACCGATAATCTGCGTCGGGTTCTGGTTGACACCGATGAGGCAAAGGATCCGTTCTACGTGCTGCTTCTTGGCACCGACGGCCGTCCGGGCGAGGATACGTATCGTGCCGACTCGATTATCCTGGCACGCATCGACCCCACGCAAAAGCAGGCGACGCTCATTTCCGTTCCGCGCGACACCAAGGTCGAGTACAAGGGCGAGACCATGAAGATCAACGCCTGCCATACCGTTGGCGGCGCCGAGGCCATGGTCGAGGCGGTCAACGAGCTGTGCGGTGTTCAGATTTCCCACTATGCCGAGGTCAGCTTCGACGGTATGCAGGCGCTGATTGATTCGGTTGGCGGTATCGACATTAACGCAACCGATGATGTTGACGACCCCGAGCACCTGGATATTAAGATTACCGCTGGCCAGCAGCATATGGACGGTGCCACCGCCCTTACCTATGCCCGCTGCCGCTACACCTATGCCGACGGCGATTACACGCGCATGCGCCACCAGCGTCAGGTGCTTGGCGCCCTTGCCAACCAGATTCTCAATAACTTCGATGCCACGAAGATTTTTGGCCTGGTTAATTCGCTGTCCGATATGCTCGTAACCGATATGAGCGTTCAGGATATCGTGGCTACGGTCAACGCCATGCGCGGTATGGATGTCGACGGTATCTACTCGGCCAACCTGCCCTCGTACGCCGACGACAGCACCATGATCGACGGTGTGAGCTACGTCTTTGTCTACGAGGACGAGCTCAAGGAAATGATGGAGCGCGTCGATGCCGGCAAGGATCCCAAGGGTCCCAACACCATGGGTCTTTCCGACGGTTCCAGTTCTACGATCGGCGACCTGAACAACAACACGTCTGACGACTACGCAAACGGTACCGCAACTTCATCGGTCAGCTCTGACGATTCCGATGACTCAGGCGATTCGAGCGATTCGGACTACTACGAAGAGCCCACCGGCGACGGTAACGGCTACGAGGCCAACTACTAAGTTACGGCGTTTTACCAAACGCCGTAACGGCTCGACGCTGCGCGCCGCCCAGAGCGACAATTTGTCATTCAAAAGGCAGGGCATGACCAGAAGGTCTATGCCCTGCCTTTTTTATGCCAACTTGTTCGCCTTGGACGTCGCTCGCTGACGTTGGCTCAACCTGCGGTGCTGACTACTCCCCTTGCACCAAAAACCGCCCCGTTCTCGGTTTTGAGGACGGGGCGGTTTTGCTTACCTAGATTGTTCGAGTTCCCTATGCAAAGCGGGCGACGAGCTCCTGGAGCACGTCGGTCATCTTGACGAGCGAACTGACCGGGACGAACTCGTTGACGCCGTGGTAGCAATAGCCGCCGGTGGAAAGGTTGGGGCAGGGCAGACCGCGGAACGACAGCTGGGCGCCGTCGGTGCCGCCACGAATTGGCAGCACTTGGGGCTCAACGCCGCAGGCAAGGTAGGCTTCCTTGGCAACATCAATAAGCTCGGGATAGTCACGAACGATCTCGGCCATATTTCGATACTGCTGCTTAATCTCGACCGTCACGCGCTCCTCACCCAGACGCTGGTTGAGCATCGAGGCAGCGGCATCAATAAGGTCGAGTTTCTGCTGGAACTTGGCGGCGTCATGGTCGCGGACGATATAGCGCGCTGTGGCGTGATCGACGGTCGCAGATACACCCTCAAGGTGATAAAAGCCCTCGTAGCCTTCCGTATACTCCGGGCGCTGCGCGTAGGGGAGCAACGCGTTGAAGTCGCAGAACAGATTGCCTGCGTTGACCATACGGCCCTTGGCGTCGCCCGGGTGGATGGACTGGCCCTCAAAGCGGACGGTCGCCTCGGCGGCGTTAAAGCACTCCCACTCCAGCTCGCCGATGGGGCCGCCGTCGACCGTGTAGGCGTACTTGCAGCCAAAGGTATCGATATCCAACAGCTCGGCTCCGTGGCCGATTTCCTCGTCAGGGCAGAAGCAAATGCCGAGTGCAGGATGGGGCAGAGAAGGGTCCTGAGCGATACGCGCGACAAGCGACATGATCTCGGCGACGCCTGCCTTGTCGTCCGCGCCCAGCAGCGTGGTGCCATCGCTGCAGACCAGGTCCTCACCCGCGAGGTCATTCAGGGCGGGAAGCTTGGCGGTGCTCATGGCAACGGGCTTACCGTCAACCGTGCCGCAGACCAGGTCGCCGCCTTCGTGGTGTACGATGTGCGGCTTCACGCCGGCGCCCGGTGCAACTTCGGTGGTGTCGAGATGGGCGATCAGGCCCAGGGCGGGCTTGTCCTCAGCGCCCGCACTTGCGGGGATATGCGCGCAGACATAGGCGTGCTCGGTCACGTGGGCATCTTCCGCACCAAGCTCGCGCAGCTCTTCAGCCAGCACGTTGGCAAGGTCAAACTGAACGGCGCTCGAGGGTACCTGGTCGCAGTTTGCATCCTCGGACTGCGTGTTGATCTGGACGTAGCGCAAAAAGCGCTCGAGGACATCGGGGTTCGTGGTGGTGTTTTCCATAAAGACCGCTCCAATCTTGGTCGTCGTGTGCAACAAGAACTCTAGCACGGTATGCCACGGCATACCGCGACGCTTGGATGGGGTAGAATCAGCCATTGAATGCAGAAGGGACGGAAGATCATGGATACGACAAATAGCTCGCGCGAACTACATCTGACGGTGGCGAACGAAGACTACTTGGAGTGCATGGTTCGCATTGAAAGCGAAGAGGGGGAAACCAACGGCGTTCGATCGGTCGACATCGCGCAGCGCCTTGGCGTCTCCAAGGCATCGGTCAATAAAGCGGTTTCGGCGCTCAAGGCATCCGAACTTGTCGAGCAATCGCACTACGGCAAGGTAGTCCTGACCGATCGCGGCCGCGAGGTTGGTACGGCTATCTGGTACCGTCATCGCCTCATCCGCACGTTTTTGGTTCAGGAGCTCGGTGTCGAATTTGAGCGAGCCGATTCCGAGGCCTGCATGATGGAGCATGCGCTTTCCGAGGACACGATGAACCGCTGGCTCGCCTATCTCGAAAAGCAGGGAATCAGCGTCGAGGAATAGCGGGATATATATGGATACGAGTTATTACAACCGCTTTGGTGCCGAGGAACTTGCGCGCCGCTTGTCGAGCGAGACCTTGTTGGCGCAGGGCCCCATGGGCAGTGTTCTGTTGAGTGAGTACGATGCCGCCGACATTCCACCGGCGTTTTGGAATCTGGCAGAGCCGCAGACCGTTTCTCGTATCCATCGCTTGTATGTCGCTGCCGGCGCGCAGGTGCTCATTACCAACACCTTTCAGGCATCAAGCTATGCCCTCAAGCACGACCAGATTGCGCCGTCCGTGGCGGAGGTCAATCGCGGGGCCGTCGACGATGCTCGCCAGGCGCACCCGCAACTGCTGCTGGGCTCGATGGGCCCGATCGGTATTGAGTGGTTTGCCGAGGACTCTGCCGAGTATCGTGAAATCCGAGGCATTGCGCGCGAACAGGCGCACGCCTTGCTCAATGCCGGCGTTGACGGTCTGCTGATCGAGACGGTGACGTCTATCCGTAATTTGCAGCCCATGCTTGCCGGCGCCCGAGATGCCGCCGACGGCATGCCTGTTCTGGTGAGTTTTGTCGTTGACGATAAAGGCGACCTGTTGGGCGATGGCCTCAACATCGAGGCGGCCGTTTTGTACGCCGAAAAACACGGCGCAAACTCGGTTGGTGTTAATTGCTGTTCGCTTGCGGCCGCGAACGCGGCGGTGCCCAGGATGGTTACATCGGCGACTACTCCCGTCACGGTGCGTCCCAACGTAGGCGATCCGGTCCAGACTCAGGATGGCCCCGTATGGCACGAGAACCCCGAAGCTTTCGCGCGCGCATGCATCGAATGGAGACATGCCGGTGCCGCAATGGTGGGCAGTTGCTGTGGAACCACGGCAATCACTACGGCCGCGATGGCCGAGGCGCTCGATATATAAAGGGCAAAACCGCTCCATACGGGGCGGTTTTTTTTATTGCTTGCATGTCCTCGGCAGCATTTGCCCAAATGGTGAATGCTGGTGCCGGCAGGTTGCCGAGTGCATGTTGCGGGTATACCCCATGCGTACCATGATCCAAACACTGTGAGGTGTCTGCGCGTGTGCGCGATAATTCATTTTGGAACTGACGGTTGGCGCGCTCGCGTCGATGAGGACTTCACTGCCGATAACGTTGCTCGTATCGCCGATGCCGTCGGCGAGTTGTGGCAAAAGACCAATCCGGGCAAAACAGTATATATAGGGTTCGACACCCGGCCCCTGGCGAGCGAGTTCGCTGAACTTGCGGCGGGCGTGCTAGCAGCGCACGGGCTGGACGCCGTGCTCGCTTCGCGACCTGTTCCGACCCCTGCCCTTACGTGGGCGGCGGCTTATGACGGTGAGGCGTGCGGCGCGCTCATGGTGACGGGGTCCCATCATCCGCAGGGTTATCTGTGCCTCAAGATTCGCATGGGTGACGGCTCAACCGCCAACCAGGATGTCATCGAAGAGCTCGAAGAGACCATGGCTCCCGAGCCAACGGGGATCGAGGGGCAATATCGCACCGCGGATATCATTCCTGACTATATGCAGACGGTGGCATCGTTTGTCGATGCCGAAGCCATCCGCGCCGCGCACCTGCGCGTGGTTGTCGATCCCATGGGCGGCGCAGCCCAAGGCTATCTAGCCGACTTGCTGCGCGAGCTTGGCGTTGAGGTGCACGAGATTCACGCCGGGCAGGCGTCTGACCAAGAAGATATCTGCCCCGACCCCGTTGAGCCGTGGGTGGACGCTTGCGAGCGCACGGTTATCGAGGACGGAGCTTGCGCTGGCCTGGTGACCGACGGCGACGCTGACCGTATCGGCGCGGTTGACGAGCGCGGCAGATATATACATCCGCATCAGATCATGGCGCTCGTTTTGGGCGACTTGGTTCAATTTCGTAATTTGAAGGGGCGCGTCGTCGTCAATCTTTCATGCTCGACGCTCGTGCGCCGCATTGCCGATGCGCTTGGCTGCCGCGTGACCGTCAAACCAGTCGGTTTCAAATATATAGCGTCAGAGATGAAGAAGGGCGGCGTCCTCATGGGCGGCGAAGAAGCCGGTGGTATCGGCATCGCCGCGCATATGCCCGAGCGCGATGGAATCCTCGCCTGTCTGATTCTGTGTGAGCTTATGGCAAAGACGGACGCGCCTTTGGGCGTTCTGGTCGACCAACTCGAGGACAGTTTTGGTAAGACGAGTTACGGTCGACGCGATTTGCGCCTTGAGGCCGAAGATGCCGAAACGTTACGAACCCTGCTGCCGGGCGTAAACCCCAAGTCGATTTGTGGCAAGGTGCCGCAAAACGTTAGTCATATGGATGGCTTGCGTTTGGCATTCGAGGATGACACGTGGCTGCTGGTCCGTCCTAGCGGGACCGAACCAGTGGTGCGCGTCTACGCCGAGGGGTTCTCGGTGGAAGAACGTGATGAGTTGCTCGATGCTGGCTGTGCTTTAGCTAGGGGGACGTATCCGCTTTAACCATGAGACTGCCTTATATAAAGAGATGCTCGGCGAGCGGTAGGTAACGGCTGGCAAACGTTAGTCGGATCCCAAGATGTGTAGGAAATGTGTACGCCCAGATTCCCGCTCCCGGGGCCCCTCCGGTCTGGCAATATATCTCCTTGCCGCGCGGCCCGGTCGGACCGGATGAGCCGCAAAGCGTGCACCTTGAGAACCGGATACTGCGAGGATGG